>NZ_JAUYUS010000095.1 GCF_030694575.1 Parvibaculum sp.
TCCCCTAGGGGATACCAGATTCTTCCATAAAATCAGTGTGTTGGCCGCTAGAGATAGGCGGCGATCGCCTGCATGGCGAGCGCGATCAGCGCGCCGAGCCACAGCACCAACGTCGACAGCAGGCCGATGGTGAAGCCGGTCGAGCGTTTCAGCGCGGCGGCATAATAGCCTCTCGCGTAAACCACTCTGCCAATTGGATAAATCACACCGACCAGCGCTGCCCACATGTCGCCGAGCGTCAGCGCGAAGAGCCAGAGCGACGGCAGGAAGATCAGCAGCCCCTCGGCGGTGTTCGCATGGACGCGCATGACGCGCAGAAAATCGTCGGGGCCGTCGGTGCGCGGAGCGGAAATATTGTGCGTTGTCCGTGCCTTGCCGACTTTGTAGGCCATCCAGAAATAGACGATCAGCGTGATGAGCGTGACCAGGCCGGTCAGCGGATAAGCGAAACTCGTCATGGCGGTTCTCCCCAATGCGGTACCCGGCATCAAGAAGATCAGCTTGCGCTGATTCCGGCAAATAAAAGAAGGGCTTGGCGCCTATTGGGGGGCGACGCCGGCCTCGAGCGCGCGGATGCGGGCGGCGAGCGTCCGGTCGCCGATATGGCTGTTTTCAGCCATTTCCGGTTCCCGGTCCGGCGCCTGCTCCGGTTCCGGCGTGTTGTCCAGTTCGGCGAGCAGCGAGGCTTTCACCTCGGCGAGGGTGCGCGCATCCTCGTCGCGCTCGTCGTCCGGATAGGGCTCAAGTGCCTGCGGCGCAACGCTTTTCGGCGCTTCCGCCGGGCCCGCGGCGCGCAGGTCCGCGGCCAGCTGCGCGGCCGCCGCGCTCAGGCTTTGCAGGTGGTCGCGCGTTTCCTCGTGGCGGCGGGCCTCTTCGGCGATTGCCCGTTCGAGGCTGCCGAGGTCGGCTCCGGCGCCGTCGAGGCGCGCGTCGCGGGTCGCGACCTCGGTGGTCAACCGGTTGATTTCGCTCGCCAAATCCCGGGCGTCCGCGATCAGGCGATTATTCTCGCGGGCGAGGTCGTTGTTGGCGTCGGCGAGTTCCTGCCGCTGCGCACGCAGCCTTTCGATCTCGTCATGCAGCGGCGCCGCTTCGCGTTCCTGGCGTTGCAGCATCTCATCCAGTTCCGCCGTTCTGGCGGCCATGCTGCCGTTTTCATCCAGCCGGCGCGTCGTCACCGTCACCGCACGCCGCCACACGAACTGCGCGGCGACGATCGCGAACAGCGTTGCGACGAGAAAGCCAAGCGCCATCAGCATCAGGCTTTCGATCATGGGATCCTCCCATCGCTGGCTTCGGCGACGTCACGGGGTGGTGGAAAAGGTGCGTCAGCCTGCCAGAAAAGCCGTAACGCTTCTACCGTCAGAACGGCAGCCACTCGCGGGTTTTCGTATATTTGAGGTAGCCGACAGAGGCACCGAGGCGCAGGCCGACGCCGGAGCGCATCGGTGCGAGCACGATGTCGTCGCGCTGCTGGTAGTTGATCCCGATGCCGCCCACGAGGTAGGCGCTTCCTTCGACGCCCGGAAAGCGCTGATAGATCGTTTCGCCGTTCGGGAGGTTGTAGATCAGCGTGAAGACCTTCACCGCGTTGCCGCCGAAGTCCCAGCCGGCGCTCGGGCCCTGCCAGTAAACCCGCTCGCGCGTGCCGTTTTTCATCACCAGCTCGCCCTGTCCGTAGCGCAGGCCGAGAACGAAGGCACCGCTCGCTTCCTCGCCCTTGATATAGGCGTTCGGCTCGCCGTAGCGCTCGAAGACGGTGTTGATCGCATCGGCGAGACCCTTCGACACGGCGCCGAAGAAGTCGCCCGCCTCCTTGACGATCTCGCCTTCCTGGTAGGTATCCGTCTGTTGCTGCTGCTGGTTCGTCTGCGCGAAGGCGGGAGCGGAAGAGAAAACAATCAGCGCTGCAAGCGCAAGAATACCGGCGGCGAGCTGCCATGCGAGCCGGTCGGCGCGTGCCGGTGCGTGAACGGTTACGGGGTGGGATTTCATCGGGCGCTGTCTTGTCGTCATTTCCGCTTCCTTGCTTGTCGAATCCGGCGTCTGTCGAACCTTGCCGCCATCGAATCGCCCCCAATTCATGCGAAGTTTACAGCATTAATCCCCGGGCGGCGGCGCGGGGCGATAATGGCGGTGCAGGATGGCGAAACGGTGACCGGAAAAGGGCAAGCACGCGTGCGATACAGAATGGAAGAGGCGCGATGCTGAATTCATGGCGGGGCCGGATCGCTTTCATTGCCGCGCTTGTGCTCGTGCTGGCCGGTGCGGCGCTGCTATACGTCTGGACAGAACGGGCGGCGCTGGCGGAGCAGGTCATCGGACGGGCGCTGGCGCAGCGAGGCGTCGAGCCGGTATCGTTCAGCGTGGGTTTCATCGGCCTCCGGAGCATTTCCCTTTACGACATAAAAATTGGCCCTGCCGGAAATCCGGATGCCACGGTCGACAGCGTCACAGTCGCCTATGCGCCGGGCGAATTGTTGTCCGGCCAGGTCCGGTCGATCGACATTGGCGAGGCATGGCTTCGGGTTCGTCTGGCAGAAGGCGGGGTGTCGCTCGGCGTGCTCGACCCGCTGCTTGCCGGTGGAGGCGAGGACGGCGCGCTGTCGCTGCCGCCGGTTCATGTCGATAACGCGCAGGTCAGGCTGGAAACGGCGGAGGGCGGTTTTCTGCTCAGCGGGCCTCTCGAAGTGACGACAGACGGAACGGCGACTGTGGTGACGACGGATGCGATGAAGATTTCCGAAACCGTTGCGCCCGCGCGGTTCGCGCCCGTGATTGCGTCCGGCAATGTCCGGCTCGACGGAGAGACGATTTCTTTCGAAAGCGATCTTTCCGCGGAGAGCGGCGATGCCGGACCCGTGCCGCTGCTTCAGGCCGAAGGAAACTATAACCGCACCGCGAAGACTGGTGCGGCGACGGCCCAAGGTTCATTGTTGTTGGCGCGGAATGGCGTCACGCCTGCCACGCTGTCGCCGCTGCTCCAGCCCTTCTATCTCGACATCGAAGGCGGGCTCGCGTATCGCGCCGAGGCGAAAATAGAGGACGGTGCCGCCGAAGTGGTTGTCGATGCCACGCTCGACAAGCTCGCCCTCAGTCAGACAGCCGCCGGTTCCGCCTCATTTTCCGGGCCGGTGCGGCTGTCGAAGACTTTCGGAAACGGCGATGAGGTTTCGCCATTCCGTCTCGATCTGGCTGCGCTCCGGGTCGACGACCTGTCGAAGCCGGAACGTTTCGCCCCACTGACGATGGAGGGGCGTGTCGAATTTCTGCAGCCGGTCATCAGCGCGGAGCTCGTCGCGCGAAGCGCTCTTCCTGCCATCCGCGGCGCGCGGCTCGGCAATCTGGCGGCCACCTACGATATGGCGACGGGGCAGGGGAAAGTCCGCGCAAGCGGCGATCTGAGTTTCTCTCCGGGCAAGCTCGAGCTTCAGACCGTTGTTCCGATGCTGAAGGGCACGGTGACCCGTATGGGCGGCAAGGCGAGCTATGTCGCGGAGGCGGTGCTGTCGGATCGCGGGCTGACAAGCTCCGGCCAAGCAACGCTTGCCAATCTTGGTTTCGTTGCATCGGCGGCTACGGTGGAAGGGCTCAATGGAACGGTGCGGCTCGCGAGCCTGTTGCCGCTCAGGACTCGGGGTGTGCAGACGCTGAAGGTGAAAATGCTTCAGGCGGGCGTTCCGCTTGCCGACGGCGTGATCGCCTTCGATCTCAATGAAAGCGGCTTGCGTATTGTGGATGCGACCTGGCCATTTGCCGAAGGCAAGCTGGTACTGGTCTCGTCGGGCGCTTCAGTCACTGCGTCCGATGCGAAATTCACCCTCACCGTCCAGGATGTCGATCTTGCGGCCCTGCTGAAAATGGTGGAGGTGCCGGGGCTCACGGCGACCGGGCGCATCAGCGGGAGAATTCCCGTCGTCATCAGGAACGGCGATCCCATTCTTCTCGATGGAAGCCTGGCGGCCGAAGATGACGGGATTATCGTCTACACGAGCGGCGCCGCCGACGCGGCATCCGGCGAGCAGACGAAACTGCTGACCGACGCGTTGCGCAACTTTCACTACAAGGAGCTATCGGGCGGCTTGTCGGGCAACGCAAACGGGGATCTCGTGCTCAGTCTCGCCTTGCGCGGTTCAAATCCCGATCTCTACGACGGCTATCCTTTCGCCATCAATGTGAAGCTGGAAGGATCGCTTGCGGATGTGTTGCGACGTGGTACCGTTGGTTTCAGGCCGCTTGAACTTATAAAACAGCAATCGAATCCGGCGGTGACGCCTCCCGCCAAAAAGACGGAGCCATGAGCTTGCGCGAACCGAAAGCCATTGGAGCGATTTCCTTCAGCCGCGGCGCATTGTTCGCCGTGGCGGTTTCGATGCTGCTCGCCGCCTGCAATCCGACGGTGAAGATCGAAGCACCGGACAAACCCATCGAGATCAATCTGAACGTCAAGATCGAGCAGGAGGTGCGGATCAAGATAGACCGCGACCTCGACGATCTGCTCGCGTCAAACCCCGACCTGTTCTGAGGAA
Source organism: Parvibaculum sp. (assembly GCF_030694575.1). Lineage (GTDB taxonomy): Bacteria > Pseudomonadota > Alphaproteobacteria > Parvibaculales > Parvibaculaceae > Parvibaculum. The sequence continues at coordinate 4,530 of NZ_JAUYUS010000095.1, forward strand.
GAGCATGCGCCTTTTTCCGAAATCCATTCTTGCGATGCTGATGCTGGCGGCTTCGCTCTTCGCCGCCGCGCCGGCTTTTGCCATCGATCTCGATTCGGCCAAAGCCCAGGGGCTCGTCGGTGAGCAGTTGACCGGTTATGTCGGCATCGTGACGGCCAGTCCGACGCCTGAACTCAGGACGATGGTGAACGATATCAACCTGCGCCGCCGCGCCTCCTATCAGGAGATCGCCGCAAAAACGGCGGGCGCGACGTTGAACGCGGTTGAAAAGCTTGCGGCCGAGAAGCTCATCGCCAAGACCCCCTCCGGCCAATATGTCCAGAACGCCTCCGGGCAATGGGTGAAGAAGCCCTGACCGCGTATCGTTCCGGCACGGCAGCGCTTACTTGAGGAGTGCTTCTTCGCCGTTCTGTCTTTCTGTGGGGCGATGACCGGCGGTTTCTCCGATATCCCGGCTATCCGGCGCGGCACAGCGCTTGCACTTTCATTTCCGACCAGCTTTTCCGCCTGCATCGATTTTGCGTGGCGGGGTCGGCGCGGACCCCCGACGGTCGGGGGGCCAGTTCGCCGGTTCGCGCCGACCGGCTTGGTCGCCTCCGTTGGCCTCGACAGCACCAGACTCCGGACCGGGAAAATATTCCGGTCCGGAGCTCAGGAGGCCGCATCACATTGAAAATTCAGGCCGGAAAATTCAGGCGAGGGCGCCCCGGGCGACGAAGTAGGGATTGTCGAGCCCGCGCTCTGTCTTGCCGTAGAGGAGCGGCGTGCCGTCGAGCTGGGTCACGCTGCCTCCCGCCGAGAGCAGGACCGCATGCCCGGCCGCCGTATCCCATTCCATTGTGCGTCCATGACGGGGATAGAGATCGGCCTCGCCGGCCGCGATCAGGCAGAATTTGAGCGACGATCCGGCGGCGAGAAACTCCTTCACCTTGTAAAGGTTCAGGTATTCATCCGTTTTCGTGTCCCGATGTGTCCGGCTCGCGATCACGACCAGCCCGTCCGCGTCGGGCTTGCGGGCCGCAATGCGCCGCGGTTCCGCGGCATCTGCCGCGCCTCCCGGTGCCACGGTTTGTTCATAGGCGTCGCCTGGCCCGTAGCCGAAGAACATGCGCTCCTTGGCGGGCGCATAGACAACGCCGGCGACTGGCCAACGGTCCTCGATGAGCGCGATATTTACCGTGAACTCGCCGTTCTTGTTGATGAACTCCTTGGTCCCATCGAGCGGGTCGACGAGAAAGAAGCGATGCCCGAACTCCGGAACGTGTCCTCCGGAGGCCGCCTCTTCGGATACGATCGGAACTTCCGGCACGGCCTGCCGCAGGCCTGACAGGATCAGCGCCTCCGCATCCCTGTCAGCGGCAGTAACGGGGCTGTTGTCGTCCTTGCGGATGACTTCAAAATCGGTCCGGTAATGATCCATGATGGCGGCGCCTGCCGCCAGGGCAATCCGGCGCAATTCATCTGTGAGGGCGGCTCTGTCGGAAATCAGGCTCGTCAATTCGCTGTCCTCTGGCATTGTTGTATGGAACGGAGGGAGCCAGCACCCGGACAAGGGCTGGCTGAGCGGCAAATGAAGCACCGGGGCTGGCATTGAGTGCGGTGCGATGGTATCAGGCTTTCTAGGGTTTTCGGGGTTCTGGGGCAATGGATATGAGTGAAACAACGACCGAGGTCTCCGCACTGGAACTCGCCGCGTTGATGTGCAGCCGGGTTTGCCACGATGTCATCAGCCCGGTGGGCGCGATCACGAACGGGCTCGAGGTGCTGGCCGACGACGACGATCCGGAGATGAGGGGCCACGCGATGGAGTTGATCGCGAAGAGCGCGGCGCAAGCTTCGGCCAAGCTGCAATTTGCGCGGCTCTGCTTCGGTGCGGCTGGGTCGGCGGGAGCCGAACTCGATCTGCAGGATGCAAAGTCCGTCGCCGAGGGGCTGATGATGGGCGAGCGGGCGACCCTCGTATGGGATGCGCCGGCGGCGACCATCGGCAAGGACTATGTGAAGCTCCTGCTCAACATGATCCTGATCGGCATGGCTGCCATCCCGCGCGGCGGCGAAGTCGCGGTGTCGGTGGACGGCGATCTCGCGAAGCCGATCTTGCGGGTACGCTCGGTCGGTCAGGCGGCCCGGATACCGGAAGAGACCGCGAAGTTCCTGGGCGGCCGTGCGCCGGACCGCTTTCTCGATGCCCGGGCGGCGCAACCTTATTTCACCGGCCTGGTTGCGCGCTCACTCGGGCTTTCCATCGATGCGAGGATGGACGGGGACGACTTCTCGATCGAGGCATCCTTTGTCGACAGCGGTGCCGGCGTCTGACGCCTCCGGCATTAGAGATCAAAATAAAAAAGGGACGTCCCCCCGGACGTCCCTTTTTCGTGCCGCAGGCCGGCTGCCCGGTCAGGCAGACGCCTTGGCCGGCATATTCCCCTCGGCCGGGTCGCGCAACACATAGCCTCTTCCCCACACCGTCTCGATGTAGTGATCGCCGCCGGTCGAAGCCGCGAGCTTCTTGCGTAGCTTGCAGATGAAGACGTCGATGATCTTGAGTTCCGGTTCGTCCATGCCGCCATAGAGATGGTTCAGGAACATCTCCTTGGTGAGCGTGGTGCCCTTGCGGAGCGAAAGCAGCTCCAGCATCTGGTATTCCTTGCCGGTCAGATGAACACGGTTGTTCTCAACTTCAACCGTCTTGGTGTCGAGGTTGACGGTCAGCTTGCCCGTGTTGATGACGGATTGCGAATGACCCTTGGACCGGCGGACAACGGCATGAATGCGCGCCACCAGTTCATCCTTATGGAAAGGTTTGGTCATGTAGTCGTCGGCACCGAAGCCCAGGCCGCGGACCTTGTTCTCGATACCGGCGAGGCCGGAGAGAATGAGGATCGGAGTGGTGACCTTGCCGACGCGCAGCGACTTCAAGACCTCGTAACCGCTCATGTCCGGCAGGTTCAGATCGAGGAGGATGATGTCGTAGTCGTAGAGTTTGCCGAGGTCGACCCCTTCTTCACCGAGGTCGGTGGTGTACACATTGAAACCATCCGACTTGAGCATCAGCTCAATGCTCTGCGCTGTTGCGCTGTCGTCTTCGATGAGCAGAACTCGCATTGGTCCCCCTCTCGGCGATCGGAATATCCGGTCGCCAGCGGCTTGGTTAATCCATAATTTGGACCTTACGGCGATTTGGTTAACAAAGGTTAATCGGAATGAAAAAAATTCAGAAAAATTTACGGGTCA
>NZ_JAUYUS010000097.1 GCF_030694575.1 Parvibaculum sp.
CGCCCTCCACGGCAACCACTTCCACTTCGAAATGGCGCGCTGGGGGATGTGCAGGTGAGGAAGAAATATGAGCTGGGCAGGCCTAGAAGCGCTTTGCGCTGCCGATATTCGCGACGATGAGTTCCGCGGCGGCGTCCATGACGACTGCACGGAATTCCTCGAGTGTCGCAGCCTCGACATGCAGCCCCTCGATATCGCTTTCCGTATAGAAAACGCCGGCTTCCTTGTCCCAGCACGGCTTCACATAGAAAGTCCGGTTCTGCATTTTTATGTCCCGTCGGGTCGCCGGTCTCATTGAGACATGGGATCGGTTTACGAATCAATCAAATCGGTTCAGGAAGCTCACGACCGGAACAGTGAAAGCTTGCTCCTGTGATTTGTAGGAATATAATCCAATAACGGATTAAATACCTCCATTTCGGTTCCATCATGCGTGCGTAACTCGCTATTGCCGTGCTTATCGCGGCTTTGTTCTCTCCCTCCGCCCAGGCGGCCGAGCGGCTGGCCGGTCCGGTCGAGGCGGAGGTGGTGCGTGTGATCGACGGCGATTCGCTGGTCGTGCGCGCCCGCATCTGGCTCGGCCAGACGGTCGAGACGCATGTGCGGCTCGCGGGCGTCGATGCGCCTGAGCTTCGCGGGAAGTGCGAGGAGGAGAAGCGGCAAGCGGAAGCCGCGCGCGCGGCGCTCGCCTCGCTGACGCAGGGCCCGGTCCGTCTCAGCGACATCGAAACCGACAAATACGGAGGCCGCGTGCTGGCGCGGATCGAAAGCGCCGCTCATGGCGATGTCGCCACGGCGCTTGTCGCCCGGGGCGTCGTGCGCGCCTATGACGGCGGCACGCGCGGCGGCTGGTGCCGTCTCGCCGGCGCCATGCCGCTGGAAGCGCCGGACCGCCCGTGACGGGCGGCGGCGCCTCGCGGATCAGAACAGAAGATAGATCAGGATGATGATCGGAATGGGCACGCCGACGGCCCAGAGCAAAATGCCGCGCATTTCTTGTTCTCCTTGGTCTCCACTAGCTGTCTGGAGATAAAACAAGGGAAGCGGCAAGAGGTTCCGTCCCGCCTATCCGACGTCGAGCCGGTAGCCGTCGCCGTCGCGCTTCACATGGCCTCCCGCCGGCGTCGCGAAATGCGTGCCGATGACGAGGGTCGGCCCGTCCGCCATTTCGGCGAGGAAGGCGTGGCGCGTTTTCTCCGCCATGTCTCCATCCGTGTCGAAGGCGCTGCGCCAGTCGGTGCGCGCCATCTGGCAGGGGTGGTGCATCAGGTCGCCGGTGATGACGGCGCTCTCGCCCTTCGATTCGATGACGACGCTGATATGGCCGGGCGTATGTCCCGGCGTCGGGCGCACGCGCACTTCCGGGCAGATGCGATGCGTCTCCTCGATCAGGTCGGCAAGCGCCGCATCGAAAATCGGCTGCACGCTGTCGGCGAGGATGGGGCTTCCCTCGTCGTCGCCTTCCTGCTGCCAGTGTTCCCATTCGCGCCGGCCGATCAGGTAGCGCGCATTCGGAAAGGTCGGCACCCATTTGCCGTCCACCAGCATCGTGTTCCAGCCGACATGATCGACATGAAGATGCGTGCAGATGACCGCGTCGACGCTTTCGCGCGTCCAGCCCGCCGCCTCGAGGTCCTTCAGGAAGCCGGTCTGCAGCATGTTGAAAAAGGGATTGCCGCGCGGTTTGTCATTGCCGACGCATGTATCGACGACGATGCGCATATCCGGCGTCTCGATCAGGATCGCCTGCACGGCAACGCGGATATGTCCCTCGTCGGTTGCAAAGTGCGGACGCAGCCAGCCGATCTCCTTCACCGCGTCGGGAAAGGCCTTCTCCACCATCGAGCCCGCGCCGCCACCCGGCAGCGCCGCCTCGAATTCCACCACGCGCGTGATCGCGACGTCGCCGATATGCCAGTTCGCCATGATGAAGTCCTCCCAGACCCGAAATGAAGTAGGGGAGGTGGGGGCGAAGGCGGATGAGTGCAAGAGGGCGCCTACCCCGCCTTGTTCTGCCGGTTGTCCACGAGGTCCGTCACGACGCCGGGGTCGGCCAGCGTCGAGGTGTCGCCGAGATTGGAGAAGTCGTCTTCGGCGATCTTCCGCAATATGCGCCGCATGATCTTGCCGGAGCGTGTTTTCGGCAGGCCGGGCGCGAACTGGATGAGGTCGGGCGAGGCGATCGGGCCGATCTCCTTGCGCACCCAGGCCACCAGCTCCTTCCGCAATTCGTCCGAATGCGGCTCGCCCGCGTTCAGCGTCACATAGGCATAGATGCCCTGGCCCTTGATGTCGTGCGGATAGCCGACCACGGCGGCTTCCGCCACTTTCGGATGCGCGACCAGCGCGCTTTCGACTTCGGCCGTGCCCATGCGGTGGCCGGAGACGTTCAGTACGTCGTCGACGCGGCCGGTGATCCAGTAATAGCCGTCCTCGTCGCGGCGGCAGCCGTCGCCGGTGAAGTAGCGGCCGGGATACTGGATGAAATAGGTTTCGACGAAGCGCTGATGATCGCCATAGACGGTGCGCATCTGGCCGGGCCAGCTATCGTCGATGCAGAGATTGCCGGTCGTCGCGCCCCCCTGCACGTTTCCTTCCGCGTCCACGATCACCGGCTGTACGCCGAAGAAGGGCTTCGTCGCGGAGCCGGGCTTCGTCGCGATGGCGCCGGGCAGCGGCGAAATCAATATGCCGCCCGTCTCTGTCTGCCACCACGTATCGACGATCGGGCAGCGCCCGTCGCCCACCACGCGGTGATACCAGAGCCAGGCTTCCGGGTTGATCGGTTCGCCGACCGAGCCGAGCAGGCGCAGCGATTTGCGGCTCGTCTTCTTCACCGGCCCCTCGCCCTCGCGCATCAACGCACGCAGCGCCGTCGGCGCGGTGTAGAAAATATTCACCTTGTGCTTGTCGATCACCTGCCAGAAGCGCGAGGCGTCGGGATAATTCGGCACGCCTTCGAACATCAGCGTCGTCGCGCCGTTCGCAAGCGGCCCGTAGAGAATGTAGCTGTGGCCCGTCACCCAGCCGACATCCGCCGTGCACCAGTAGATGTCGCCGTCGTGATAGTCGAAGACATATTGATGCGTCATCGACGCATAGACCATGTAGCCGCCGGTCGTGTGCAGCACGCCTTTCGGCTTTCCGGTCGAACCCGACGTATACAGAATAAACAGCGGGTCTTCCGCGCCCATCTCTTCCGGTGCGCAGGTGGCCGGCACCTTCGCCGCTTCCTCGCCGTACCAGACGTCGCGGCCCTTCTCCATGGCGACATCGCCGCCGGTATGTTTCACGACGATGACGCTTTTGACGCCGGGGCATTTCTTCAGCGCCTCGTCGGTGTTCGCTTTCAGCGGAATCTTCCGCCCGCCGCGCAGGCCCTCGTCGGCCGTGACGACGCAGTTGGACGCGCAGTCGACGATGCGGCCCGCCAGGCTGTCCGGCGAGAAGCCGCCGAAGACGACCGAATGCACCGCGCCGATGCGCGCGCAGGCGAGCATGGCATAGGCCGCTTCCGGGATCATCGGCATGTAGATCGTGACGCGGTCGCCCTTCTTCACGCCCTGCGCCTTCATCACATTGGCGAAGCGGCAGACCTCGTCGTGAAGTTCGCGGTAGGTGATCTTCCTGTCGACGGAGGGATCGTCGCCCTCCCAGACGATCGCCACCTGGCCGCCGCGCTTTTCGAGATGCCGGTCGATGCAGTTGACGCTCGCGTTGAGCCGCCCGTCCTCGAACCATTTGATCGAGACATTGTGCGGATCGAAGCTGGTGTTCTTCACCTTCGTATAGGGCTTCATCCAACTGATGCGCTTGCCCTCCTCGCGCCAGAAGCCTTCCGGGTCGCTCAGGCTCTTCTCGTACATCGCCTGATATTTCGCGGCGTCGATCAGCGCGCGCGTCTTCCATTCGGCGGGCACGGGAAAAATTTCATCGGACATGGAGAGCCTCCCTGAAGGCGCGTGTTTGTTTGCGCGCATTATGTCCGCCGCGCGTGACGGGAACAAGGCGCAGCGGCAATGGCACTTTTCCCACCCTCCCCCTGTGGGAGGGTCGAAATTCGCACAGCGAATTTCGGGGAGGGGAAGCAGCAAAATATAAAAAGGCAACCTGAACTTGTGGCAACCTCCCTTACCCCTCCCCAAACGGCCCTCTTATGTCTGCATTTGCAGACAAGCTGCAAATGGGCCGTTTGACCCTCCCACGGGGGGAGGGTGAAGAGAGGGATAGAACTAGCTTCTCCGCCTCCTCAGAGCCCAAGCTCCGCGCGCTTCTTCCGGCTCAGTCCCGCCGCGACCAGATCGTGCGAGGCCTTCAGATATTGCTTCAGCTCTCTCTTGCCGAGGCCGCGCTCATAGCTCTGGATCCACTTCATCCCGCGCGAGGCGAGATAGGGCGCCGGGCGGCAGCCCTCCGCGTCGCGCAGAATTTCCCAGCCGATGTCGGAGACCTTGAAGGTGATGCCCGGATGCCGGCCCTTCTGCCAGCCGCCGATCGCGAAGACCTTGCCGCCCACCTTCCAGACATGCGCGCCGCCCCACTGCACGACATGGGTGGCGGCGGGAAGCGAGCCGCAGAAGGCGTTGAACTCCCGGTAGCTCAGGGGCATGCCTCATCCTCGCTCATGCCGGCGTCGTCACCTTTCTCTCCGTCATTGCGAGGAGCGGAGCGACGAAGCAATCCAGGAGCCGCTTGCTCCGTGCCTGCCGCTCCTGGATTGCTTCGGCCTTACAGGCCTCGCAATGACGGCCGGGGTGAAAACTCACACCTTCTCCGCGTCGCCCGTCAGCCGCGCGATCTCCGCCTCGCTCATGCCCGCCTCGCGCAGCACTTCCGCCGTCTGCTCGCCGAGCCTTGGCGGATGCCTGCGGATGCTCGAAGGCGAGGCCATGAAGCGCACCGGCGGCTTCAGCGCGAAATAGGGTCCGGCATGCGGATGGTCGTAGCGGGCGAAGAAATCGACGGCCTTCAGATGCGGATCGTCCTGCAGATCGTCCAGCCGGTTCATCTTCACGGCGGGAATGGAGAGCGGCTTCAGCAGCGCCAGCCATTCCTCCGTCGTCTTCGTCTCCGTCGTCTCCTCGATCATCGCATAGAGGTCGCGGATATGGATGGTGCGCGCCTTGTAGTTGTTGAAGCGCGGATCGTTTTTATAGTCGTCGAGCCGCCCCGCCAGTTCGAAGAACTGTTCCCATTGCTTGTCGGAATAAGGAAGGAGGCCGATATGTCCGTCCTTCGTCTTGTAGGGCCGCCGGTCGGGATTGGTGATGCGGCCGTAAGTCCATTGCCCCGTCGGCGGGTCGTAGACATGGTCGTAGAAATGTTCCGCGAGCACGAAGGAGGTGACGGCTTCGAGCATCGGCACTTCGACGAACTGTCCTTCGCCGGTCCGCTCCTTGTGGAACAGCGCCGCCGTCACCGCCTGCACCATGAACAGGCCGGACACCTTGTCCGCCATGATGGTCGGGATGTAGCGCGGCTTCGGGTCGCCATCCATGCGGCCGAGCAAATCCGCCGCGCCGGAGCCCGCCTGGATGAGATCGTCGTAAGCGGGAAGTCCGGCATAAGGCCCGTCCGAGCCATAGCCCGCCGCATGCACGAAAATGATGTCGTGCTTCACCGCCTTCACGTCTTCGTATGAAAGCCCAAGCTTCTTCATCGCCGCATAGCGGATGTTCGAGGTGAGCACGTCGGCCGTCGCGACGATCTTCAGCAGCGCCTCGCGGCCCTCCTTCGTTCCGAGGTCGAGCAGCACCGAGCGCTTGTTGCGGTTGATGGTCATGAAGATCGGGCCGAGGTCCGGCGCCGCGCCTTCCGGCAGGTGGCCCGGCCAGCGCATGATGTCGCCGCCCGCGCCGCCGCCGCCCGTCGGCGAGGGCGCTTCGACCTTGATCACGTCCGCGCCCATGTCGCCCAGGATCTGCGTCGCATAGGCGCCGAACACGACGGCGGTCAGATCGACGATGCGCACGCCCTTGAGCGGACCCCTGTTTTCCGTTTCGAGTTTCTTGCTCTTCTTCTCGCTCAAAGCCGCTCCCCGCTCGCTGCCGGCACGCCGCCTTACGGGCGCCACTCATACAATATGTCGGGCAGGTTTTCTTCGTTCTCGCCGGCCGTGCGGCGGATTTCCCTGCATCCATGGCGCTCATAGAAGCGCCGGGCGCCGAGATTGGCCTGAAACGTCCAGAGGGAAAAGCCCTCCGGCAGTTCCATTTTCACCCGCGCCAGCAGAAGGGAGCCCGCCCCTGCGTTATGCTCGCGCGGATGAACATAGAGATGGTGGAGCCATGCGCCGTCGCGGGTTCGTTCCGTCGCGGCGAAACCCGCCACGCAGCCGCCGCCCTCCGCCACCCACACCACCCCCGTTTCGACGACGCCCCGGATGAAGGCCCTCGTCTCCTCGTCGCTGTGGAGCTGCGGCAGATAAGCCATCCCCGCCCGCGCGGCGATGAACACGTCGGCGACCCTCAGCCACTCGTCTTTGCGCGCGGGGCGGATGAGCATGGGGAAAGTCTAGCGCGCAGGCGCGGGCAAGGCGACGCAATCCGTTATGCTCCTTGCTTCCACGCCCCGGGCGCCAGATGCCGGTGTCTTTGCTCCAAATAAAAGTGTCATCCCGAGAGTTGAGCCTCTGTCTTCGCCCAAAACAGAAGTGTCATCCCGGCGAAGGCCGGGACCCATTGGTTCCCCCAGCAAGCGCGGCTACGCGCGGCATCAACGCAGCGCACCGCCCTCTTCTGCGAAATAAAACTCAGCGTGGATTGGGTCCCGGCTTTCGCCGGGATGACATCTATGGGTGTGGCAAAGGTAGGTTTGGTAAGGGAGTGGACGCGTTGCTACCCCAGCCCCTTCACCAGCAGCACCGAGCCTTCCGTCGCCGCCTCGCGGTCGACCGAGATCGCGCGGTACGCCGCGCTCTCCGACCAGTCGCGGAAACCCGCCTCGTCGGGAAACTCGATCAGCACGAGTTTCGTGCCCATCCATGTCCCCTCCACGACCTCCGGATTTTCCTGCGCCGCCAGCAACCGCCCCTTCCGCCCTTTCATCGTCTCGGCGAACCGCGCCGCATAGGCCTCATACCGCGCCCTGTCGTGAATGGTGAACTGCGCCAGCGCATAGACGGTCATGGGATGCTCCCTCGATTTCGAATGGAGAAATGGTGCGGGAGAGCGCTTCCTTTCGTAAGCCACTCCTTTCGCAGAAGCCTTTGCTTCAAAAACAAATGTCATCCCGGCGCAGAACGGGACCCATGAGCGATGGCGGCAGATTGCATGCCCTCCGTCCGAGTTCCATTCCATCCGCGTCATTGCGAGGAGCGTAAGCGACGAAGCAATCCAGGGCCGCCCGCCCGGTGCTTGCCGCCCCTGGATTGCTTCGGCCTTTCAGGCCTCGCAATGACGGGTTGAGGTGGGCGCCCCCAGCCCCGATTCCACATTCTCCCTTACCTCCCCTATGATCCCCCTCATGCTGCTGCATCATTCGAGCTGGCCCGAAATCGAGGCCTATCTGAAAAGGTCGAAGGGGATCGTCATCCCCATCGGCTCGACGGAGCAGCACGGGCCCAACGGGCTCATCGGCACGGACGCCATCTGCCCGGAGGCGATCGCAACACGCGCCGGTGCCGAAGCGGGCTTCCTCGTCGGCCCCACCTTCAATGTCGGCATCGCGCAGCATCATCTGGGATTTCCCGGCACGCTGACGCTCCGTCCCTCCACCATGATCGCCGCGCTGCACGACTGGGTGTCGTCGCTCGCGCGGCACGGCTTCGAGCGCATCTATTTCTTCAACGGTCATGGCGGCAATGTCGCGACCATCGAAGCGGCCTTCGCCGAAATCTATGCCGACACATCGCTCGCGAACGCCGCCTCCAATCGCGGGCCGGTGCGCTGCCGCCGCGTGAACTGGTGGGACTTCAAACCGGTCATGGATTTTTGCCGGACGCGCTACGGCTCGTCCCACGGCGTCCATGCGACGCCGTCCGAAGTCGCCGTCACCTGGTTTCTCCATCCGCACGCGATCAAGGATGTCGAGATGGCGCCGAAGGTCGCGCCCTGGGGCCGCTATACCGACGCCGAAAGCTACCGCGCCGCCTTCCCCGACGGCCGCATCGGCTCCGACCCCTCGCTCGCCGACCCGAAGGACGGCGAGACGTTGATCGACCTCTCGGTCGCCGGCCTGATCGAGGACTTCCGTAAATTCGAGGCGGCGTAGCGCCTTGAGGGCATTTTCTTGACAAATCAAGCTGTTTCTTGATACATCAAGACGCTTCGGAAAGGAACTGCCTCATGACCATTCGCCAGAAATTCGCCAGCCAGGCCGATGCCGAACTGCTTGAGCAGATGCGTGAGCTTGCCAAGGCGGAAGGGCGGCAGTTTCAGGCCGTGGTCGAGGACGCCTTCCGCGACTATCTCAAGCGCAAATCGGGCGAAAGTCCGCGCGCCGAAGTCATGTCCCATTTCCGGGATAGCGTTCGTCGCAACGCGGAACTCTACAAGCGCCTCGCGAAATAGCGCGCGCCGATGCCCGATTATCTGACGCTGACGGAAGTTCTCGTCATTCACGAGGAACTGATCGATCTCTATGGTGGCGCGCATGGCGTGCGCGACATGGGAGCAGTCGAGTCCGCGCTCTTTCGTCCGCAGACGGGCTACTACGAAGACGTGATCGCGGAAGCGGCGGCGTTGCTCGAAAGCCTAGCCATCAATCATCCCTTCATCGACGGCAACAAGCGCATTGCTTTTGCCGTCGCGGACGTCTTCCTGCGGCTCAACGGTTATCTCTTCGAGGAAGACCCCGTCGCCGCCTACGATTTCATGATCGGCCTTTTCGAGCGCGGTGAATTCCGGTTCGAGAAACTGGAGCCGTGGTTGAGGGAGAAGGTGCGGGCGCTCTAGCCCACATGCCTGCCCGTTCCGTCGCCGGCTGGAACCCACTGGCGGGCGCGGTTCACCTTCATCTTCGCATCGACAGCTTCCAGAAGATCGAAGCCGAGCGTGGTGCCGAGCCGGTTGAGAAGAATGAGAACATCGGCCGTCTCGCGCGCGGCTTCTTCGGTGTCGCCCTTCTCCAGCGCCTCGATGAGTTCGTCCATCTCGATGCTTGCCCGCCTTGCGAGCGCAACGGGATTACTGACGGGGCCGAATGTTTCCTCGCCCCATCCTGCGATGGTCGATTGCGTTTCGCGCCGGTTCGTCATGAGGTGCCTCCTGAATTAATCTGTATACACCCTATATGATGTATAAGACATACATCCCGCGATATGAGTCGGACAGGTCCAATATCCGGTGCCAGCGACGTCATTGCGGGGAGGGCGAAGCCCGACGAAGCAATCCAGGGGGGCCGCTTGCGCCTTTCCTTCATCGTCATGGCCCGGCTTGTCCGGGCCATCCACGTCTTGGTCCTGCCTGCAGGAAGACGTGGATGACCCGCATAAAGCGGGTCATGACGAAACAGGGAAAGATTTCCCCACCCGTCTCCCATCCGTCACAGCGGGGACTTCTTTCGCGTCTTCCTCGCCACGGCGGGGACAAGTGCGGCCCCGGAGATTTCCCCATTGGGGATAACGGCCGGGGATAAATCATTTCGCGGCGGGCGGCGTGACGATGCGTGTACGGAATTCCGTTCCGCGCCGGTCTCTCCGAAACGCACAAAATCCGTTTGTGACACTTCGTTGACAAATCGATGACAGTCGCCGGTTTATCCCCGATATGCCTTCACTTTGCAGCCATCCTGACGACCCCGTCCACGACCTCTATCGCGAGTTTTTCGAGGCTCTTTCCGGCGCAGGGGCCGCTCGTGCAGAAGCCGTCCTCGATGCGGAAAAGCGCGGCATGGGTCGCGCAGACGATCTTCGTTTCGTCCTGGGTGAGGAAGCGGTCGGGCCAGATGTCGAGCGGCGTCAGCGCGTGCGGGCACTCGTTGACGTAAGCCCTCACCGCGCCATCGTTCCGTACAAGGAACATCTCGAAGCGCTGAGTGCCGCCGCCGAAGACGAAGCCTTTCGCGCCCGGATCGTCGATCGCGTCGAGGCGGCAAAGCGCCGTTCCGGGGGGCGGCATGCCGGGGCGTGTCACGGCACTTTCTTCAGTCCGCCCATCCTGCAGACGAGTTTCCATTCCTCGTCGCGCACGGGCTGCACGGAAAGGCGCGAATTGTTTGCGAGCACCATGTCGTGAAGTGCCGGTTCCTTCTTCACATCGTCAAGCGTCACCGGTTTCGGCATGTCCTCCACCGCTTCGATCACGACAAGGCCGAACTTGCCTTTCTCGTCGGTCGGGTCGGGCCGGTGTTCGCCGATCACGCGGACGATGCCGACGATGCTCTTCTCGTCCACCGAATGATAGAAGAAGCCGAGGTCGCCCTTCTTCATCGCCTTCATGTTGTTGTTCGCCTGGTAGTTGCGAACGCCGTTCCAGGGCTCGCCCTTCGCGCCCTTCTTTTTCTGGTCGTCCCACGACCAGGTCGAGGGTTCGGATTTGAAAAGCCAGTAGGCCATGCCGCGTCTCTCCGCTTCTATTCCGGTGCGCCGATCACCCATTTCCAGGCGCGGATCTCCGTGTTCTGAAAGAGGCCGGCTGTCTTGTAGGGGTCCTTCGCGGCAAGCGTCTCCGCTTCCGCCTTGTCGGCGGCTTCGATCACGATGAGCGAGCCGTTCATCGCGCTCTGATCGTCATTCGTGAAAGGTCCGGCGATCTTCAGGCGGCCCGTTTCTTGCCAGTATTTCAGATGCGCGTCGCGATTGGCGAGGCGCAGTTCCAGCGCGTTCGGCTTGTCGGTGCAGATCAGGCAGAAGAGCATTTCCGGATTCCGTGTTGATTGGCGTTTCAGGTTTCGCTGCGGAAGGGGCGCGAGAGAAGTGCCGCGATGGCGTCGTCCACTTTCGCGGCGCCCGTCACGATGGCCGCCACCGCTTCGGCGATCGGCATTTCGATCTTGTGCTTTCGCGCGAGGGCGACGACGGCGGTTGCCGAGTGCACGCCTTCGCTTACCGAGTTGCGCGCGCCCATCACCTCCTCGAGCGTCTTTCCCTCGCCCAGCGCCATGCCGAGCGACATGTTGCGCGATTTCGTCGAGTTGCAGGTGAGGATGAGGTCGCCGAGGCCGGAGAGGCCCATCAGCGTTTCCGCGCGCGCGCCCATGGCGAGGCCGAGCCGCGTCAGCTCCGCGAAGCCGCGCGTCGTCAGCGCGGCGCGTGCGCTGTCGCCGAATTTCTTTCCCTCGACGATGCCGCAGGCGATCGCGAGCACGTTCTTCACCGCGCCGCCGAGTTCGGCGCCCACGAGGTCCGACGAGTAATAGGGCCTGAATGTCGTGATGCCGATCGCATGCGTCAGCGCTTCGGCGACGGCTTCATCTTCGCAGGCAAGCGTCACCGCCGTCGGCAGTCCGCGCGCCACCTCCGCCGCGAAGCTCGGGCCGGAGAGGACGGCGGGCATCGCCCGCGGCATCGCCTCCGCCAGCACCTCCGTGAGCAGAAGATGGGTCGATTGCTCGACGCCCTTGGCGCAGAGCACGACGGGTTTTCCGTCCGCGACATGCGGCGCCAGTTCCTCCAGCACGCGGCGCATATGCTGCGCCGGCGTCACCATGAGAAGCGCGTCCGCTTCCGCCGCTTCCCGGAGATCGCCGGTGGCGCGGATCGACTTGTCGAGCGCGATGCCCGGCAGGAAAATATCGTTCTCATGCGCGGCGTTCACGCTTTGGACCAGTTCGGCCTCGCGCGCCCACAGCGTCACTTCGCGTCCCGCGCTCGCCGCCACCTGCGCCAGCGCCGTTCCCCATGCGCCCGCGCCCACCACCGCGATTTTTTCATATGCCAGCGTCAACAGGTCTCTCCGTTCCGCGCGTGTATGTTGCGGCTGCTAACGATTGAACGTTTCGTTGAATATTTACTCGGCCGCTTTACAATCATCTGTATGACCGCTCCTGACGATCCGCACCAGAAAATCATAGCCGCCGCAAAGCGGCGCTTCATGCATTACGGCTACACGAAAACGACGATGGCCGAACTCGCCGTCGATTGCGATATGTCGCCGGGCAATCTCTACCGTTATTTCGCGGGCAAGCTCGATATCGCGGAGGCGATCTGCCGCGAGGCGTCGATGCAGACGGCGGAAGACCTGTCGCGCATTCTCACGACGCCCGGCCGCACCGCCTCGGAGCGGCTGCGCGATTTCCTTTTCATGGATCTCCGCGAAACCTTCCACAAGCTCGAGGACGATCCGAAGATCGTCGAGATGGCGCAGATCGTCACCGCCGAGCGGCCGGAATTTCACAATGAAGGTCTGAAGCGCGAACGCGAAGTGCTTTGCCGCATCATCGAACTCGGCAACCTCTCCGGCGAATTCCAGGTCACCGATCCGGACTTCGCGGCCGAGATGATCCAGGCGGCAACTCTCAAGTTCAGCTATCCGCAGCTTTTCACGCGCCTGCCACTGGTCAAACTCGAACGCGAGCTCGAAGGCGTCTATCAGCTCATCGTTGCGGGCTTGCGGTCGGGAACCGCCTGTTGCGACCCTGAAAAAAGCCTCGCCGAAGCTTGAGTCGTTCCAGAGTTTCATCCAACCTCTTATTTTTGTTGCGTTGCGTCAATTTCCGCAGCGCGAGTTTTTCCAATCCAAGCCCCTGTTTTCAAAGGATAAATACGCTCCCGAACGGTGTTATGTGTTGCGTCGCAGCAACATAAATACTGATGATTGAATATTTTTGATTTTGTTCATTGTTTTTTGTTCAGGCCCCTCCTAAATCCAGCCTGTCAGCGGGCAACCGGAAAATTTCCTGCTGAAGCAGCATCACGGAGACGAGCCATGACCAACCTGAACAGCAAGCTGACGAACCGCGTCATCACCCTCGCAATTGCCGGCTACACGCTGGCCTTCCTGGCCCAGATCGCCGCGCAGTACGCGGCCTGAGCCGAAAACCGGATTGACCGATGGCGGCGAGGCCGCCTGCACGAAGGATGATCGATATGACGCAGAACCGGAATTTGAGCCGCATCGCGGAGCGCGTCGTTGCAAAAGCCGCCGCCGCGCTGCTCGTGGCCTACACATTCGTCCTGATCGTGCAGACCTCGGGCGTCGCCCGCCTCGTCTGACACGAGGCACCCAACACGAGTTCTCTCTCCACCGGACCCTTCCCTCCCCCTCAAGCGGGGTCCGGTGATCCCCGAGCCCTCCCAGAGAGGGCGCTTGACCCCGCCGCGCCCCCCGCGGCGGGGTTCTTTTTTGAAGGGATCAGTCGAGATGCTGGCGGGCGAAGCGCACGATATGCGTGATGGCTTCACGCGCTTCGGGAAGCATGTCGGCATTGAGTTGCCAGACGTGCCAGACCTTCGGCCAGATTTCGAGCGTTGCTTCCCCGCCCGCCGCCTTGATCGCAGCCGCCATCCGCACCGAATCGTCGCGCAGCATTTCGCGGTCGCCGACCTGGAAGAGCGTCGGCGGAAAGCCGGAGAGATCGCCGAAGAGCGGCGAGACGAAGGGATCGCGCTCCTCGACGCCCGGGCAATAGACCGGCATCAGGCTGTCCATCATTTCAGGCACGAACATCGCGTCCGCTTCGGCATTGGTATGGCGCGACTCGCCGCTGCCGGTCATGTCGGTCGCGGGTGACAGGCAGATCAGCGCGGCGGGAAGAGGAAGACCTTCCGCCTTGAGGCGCAGCGCGAGCGTCAGCGTCAGGTTGCCGCCCGCCGAATCGCCGCCGACCAGAATGGATCTGGCGGCGATGCCCCTTGCGAGAAGTGCGCGATAGGCGGCCACGCAGTCGTCGAGCCCGGCCGGGAAGCAATGTTCCGGCGCGAGCCGGTAATCGATCGCATAGACCGGAACGCCGATCTCCTTCGTCAGGCGCCATGTAAGAGGACGATGCGTTCGCGGCGAACCGGCGACGAAGCCGCCGCCGTGAATATAGAGGAAAGCGCCATCATCGCGATTGCCCGGCGCGGAAAGCTTTTCCGCCGGCACGCCGCCCAGGTCGATTTCCTCCAGCGCGATGTCTGCCGGCAGCTTCGCCATGCGCGGCTCCATCTGCTCCATGATGGGCCGCAGCAACTGGACGTCGGGATTCTTGCGGAAGCGGCGCTTTACCTGCCAGCGGATCATGGGGTTCAGAAGAAAAAGCTGCAGGCTCATAGGTATTCCTCTCAGGCTTTAACGCCCGCGCCGCGCGCAGGCATTGCATCGGGGTCGAGCGGCCAGCGGGCGCGGGGGCCCGTGTCGATCGGATCGGTCAGTCCGAGCGCCAGCCTTTCGGCTCCCGCCCAGGCGATCATGGCGCCGTTATCGGTGCAGAGTTTCAGCGGCGGCACAACAAATTCATAGCCGAAAGCGTGGGCGGAAACCTGCAGCCGCTCGCGCAGCATCATGTTGGCCGCAACTCCGCCGGCCACGACCAGGCGGCGGTGGCCCGGCGGAATGATTTCGTCGGCGAGCGCCATGGCGTTCTCTGTGCGGTCGGCCAGTACGTCCGCGACCGCGCATTGGAACGAGGCGGCAATGTCGGCCTTGTCCTTGCCGGTCGGCGTGCCGAGGCTTTCCGCCAGCTGCCGCACGGCCGTTTTCAGGCCGGAGAAGGAGAAATCGCAGCCGGGACGGTTGACGAGCGGCCGGGGCAGGGTGAAGCGAGAGGCGTCGCCTTCCCTGGCGGCACGTTCCAGGGCCGGGCCGCCCGGATAGCCGAGGCCCATCAGCTTCGCGACCTTGTCGAAGGCTTCGCCCACCGCATCGTCGATGGTCGTGCCGAGGCGGCGGTAGCGGCCGACCCCCTCCACCACGAGAAGCTGGCTGTGTCCGCCCGAGACGAGCAACAACAGATAGGGAAAGGGCAGCGCATCGGTCATCCGCGCCGTCAGCGCGTGGCCTTCGAGATGGTTGACGGCGACAAGCGGCAGGCCCCGTGCGGCCGCGATACCTTTTGCCGTCATCAGGCCGACGATCACGCCACCGATGAGGCCGGGTCCTGCCGTCGCGGCGATGCCGTCGAGATCGTCCCAGCCGAGGCCCGCCTCCTTCAACGCACGGGAGATCAGCCCGTCGAGATGTTCGACATGCGCGCGTGCCGCGATTTCCGGCACCACGCCGCCGAAGGGTGCATGTTCCTCGATTTGCGAGAAGACGACGTTGGACAGGATTTCGCCGGGGCCGCCATCGGCCGGACGGCGAACGACGGCCGCCGCCGTCTCGTCGCAGCTTGTCTCTATCCCGAGAATCGTAAGGGGTCGGTCCACGTGAAACACTCAAAAAAAGCCGGGTTTCCCTCTCGTCAGAGGGGCGAACGGGCTATAAGAAGCCTTGGCGGTATATTTACCGGACTCGTCGAATTTCCCTGCTGGCATACAACCTTAGAGACCCCGCATGCAACGCCGCTACCGTATCGGCACCAGAGGCTCCCGACTGGCGCTCATCCAGGCGAACGAGGTCGCGCGACGGATCGCGCTTGCCCTGCATGCCCATGTCGAGGATGTGACCGAAATCGTCGTCATCTCGACGGCGGGCGACAGGGTGCAGGACCGGTCGCTCTCGGAAATAGGCGGCAAGGGCCTGTTCACCCAGGAAATAGAGGAGCAGCTTGCCGATGCCCGCATCGATGTCGCGGTCCATTCGATGAAGGACATGCCGACGCTGCTGCCGGACGGGTTGGTGATCGACTGCCTGCTGGAGCGCGCCGACCCTCGCGACGCTTTCCTGTCGTCCAGGGCGAACTCGCTGATGAGCCTTCCGCAAGGGGCAGTCGTCGGCACCTCTTCGCTCCGGCGCGCGGCCCAGGTGCGCGCGCGGCGGCCCGACGTCACCGTGGTTCCCTTTCGCGGCAATGTGGATACACGCTTGAAGAAGCTTGCCGACGGCGTCGCCGACGCGACGCTTCTCGCCATGGCGGGGCTCACGCGCATGAACCTGCTCGAATGCGTAACGGCGCCGCTCGCGCCGGAGGAACTGCTGCCCGCCGTCGCGCAGGGCGCAATCGGCATCGAGCGCCGTGCGGGCGACGACGAAGCGGCCCATATGCTTGAAAAGCTGCATCATGCCGAGACGGGGCTTCGCATCGCGGCGGAGCGCGCGTTTCTGGCGGTGCTCGACGGTTCCTGCCGCACGCCCATTGCCGCACTGGCGGAGATATCCGGCGAACGCATGCGGCTCCGCACGATGATCCTGACGCCCGACGGTTCGGAAATACACGAAACGGAACGGGAAGGGCTCGCAAGCGATGCGATTGCCCTCGGCATCGATGCCGGCGAGGAACTCAAGAGCCGGGCCGGGCCGCATTTCTTCGACGCGGTCTGACGCCGATGAAGCTTCTCGTCACGCGACCGGAAGCGGACAGCGCGGCGCTTGTGAAGGCTCTTGCGGCGCTCGGCCATGACGCGGTCGTGGCTCCTCTGCTCGCGATCCGTTTTCTCGACGAGGCAGCGCTGCCCGCGCGGAACTGGCAGGCGCTCCTCGTCACCTCCGCCAACGGTGCGAGAGCGCTTGGACGGCGGAGGGATGCGGACGCCCTCAGGAACCTGCCGGTCTTTGCGGTAGGGCAGGCCAGCGCCGAGGCACTGGTCCACGAAGGCTTCACCCGTGTGAAGGCGGCGGGTGGCGATGTCGATGCGCTGGCCGCTCTCGTCGTGGCGTCGCTGCGGCCGGACGAGGGGCCGCTTCTCCATGTCGCGGGCAGCGTCGTAGCCGGCGACCTCGGCTCCGCGCTTGCGGCTCATGGTTTCAAGGTCGAGCGCGCGGTGCTTTACGAGGCGGAGAAGGCGGTACGATTGCCGGGCGCGGCGTGCGATGCACTCGAGAAACGGTCGCTGGATGGCGTCCTCCTTTATTCACCGCGTACCGCGCGGACCTTCGTCTCGCTCGTCACAAATGCGGGCCTCAAGGATCATCTTGGAGACGTCACTGCCTATTGTTTGTCGCAGGCCGTGGCCGACGCGTTGAAGGGCCTGCCTCTCCGCGGGGTGAAAATCGCACATGAGCCCGAACAATCGGCCTTGCTTGCGCTCATTTCCGCCTGATTTTTCACTGAACTTCGCCCTGACCCTGGGCGTTCAAGCCTCTATAGTGACCCTCTGAAGCCGGACACCCCCGAGAAGGCCTCCCGATGAGCGATGCGAACGACAAGAATGCTGGCAAGCCGACAGGCGGAGA
Organism: Parvibaculum sp.; assembly: GCF_030694575.1. GTDB lineage: Bacteria > Pseudomonadota > Alphaproteobacteria > Parvibaculales > Parvibaculaceae > Parvibaculum. The sequence continues at coordinate 17,133 of NZ_JAUYUS010000097.1, forward strand.
AAAGCCGGAAGAGACCGCTCAAAGCGGCGCGCAGGCGGAATATCTGAAGCCCGAAGCGGGCCAGGGGCCGCGCAAGCCGAAGCGTCCGAAGGAACCGCGGACCATAGACGGTACCGCCGAGGAGGTTTCCGAAGAAACATCCGCCGATGCGGGTACCGGGCCGGTGCCGCCGGTGAATGAGCCGCGGCGTCCGTCCGCGATGCCGGGTCTGCTCGCCGCCGGAGCGGCCGGTCTCGGCGGCGCGGTTGTCGCCCTCGCTGCCGTCTGGGCGACCGGGATGCTGCAGGGCGAGCCGGACGGCGTGGTGCGCACCGATTTCGATGCGCGGATCGCGGCCCTGGAAAACAGCAGTGAAGACGGTCTCGCCTCGCTGACCGGCAAGCTGGACGAACTGACCGGCCGGCTCGATGCCGTCGAACAGAATGTGAGTGCCGCCGCCGAGGCGCCCGAGAGCGCGGCCGCCATCGTGGAGCAGCTCGACAGTCTCGCCGCGGAGACGCAGCAACTGAAGAGCGCGCTCAACGACACGCGCACTACCGCGCGCAACATGCAACAGCGGATCGACGAAATGGCGGAGGCGATGCCGCCCGCCGGCATGGCCGAGCAGATCGGCAGCCTCGATGCGCTGGTGAAGGCGCTCGACCTTCGTCTCGCCTCGCTTGCGCCCGAAGTCGAGAAGATGGAAGCGCGTGTCGTCGCGCTGGAAGAAAAGAAGGACGACCCGGACGCAGCCGCCCGCGCTGCACTCGGCCTTGCGCTTGCCAACCTCGCCCGCGCCGCCGAAACGCCCGGCGTCTTCACGGCCGAGCTCGACGCCGTTGCGGCGTTCCTGCCGGAGGAGCCTGCGTTACAACAGCTTGCGGATGCAGCGGCCACCGGCGTTCCGACACGGGCAGCACTTGAGGCGCGCTTTCCTTCTCTCGCCCAGAATATTTTCGATGCCGAGCGCCGCGCCGGCGAGGACGGTATCTGGTCGCGCTTCGTCTCCAACGCGAAGTCGCTCGTGACGGTACGGCGGACCGGCGAGATATCGGGCGAAACGACCGAAGCCGCCGTCGCGCGCATGGAGGAACGGCTCAAGGTTCACGATCTCGCGGGTGCCGTCGTGGAAGCAAGGACGCTGCAGGGGCCTGCCGCCGAAGCCGCCGCGCCGTGGCTCGCCGATGCCGAAGCGCGATTGCAGGCCGATGCGCTGGTACGCGATCTCACCGCGCGTGTCGTCGGACAGCTCGCCAAGGCGAAAGGCTGAAGCCGCCATGCTCCGTGCGCTTTATACGTTTCTCATCGTCGCCATACTGAGCGGCATCGCGATCTGGCTTGCCGACAATCCTGGCGACCTCACCATGCATTGGCGCGGTTACGAAATCCGCACCAGCTTCGTCGTCGGCGTCGGCGCCATGGCGCTTGCCGCCTTTCTCGTGCTTCTGATCTACAGGATCGTCGTGAGCTTTATCGAGACGCCGGCAAGCGTCTCCGCCTATCTCGAAAAGCGCCGGCAGCAGAAAGGCTTTCTCGCCCTGTCGCGTGGCATGGTGGCGGTCGCCGCCGGCGATGCGAGCGATGCCAAGCGTTATGCCGCACAGGCGCACAAGCTGCTCGACGCGCCGCCGCTGACATTGCTTCTTGCAGCGCAGGCCGCGCAGCTTGAGGGCGACGAGGCGGCCGCGACGAAATATTTCGAGCAGATGCTGGCGGCACCCGAAACGGAGTTTCTCGGTCTCCGCGGGCTCTTCATTCAGGCGCGCCGCGCGGGTGACCGCGACGGTGCGCTGGCCCATGCCCGCCGCGCATTCGATCTCCGGCCGCAAACGCCTTGGGCGGCGCAAGCCGTGTTCGAGATCGAGGCCGCCGAAGAGGACTGGGACGGCGCGCTGAAAACGCTCGACCGGGTGGTGTCGGCGAAACTCATTCCGCGCGATGAAGCGCGCCGGCGCCGTGCGGTGCTGCTGACCGCGCAGGCGATGACTGCGTTCGAGGCGGCGCATGGCCAGGTCGGCGAAGGACGGACCGGCGCTCTCGACAAGGCGGCGAAGCTTGCGCTCGAAGCTGTGTCGCTCGAACCGCGCTTTCCGCCCGCCGTCGCTCTCGCGGCACGGCTTTGCGGAGAAACCGGCCGCGCGCGGAAGGGAATGAAACTCATCGAGGATGCGTGGACCCTTGCGCCTCACCCCGACCTTGCCGAAGTCTGGCTCGACATGATCGAAGGCGAAAGCGGTTATGACCGCGCGGCGCGCGCGCGTGTACTTGCCTCGCGCAATATCGATCATATCGAAAGCCGTATTCTTCTGGCGCGCGGTGCGATCGGCGCGCGCGATTGGGCGGCGGCGCGCGAGGCGCTCGCGCCTTATGCCGGGCCCGATGCGAAGGAAGTCGCGACGCAGCGCGTCTGCGAATTGATGGCTGAGATAGAAGAAGGCGAATTCGGAGACCGCGGCGCGTCGCGGAGCTGGCTGACGCGCGCTCTTCATGCACCGGAAGACCCGCAATGGACGGGCACGGGTTACCGCTCCTCGCGCTGGTCGCCGGTCAACCCGGTGACGGGCGAGTTCGATGCGCTGGAATGGTCGGCGCCGGTGGCGGCGCTCGCGCATGAGGCGGCGGCCGGGCAGACCGCTTCCGAGCCGGAGGCCGTGCAGGATGCCGTGCCGGTTCCGCAGCCGGAGGTCGGGCTTTCGGTTACCCGCGACGAGCAGAGAAAATCCGCGGCGGCGGGCGAGGTGCTTGCCTTTCATCCGCCGCTGCCGGACGATCCCGGTCCTGAGGAGACAGCCGAGGAGGCTCAGGAGGGGGAACGGAAATGGTGAAGCGGATTTTTGCCGGCACGCTGACGCTTATTGTGCTGGCGCTTGCGGTAATCGTTATTTCGGTCGTGCGTTTCGATGTGCCGCGTGAGGAATTGATCGGCAAGTATGCGACGGAAGCATCGCAATTCGTCACGCTGCCGGGGGGCGGTAGCGTGCATGTGCGTGACGAAGGCAACAGGCAAGGACCGGCGCTCGTCCTGGTTCACGGCTCCAATGCCTCGCTCCACACGTGGGAACCGTGGGTTGCGGACCTCGGCGACACCTATCGCATCGTCAGCATGGATCTGCCGGGCCACGGTCTTACCGGGCGGATACCGGGCGACGATTACTCGCGCGAGGGCATGACGCAGACCGTCCATGAACTGACGGAGATACTGGGCGTCGACCGTTTCGCCATCGCCGGCAATTCGATGGGCGGCGGCGTCGCGGCCCTTTATGCGCTGGAGCATCCGGACCGCGTCTCGGCCCTCATTCTCGTCGACGCGGCGGGGATCCCCGTCGAGCGCAATGACGGCGAAGTGCCGCTTGCCTTCCGTATCGCGCGCATGCCCGTCATCAGCAACGCGATGCGCTACGTGCTGCCGCGTTCTCTGGTGGAAGAAGGCGTGCGCAAGGTCTTTGTCGACCAGTCGAAGGTCACCGACGAGATGGTCGCGCGCTATTTCGATCTGTCGCTTCATGAAGGCAACCGCGATGCGACGCGGATGCGCTTCGCGAGCTATGCGACGCGGGATGAGGAAGCCTTTGCCGTCCGGCTCGGCGAGCTAAAGATGCCGACGCTGATCCTGTGGGGCGACAAGGATGGCCTTATCCCTGTCTCCGCGGCGCATGAGTTCAAGGCCCGCATCCCCCAGGCAGAGCTCGTCATCTTCGAGAATGTCGGCCATGTGCCGATGGAGGAAGTGGCAGGGGAGAGCTCGGCGGCGGTTCGCGATTTCCTTACCCGCGCGCTCGCCGAAGTGTCCGGACCCCCGGACGGGATGGCGGCGGCCGGGGCCGCTATAGAGGAATAGAAGGGCAGTTTCGCGCCGGGCCCTGCTTCTCCCTGTTGCCAAAGACGGCGGGGCGGGGTATCTGAGGGCCCTCGCAGACCGGCATTTTCCCGCCGGTCCGGCGCCGCTTTAGCTCAGTTGGTAGAGCACCTCATTCGTAATGAGGGGGTCGGGTGTTCGAGTCACCCAAGCGGCACCACTTTTCCGCTCTCTTCTTCGCATTACTGTCATATCGCCCTAGATTTGTGTGGCTGCCCGGACCCGGAGCCGCGCACCTGCATTTCCGACAGCGAGGCCCAGACAAATGAGCGACACATCTTCCGACCGCAAGTACACGCGTTTCAGCGGCCGCATGGTCATGGTCGGGTTCGGCAGTATCGGGCAGGGCGTTCTGCCGCTCCTGCTGCGTCATGTCGATGTGTCGCCGAGCCAGATTTCGATTGTGACGGCGGACGGTGCGGGCCAGGCGGAAGCGGAAGAGTATGGCGTCCGGTTCACGGTCACGCCTCTTCGCAAGGGCAATTACCTGTCCATTCTCGACCCGATGCTTTCGGAGGGTGACTTTCTCATCAACCTGTCGGTCGATGTGTCGAGCGTTGCGCTCGCCGAGTTCTGCCGTTCCAAGGGTGCGCTCTATCTCGACACCTGCATCGAGCCGTGGAGCGGGCAATATACGGACGCGTCGCGTTCGCCTTCACAGCGGTCGAATTATGCACTCCGCCAGAGCGCGCTGGCTCTCCGGGAGAAATACCCGGACGGACCGACTGCGATTTTTACCCATGGTGCCAATCCCGGTCTCGTCTCGCATTTCGTCAAGCAGGCGCTGCTCGATATCGCGAAGGATACCGGCGTCGAGGCGGCCAAGCCCCGGAGCCGCGAGGAATGGGCGCACTTGTCCCAACGGCTCGGCATCAAGGTCATTCACATCGCCGAACGCGACACGCAGGTGTCGCCGATACCGAAAGCCACCGGCGAGTTCGTCAACACCTGGTCGGTCGACGGGTTCGTCGGCGAGGGCAGTCAGCCGGCCGAGCTTGGCTGGGGCACGCATGAGCGGCATTTCCCGCCGGACGGGCAGGGGCATACGACAGGCTCGGGCTGCGCAATCTTTCTTGCGCGGCCGGGGGCGTCCACGCGAGTGAGAAGCTGGACGCCGAATGAAGGCCCCTATCACGGCTTTCTCATCACGCATGGCGAAGCGATCTCGCTTGCCGACTACCTCACCGTGCGAGACGGCGAAACCGTGAAATGCCGTCCGACCGTGCACTACGCCTACCACCCCTGCAACGTCGCCGTCCTTTCGCTGCACGAGCTTGCCGGCAAGAACTGGCAGATACAGAAGGCGAAGCGGCTGATGATGGACGAGATCAGCGAAGGCATGGATGAGCTTGGCGTGCTGCTGATGGGACACGCCAAGGGCGCCTACTGGTATGGCTCGCAGCTCACGATCGACGAGGCGCGCCGCCTGGCGCCGCACAACAACGCGACGAGCCTTCAGGTGACGGTTTCCGTTCTCTCCGGTGTGATCTGGGCGATCGAGAACCCGGATCGCTGGGTGACGGAACCGGAAGAAATGGATTTCGAACGCATTCTCGAAATCGCCCGGCCCTATCTGGGCACCATGACGGGCGTCTATAGCGACTGGACGCCGCTTCTCGACAGGGGTCTTTTGTTCAAGGAGGACCTGGACGAAGACGATCCCTGGCAGTTCAAGAATTTCCGGGTGGTGTAAGGCGGGGTGAAACAGAAAAGGCCGCCCCCTCGTACAAAGGGACGGCCTTCCTGCCTATCGGGACCTGCGCGCCGAGTTCTCGTTTGGGGAAGGCAACCCTCAGACGGTGGCAGGTGCGCAGTTTCCGTCAGTCGTGCTGCGGAATGCCCCGGTAGCGCATATCGGTGTGGCTGGCGCGCGGCTTGTCGTGATGTGCAAGCGCCGAGTTGTAGGTCGCGCCGCGATAATTGAGCGTCGTGTCGCGCGTCCTGGCGGGGTGCTTGTCGCCGTGATGGGCAACGCCCCTGTAGGTGAGATCGGTCATGGATGCCTCCCGTGATTGGTCCTGTCTTGCCGCTTAATATGAGTAAGATGTGTAAGTTTGTCAATAAGCTCATATGGAGCAATTACACATTCTTTGGACAGGACTAAGGGCGGCTGTTACAAAGACTCAATATCCTCAGGTTTTCCGGCATTTTTCCTGCCTTGCGCGGGCGCCGGGTGCCGGAGTTGTTTGTGTGAGCGAGGGTGAATATGGAAAAACTCGATCAGCGAATCCAGCTTGTCGCCTCGGTTGAGTTCAACAACGTGGTCGACCGCTGGCGCCGGGAACAGGCGGATTTGCCGTCCCGCTCCGAGGCGATCCGTCGCCTCGTCCTTCATGGCCTCGAATATGAGAAGAGCTTTCCGATGCGCATGATCACCGCGATTATCCGGCCTCACAAATACGAAGAATTGCGCGATGCACTGATCGCCCTCGGCATCGAGGGCATTACGGTCACCCAGGTTTCCGGCTTCGGCCGGCAGCGCGGCCAGACCGAGATCTATCGCGGCGCGGAATACAACGTCGCGGAAGTGCCGAAAGTCCGCATCGATGTCGCGGTCAGCGCGGCCCTCGCCGAAAAGGCCGTCCGCGAGATCGAGCGGGTGGCGAACACGGGCAAGATCGGCGACGGCAAGATCTTCGTTCAGCCGCTGGAGCAGGTCATCCGCATCCGAACCGGCGAAACGAATGAAACCGCGCTCGGCTGAGACGTTCTAACCGGCTGCAGCACCGCTCGCGATCATCCGGTCGATTTCCGCTTCGCTGAAGCCGCAGCTCGCGAGAACGTCGCGGGTGTGCTCGCCGATCCCGGGCGCGCGCCGGGGAGCGGTTTTTTTCTCGCCCTTGATGGAAATAGGGCTGTCGACCGTGCGAAGGCCGTTCGCGCCCGCAATTTCGGGCAGCAATGCGTTCGCAGCGACTTGCCGGCATTCGAGATGATCGCTCGGCTGGGCAATCGGGCCGAAGGTAATGCCGGCGGTCACGAAACGTTCGCGCCATTCCGGCCAGTCGGCGGTGACGAAAATATCTTCCAGCGATTTCACGAGCTCGGCCGTGTTCGCCTTGCGCCCCTCGGGGGTTGCGAAACGCGGGTCGTCGAGCCATTCGGGGCGGCCGATGCATTGGACGAGCAATGGCCATTCGCGGGTGTAATTCAGCAGCGCCAGCATGAACCAGCGTCCGTCGCGGCACTTGTAGAGTTCGGTCAGGGCGCCGCGCTGGCCACGGCGAAGCCGCACCGAGAAATCCGCGTCGCAGAGCACCGCCTGCATCCAGACACCGTTGGACCAGAGTCCGTTGGCGAGCAGCGACGTCGAAACGACACCGCCCTTACCGGTCTTTTCGCGCCGGTAGAGCCCGGTCATGATGGCGCCGAACAGCGCCACCGCGGTCGGGTGGTCGCCCATTCCGGGCACCGAAATGGCGGGCTCGATGTCGGGATTGGCGCGGACGCTGTCCATCAGGCCGGAGCGCGCCCAATAGGCCGTCGCGTCATAGCCGGTGCGGTCTTTTTCGGGGCCTTCTTCGCCGTAAGGTGTGAGCGAGGCGTAGACGATGCGTTCGTTGAGCGGCAGCACGTCCTCGGGCGCGAGCTTCAGCCTTTCGCGGATCGGGCCGGGGAAATTGGTAATGAAGACATCTGCCTTGGCAATCAGAGCGTCGAGTACGGCGCGCGCGTCCGGGTGCTTCAGGTCGAGCGCCAGGCTCTCCTTGTTACGATTGTCCAGCATCCAGAAATAGTCCTGCTCCGCAGGCGGCATGCCGGGTACGTGCATGAGCTGACGGTAGCTGTCGCCCGTCACCGGCGGCTCGATCTTGATAACCCGCGCGCCGAAATCCGACATGATGGTCGCGGCGGCCGGGCCCGCGATAAAACTTGCGCAATCGATGACCAGCAGGTCCTCGAACATGCCTTTTCCCATGACTTCCTCCCCTGTCCCGCCGGGCGGGCCTCTTTCTGTTCTTATGCGGGGAAGAATGATGCGCCGGGAGGCGCAAGTCGATAGGCATTTTTCGGCTGTGTGGCGGAAGCGGCGGCCTTTCCCCGGGGTTGGTGTACTGCTGCTTTCTGTTCATCTGTATACGGATATAACTGCCACCGGCCTCTTGTTGTCCGGAAACCCCTCGGATGCCTTGTGTGTTTCAGGGTTAACGGACGGCAAGAAATAGTCCCGGTTCGGGACGGTGCGGCGGCGCAATCTTCTCAAAACGGTAGTTTTCCCTAACGGCGCGTTTACCCCGTCGCAACGAACCGGCGTCTATGCTGCGGCACAGGCATAATGCAGGCGGGGCAATCCGGCGCAATGTTCGGTCACAAGGCCACAAACCGGGGCCGCCAGAAATCTCTTCTGGCGGGGTACTCGACCAATCTGGGCGAACTCATGTCTCGCCAGAGGTCGGAGGCTGCCCTGCGTTCGGCGAAGATCGAAGCGGACATGGCGAGCCGGACCAAGTCCGAGTTCCTTGCAAATATGAGCCACGAACTGCGGACGCCGCTGAACGCCATCATCGGCTTCTCGGAATTCATCCAGCACATCGCCGCAAGCGGCAAGCCGTCGGACAAGACGGAAGAATATGCGACGCATATAGCCGGCGCGGGCCGCCATCTCCTCAACATCATTTCCGACATTCTCGATATCGCGAAAATCGAGAGCGGCACCTTTTCGCTCGTGACGGAACCCTATGATCTGCGCGAACTGATCGATGCTTGTACCGTGCTGATCGAACCGCGCATTCGCGAGAAGAAGCAGGTCCTTGAAATAAAGGCCGACGCGACGCTGCCCGAGGTGCCCGTCGATGTGCGCCGTATCAAGCAGGTGCTGATCAATCTCCTGTCCAATGCGCACAAGTTCACGGGCGAGGGCGGGCGCATTGTGCTCGTCGCCACGAGCACGCCCGATGGCGGCGTCACCATTGCCGTCGCCGACACCGGGATCGGCATGACCAAAGAGCAGATCGCCTATGCGATGACGCCCTTCGGCCAGGTGCAGGCCAGCTACGCCCGCGGCCACGAGGGCACGGGCCTCGGCCTTCCCATTGCAGCGGCTCTCACGAAACTGCATGGCGGCGAATTTCAGATCTACAGCGAACCCGGCAAGGGCACGACCGTGTTCTTCACTCTTCCTTCCGCTCCGGTCAAAGGATCGTTTTCGCATTACCAGGAACTTCGTTCATGAGCACGCCCACAACGACCCCCAGCGTTCCGGCGCCGAGCCAGGCTGTCACCGAACCTGAAGCGCCGCCCTTCATCGAGCGCAGAGGAATGCCGGCAGCGCCGCCGAAGCGGATCGGGCATATCGTGTCGGTATCGGGTTCGCAGGCCATTGCCGTGCTTGAGCGCGAAGGCCCGGCGATCAGCAACGAGCCGCGAGTCGAGATCGGTCAGCTCGTGAAGGTGCCGACGCCGTCGGCAACGGTCGTGGGCCTCATCTCCGCCGTAAGCGCGCCCACGCCAGCCAGCGGCGGCGGCATGGAAGATGTTCGCCTTGTCGAAATCAATCTTGCCGGCGAAGTGGTTCCCGATCCGAAGGATGGGCGCTTGTCGTTTCGTCGCGGCGTGTCGCATCTGCCGACGCTTGGTGATGCCGTTCTACTTGCCGATCGTCACGATCTTACCCGCGTCTACACGCAGCCCAATGTGACGACGATCGAAGTCGGTACGCTGTTCCAGGATCCGGCGGTACCCGCCCGCTTCCTGGTGGACGATCTTCTCGCCAAACATTTCATCGTCGTGGGCACCACGGGATGCGGCAAATCCTGTGCGCTGACCGCCATCCTTCAGCGTGTACTCGATGCGCACAACCACGCGCATATCGTCGTGCTGGATGTGCACAACGAGTACCCGACCGCCTTCGGCGACCGCGCTGAACTTATCAATCCGAATAACCTTCACCTGCCGTTCTGGCTTCTCAATTTCCAGGAACTTTCAGCTGCCCTGACAAGCGGCGATGCCTATCATGAGGCCGAAGTCGAAATCCTGAGCGACGCCGTCGTCGCCGCGAAGCGCCGTTATTCCGACGCCTCCTCCAATCGTCATATTTCGCGACGGCCCGGCGAAGGCGGGGGCATGACGGTCGATGCGCCGACACCGTTCCGGCTGTCCGATGTGCTGGCCTTTCTCGACGAACAGCTCGGCAAGCTGGAACGCACGCAGAAGACGCTTCCTTATCGGCGGCTCAAGAGCCGCATCGAGACGCTTGCCAGCGATCAGCGCTACAGCTTCATGTTCGGCAGTCTGACCGTGCAGGATACGATGGCCGATATTCTTGGCCGCCTGTTCCGCGTGCCGAATGACGGCCGGCCGATTACCGTGATCGATCTTTCGACCGTGCCGCCGGAAATTCTCGATGTCGTGATCTCCGTGATCTCCCGTCTTGCCTTCGATCTGGCGGTGTGGAGCAAGGGAGGATTGCCGATGCTTCTCGTCTGCGAGGAGGCGCATCGCTACGCACCCGTGACTGCGGGAGAAGGCTTTGAACCGACGCTGCACGCGCTCTCGCGCATTGCCAAGGAGGGCCGGAAATACGGGCTCTCGCTTGCCCTCGTCACGCAGCGTCCGTCGGAGCTCGATACCACCATCCTATCCCAATGCAGCACTGTCATCGCCATGCGCCTGTCGACGGAACGCGACCAGCAGGTGATGCGCGCCAATACGCATGACGGCGCACTCGATCTTCTGGATTTCCTGCCGCTCCTGGGCGACAGGGAAGCGATCGTTCTCGGCCAGGGCGTCGGGATGCCGATGCGCATTCGTTTTGCCGATATCGCTGAACGCGGCATTCCGCGCAATCTCAATAGCGGCTTCTCGCAGTCCTGGAGCCGGCCCAATCTCGACCGCGCGGGTCTGGAAGCGATTGTGTCGCGCTGGCGGCATGCGGGGCGCGAACGCGGCTGATCCACCCCTCGCGCGACAGAATGTCCCGCCGGATGGCGGGGAAGGCGGGTGCAGCCGCTCGCTATCCGCGATAGTCTCGCGCCACAGCTTCCATCCGTTACGCGAGATGATCCGATGCCCGGAATTTTCCGCCTTTTTGCGCTCTCCTTCCTTTTGCTGATGCCTCTTTCCGCCGGTCTTCGGGCGGATGACGGCAGGGAGGGGCTTGTCCTCACCGATCCCTGGGCGAGGGCCAGCGTCACGACAACGGGGGCTGCCTATCTCGTCATCGAGAACAGGGGCGCGGCCGGCGACACGCTGCTGGAAGTGCGGTCCAGCGTGGCGGAAAAGGTGGAGATTCACACCATGACCATGGACGGCATGGTCATGAAGATGCGCCGGCTCGATGCGCTGCCCGTCGGAGCGGGCGAGACGGTGCGTCTTGCTCCGGGCGGTCTTCATCTCATGCTGATAGGGCTCGGCGAGCCGCTCGCCGAAGGCATGTCGGTACCGTTGACGCTCGTCTTCGAGAAGGCGGGAGACGTCGAAATTTCCGCGCCTGTTCGCGCCGCCGGACACGCTCCCCGATAACCCCGATATCTCTCCTGGAAATGGCCGCGCATGATTCGCGGCGTTGCATATTGCGCTGCATATAATCAGTGTGCAGTGCAATAAAATTAACGCTCACTCCCCGTTACAGATTACAGCCGTGTCATAAATGCCATACCGCCGGGTAATGTGAGCCGGGCGTGTGGCAACGGTGCGGGGCGGCCTTGACTCAACCCCTCAGTGAATGTGGACTAGGCGTCGAGGGATGCTGACTGGCCGGGGGGAACAGTCGACCGTTTTCCGATTCACCTCCCGATCAGGCTGCAAAGTTAGTGAAGCCATCGAGGATCGAGGAGGATCGCTCCATGAAAACAAGAACCGTCCAAAAATTGTTTTTGGGCAGTATGGCTGGCGCAGCAATGCTGTTCGCCACCGGCGCGGCGCAGGCCGTCGACTTCAATTTCGGCGAAGCCAATCTCAAGATCGACAATCTGGTTTCGGTCGGCGCTGGATTTCGCACCTCCAAGCAGGATTGTACGCTCGTTTCGAAGCCGAATGGAGGTTGCTCCGCCGGAAACGGTGCCGGAATGGGGATCAACGACGATGACGGCAACGTCAATACCGACCAGTGGGATCCTTACACCACCACCGTCAAGATCACGACCGACTTCGATCTTCAATGGCAAAATTTCGGCGCATTCGTCCGTACCAAGGCTTTCTACGATTACTGGGTGAACGAGGAACTCGGCACAAGGGACAACCGGTTTGGCAAGCGTCCCCTCGTCGATGCGGCGCGCGGCGACCAGGCGCGCGATTTCGGCGGAAGAAGCTTCGACATCCTCGATGCTTTCGTTTACGGGAACTTCGACGTTTCGGGCATGCCGTTGAATGTCCGCGTCGGCAAGCAGGTGGTGAACTGGGGGGAAAGCCTCTTCATTCAGGGCGGCATCAATTCCTTCCTGCCGATCGACGTGTCGGCCATTCGCACACCCGGTTCGGAACTGAAGGAAGCGCTGATGCCCACGCCTTCCGTGTTCGCATCCGTCGGTCTGCCGGGCAGCGTAACGGTCGAGGCTTTCTGGCAGTTCGGCTGGCAGAAGACGGAACTGGACGCCTGCGGCACTTTCTTCAGCGGCAGCGACGCCGCTTGCGAGGGCGGTCAATATGTGATGACTGGCGGGGAATATCCGGGCCCTGTGCTGATTCCCCGGCTTGCGTCCGAAGAGGGTGACGATACGGGCACCTTCGGCGTTGCGATCAAGCATTATGCCGAAAACCTCGGAATGGGCACCGATCTCGGCCTGTATTTCACGCAGCAGAGTCTGGTCGTACCGGTCGGCACGTTTACGCTGGGCGATTTCGGCGCCGCGACGGCAAGTATTCTCGGTGTTCCGTTTGCCGACATAGCGTCCTTTTGCGGCGCCCTTGCGGGGCTGCCGGGCAGCAATCCCGGGACGGCGACCTTTCTTGGCTGCGCAACACTTCCGGTTCCGGCACTTGGCGGGTTGACAGGCCTGACAGCCGGTGTGGGCGCCACCGCCGCGACAAAGAACTACCGCATGCAGTATCCCGATGAAGTCAGAACCATCGGCGCGAGCTTCAATACCTCGATTCCGCTTTTCGGCGGGTCGGCCTTTTCCGGCGAAGCGGCGTTTTCACCCGATATGCCGTTTGCGCTCAGCGATGTGGAAATCAACTCCGCCGAGCTGGATGCCATCGGCGCCTGCAGCTTTGCGGGATCTCCGCCCGGCTGTTTGAGCCAGGGAAGCCAGAATGCCGGCTTCGCTTATGCGCCGGGCGACACGATCCGGGGCTATGACGAGTTCGATGTCATAACGGGTCAGCTTGCACTGATCAGCACGCTCAACCCGTCGGCGGCTCTTCCGTCCCTGATCGGTTCGGATCTGATGATCCTGATCGCAAATGTCGGGTTTCAGTACCTTCCCGATCTTGCGGACAGCACGAACCGGCTGGCCGCGCCACGGTCGGCGGTCACGCACCCCGATCTGGCCGCCGCGTTGATCCTTGGCGACGCTGCTTGCGGGGCGGCGGCGGCCAGCCCCCTGGTTCCGGATTGCAAACTTGCCTACGCAACATCCAGTTCCTGGGGTTACCGTCTCGCGGCGACCTCGGACTACAACAACGCTTTCGGAACGGCGTGGACGCTCACGCCCTCCGTTCAGTGGGCACATGACGTGAATGGCGTGTCGGCCGGTCCGGTCGGCCCCGGTTTCGTCGAAGGAAAAAAGACCGTCAGTGTCGGCGTTACCGCCAATCTTCAGAGTACGTGGCGTGCCAATATCCAGTACACGAACAGTTTTGGAAACAAGTACAAAAACTTTGTCAGCGACAAGGACTTCGTTACCATGACGGTCTCCTACGCGTTCTGACCCTCAGAAACGTGTAGCGCGAAACGGAACCCGGCGGTGGCGACACCGCCGGGTTTTTCTTTGGAGGCATGCCGTTTTTCTCCTGTTCGTCTTTGCCGGGCTTGACCCGGCAATCCAGAAGGCGCGTAGCGGCACCTATCTTCGCAAGGACTCGCTTCTTCGGAACCGCCCGCCCAGGTTTTGTGAACAGTGACGCTGTCTTTGGCAGCCTCCGGGCCGCCGGCCTCCTTGATTACAAGGGAGGGTCCGGGGGAGAGGGGTGTGGGGAGGCGCGGCCCGCAAGCGCAATGCCCCGCCATACTGCGCTGCAGAGCGGCCGGACGACGCGGGAATCATCCGTAGGCGGAATGAGCGCGCTTCCGCCGCCGCGCCGTCCGCTGCGCGTTCATTAAAAAGATTTAATGCGCACAAAGGCCAAACTGCCCGAAAATCGGGGCGAATAGAGGCGCGAAGGACACAGAATCCGCAGCGTGCGATTTGCGCCCCTTGGGCAATTTGCTATCATCCCGTTCGAGTAAGGCGGGGAAACCGGCCTCGATGCACAGCGCCAATGCTACAAACGCGAAAAGCTGACATCGAAAGCCCTATAAGAAATCCAGTGGAGGGAACGTATATGAAAAGGACTACCGTATTGGTGTCCGCCCTTGCGATCAGCGTCTTCGCAACCGGCGCGCTCGCCAAGGTTCCGGATGCCCAGGTAAATCGTCTGGGCCAGGATCTGACTCCGATGGGGTCGGAAAAAGGCGGCGAGGGGGACATCCCCGCCTGGACCGGCGGTCTCGCGACCGTGCCGAGCGGCGTCAGCTACAAGCCCGGCGACAAGCTTGCCAATCCGTTTGCAAGCGACGCGATCAAGTACACGGTGACCGGCCAGAACATGGGCCAGTACGAAAACGTGCTGACGCCCGGCTATGCCGCGCTCCTCAAGGCCTATCCTTCGTACAAGATGAATGTCTATGAAACGCGCCGCACTTGCGCGTTCCCGGACAAGTACTACGAAGCCACGAAGAACAACGCGCGCGTCGGCGAACTCGTCGGCGGCGGTGCCGGTGTCAGCGAAGCCATTTTCGGCACGCCGTTCCCGATCCCGAACAACGCGCTCGAAATGGTCTGGAACCACACGCTGCGCTATCGTTCGTTCAAGGCGGTCCGTCAGTTCGCTGCGGCGCCGGTAACGCGCGGCGGCGACTACACGCTGCAGATCGTGCAGGACGAAGCCATCCTGCAGTGGTCGGATCCTTCCGCGAAGCGCGCCGAAGATCTGAACAACATCTCGATCTACTACATCGCCAACACCATTGCCCCGGCCCGTGCCGCGGGTAACGTGATCCTGGTGTACGAGGCCCTGAACGCTCAGGTGCAGCCGCGTCAGGCCTGGCAGTACAGCCCCGGCACGCGCCGCGTGCGCCGCGCGCCGAATATCGCCTACGACAATCCCGGCACGAACTCGGACGGTCTGTCCACCTCGGACGCCTTCGACGGCTACAATGGCGCGCCGGACCGCTACGACTGGACCGTGCTCGGCAAGAACGTGCGTCTCGTCTCGGCGAATGCGTATGATGGCGAATCGACGCCTTACAAGGACTACCTGCAGCCGCTTCACCTGAACCAGGACAAGGTGCGCTACGAAGCCCGCCGCGTCTGGGAATTCGAAGCGAAGCTCCGTCCCAACACCCGCCACGTCTATTCGCGTCGCGTCTATCACAACGAAGAAGACGCGTGGCAGATGTCGACGGTGGAACTCTATGACGGCCGTGGCCAGCTCTGGCGCGTTCAGGAAATGCACCAGATTCAGCGCTACAACGTGCCGCTCTGCGGTTCCGCGGGCGAAATCGTCTACGATCTGCAGGCCGGCCGCTATCTGGCGCTCGCGCTGCAGAACGAAGAGCCGCCGGTGAACTACTTCGCCGACGAGCTGGACAAGAACCGCTACACGCCGAACTCGATCCGTCAGCTCGGCGTCCGCTAAAATACTGCAAAACGGCGAGGGCCGGGCTTCGGGAAACCGGAGCCCGGCCTTCTGCTGTCCGCAGCCCCTTAACCTTGTCCCCGGCTGGCGGGGGCGGGGTCCTTCAGAGTTCAAGACGGGCCGCAAAAAATGCGGTATAAGAGCGAAAAACCGCTATAAGAAAAACATCAAAACAGGAGGCTCGCCGCCTTCCTGGGTGCCGGGACAGCAGGTCCGCAGGTGCCCATGTTGCCGCGGCGACCGGGAAACGTCCGAGTTCAGGAGCCCAGGTAATGTCATCGTCTTTTTCCCAGATCGTTTCGAGCGGGGCGGCGCGCTTGCGTGCGGCGTCCGTCGCGGGCGTTTGTGCCTTCGCGCTCGTCTTCGCCGCCGCCGGCCTGAAGTCGGCCGCCGCGCAGGAAGATACGGCCTCGTCAGAGGCTGAATATGCCGTGCAGTCGAATCTCGCGGCGGAATCCCTGCTGCTCGACGCGACCTATGCAGGCGATCGCCTCGTCGCGGTCGGCGAGTTCGGTCATGTCGTACTTTCCGACGATCGCGGCGCCACCTGGAGGCAGGCCGTGAAGGTCCCGTCGCAGGCGACGCTCACAGGCGTCACCTTCATCAACAAGGATATCGGCTTCGCGGTGGGTCATGATGCAACCGTCATCCGTACCAAGGATGGCGGCGAAAACTGGGACCTCGTCTACAACGACACCGAATCCGAAATGGCCTTCATGGCGGTCTATTTCGAAAACGAGAACCGCGGCTTCGCGCTCGGTGCCTTCTCCTTCATGGTCGAAACCAACGACGGTGGAGATACCTGGGAGGAGCGCACGCTCAGCGAAGGTCTGCTCGACGACTACCATCTGAACAAGCTCTTTTCGGACAAGGACGGCGATCTCTACATCTCCGCCGAGTTCGGTGTCGTCTATCACTCGACCGATCAGGGCCGTACCTTCAATCGCATCCAGACGCAGTATGAAGGTTCCTTCTGGGGCGGCTTTGGCATGAGCGACGGATCGGTGATGGTCTTCGGCATGCGCGGCAATGCCTTCCGTTCATACGACAAGGGACAGACCTGGCAGAAGGTCAACACCGGCACCGACAAGTCGATTGCCGGCGGCGTGCAGCTCGGCAGCGGCAAGATCGTCCTGGTCGGCCTGCAGGGCTATGTCGGCTACAGCGACGATGGCGGCAAGAGCTTCGTCGAAGTGACGCGCGCCGACCGCCTCGGCTATGCGGCCGTCGCGGACGGTCCCGACGGACAGATCGTCGTCTTCGGCGAGCCGGGCGCGAAGCTGATGCCCGACGATATGGAAAAGGCGCGCGAGGCTGTCAGCGCGAAAATAGTGGTCCAGCCCGACACCGACAGCTGATCGCCGGTCAGCGGTCCCACGGATATCGAAACCCCGGCCTCACAGGCCGGGGTTTTTCTTTTCCGCTGTTCGCGTTCTTCCAGGACGGCGCGCTTTTCATTACGCGCCGCACGGGCCACAATCGCGTCAAAAGGCGCCTGCAAAAAGCCTTGCACGAGGGAGGAATGGACTATGGGAGAGAGCGTCGATTTCGGCCGCTACACGCGGATCAAGGCGAGCCGCCAGGGCCGCGTGCTCACGCTTGCCCTCAGTAACCCGAAGCTGATGAATGCGGTCGACGGCGACATGCACCGCGAACTCTCGAGCATCTTTCTCGACGCCGCCGACGACAAGGGGTCCGATATCGTCGTTCTTACCGGCGAGGGCGCGGCTTTTTCGGCCGGTGGCGATCTCAACTGGATGAAGCGAAGCTTCGAGGCGGGCGAGAAGGGGCCGGACGCCGCGGAGGCAAAGCGCATCGTCTTTTCGCTGCTCGACCTCGAAAAGCCGATCATTGCGAAAGTGCGCGGCCCGGCCGTCGGTCTCGGCGCCACCATCGCGCTGATGTGCGATGTCATCTTTGCCGGCGAAAGTGCCCGTTTCGCCGATCCGCATGTCCGTGCCGGCATCGTCGCGGGCGATGGCGGCGCCATTATCTGGCCGCAGCTCGTCGGCTATGCGCGCGCCAAGGAATATCTGATGACAGGCGACGCGGTGCCCGCGAAGGAAGCCGAGCGCATCGGTCTCATCAATCATGTCGTGCCCGACGACGAGCTCGATGCGCGCGTCGATGCCTTCGCGGCGAAGCTCGCGGGCGGCGCCATTCAGGCGATCAAATACAGCAAGGTCTCCGTCAATGTCGGCCTGAAGCAGCTCGCACATACGATCCTCGATACCTCGATCGGCTATGAGATGCTCACCTTCACGACCGAGGACCACAAGGAAGCGGTCAATGCCTTCCTTGAAAAACGCACGCCGGCTTTCACGGGGCGATGACGGAAATGGATGCGATCATGGAGGACGCGCCGCTCAATTTCGACGAACCCGAGCATGTCCGCATGCTGCGCGACGCTACGCGGCGATTTGTCGAAGCGGAAATGCCGCGCGCGAAGGCGCGGGAGTGGGATCGGGGCAATATCTATCCGGCCGATGTGATGAAGAAGCTCGGCGAGATGGGCATGATGGGCCTGACCGTTGAGGAGCGTTATGGCGGCGCCGGCGTCGATATCTACGCGACCATGGCGGTGATCGAGGAGATCGCGAAGCGCTCCGTCGCTGTCGCGTGCCCCTACATCATGGCGGTCTGCTATGCGGGCATGAACCTCGGCGAAAGCGCATCGGAAGAGCAGAAGCAAGAACTGCTGCCCAAGGTCGCCTCCGGCAATCTTCTCTTCGCCTACGGGCTCTCCGAACCCAATGTCGGCGGCGATCTCGCCACCGTGGAGACGACCGCGCGGCGCGAGGGCGATGAACTCGTCATCAACGGCACAAAGCGCTGGTGCACAGGCGCCCATATCGCGGATTACATTTTCTGCCTGCTGCGCACGGGCCCGAAGGAAGAGAAATACAAGAACCTCAGCATCGTTCTCGTCCCGCCGTCGCTTCCGGGGATCGCCATCACGCCGCTCGGCCATCTCGGCATTCGCGGCGTCGAGACGAAGGATGTGAGCTTCGACGATGTGCGCGTGCCCGTGAGCAATATTCTCGGCGGCGAGGCGATGTGGAACAAAGGCTGGAACCAGCTTGCCGGCCGCGCGCTTGAAGTCGAGAAGCTCGAACTTTCCGCCTGCGCGCTCGGTCTCTCGGAAGCCGCGCTCGCGGATGCATGGCGCTATGCCGAAGAGCGCGAGCAGTTCGGCCGCGCCATCGCCGGCCATCAGGCGATCCGTCACACGCTTGCCGATGCGCGGACCCGCGTCCGCGCCATGCGCCTCATGCTCTACAGCGCCGCGTGGCTGGCAGACAAGGGCCGTCCCTGTTCGGTCGAGACCTCGATGGCCAAGCTCTTCTGCTGCGAAGGCGCGGCAGAGGTCACGCAGATGTGCATGCGCGTCACCGGCGCCTATGGCCTCTCGGACCAGATGGACATGGAGCGTTATGTGCGCGATGCGGTGAGCCTCCCCATCGTCGGCGGCTCGTCCAACATGCAGAAAAACAATATTGCGAACAGGCTGAAGCTCGGCCAATAGCGGGAGGACCAGACATGAACGTCGCCGAAACGAAACAAGCGCCGCGCAAGGACCTGCTCGCCGCGGCGGAACATTTCGCCGATGAAATCGCCGCCCGTGCCGCAGAAATCGAAGCCAACCGCTTCCTGCCGCAGGATATTGCGAAGCGTTTCGCGGAAGCGGGGCTCTACCGCCTCTGCGTGCCGGAAGCCTATGGCGGCTACGAGGTACATCCGGGCGAGCTCGTGAAGGTCGTCGAACGTCTCGCGCGCGCGGACGGTTCGGCCGCATGGTGCGTCTTCATCGGCGCGACATCGGGTCTGGTCGCCGCCTTTATCGAGCCGGGCGAAGCCCAGCGCGTCTTTGGCGATCCGCTGACGATCACGGCGGGCGTCTTCGCGCCGCGCGGCAAGGCCGTGCACGCGGTCGAGAACGGCGTCGCGGGTTACCGTGTCAGCGGCCGCTGGCAATGGGGCTCGGGCTCGCGCAACGCCTCCTATATCTCCGGCGGCGCCCTCATCATCGGCGGTGACGGCAAGCCGGAGATGGCGGCGGAGGGCATCCCGCAGAACCGCATGATGATGTTCGACGCCGCCGACGTGACGCTGCACGACACCTGGGATGTCTCGGGTCTCTGCGGCACGGGCAGCACCGACTTCGAGGTGAAGGACCTCTTCGTTCCCGCTGCCCGCGCGGTCAGCCTCATCAGCGACAAGCCGCTTCCGCGCCCACTTTACTGCTTCCCCACATTCGGCCTGCTCGGCATCGGCATCGCCGCCGTCGCGCTGGGTCTCGCGCGCGGTTCCATCGACACGCTGGTCGATCTCGCGGGTGGCAAGACGCCGCAAGGGTCGTCGAAGCCGCTGGCGCTCCGCGCCAAGGCACATCTCGATGTCTCGCAGGCGGAAGCCCTCACGCGCTCGGCGCGTTCCTTCCTCATGGAGACGATCGATGCCGCGTGGAACGCCGCCGTGAAGGATGGCGAGATCACCGTCGCCCACCGCCGCGACATCCGGCTTGCGACGACGCATGCCGTTCAGTCCGCGGCCCGCGCGGTCGATCTCATGTACACGCTTGCCGGCGGCAGCTCGGTCTATCGCGGCTCGCCGCTCCAGCGGCAGTTCCGCGATGTGCATGTCGCCACGCAGCACATGATGGTGTCGGACGCGACCTACGAACTCACCGGCCGCCTGCTGCTCGGCGTGCCGACCAATACGGCGATGCTCTGACGCCGCAAGATTTTCACACCGCAAAACGAGAGACCGGAATGACAAAGGAAAGAAAAGGCCGCGTTGCCGGCAAGATGGCGTTCGTCACGGGCGGCGCGCAGGGGCTCGGCAAGGCCTCCGGCATCATGCTTGCCCGCGAAGGCGCGAAGGTGACGCTCGCCGACATCAACGAGAAGGGCGCCCAGGCCGTCGCCGATGAAATCAATGCCGACTATCCGGGCATGGCCTTCGCCGTCGGTCTCGACGTCACCCGCGAGGATCACTGGAAGGATGCGCTTGCCGCAGCGAACAAGGCGATGGGCGGCATCAACGTCCTCTTCAACAATGCCGGCATCGGCGGCGGCACGACGGTAGAGGATACCGATTTCGAGACCTACAAGAAGGTGATGGCGGTCGATGTCGATTCCGTCTTTCTCGGCTGCAAATACGCGATCCCCTACATGGTGCCGCATGCGCCCGGCTCAATCATCAATACCTCGTCGATCGCCGGCCTGATCGCCGGCCACAACATGGCTGCCTACAACGCCGCCAAGGCCGGCGTCTGGCTGTTGTCGAAATCGGTCGCGCTTCATTGCGCCAAGCGCGGCTACCGCATCCGCTCGAACTCGATCCATCCGACCTTCATCGACACGCCGATCCTCGACGGCATGGCGCGCGGCATGTCGAAGGAAGAACTGGTGAAGAAGCTCGCCAAGCAGGTGCCGCTCGGCATCGTCGGCGAGCCGGACGACGTCGCCTATTGCGTCCTTTATCTCGCCTCGGACGAATCCAAGTTCATTACCGGCTCCGAAATCAAGATCGACGGCGGTATTAGCGCCATGTAAGGGGTTTCGTGGCAGGTTGACCGGTGCCCGGAGCGGCCCCTTGCGAAGGGGCCGTCCCGGCCCCAAATTGGTCAGCAACCATGACCCGCCATGTGCTCATCGTGCTCCATCAGGAGCGATCGAACCCCGGAAGAGTGGCGCAGGAGCTTCGCCGCCGGGGCTGCGAACTCGACATCCGCCGTCCCTCGCTCGGTGACCCTCTGCCTGCCACCATGGCCGGTCACGATGCCGCCGTGATCTTCGGCGGGCCGATGAGCGCCAATGACGACCTCCCCTTCATCAAGGCCGAAACCGACTGGATCGGCGTGCCGCTGAAGGAAGGGAAGCCCTATCTCGGTATCTGCCTCGGGGCGCAGCTCATGGCCCGCCATCTCGGGGCGCGCGTCTATGGCCGCGAGGATGCCCGGGTCGAGGTCGGTTATTACCCGATCCGCCCCACGGCGGAAGGCGGGCACCTCTTTGACGACCCCCAATATGTCTATCAGTGGCACCGGGAGGGCTTCGATTTGCCGTCGGGCGCGGTCCAGCTTGCGGAAGGCGACGATTTCCCAGTCCAGGCGATGCGCTACGGGGACAAGGCCTATGGCATCCAGTTTCACCCGGAACTCACCTCGCTGATGATGAACGCCTGGCTTACCTATGCGAAGGAGCGGCTGTCGCAGCCCGGCGCCCAGCCGGAGCATCTCCACCGCATGGCCCGCTACCAGCACGACGGTACGCTCCGCCAGTGGCTCTCGCGCTTCATCGACCACTGGCTGGCGTAAGGCGAAAGCCTCAGCTATCTACCGGCTCGAGCGGCGGCAGCGCCAGCGTCATGGCCAGGAATTCATCGACGAGTTTCTGCACAGGCGAGTATATCCGGCAGGTCACGCGGAACGGCCCGCCCTTGGGCGAGGGCAGCCAGTTTGTGTTCCTGGCTCCGCCGGGTGCGTCGGCCTGGATCCAGATATCCGCCGAACCGTCTTCGTTCGCCACCAGCGTGTCGCGGCTCGAAACGCAATAGCGGTCGATGGAATTGCCGACGAACTGGAAACTGCGCCCGTCATACATGGTGATCGACCAGAAGCCGATCTCGCTGGTCTGCGGCACGCGGTCCGCCGGCACGTGGATGCGGTAGTGCTTCGATCCGTCCAGCGGATCGCCATTGGAGTCGTAATAAGTGTAGAGGTAGATCGCTTCCTCGGGATCGTTGCCCATCAGGCCGACCAGCGCCGCAGCCGCGCGCGCCGCGTAGTCGGATGTGAAATCGCGCGAGTAGCGTGCCGTGTCCCAGCCATTGGGGAATTTCCGGCCGCGATTCTTGAACAGGTATTCGATCATCGCCGGGCCGTCCTTCTCCGCGCGCAGCACACCGGCGCGCGTGGCGGGATCGAGCGTGTCCGGGTCGAAGGGCTCGCCCGGCGCGATGCCGATGCGCCAAAGAGTGGTCGCTATCACCTTGTGGTTCGGCGGGGGCGGGTTTTCCGCCAGGAGGTCGGCGGCCTCCTTGAACCACGCGAAATCGCCCTCGTATTTGTTGCGATGGCGCGGTGCGGGTGGCGTGGCGGGCTTCCCGCTCGGGCCGTCCTGCCATTCCGAGAGCGGCGTAAGCGACATTTGCGCCTGATAGCTCCGCACGATCTCCAGATCGGCTTCGTCCTTTGCGGCGATGCGGACGGCGATGCCGCCGAGATTGGTATCGAGCCGCCGCTCCTTCACGCCTTCGGGAAGTTCGCCCACCCAGTCCGGGCCGACAAAGCCGATATAGGTGCGTTCGCAGCCATTGGTGCGGGGCGAATAGTCATAGGGCTGGTTCTCGACATAGGCGTTGACGACCTGAACGACGGCATAGCGATCCTTGATCGCCGGCATGTCGAGGATGATCGGCTCCTTCGTGAGATCGAGCGAGACGCCCGTATAGACCGTGTCGACATTGGGGCTGAAGGGCATGTCGCCCTTTGCGGAGGAGAGCGCCGTCATGTGGCCGAGCTGATTGATGGGCGCTGCGGGCTCAAAGGGAACGGGTCCGGTCAGCTTTTCGCGGCGCAGGCGCTCACGCTCGGTGATGAAGAGCGGGAAGGCGAAGAGATAGGCCTGAAGCGCGATGGAGTAGGCCAGCGCCTCGAGACCTCGCGCGTCGATGTCGTTGGTTCCGGAGGCGGACGGAACGCTGGTGTTAGGTCCTGCTGACGACATTTTTTCCTCCCACAGCATCTCTCTTTTCTACTTGCATAGCGCGATCTCCGCCTCAAGACTGCCCAATATTGGGCAATTGGAGGTTGTCTTGATTTTTCATTCCAGCCGGGAGAGCGACTTTCTGGCGGATATGGACGGGGCGGTCCGGCAAATTCTTGTCGACGCCGCGAGCCGGAAATCCTTGACGGCCGGACAGTCGATCCAGCGGGATGGCGATGCGGAGCGGTCGCTCATGATCGTCCAGTCTGGCCGGGTGCGTCTCTCCAAGACCAGCGCAGAAGGCAAGCGCACCACGCTGGCGCATCTTGGAGAGGGAGATGTGCTGGGTCTCTTCGCGCTCATTGTCGATCGGCCAAAGGCCTATGACGCCGAGGCCGAAATCGCGACGAAACTGCTGCTGGTCGACAAGGCCGCTTTCAACCGCCTGCTGGACCGGGAGCCGCTTTTCCGCAACCACGTCTTTCAGTTTCTGGCGCGGCGTCTGGAATCCGCTTTTCAGGCTCTCAGCGACGAGCGGAGTCTCCCGCTCGTCTTCAAGACAGCCAAGGCCCTGCTCTATTACGCGGATGCGGAGGGTTGGGTGCGGCTTACCCAGCAGGCCCTTGCCGAGCAGCTCGGGGCGTCCCGCAACGGCCTTGGCCTCGCCCTCAAGTCGTTGTCGGAGGAAGGGTTGATCGAGCGGCACTACGGCTCGATCCGTATCGCCGCCCCGGACCGCCTGAACAAACGGCTCTCGGATGCCGGATGGACCCCGGAAGGCGTTTCGGCTGACGATTTCGGGAAGGGGGTGCTCCGGAAATGGTGGAGCCGAGCGGGATCGAACCGCTGACCTCCTCATTGCGAACGAGGCGCTCTCCCAACTGAGCTACGGCCCCGGAGCCCTGCGCGCGAAACGCGCCGGAGGCCGCTTATTAGGCGGCGGCGGCCAAGGTGTCAAGAGAAGCGTCGGGGCCGGAGGGCGCGCCCGGAAACCGGTCCTTGAACCCCGCCCCCGGCCCGTTTACATCTGAGGGCCCGGGTCCGGGCCGAAGCCGCCCAGTCCTCAAAACTGGCCCGAAAACCAGAAAACGGCGAGCCCCCATGATTGCCCTCCTGAACCTCATCGTCTCCCTGATCTCGATCTATATCTGGATCATCATCATCGGCGTGGTGCTGAGCTGGCTGATCGCCTTCAACGTCATCAACACCCATAACCGCTTCGTCTATCTGGTGGTCGATACGATCAACCGGCTGACGGAACCGGTGCTCCGGCCGATCCGCAACGTGCTGCCCAATCTGGGCGGCATCGACATTTCGCCGGTGATCCTGCTGCTGCTGCTCTTCTTCCTCCAGAACCTTCTCACCTACGACGTGCCCATGTGGCTCGGTCTCAGCCGCTACTGAGCCCTTCCTTGCCGCTGAAGCCCGTTCCCGGCGGCGTCTCGCTCCGCCTGCGCGTCACGCCGCGCGGCGGCACGGACCGGATCGACGGGCTGGCCGCGGATGCCTCGGGCGAACCTTATCTGCGCGTCCGCGTCTCGGCGGTGGCCGAAAAGGGCAAGGCGAACGACGCGGTGCTGAAACTTCTCGCCAAGGCGCTCCGTCTTCCCCGTTCCGCGCTCGCCGTCGCATCGGGCGAGACGGGCCGCACCAAGCTCGTCACGGTCTCGGGCGATCCCGCCCGGCTGATGGCCGATCTCGGCGCCTGGCTCGCCCATCTCGGAAAGGAACCACGATGAACCGGGTCGCGGCCTTGTCTTTGCGTGTGCGTCCTTATTATAGTGCCGCTGCCTTGCGTGACTGGCGAGAAGGGGTGGAGACAACCACCGTGGAGCGCGAGGCAATCGCGCCGCTCGCCTGGGCACCCTTTCCAGACACCGAGGTGCCCGCATGACTGCAACCATCATCGACGGCAAGATCATCGCGGCGGAGCTGCGCGCGCGCGTTGCCGTCGAAGTCGCCCGCCTGAAGAAGGAACACGGCCTCACGCCCGGCCTTGCCGTCGTTCTCGTCGGCAACGATCCCGCGAGCGAGGTCTATGTCCGCAACAAGGGCATCGCGACCGTGGAAGCGGGCATGAATTCCTTCGAATACAAGTTGCCCGCCGAAACGGGCGAGGCGGATGTCCTCGCCAAGGTGCGCGAACTCAATGCCGATCCCGCCGTTCACGGTTTCCTCGTGCAGTTTCCTGTCCCCGATCACATCAGCCAGCAGGCTGTGATCGACGCGATCGATCCGGTGAAGGACGCCGACGGTCTTCATCCGCTCAATGCCGGCCGTCTCGCCAGCGGCCTTCCCGCCATGGTGCCGGCGACGCCGGAAGGCTGCGTCATCATGGCGAAGCGCGCGGGCGGCGATCTTTCCGGTAAACACGCCGTCATCATCGGCCGCTCCAATCTCGTCGGCAAACCCGTCGCGCAGTTGCTGCTCAAGGAAAACTGCACCGTCACCATCGCGCATAGCCGCTCGCGCGATCTGCCGTCGATTGCGCGGCAGGCGGATATTCTCGTCGCCGCCGTCGGCCGTCCGGGCATGGTGCGGGGCGACTGGGTGAAGCCCGGCGCCATCGTCATCGATGTCGGCATCAACCGCGTGCCCGCGCCGGAAAAAGGCGAGGGCAAGACACGTCTCGTCGGCGACGTCGCCTTCGACGAAGCCTCGCAAGTTGCAGGTGCGATCACGCCGGTGCCGGGCGGCGTCGGCCTGATGACGGTTGCCTGCCTCCTCCGCAACACGGTCATCGCCGCCTGCCGTCAGAACGGCATCGCCTTGCCGCAGGATTTCTGAGGTCTCATGGAAACGCGCAAGCTTGGAAATCTCTGGCCGGTAAGCGCGCTGACATTGGGCGGCGGCGGGCTCGGCCGCGTCTGGGGCGAGACGACGCGGGAAGAAGCCATCGCCACGCTCCGCCTCGCCGTCGAACGCGGCATCACCCTCATCGATCTCGCACCGCTTTACGGACGCGGCGAAGCGGAGGAAGTCGCGGGCGAGGCCTTTGGCGGTGCCTGGCCCGAAGGCGTCCGCGTCACCACCAAATGCATGGTCGGCCGCCGCCACCTTCCCGACATCGCGGGCCGGCTCGAAACCTCTCTCGTCCGAAGTCTCGCAACGCTGAAGCGCGAGCAGGCCGACATCTTTTTCCTGCACTCCAATATCTGCCCGGACGATTACGAATACGAGCACGCGCCCGACTTCGCGATGCATGGCGCCGTTTCCTGGTCCACCTTCACGGGTATCGTCGTGCCTGCTTTCGAGAGGCTGAAGGAAAAGGGCCTGATCGGTGCCTGGGGCATCACCGGCACGGGCCTGCCGCGCAGCATCATGGATGCGCTTCGCGGCGAGCCGAAGCCCGACGTCGTGCAAGCGGTGACGAACCTTCTCGATTCGCCCGGCGGCATGCGCCGCTACGAGGAGCCGGCCGAGCCGCGCAACATCATCCGCACCGCCAAAAACAATGAGGTCGGCGTGATGGGCATCCGTGCCGTGCAGGCGGGTGCGCTGACGGCCGCGATCGACCGCGAGCTTCCCCTGGGCGACCCCGAACTGAAAGACTATGAAAAGGCCGCGCCCTTCCGCGCGCTTTGCCGCGAGCTCGGCGAGGATCCCGCCATCGTCGCGCATCGCTATGCGCTCGCCATGCCCGGCGTCGATACGCTGGTGCTCGGCGTCAAGAACCGCGCGGAGCTTACCGCCATTCTCGACGCGGAAGCGTGCGGGCCGCTGGAAGAGGAGACGCGCAAGCGCATCGATGCGCTCCGTCTCAACTTCCAGTTTCCGCGCATGCCGATCGACGGCGAGGACATGCTCTAGATGTCCTTCGCCGTCCGTTCCTCACCTGTTGTCGAGCTGTGCCCGCACGGCGTGAAGCCCTTCGCGCGTGATGCGATAGGGGCTGCCGTCGCGAGATACGATCAGGCGGCGTTTGCGCAGGCGGCGAAAGGTTGCCAGCGTGCAATCGGCGAGCAGCCAGCCCTCACGGGTTACGCAAGTAACCGTCTGGATTTTTCCCTTGTCGTCCTTTTCGACGCGAATGAGACCGCCGCGCGCGAGCGCATGAAGCGTCCGCTGCTCGAACTTCGAGATATTCATGGATAGAGTCCTGGAGAAAAGCCGAGGCGAGGCGAAAGCCGTGGCACACGCAGGCAAACGCGCTGCGCAGGCGTGGTTTCGCCTTTTCAGACGGCCCGGCCGAAAGGGTCATTCCCTCTCAGCGGCCGCGCTTTTCTCCGGACACAGACATCAACGCTCCCGTTGGCGTGAAGCTATATCCATAAGCAAGGTGCACCGCTTGCGTCAATCCGGATTTGCCGCCGGTCTGTTCTTTTTGCTGGCGGTATGCTTTGCGCCACACGGCGCCCTCGCCGGTGTCGACGATGTCGAAGCGGGCATGGTGGACTGGCCCCACGACGAAATGACCCGAGCGCTCGACTACTTCATCGGCAAGCGCATGAAGGAACTCGACGTGCCGGGGCTGGCGCTCGTCATCGTCTCCGACGGCAAGATCGTCTTCGAGAAGGGCTATGGCATCGCCGATACCGACGGCGATCAGCCCGTGACGGAAAACACGCTGTTCGAGGTCGGTTCGCTCGGTATGCCGATCGAGGCCTATGGCGCGATGCTGCTCGCCGGCGAACGAAAGCTTTTTCTGGATGCGCCTCTTTCCCGCGCGCTCGAGACGCCATGGCTGCCGGGCAAGAAGGATAGCGCCGCGATCACGTTGCGCCATGTTCTCACGCATAGTTCGGGCCTCACCGACTGGGTGCGGCTCGGGCTGCGCGGTACCCGGTTCGAGCCCGGCGAGCGGTTCGGCTATTCCGGCATGGGCTATGTCTATCTCGCTCATGTCATGGCGGCGGTGGAGGAAACGCCGTTCGACCGGCTGATGCGCACGCGCGTGTTCCGGCCGCTCGGCATGTCGTCCTCCGGCTATGTCGTGCCGGATGCGCTGGTCGATTCCGTTGCGCGCGGGCATCACGCGCTCTGGGTGCCGATCGCGGTCTTTGCCCTGCCGCTCTTCGGCAGCTTCGCCATCTTTGCCCTCGTGACGCTGCTGATCGTGAGGTTCGGCTTCCAGCGTCTCAGGCTCGAACCGGCGGACCTGCTGCCCGCTCTCATTCTGGCGCCGCTCGTCACCTGCGCCTCGCTTTATCTCTTTCGCGGCGGCTGGACGCTTCTCTTCTGCGCGGGGTATTTCCTGGCATGGCTCGCGGCTGTCGCCGGCACCGCCGCCATGCTCCAGTATTTCCGCTTCATTTTCGAGCAGGGCCGTTACGACAGCGTCGTTTCGCGCGGCGCGTCGCGGCGGCTGCCGGTCAGCCCTGTCATTCTGGGCGGCGTCTTTGCCGCCAGCCTCTTCTTCATGCCCTGGCAGGTGCCTGCGCCGGCGCGTGACGGAGACGATTTCAATCCCGCCCTGTCGCTCCGCTCCAGCGCCCACGATCTCGGCCTCTTCATCTCCGGCTTCATCGATGGCGCGGTCATCGGTCCGGAATGGCGCGCCCGCATGGTTCAGGAGCGCATCGAGATTGGCGGACGCCCGAATGACGTCTTCGGCTGGGGGCTCGGTTTCGGCACGCGTGAGCGGCCGGATAGTCTCACCATCTGGCAGGAGAGCGGCTATATCGGCACCGCGGGCCTCATGGTGATCGACCCCGCGCGCCGCGCCGGTGTCGTCGTTCTCGCCAATGCCGACAGCGGCGCCCGGCTGACACAGGAAATCGCGGGCCATGTGCTCGGGCCCGAGGAACCGTGGCAGCTTCCCTGAGGCTGGCGGCCCGGCCTTAAGCCTTCTTCCCCGCCTCGATCGCCTTCATGATGAGCTCGCGGGCGACGCTTGCGTCCTTCCAGCCGTCGACCTTCACCCACTTGCCTTCCTCGAGATCCTTGTAGTGCTCGAAGAAATGCGTGATGCGTTTGATCAGGATGTCCGGCATGTCGGTGTAGTTCTGGACATTCTTGTAATAGGGATTGAGCTTCTCGACGGGCACGGCGAGGATCTTTTCGTCCTGCCCCGCCTCGTCATGCATCATCAGCACGCCGATGGGGCGCGAGCGGATGACGGCGCCGGGCACCACCGGAATGCGGCTCACGACCAGCACGTCCACCGGGTCGCCATCGTCCGACAGCGTGTGCGGCACGAAGCCGTAATTGCACGGATACTGCATCGCCGTATGCATGAAGCGGTCGACGAAGAGCGTGCCGGATTCCTTGTCCATCTCGTATTTCACCGGATGGCCGCCATGCGGCACCTCGACGATCACGTTGATGTCGTCGGGCGGGTTCTTGCCGATCGGAATGGCGTCGATACGCATTTACTTTTTGGTCCTGTTGTTGCGG
>NZ_JAUYUS010000111.1 GCF_030694575.1 Parvibaculum sp.
GCCCTCCGTGCTGATCGAGCTCGGCTTCCTCACCAATACCGAGGACGAGAAGCTCATCACCTCGCCCGCATGGCGCGCCAACATGGCCCGCGTCTTCTCCCGCGCCGTCGACCGCTATTTCGGCGACCGCCTCGCGGAAGGCCCGAACTAGGGTCCCTCGCGCTCGATTTCCATTGCCGATCTGCGAAGGCAGCCCGCGCCCGCGCGTCTTTCCGGCCGCCCACCGCTTTGCGTGTGGTCAAACCGGGATTGAGCCGCGATAATCCTGACCGACCGTCGGGGGGCCGCATGGATGAACTTCTTGCGATAGCCGGGCTGCTTTTTTCGCAACTGGGGGACGCGCTCGGTCCCTACGCCAATATCGTGCAGATTGCGAGCTCCAGCCTTGTCACGCTCAGCACCTGCATTGCGGTATTTCGCCGTTGGCGGAGGAACGACAAGGCGGTCATCGCCCGCCTGGAGCGGGACGTCCAGTACCGGACCGATCAACTGGACCGGGCCAAAACCGAACTCCTCCGTTTGCAGGATAGGGAAACGGATCTTTCCGAGCGGTTGCCGGAGGATGTGCTCGACAAGGCCGGAAAGGAACTCGACGATGAGAACTACGACCGCGCAAACCGCTTGATACAGAACTGGCTTGCCGTCGAGGGCGAGCCGCTGTCCCGCTTGTTTTTCTCCCAGGCGGACTGGGCCGCCCGGCATGCGACGGGCGAACTGCGGCAAGCGGGCCTTACCGTGGCGGAAGCGTTCGCAACCGCATCGCTCGTCAGCGACCCGGGCAACAGGGAAGCGCGCGAACTCCACGAGGATTTGCGGCAATTTCGAATTCTCGAACATCCCGGCGCTCCGCTCCCCCTCGCGGCAACGCTGGGGAATTTCAATGACAATCTTCCCGATCTCAAGTTTGAGGAGGACGCGGTCGAATATGCGTTTTCCCTGCAGAGTGAAGCGAGCGATATGTTCCGCCGCGGCCATTACCTCATCGCGTTCAAGCAGCTCGACGAGGCTGTGCGCATTCTATCGTCGCAGATCGGCAGGGACGCGCTGCCGACGTTGCATGTGCGACAGGTGCGGGCGGAGGCGATGTCTTTGCTCGGCAACTATGCCGATGCAAATGTGGAAATCGGAAAAATAATTGCGTTGCGATGCCGCCTGCAGGGCGAGGATCACCCGGACACGCTGTGGAGCCGCCATCTCCAGGCAGAGCTGCTGTTGAGTCTTGGCCGCGCCGCCGAGGCCTTGGAGATGATCCGTGAGGTGATCGAGAAGCGCGCCGCCGATCCGTCGCTCGGTCCGGATCACCCGGACACGCGGGCGAGCCGCTATCTGCAGGTGAGGACTCTGGAGCATCTTGGCCGCAACGCCGAGGCCTTGGAGATGATCGGTGAGGTGATCGAGAAGAACGCCGCCGATCCGTCGCTCGGCCCGGATCACCCGCATACGCTGTCGAGCCGCCATCAGCAGGTGAGGATTCTGGAGCGTCTTGGCCGCAACGCCGAGGCCTTGGAGATGATCGGTGAGGTGATCGAGAAACGCGCCGCCGATCCGTCGCTCGGCCCGGATCACCCGCACACGCTGTTGAGCCGCCAGCTGCAGGCACGGGTGCTGTTGCGCCTTGGCCGCGCCGCCGAGGCGCTGGAGGTTGTCGAAGAGGTTTTGCGGCTTCAAGCCGCTCACCCGTCCTTGGGCCCGGATCACCCGGACACAATTGAAAGCCGGGAATTGTACGATTCTCTCCGGCAGGCAGAGTAGCGATCCCATGACGGCAACGGTTTCTTGGTAAATACCGGGTTGAATGGGCCCGCGCGGACGAAGCTTTCGTCCCGCCGCCTTGGCCGTGCCATATTTGCATTGCTAGTGGCGACTCTGGCCGCAAATGGGTAAAAGACCCGATGCTGAAAGTCCTTTCGATCATCGCCGGCATCTTCCTGGTGCTCGTCACCGGTGTCGTCCTTGCGGGCGGCTATTACGCGTGGCGTCTGAACGACGACCTGCCGGATTATTCGCGCCTCGCCAATTACGAGCCGCCGGTCATGACCCGCGTCCATGCCGGCGACGGCCAGATCATCGGCGAGTTCGCCCGCGAGCGCCGCGTCTACGTGCCGATCACCGCCATCCCGCCCCGCGTCGTCGAGGCCTTCCTCGCGGCGGAAGACAAGAATTTCTACAGCCATGGCGGCGTCGACGCGACGGGCATCCTGCGCGCCACCATCGACAACGTCTTCAACGTCATGCAGGACCGCCGCCTCGTCGGCGCCTCCACCATCACCCAGCAGGTCGCCAAGAACTTCCTGCTCTCCTCCGACGTCACGCTCGACCGCAAGCTGCGCGAGGCGCTGCTCGCGCTCCGCCTCGAACGCGCCTTCACGAAAGACCAGATCCTCGAGCTCTACCTGAACGAGATCTATCTCGGCATCGGCGCCTATGGCGTGGCCGCCGCCGCCCTCAACTATTTCGACAAGTCGCTCGACGAACTCACCGTCGCCGAGGCCGCCTATCTCGCGACCCTCCCCAAGGGCCCGAACAACTATCACCCCTACCGCTACCGCGACCGCGCCATCGCGCGCCGCAACTGGGTGATCTCGCGCATGGAGGAAGAGCGCTTCATCTCCGGCATCGAGGCCGCCGAGGCGCGCACCGCCGGTCTCGACGTCTCGCTCCGTTCGCGCGGCGTCCAGATGCGCGACGCCAATTATTTCGTCGAGCAGGTCCGCCGCGAGCTTCTCTCCATGTATGGCGAGCAGAAGCTCTATGAAGGCGGCCTCTCCGTCCGCACCACCATCGACACGAGCCTGCAGGAAGTGGTCGCCGATGCCTTGCGCGACGGCCTCATCGCCTATGACCGCCGCCACGGCTGGCGCGGTCCCGTGAAGAAGCTTGAGCCCGGCGAGAACTGGCACGACGCGCTCGCCGCCATGGAAGTCGGCTCCGACCTCGCGCCCTGGACGCTCGCCACCGTCCTCGACGTCGCCGCGGACAAGATCACCGTCGGCCTCCGCCCGAGGCGCATGGAAGACGGCTCCTTCTCGAAGGAGATCGTGAAGGCGACGGTGCCGTTCTCGACCATGACCTGGGCGCGCGCGACCGTGAACAAGATCTATCTCGGCCCGGAAGTGAAGGCGCCCTCGGACGTCGTCGCGGTCGGCGACGTGATCTATGTCTCGCCGGTCTACGCGAAGGACGACAAGTCGAAACCCGCGCATTACGCCCTCGAACAGCTTCCCGCCATCAACGGCGCCGCGCTGGCGATGGACCCGCATACGGGCCGCATCCTCGCCATGCAGGGCGGCTTCAGCTTCGGCCTGTCGGAGTTCAACCGCGCCGTGCAGGCGCTCCGCCAGCCCGGCTCCTCCTTCAAGCCCTTCGTCTACGCCGCCGCGCTCGACAAGGGCTTCACGCCGTCCTCCCTCGTCCTCGACGCGCCCTTCGTGCTCGACCAGGGCGGCGATCTCGGCCTCTGGAAACCGGAAAACTACGAACGCACCTTCCATGGCCCGTCCACGCTCCGCTTCGGCCTCGAACATTCGCGCAACGTCATGACGGTGCGTCTCGCGCAATATATCGGCCCCGAAACCGTCTCCGCCTATGCGCGCCGCTTCGGCATCATGGACAACATGCCGCCGGTCCTCTCCATGTCGCTCGGCGCGGGCGAAACCACGCTCGCCCGCCTCGTCGGCGCCTATGCCATCCTCGACAATGGCGGCAAGCGCGTCACGCCGACATTGATCGACCGCGTGCAGGACCGCTTCGGCCGCACCATCTACCGGAAGGACGATCGTCCGTGCCCGGATTGTTCGGTCAAATGGGATGAGGCTGTCGCCGCCTCCCGCGCACCCGGCGAGGGCGCCGATATGGGCCTCCAGCCGCCGCGCCTGCCCGACAACCGCGAACAGGTCGAAAGCGCGCAAACCGCCTATCAGGTGACCTCGATGCTCGAAGGCGTCGTCCAGCGCGGCACCGGCTCGGCGGTGAAGGCGGTCGGCGTGCCGCTCGCCGGCAAGACCGGCACGACGAATGACGGCAAGGACGCCTGGTTCATCGGCTATTCGCCCAATCTCGTCGTCGGCGTCTTTGTCGGCTTCGACGAGCCGACGCCGCTTGGCCGCGCCGAAACCGGCGGCCGCGCCGCCGCGCCCATCTTCCGCGACATCATGGCGAAGGCGGTCGGCACGAAACCCGCCATCCCGTTCCGCGTGCCGCCCGGCATCAGCCTCGTCAAGGTCAACGCGAAAACCGGCAAGCTCGCCGACGGCGAAGGCTCGGGCGTCATCCTTGAAGCCTTCAAGCAGGGCAGCGAGCCCCGCCTCGAATCCTCCTCGCCGAGCGTCGGCCTCTTCGGCAACGTCCCCCTTGTCGGCGACGACGAAGCCGCACCGCTCGTCGGCGGCCTCGATGCCGTCCCCGGCGATGCATCGGACGACGCCGCCGGCGGCACGCTCCCGCCGCCCCGCGCCGATCTGCCCCCCGGCACGCTCGGCCAGCTCCCCGCCGGCACCCAGCCCGGCGCCCTCCCGGCGCAAATCCCCGACGGCGGCATCCCCACCGATCAAC
>NZ_JAUYUS010000115.1 GCF_030694575.1 Parvibaculum sp.
GCCGGGATGACACTTATTTTTTGTTCAGTATAGAGAATATTCCGGCGGGCCGCGAAGGGGCTTACATGATTGCGGGGATGACGCGGTCGGGCGGGCGGTGGCCGTCCATGAAGGTCTTGATGTTGACGATGACCTTGCCGCCCATTTCGACGCGGCCCTCGATGGTGGCGGAGCCCATGTGGGGGAGCGAGACGACGTTTGGGAGTTTCAGGAGGCGCGGGTTGACCGACGGTTCGTGCTCGAAGACGTCGAGGCCGGCGCCGGCGAGTTCGCCGGCTTCCAGCGCGCGGATAAGCGCGTTCTCGTCGATGATTTCGCCGCGCGCGGTGTTGACGATATAGGCTTCCGGTTTCAGCAGCTTCAGGCGGCGCGTGTCGAGCAGGTGGAAGGTCTGCGGCGTGAGCGGGCAATTGACCGAGACGATGTCGACCTTGGGGAGCATGTCGTCGAGGTTTTCCCAGAAGCGCGCTTCGAGCTCCTGCTCGATGACGGCGTTGGCGGGCTTCCTGTTGTGGTAGTGGATTTCGAGGCCGAAGGGTTTGGCGCGGCGGGCGACGGCCTGGCCGATGCGGCCCATGCCGATGATGCCGAGGCGCTTGCCCGTGAGGCGGCGGCCGAGCATCCAGGTCGGCGACCAGCCGGGCCATTGCCCCTCATGCTCGCGGAGATAGCGGGCGCCTTCCGACAGGCGGCGCGGCACGGCCAGCAGCAGGCCCATGGTCATGTCGGCGGTGTCTTCGGTGAGCACGCCCGGCGTGTTGGTGACGGTGATGCCGCGGCGGCGGGCCGTCTCGACGTCGATATTGTCGACGCCGGTGCCGAACTGGGCAATGAGGCGGAGATTTTCGCCGGCCTGGGAGAGAAGGCGGGCATCGATGCGGTCCGTCACGGTGGGGACCAGCACGTCGGCCTCGCGGAGGGCGGCGGCAAGCTCGGCGGGCGAAAAGGGGTGGTCGTCGCCGTTCAGCCGGACATCGAACAGTTCGCCCATGCGCGCCTCGATGGGCGCGGGCAATTTGCGCGTGACGATGACGAGCGGCTTTTTGGCGGTCATGAGGTACTCCGGCTGCAATGAGCCCTTATTAGCAGGTTTTATCCGTTTGTTTGCCGCATTTTCTGGCAAAATCCACTGAGTCGGGAACGGGGGCCTGAGCGGACGGGGCGGAAACAAACGGAAGAGATGCCTGAGCGGGTAAAGACCATCAACGGGGAAATATCGCGGCGGCTCGCGGGGGGCGCGCTGCTGCTTGCGCTTGCGGCGATTATGGGCACGGGCCCGGCGCGGGCCAGTGACAGGATTGCGATGGCGGCGCTGGAGACGGCGGAGCCGAGCCAGACGCCCGGCACGGCGACGGGGCTGCCGGTGCCGCGCTATGTGAGCCTGAAATCGGGGCGGGCGAATGTCCGGCGGGGGCCGGGGACGGACTTTCCCATCGACTGGGTTTACCGCAAAAGCGGCGTGCCCCTGGAGGTGATCGCGGAATCGAACAACTGGCGGCGCATCCGCGACCATGAGGGCGATGGCGGCTGGATCTGGCACACGATGCTGGCGGGCGAGCGCAGCGCGATCGTGGACGCGGCGGCGGCGGATGGCGGGCCGGTGGCGCTGCATGCGGAACCGGACGGCGCGTCAGAGGTGGTGGCCTATGTGGAGAAGGGGCTCGTCGCGCGCGTCACCGCCTGCAAGGGAAACTGGTGCCGCCTCACCGCGCAGGGACGGGACGGCTGGATCGCGCGCGGCGCGCTCTGGGGCGTCTATCCGGGCGAGGAATTCGAGTAGGCGCCTATTTCTTCACGCCGCGCAGGAAGTGGAGATCGAGCCAGCCGAGGGGCCCGTGCGCGATATCGCCGAAGCCTTCGGTGGCAAGCGGCGCGCGCCAGAGATCGAGATCGAAGCGGCCGTGGGGCCCGTGCTTCGCCGAGAGATGCGTGCGGCTTGCGAGGCTGCCCGCGTAATCGACCAGCAGGAGGCGGCCACCGGGGCGGAGCACGCGGGCGGCCTCGCGCAACGCAGCCAACCTTTTCGCCTCCGGCACCATGTGCATCACCGTCGTCAGCGTGACAACATCGAAGCTCGCATCGGTGAAGGGAAGCGAGGCCGTGTCGGCGGCGCGGAAGACGATGTCCGCGCGGGCACGGCGCGCCTTGCGGCGGGCGGCGGCGAGCATGTTTTCCGAGAGGTCGACGCCGAGGACGCTGCCGCCCGGCTGGACGCGGCGCCAGGCGGCGACGGCCTGCGTGCCGGTGCCGCAGCCGATGTCGAGCATGCGCTCGCCCGGCGCGACGGCGGCGAGGTCGAGCAGGCGGGCACGGTAGGCGGCATCGCGGCCGCGCGTGAGGAGGAGGATCAGGAGATCGTAGAGCCTCGGGAAGCCGATGCCACGGCTTTCATCCGCCGCCGTCGCGTTGTTGCCGTGCATGAAACCGCCTCCTTGCCTGCGCCGTCCGCCCCTTGGCAAGAGCGCGGGGCGGGACCATCTGTCCGATTGTGAACAGGCTGTGCGGGACGCGCCATGAACGGCGGGGCGCGAATGTCCGCTAAGGGACGGGAGAGGCGTTTTGTCCGGGAAAAGCGAAGGCGGGACAATCGACCGGCGCGCGGCGCGGACGCGCAAGGCGCTGCACGAAGGGCTGTTGCGGCTCGTGACGCGCAAGGGATATGAGGCGATCACCGTTCAGGACCTCATCGAAGAGGCGGATGTCGGCCGCTCGACCTTCTATGCGCATTACACCGGCAAGGAAGACCTGCTCCGCAGCGGCTTTGCCATGCTGCGCGCGGAGCTCTCCGCCACCGAAGCGGACGGGCAGGCGGGAGACGAGCCGCTCCGCTTCAGCCGCGCGATGTTCGACCATGCGGGGCGATATGCGGATGTCTTCCGGGCGATGACGGGCAGCCGGGGGAGCCTGGTGGCGCTGGAGGAAATCCGCCGCGCGCTTTCCGAGATCGTGCGGCGGGAATTGCCGAAAGGCGGAAAGGACGAAGGCCTGCCGCGCGAGGTTTATGTGCAATTCACTGTCGGCACGCTGCTGACGCTGCTGACATGGTGGCTCGAAAAGAAGCCGGGGCTGAAACCGGCGCAGGTGGACGCGATGTTCCGCCGGCTGGTGCTACAGGGGATCGGCGACGGCGCCGAGCGCCGGTAGCTATCAGGCGAAGTCCTTCGCGAGCGCCTCTTTCACCGCGGGCGGGAGGACTGCCATGTGGTGGTAGTTCTCGTGGGCGATGACGGCGAGGACCTGGGTTTCGGGCGCGCGGAATTTCGCGATCTGTTCGGGCGTGAAGCGGAAATGGACGAAATGGACGGAGGAGGTCTTGCCGTCGGCTTTCGTGCGCTCGACATCCGTCTCGGCTTCGCCGGGCACCTTCTCGCCGCCGACATCAATATAGAGATGTTTCTCGACCCAGGTGATCGACCGCAGGAACCTGTCGCGGCGGACCTCGTCGTTGATCTCGAACATGATGGTGGCGACGAGTTCGTTGCCTTGCGGGATCAGCGGGTTATAGGCGCGAAGTTCGTCCTCGAGCTGTTCGGCGCCGCCTTTCTCGATGTGCAGCATTTCCTGGACCTGCTGGAACATCGTGTCGTAGTTCTCGAAATAGAAAGTGGCGTAGGGGCCGACTTCGACGCGGCGGTTCTTCTTCAGCGCGGTGATCGCGGTGCGGCGTTCCTTCCGCTCCTTCGCGTAGGTTTCGTAGGGGAGAATGTCGGCGGGGGTGATTTCTTTTTTCATCGCACTCATCTCTTGAACCTTTTTTCCGGAGTTCGTCCCCCCGCTTACTGAATCAATCCCCAGGCGCGCGCCATGATTTCGATCGGGTGCTGCGCCACCGGCAATTGCGGCTCGCCCAGGGTTTCGATCTCGTGGGTGAGGTGCTTGGCGGCGAGCGGGCAATCCGACGTCACATATTTGTTGCCGGTCTTGGCGACATTGCGGGACGCGGTCTTGCCGACCTTCATGGCGACGTCGAAGGTTTCCTTCATGACGCCGAAGGTTCCTCCGTGTCCGGAGCAACGCTCGACCACGTCGACTTTGATGTCGGGGATGAGGCGGAGCATCTCGGCCGATTTCGCACCCATGTTCTGCGCGCGGGCATGGCAGGCGAGATGCGCCGTGACGCCGCCCTCGACGGGGCGAAGGCCGGCGGCAAGGCCCTCCTTCTTTGCGATGTCGACGACATATTCGTCGATGTCGCGCGTCGCGGCGGAGAGGCGCATCACGTCTTCGTTCTCGGGCAGGATGAGCGGCCATTCGAATTTGAACATGAGGCCGCAGGAAGCGGTGAGCGTGATAATGTCGTAGCCCTTGTCGATCCAGGCGCACATATCCTTCGCGACTTTTTCCGCCTGGGCGGCGACTTTTTCGATGTTGCCCTGTTCGAGGAAGGGCATGCCGCAACAGCCGGGATAGGCGACTTCCGTCTCGACGCCATTATGCGCGAGGACGAGGCGCGCGGCTTCGCCGACGCCCGGATTGTTGTAGTTGACGAAGCAGGTGGCGAAGAGGACGACCTTGCGGCCCGCGGCGGGCGCGGGCTTCGGCGCGGAGAGGCCCTCCTTGTCCTGCTTCTTCGCGCGCATCGTGAATGTCTGCCCATGAAACTTCGGCAACTCGGCGCGGCGGTCGATCCCTGCCACGGCCTCGAGGACGGGGCGCGTCAATTTGTTGGAACGGGACGAGCCCCAATTCGCAAGCGGCGCGACGGGCTGGGCGAGCTTGCCGTTGCGGTCCGTCTGCGCGAGCTGCGCCTGCACGAAGGGGAAGCCTTCCTTTTCTTTTCCTTCGGCCGCGCGGTAGCGCAGCATCAGATGCGGGAAGTCGAGATTGAATTCATGCGGCGGCACATAGGGGCACTTCGTCATGTAGCACATGTCGCAGAGCGTGCAGGCCTCGACGACGGGACCGAAATCGGATGATTTCACCTCGTCGAGTTCACCGGTCGGGCTCTCGTCGATCAGGTCGAAGAGGCGCGGGAAACTGTCACAGAGATTGAAGCAGCGGCGGCAGCCGTGACAGATGTCGAAGATGCGGCGCATTTCGGCATCGATCTTTTCGGCGTCGTAGAAGTCCGGGTTGCGCCACTCGATCGGATGACGGATCGGGGCTTCGGTGCTTCCCTCTTTAGGGCCGCCTTCTATCGGGCTGCTCATCGGCTTTCATCTCCGGGGATGGACGGGCGCGTGGAGGCCGGAGAGGCGAACCCCTCCGGCCACACGATGATCGCGAAGCAGCGCTTAGCTGCCGAGGCTGTCCAGGGCCTTCTGGAAACGGCCGGCATGGCTCTTCTCGGCCTTGGCGAGCGTTTCGAACCAGTCGGCGATTTCGTCGAAGCCTTCATCGCGCGCGGTGCGCGCCATGCCCGGATACATGTCCGTGTATTCGTGGGTTTCGCCCGCGATGGCCGCCTTCAGGTTCTTGTCGGTGGCGCCGATGGGCTCGCCCGTCGCCGGATCGCCGACTTCCTCGAGGAATTCGAGATGGCCGTGCGCATGGCCCGTCTCGCCTTCGGCGGTCGAGCGGAACACGGCGGCGACGTCGTTGAAGCCTTCGACGTCGGCCTTCTGAGCGAAATAGAGATAGCGGCGGTTGGCCTGGCTTTCGCCGGCGAACGCTTCTTTGAGATTTTCCCAGGTCTTGGAACCGGAAAGCGATGCCATGATGTTGCTCCTCACTTGTGCGTTTGACGATCACTAGAAACCGGGCCCGGTGCCCGTTCGGGCGCCGACAGCCGTGCACCGGGCGGGCTTGGAGCCTTTTCCGGCGCTTCCCGCCACCCTTCGGGAAAGGGCGGGTCTGGGAGGTTGACTGAGATTCTAGGGCCGTTAACCGGAGTGGTCAACAGATTGGATATATTCCAAACAAACTTTTTAGTTATTGTTTTTGCGAGGAATTCTTAAGACGACCGGTCAGTTCCGGGGCCGGTCGTGGAGGCGGACGATGACATCCACACGGGCGATATCCATGCCCTCCGGCGCCTCCGGCAGCTTGCCGATGGTGACGTCCTGGCCGGCGATATCCATGAGCGCGCCATCCTTCTCGATGAAGAAGTGATGGTGGTCATCGATGTTGGTGTCGAAATAGGTCCGCGAGCTGTCCACCACGACCTCGCGCAGGAGGCCCGCGCCGGTGAACTGGTGCAGCGTGTTGTAGACGGTGGCGAGAGAGACGCTGACGCCTGCCTTCTGCGCTTCCTCGTGCAGGGCTTCGGCCGTGACATGCCGGTCGCCGCCGTCGAACAGGAGGCGGCCCAGAGCCAGCCGCTGGCGCGTCGGGCGAAGCCCGGCGTCCCGCAACCTGGTGAGCGTCTGTGCGTAGGGTCTTTCCTGCGTCACGAACTTTCGTCCTCTGGTTTCCGGCGGCCCCGATCCGTTTCGTATAGAAGACGGATTAAAGGCTGCAGTTTGTAATCGTTACAAACAAATAGATAGTGTGTGCGTCATAGGTTTGTCAAGGGCGCGGCGGCGGCCATGGCGGGCGCTAAATGCCCGTAAGCCAAGGGTTTGCGGCGGCTCAAGGGTGTGTTACGAAGCGCAGAAGGCGAGGAAACCGGGACGGCAAAAGCCGTCCCAAAGTGAGGACGGCTCCGGATAGCACCACGGCGAGCGCCGGCAGATGCGGATCGGGCCTTTTGTTGAGCGGATGGAAATGGCGGAGCAGAAGTCGGCATATTCCTACGAAGATTTGCTCGAATGCGGGCATGGCCGGCTGTTCGGCCCCGGCAACGCACAGCTGCCCCTGCCCCCCATGCTGATGATCGATCGCATCACCCATATTTCGGATGAAGGCGGCGAACACGGCAAAGGCCTCATCAAGGCCGAATTCGACATCAAGCCGGATCTCTGGTTCTTCCCCTGCCATTTCGAAGGCGACCCGATCATGCCGGGTTGCCTCGGCCTCGACGGTGCATGGCAGTTGCTCGGCTTTTTCCTCGGCTGGATCGGCGGCAAGGGCAAGGGACGCGCGGTCGGCGTGGGCGAAGTGAAATTCTCCGCCATGGTGACGCCCGCCATCAAAAAGATCGAATACATCATTCAGCTCAAGCGTGTCGTGAACCGCCGGCTGGTGGTCGGCGTTGCCGACTGCACCATTCTGGCCGATGGTGAACTGGCCTTCACCATCAACGACATGAAAGTCGGACTGCAAGCCGAAGGGCAGGCGGCCTGACAAGACGGCGACGCAGATGATTTTTTATCCGCAGTGAAAGAGAGGCTGCCATGAGGCGAGTGGTCGTCACGGGCATGGGGATCGTTTCCAGCATCGGAAACAACACGCAGGAAGTCATCGGCAGCCTGCGCGAAGGCAAGTCTGGCATCGAGAAGTCGGACGTCTATGCCGAGATGGGTTTCAGGAGCCAGGTGCATGGCAACCTGAAGATCAATCTCGACGAGGCGGTGGACCGGCGCGCGCGGCGCTTCATGGGCGACGGCGCGGCCTATGCGTGGGTTGCGATGGAACAGGCGATCCGCGATGCGGGCCTGGAGGAAAGCGACGTGAGCAACCCGCGCACGGGGCTCATCGTCGGTTCGGGCGGACCTTCGACCAAGGCGATCGTCGCGGCCGCCGACATGGCGCGCACCGAGCCCGTGAAAGGTCCGAAGAAGGTCGGCCCCTTCGCGGTGCCGAAGGCGATGTCGTCGACCTGCTCGGCCAATCTTTCGACCTGGTACAAGACCAAGGGCGTCAACTACTCCATCAGCTCGGCCTGCTCGACCTCGGCGAACTGCATCGGCAATGCGGCCGAGATGATCCAATGGGGCAAGCAGGACGTGATGTTCGCGGGCGGCGGCGAAGAACTCGACTGGACGCTCTCCGTTCTCTTCGACGCGATGGGCGCAATGTCGGCGAAGCGGAACAACGAGCCGCATCAGGCGAGCCGCGCCTATGACAAGGACCGCGACGGCTTCGTGATTTCCGGCGGCGGCGGCATCGTGGTGCTGGAAGAACTGGAACACGCGAAAGCGCGCGGCGCGAAAATCTATGCCGAGATCGTCGGCTATGGCGCGACGGCGGACGGCGCCGACATGGTGGCGCCTTCCGGCGAAGGCGCGGTGCGCTGCATGAAGATGGCGCTGCAGAACGTCAAGGAGAAGGTCGACTACATCAACCCGCATGCGACGTCGACGCCTGTGGGCGACATTCCCGAGATCAACGCCATCCGCGAAGTCTTCGGCGCCGACATGCCGCCCATCAGCGCGACGAAATCGCTGACCGGCCATGCACAGGGCGCGGCCGGCGTTCACGAGGCGATCTATACGCTGCTGATGATGCAGTCGGGCTTCATCGCCGCGAGCGCCAATATCGACGAGATCGATCCCGCCGTGGCGGACGCGAACATCGTGCGCAAGCGCATCGACAATGCGGACATCAACCTCGCAATCTCGAACAGTTTCGGTTTCGGCGGCACCAACGCGACGCTGGCGCTGCAACGCTATAACGGGTAGGCGACCGGAAGCGGGGCCGAATAAATTGGGAAACGAGACACGCATGCACGGTTCTGGCGAGAAAGCGGGCGAAGGCACATTGGTGCTGACGGGGCCGCTGATGAAGGGCCGTCGTGGCCTCATCATGGGCGTGGCGAACGATCACTCGATCGCCTGGGGCATCGCGCGGGCGCTGGCGGCGCATGGCGCCGAACTCGCCTTCACCTATCAGGGCGAAAGCTTCGGGCGGCGCGTGAAGCCGCTGGCGGAATCGGCCGGCTCGAAGCTGCTGCTGCCCTGCGACGTGACGGACCCGGCAAGCCTCGACAGCGCGTTCGAGACGCTCGAAAAGGAATGGGGCGTGCTCGACTTCGTGGTTCACGCCATCGCGCATTCCGACAAGAACGAGCTGAAGGGCCGCTATGTCGACACGACGCGGGAGAACTTCCTGCGGACGATGGATATTTCCTGCTTCTCCTTCACCGATGTCGCGCGGCGCGCGGCAAAGCTGATGACGCGGGGCGGCTCCATGGTGACGCTCACCTATGGCGGCTCGACGCGCGTCATGCCGAACTACAATGTGATGGGCGTGGCCAAAGCCGCGCTCGAGGCGAGCGTGCGCTATCTCGCGGTCGATCTCGGGAGGCACGGCATTCGCGTCAACGCGATCTCGGCCGGTCCGATGCGGACGCTGGCGGGCTCGGCGGTGGGCGATGCGCGGTTCGTGTTCAAGTGGAACAAGACGCATGCGCCGATCAAGGAATCGATCGAGCTCGACCATGTCGGCGGCGCGGGGCTCTATCTCCTCTCCGATCTTTCGGCGCGGGTTTCCGGCGAAGTGCATCACGTCGATGGCGGCTATAACATCATCGGCCTGCCGCGCGCGGAAGAGCTGAAGGCGCAGATGGAGAACGGCGAGGGCTGAAGCCCGTTATTTTCGCCGCTTCATTTCCAGCACGTTGAAGGTCGATTCAAGCTCCGGCCAGGGGAAGACAATGCGCGCGCGGCCGTCGGCGAGGAGGCTCACGACGGCCGGCTCGTCGATCAGTTGCGGATCCGCGATGCCGCCGGCGGGGCCGGAATAGGCGCGGATGGGGCCGGAATGACCTTCGTTCGGCGCGGCGAGCAGGACCCAGCTTTTTTCATCGCGCGGATAGAGGAAGCCCGACTGGCGCTGCGAGCCGGTGAGCTTTTCGAAGAAGAGGCGGCCGTCCCTTTCCGTGATCGCGCAGCGGAACCAGCCATAGACGACGAAGCCCGCGAAGGGGCCGCCCGCCTTGATGGTGCGGCAGTGCCAGTCGCCTTTCAGCTTTTCGGGATCGGCGGCGACGGTCTCTGCCTCCATGACGCTGACGAGTTCGTTGTAGGAGCCGTTCTCCTCGCCGGCGACGCGCGATTCCATCATGCCCTTGGTCACCGCGTCCTCGTAACGCTCAAGACGGTCGAGATCGTGCGTGGTGGCGTCGCTCTTCCAGTCGCCGGCCGGGCCGGCTTCATCGGCATGGAGAGGAGTTGCGAACAGGAAGAGGGCGGCGAGGGCGGCTGGCAGGCGCATGGTGTCTCCGGGGAATGACGGACTGCCCCCGATCCTAGCGGGAAAGGGCCGGGCGGCGAAACGGGAAGGCCGTCTTTTCCCGTCGCGCCCGATCGCCTAGGCTGGCGGTGCGAGGGACCGCAAGGGAGGACAGGATGAAGAAAACCGGTGTCATTGCCGCCTTTCTGTTGCTTGCCAGCCAATGCGCGGCCATCAAATACGAGCGTCCGGCTTTCGACAGGGCGGAGACCGAAGCGGCGGCGGCCGCCATCGAACAGGCGCCCATG
The DNA here is from genome assembly GCF_030694575.1 of Parvibaculum sp. Lineage (GTDB taxonomy): Bacteria > Pseudomonadota > Alphaproteobacteria > Parvibaculales > Parvibaculaceae > Parvibaculum. The sequence goes on from NZ_JAUYUS010000115.1 coordinate 10,242, forward strand.
CCTGTCAAATCCGAAGCACCCGTCGACGAGCTTGTCGCCGTGGCAGACCGCGCGGCGCAAAGGTTGCGCGACCACACAGGCCCGCTCTGCGAAGCCATCGGTTCGGAGACGTGCGGCTTTGCCCTGCGCATCGCCGGCAATGAGGAGGCGAATGCCTTTGCCGACGAGAAGGGCACGATCTGGATCACGGTGGCGCTGCTGCGCTATCTCGAAACGGAGGACGAGGTCGCGGCGATGCTGGCGCATGAAATAGCCCATCGCATGAGCGGCCACGATGCCAGCGCCGCGACGGCGGCGCGCTACTACCAGGCGATGCGGTATACGCTTGGCGGCAGTTCGCCCTCCTCGGCGGCTTCGCGCCAAAGCGCCAGCGCCCGGCACCTGATCGCGCTCGAAGCGGATGCCGACTATCTGGCGGCCTTTCTTTTGAAGCGGGCGGGATACGACCTGACGGCGGCCGAGAATGTCTGGATCACGCTCGCCAAGGTATCGAACAACAAGGCGGCTTCGATCATGGCGACACACCCTCTTTCGGCAGAACGTCTTGCGGCGTGGCGGCGCGTCGCCGCCGAACTCGACGCGGACCCGGAGGCGCTGCCGAGGGTTGCCGGAAACTGACGGCCGGAAAGAAAAAGGGCGCCGGATGAAACCGGCGCCCTTTCAATTCGAAGCGGCTGTCGATCAGTCGCGTTCGCGGCGACGGCCGCGGCCGCCACCGCCGCCTTCGCGCTTTTCGCGGGGCTGCTCGGCGGGTTCGTTTTCGTAGACGATCTCTTCGCCGGTTTCCTGGTTCACATGCTTCATCGACAGGCGGACCTTGCCGCGATCGTCGAAGCCCAGGAGTTTCACCTTGACCTTGTCGCCTTCCTTGACGATGTCGGAGACCTGCTCGACCCGGTTCGGCGCCATCTGCGAGATGTGCACGAGACCGTCGCGGGGACCGAAGAAGTTCACGAAGGCGCCGAAATCGACGACCTTCACGACCGTACCTTCATAGATGTGGCCAAGTTCCGGCTCGGCGACGATGCCCTGGATCCAGGCAATGGCCTTGCGGATCGACTCGCCGTCGGAGGACGCCACCTTGATCGTGCCATCGTCGGAGATGTCGATCTTGGCGCCGGTCTTTTCCACGATCTCGCGGACGACCTTGCCGCCGGTGCCGATGACTTCACGGATCTTGTCGGTCGGGACCGTGATGACTTCGATGCGCGGCGCGTGCTCGCCCATTTCGGGGCGGGCCGTGTCGAGCGCCTTCGCCATCTCGCCGAGAATATGCATGCGGCCGCCCTGCGCCTGGGCGAGGGCCTGCTTCATGATGCTCTCGTTGATGCCGGTGATCTTGATGTCCATCTGGAGCGAGGTCACGCCCGCTTCCGTGCCCGCGACCTTGAAGTCCATGTCGCCGAGGTGATCCTCGTCGCCGAGAATGTCGGAGAGGACGGCGAAGCGGTCGCCTTCGAGGATGAGGCCCATCGCGATGCCCGCGACGGCGCGCTTCAACGGCACGCCCGCATCCATCATCGCGAGCGAGGAGCCGCAGACGGTCGCCATCGAGGACGAACCGTTCGACTCGGTGATTTCCGAGACGAGGCGCAGCGTGTAGGGGAACTCGGTCTTGGGCGGAAGCACCGCACGGAGCGCGCGCCAAGCGAGCTTGCCGTGACCGACTTCGCGGCGGCCGGTGAAGCCGACGCGGCCCGTCTCGCCGACGGAGAAGGGCGGGAAGTTGTAGTGCAGCAGGAAGTTTTCCTTGTAGGTGCCTTCCAGCGCGTCGATGAACTGCTCGTCGTCGCCGGTGCCGAGGGTCGCGACCACGAGGGCCTGCGTCTCGCCGCGCGTGAAGAGCGCGGAACCGTGCGTGCGCGGGAGTACACCCACTTCGGAGACGATCGGACGGACGGTTTCGAGGTCGCGGCCGTCGATGCGGCTCTTGGTGTCGAGGATCGAGTTGCGGACGATGTCGCTCTCGATTTCCTTGAAGACGCCGCCGACTTCGATTTCAGACACGGCGTTCGCGTCTTCCGGGTTGCAGAGGGCGGCCTTGGCCTTGTCCTTCGCCTTCGAGATCGCTTCGTGACGGGCGGCCTTGTCCTTGATGCCGTAGGCGGCGCGGAGATCGCCTTCGACCAGTTCGCGCGTCTTCGCGACGAGAGCGGAATTATCCTTCACGTCGATGGCGCGGGGTTCCTTGGCGCATTTCTCGGCCATGCGGATGATCATGTCGATCACCGGCTGGAACTCGCGGTGGCCGAACATGACGGCGCCGAGCATGACATCCTCGGAAAGCTCCTTCGCTTCCGATTCCACCATCATCACGGCGTCGGCGGTGCCGGCGACGACGAGGTCGAGCGCGCTTTCCGACATCTCGTCGATCATCGGGTTGAGCTTGTATTCGCCGTCGATGTAGCCGACGCGGGCGCCGGCGATCGGGCCGAGGAAAGGCAGACCCGAGATCGTCAGCGCGGCGGAGACCGCGATCATGGCGACGATGTCGGGATCGTTTTCCATGTCATGGCTGACGACGGTGGCGATCACCTGGGTTTCGTTCTTGAAGCCCTTGATGAAGAGCGGACGGATCGGACGGTCGATCAGGCGGGAGACCAGCGTTTCCTTTTCGGAGGGACGGCCTTCGCGCTTGAAGAAGCCACCGGGGATCTTGCCCGCGGCATAGGTCTTTTCCTGGTAGTTCACGGTCAGGGGGAAGAAATCGAGGCCGGGCTTCGGCTTGCGCTCGCCGACGACCGTCGCGAGCACCGTGGTCTCGCCGTAGGTCGCGAGCACCGCGCCATCGGCCTGACGGGCGATCTTGCCCGTTTCGAGGGTGAGCGTGCGGCCACCCCATTCAATTTCTTCGCGTGTGATTTTAAACATATCGGTTTCCTGTTCCGCGCCGCCCGCTTTTCATGCGTTCTTCCATCATCATGCGGGCCGGCGCTTTTCTGCCGCTCATATCGCGGCCGGACAAATGGGACGGCTGCCCGCGGATGCGCCGAATGCGCCGTGCAACATGCACGAAACCCGGACCCCAGAGACGAGGGGCAGCGGGCTCAACCGCGACAAACCATCCGTCAACGGACGAATGTCTCTTTCGTTTCGGACCTGCAAAACACACACGCCCGCCCGTCAGGTTCCGGAAGGAACCTCGGGGCGGGCGCCGTGCAAAGCAGAACCATCGGGGCCAACAAGCACCCGGGTTACCGCCGAATCCCCAAACGGGCGATCAGCTTTTCGTAACGCGCCTGATCCTTCTTCTTCACATAGTCGAGAAGGCTGCGGCGCTGGCTCACCATCTTCAACAGACCGCGACGCGAATGATTGTCCTTCGCGTGGCCCTTGAAGTGCTCGGTGAGGTTGGTGATGCGCTCGGTGAGAATCGCGACCTGGACTTCGGGCGAACCAGTGTCGCCATCCTTGCCGGCAAATTCCTTGATGAGCTGAGCTTTGCGCTCCGGCGTAATCGACATCGGGATCTCCTTATGAACCGAGATTGAACACGCGAACGGGACAGAGCTCCCCTTTCCTGTATTCGGTGAGCGCCACCGGGTCTCCCCGATGGGTCGCCAGAACCGATCCGGAAAGGATGGGTGCGTCGCGTCCGCGCAACAAAACTCCCTGACCCTTTCTCAATCGGGCCGCATCCTCACCGCTTACGGCCAGCGCCGGGATGTCGTCCAGCGCGGTCTCAAGCGGAAGCAAATGCGTCCCAGAGCCGGGAGCGGGCGCAATATGGCCCAAGGCGCAGAGTTTATCCAGCGGAATTGCGGCCTCTTCCCGGAAGGGGCCGTGGCGGGTCCGCCGGAGCGCCGAGACATGGCCGACGGTGCCGAGCGCCAGCGCCAGATCGCGGGCCAGCGAGCGGACGTAAGTGCCTTTGCTGCAAAGGATTTCCAGCTCGGCATGGTCGGCGTCGGGACGGGCCAGAAGGACGATTTCGTGGATCGTGACGGGGCGGGGCTTCATGACCACCTCCTCGCCGGCGCGGGCGCGGGCATAGGCGCGCTCGCCATCGACCTTGATGGCGGAAAAGGCGGGGGGAACCTGCTCGATCTCGCCCGTGAAGGCGGGGAGCACCGCCTCGATTTCGGCGTCCGAGGGGCGATGGGCGCTGGTTTCCGTCACCTCCCCCTCGGCGTCGTGGGTGAGCGTTGCCTCGCCGAAGCGGATGGTGAAGCGGTAGCCCTTGATGGCGTCGATGATGAAGGGGACGGTCTTGGTGGCCTCGCCGAGCGCGACCGGGAGAATGCCGGTGGCGAGCGGATCGAGGGTGCCCGCATGGCCCGCCTTCTGCGCGTTGAAGGCGCGGCGGATCCTGTTCACGACATCCGAGGAAGTGGGGCCCAGTGGCTTGTCCACCACCACCCAGCCCGAAACCGCCTCGCCCTTCTTGCGGCGGGACATCGGCTCAGTCCTCGTCGTCATCGTGCGGCGCGAGATCCTGCGAAACCTTCGGGGAGTGCAACAGGCGGTCGATCTGTTCGGCCTTGTCGAAGGAGGTGTCCGGCTCGAAGGTGAGGTCGGGCATGTATTTGAAGGTGACTTCCTTCGAGAGCTGGCCGCGCAGATAGCCGCGCACGCGGGTGAGCGCGGCGGCAAGCGCCACGGCATCGCCCTTGCCGAGCGGCGCGACGAAGCAGGTGGCGTGGCGGAGATCGGGGCTTACGCGCACTTCCGTCACCGAGAAGCTGCGCTCGATGAGGTCCGGGTCCTGGATGGTGCCGCGCGCGACGACGTCGGACAGGGCGCGGCGGATGAGCTCGCCCGCGCGAAGCTGGCGCTGGCTCGGCCCGCGCGCGCCACGATTGTGTCCTGAACTCGATTTCTTCTGCATGGGCTTTTAAAGCTTCGATCCGCCGGATCGGCCTCCCCCCACCGGGGGGAGGCGAATTTCAGATCAGGCGAGGCTGCGCTGCACGACCTCGACGTCGAAACATTCGATGACGTCGCCCTTGCGCATGTCCTGATAACCCTCGAAGGCCATGCCGCATTCCTGACCGGACTGCACTTCCTTCACTTCATCCTTGAAGCGCTTCAAGGTGGAGAGCTTGCCTTCGTGGATCACCACGTCGTCGCGGATGAGGCGGACATGGGAGCCGCGGCGCACGACACCTTCGGTGACGCGGCAACCGGCGACCTTGCCGGTCTTGGAAATATTGAAGATTTCCAGGATTTCGGCGTTGCCGAGGAAGGTTTCGCGCAGTTCCGGCGAGAGCATGCCGGACATGGCGGCCTTGATGTCGTCCACGAGGTCGTAGATGACCGAGTAGTAGCGGATTTCGACGCCGGCCTGACGCGCGGCATCGCGCGCCTGCGTGTTGGCGCGGACGTTGAAGCCGATGATCGGTGCGCGCGACGCGGTCGCCAGCGTGACATCCGATTCCGTGACGCCGCCGACGCCGACATGAAGGACGCGGGCGGTGACTTCGTCGGTGCCGAGCTTTTCGAGCGCCTGCACGATCGCTTCGGCGGAACCCTGCACGTCCGCCTTGACGACGATCGGCAGCTCTTTCTTGTCCTGCTCCTTCAACTGCGACAGCATCTGGTCGAGCGAGGTGCGGCCACCCGTGCCGACGCGCTTGTCGCGCTGGAGGCGCTGGCGGTAGGCGGTGACTTCGCGGGCGCGGCCTTCGCTCTCGACGACGCTGATGACGTCGCCCGCTTCCGGCGCGCCGCCGAGGCCGAGCACTTCGACGGGCACGGACGGCCCGGCGCTCTCGACATTTTCGCCGCGATCGTTGATGAGCGCGCGGACACGGCCCCATTCGGCGCCGGCCACGATGATGTCGCCAACCTTCAGCGTGCCGCGCTGCACGAGCACGGTGCCGACCGGGCCGCGGCCGCGATCGAGCTTCGCTTCGACGATGATGCCTTCGGCGGGACGATCCGGGTTTGCACGGATGTCGAGCAGTTCGGCCTGGAGGAGAATGGTTTCCTCAAGCTTGTCGAGACCCAGCCCCGTCTTGGCGGAGATCGGCACGGCGAGCACGTCGCCGCCGAAATCCTCGACCACGACTTCGTGCTGCAGCAGTTCGTTCTTCACGCGGGTCGGATCCGCTTCCGGCTTGTCCATCTTGTTGATGGCGACGATCATCGGAACGCCGGCAGCCTTGGCATGATTGATCGCTTCGATCGTCTGCGGCATGACGCCGTCATCGGCCGCGACGACGAGCACGACGATATCCGTCACCTTGGCGCCGCGTGCGCGCATGGAGGTGAAGGCGGCGTGGCCGGGCGTATCGAGGAAGGTGATGCGCTCGCCCGAACTCAGGTTCACCTGATAGGCGCCGATATGCTGCGTGATGCCGCCCGCTTCGCCGGCGGCGACGTCGGTCTTGCGGAGTGCGTCGAGAAGCGAGGTCTTGCCGTGGTCGACGTGACCCATGACGGTGACGACCGGCGCACGGGGCTGCTTCGCCTCATCGATATCCGCTTCGCCGACCAGACCTTCTTCAACGTCCGATTCCGCGACGCGCTTGACGGTGTGGCCGAGTTCTTCCGCGACGAGCTGGGCCGTGTCGCTGTCGATCACGTCGGTGATCTTCAGCATGATGCCCTGCTTCATCAGGATCTTCATCACATCGACCGCGCGCTCCGCCATGCGGTTCGCAAGTTCCTGGATGGTGATGATTTCCGGGATGACGACTTCGCGGACGATCTTCTGCGGAGCATCCTGGATGCCCATGTGCTTCTTGCGCTCGCGCTCGACGCGGCGGCGCATCGAAGCGAGCGAACGCTGACGCTCGCTCTCGTCGTCGAAAGCCTTGGTGATGGTGAGCTTGCCGCGGCGACGCTCTTCGGTGCGGCGGGCGGGCGGCGCCTTGGCCGGCGTATGACCGGCGCCACGCTTCGGCTTCTCGTCGTCCTCTTCGACCGCCAGTTCCTTTGCAGGACGGGCGGCGACGGCCGGACGATCGTCGTCGAGGCGGCGTTTCGCTTCCTCGGCGGCGCGGGTCCGCGTCGTCTGATCGGTCGAATGACGCGCGGCTTCCTCGGCGGCGCGCGCGGCGGCGGCGGCACGTTCGGCCTCGCGGCGGGCATCTTCCTCGGCGAAGCGGCGCGCTTCTTCCTCGGCGCGGCGGCGATCCTCGCCCTCGCGCTCACGCGCGCTGTCGAGCGCCTGGGCGCGGGCGTTCTTTTCTTCTTCCGTGAGGGTGCGCAGCACGACGCCAGAACGGACGCGGCTCGGCTTCTTTTCGACCGCAGGCGCGGCGGCTGCAGGAGCGGCGGGTGCCGCGGCAGGCGCGGCAGCGGCAGGCGCGGCGGGAGCGGCCGCCGGAGGCGCTGCCTTCACTTCCACAGGAGCGGCGGGCTTCGCCTCGGGCGCGGCGGCGGGCTTTTTCGCGGTCTCTTCGACAGGAGCCGGCGCGGCATCCGCCGAGGTCTTCAGCGTGCGCTTCTTCTTTTTCTCGACGACGACCGACTTCGAGCGGCCATGCGAAAAATTCTGGCGAACATGGCCAGACTCCACCGTCCGCTTGAGGCTCAGTGTCTTGCCTGCGGCTTTCGGTTTGCGTTCGCTCGTATCGGCCTGGTCGGTCATTCGTATCCTTCGTTACCCTGGGTCCCGCGCCATCAGAGGGCACGGGCATTTTCCGGGCGGTCCTTCCGCCCATAGCGCTCAAGTCTGGCAAGATCCGCCACGACTTTCGCCTGCATGCGTCCCTGGATCAGGGCTGCATGTATCACATTTCCGCGGCCCAATGCCAAACCCATTTCATAGGCCCAAAGCGGGCTCAGGGTGGCGACATCGGGCAGAATACCTTGCTCTTTCGCCACGCGGAGGCGTTGTTCGAGCTTGCGGCGGCCATCTTCGGCACCGTCGCGGGCCTCAATGAGGCAAACGACGCGGCCCCGGTCGATGGCCGTCATTACCTTCTCAAAGCCTGTCTCCAGCGCACCGGCCTTGCGGGCGAGGCCCAGCGTATCGGCGGCGCGGCGGGCGAGCAGACGCTCCACAAGATCGGGAAGACCAAGGTCCGCGACGACGGAAGCCTTGGCCGCCCTAGCGAAATGACCCTTCGCGACGGCTTTTTCAACCATCGCGCGGGTTCCTGTTACCCAAAAGCCGCGTCCGGGAAGTTTTTCCGCCAGATCCGGCACGACCCGGCCTTCCGGATCGAGCACGAAGCGGATCAGCCCCTCCTTCGGGCCGCTCTCCCCGGAGACGATGCAGCGGCGCTCCGAGGGATCGGCGGCTTCGTCGCCGCCCTCCGGATCGCCGTCAGCCACATCGCCGTCAGGCTTCTTCACCAACCTCGTCCGCTTCACCGGCCTCTTCCTCTTCGTCGGAGGCGAGATCGGCCTCGGTGATCCAGCCGGCCTTGAGACGCGCCTGCATGATGAGGTCGTTCGCCTCTTCGGATGTCAGGTCGAAGCCTTCGATAATGCCCTGCTGGTGCTTGCGCTCGCCGTTCACCGTCTCGTTCCAGCCGATCAGGTCGTCCGTCGCGCAGCCCGCGAGGTCTTCGATGGTCTTGATGTCGTTTTCGCCGAACGCCACCATCATCTTCGGCGTGACACCCGGTACTTCGGCGACTTCGTCGGCAACGCCGAGCCCGCGGCGCTTCGCGTCGAATTCCGCATTCTGGCGTTCGATATATTCGAGCGCGCGGCTCTGGATTTCCTGCGCGGTGTCCTCGTCGAAGCCTTCGATCTCGGCGATTTCGTCGAGATCGACATAGGCCACTTCCTCGATCGAGGCAAAGCCCTCGGAGGCGAGAAGCTGCGCGATCATCTCGTCGACGTCGAGCGCCTCGGCAAAGGTTGCCGTGCGGCTGAGGAATTCGGCCTGGCGGCGCTCGCTTTCCTCGGCTTCGGTCAGGATGTCGATATCCCAGCCGGTGAGCTGCGAGGCGAGGCGCACGTTCTGGCCACGACGGCCGATGGCGAGCGAGAGCTGGTCGTCCGGCACGACGACTTCGATGCGCTGCGCATCTTCGTCGAGCACGACCTTGACGACTTCCGCCGGCGCGAGGCCATTGACGATGAAGGTGGCGGCGTCGGGCGACCACTGGATGATGTCGATCTTCTCGCCCTGCAATTCGTTCACGACGGCCTGCACGCGGCTGCCGCGCATACCGACGCAGGCACCGACGGGGTCGATGGACGAGTCGTTCGAGAGAACGGCGATCTTCGCACGGCTGCCCGGATCGCGGGCGACGGCCTTGATCTCGATGATGCCGTCGTAGATTTCCGGCACTTCCTGCGCGAAGAGCTTGGCCATGAACTGGGGATGCGAGCGCGACAGGAAAATCTGCGGTCCGCGCTGTTCGCGGCGGACGTCGTAGATGTAGGCACGGATACGGTCGCCGTTGCGAAAGGTTTCGCGCGGCAGAAGCTCGTCGCGGCGAACGATGGCTTCGCCACGTCCGAGATCGACGATCACGTTGCCGTATTCGACGCGCTTGACGATACCGTTGACGATTTCGCCGATGCGGTCCTTGTATTCGTCGTACTGGCGCTCGCGTTCCGCATCGCGCACCTTCTGGACGATGACCTGCTTGGCGGTCTGCGCGGCGATGCGGCCGAAATCGACCGGCGGCAATTCATCTTCGATGAGGTCGCCGAGCTGCGCGGCCGGGTTGCGGCGCTGCGCCGACTTCAGGTCGATCTGAATGGCGTCGTTGTCGACCGCTTCCACGACCTCGAGAAGGCGGACCAGGCGAATTTCGCCGGTCTGCGGATTGATCCGGGCACGGATTTCATTTTCCGCGCCGTAGCGGGAGCGGGCCGCCTTCTGGATCGCTTCCGCCATCGCCTCGATGACGACTTCACGGTCGATCGACTTTTCGCGCGCGACCGCATCCGCGATCTGCAACAGTTCAAGCCGGTTGGCGCTTACAGCCATTCTCTTATTCTCCGTCGGAGGGGGCATCGTCGGAGGCGTCTGGCGCCCTGCCCTGTCTTTTGAGACTTTCCCTTATGAGATCGTCGCTCATCACGAGCTTCGCCTCACTCAACTGACGGAACGGCAGACCGAGAACCTGCGGCTCCGAAAAACCTTCGATATCGCACTCAACGAGAACTTCGCCGTCTTCGACGCCCTGCAGCAGGCCACGAAAGCGCTTGCGGCCCGACAGGGCTTCCGACAATTCGATCTTGGCGTCGAAACCCTGCCAGCGTTCGAAATCCTTCGGCCTCGTCAGCGGCCGGTCGATGCCGGGCGACGAGATCTCGAGATTGTATTCGCCGGGGATCGGGTCCTCGACATCGAGCACGGCCGAAAGCATGCGCGAGAGTTCCGCGCAATCCTCGACCGACATCGAGCCGTCGGGACGTTCCGCCATGATCTGCAGCGTCTGACCGTCCTGCGCGCCGAAGCGCACCCGCACGATCTCGAATTCCGCGCCTTCGGCCGGGCCGCGCAACAGGTCGAATACCTGACGCGCCACGCCGGGCGGCGCGATCAGATGCGTGTCGAGCGCGGCAAGGTCTGCCGCGCCGCTGTCAGGCTTTTTGTCGAGACCCGTGGCCAAAGGCCGTTCTCCAAACCGAATGCATCAACGAGGCCCCAGAAACAAAAAAAGCGGGCCCCCGTTTCCGGAGACAGCCCACTCTGAGAGCGTCGCTGACTTGATTGGCGCCTATATAGCGCCTTTTAGGGGGCGAGGGCAAGGGGCGCGCGGGCCCGGATTTCAGGCGCGGCGGAAGGAGAGATAGACGGGGGTGCGGCCTTCGCGGATCGCTTTCGCCTCATAGCGCGTTCCGGGCCAGCCTTCATAGGGGGTGCGCCAGTCGGCCGGCTTTTCCGCCGTCCAGATGAAGGTTTCGCCGTTCTCGCGGTTGAAGCGGGCGATATGGGCGAGGGTCCAGGCGATGTAATCGGGGATGTCGCTGGCGAAGCGCAATTCGCCGCCGGGCTTCAGAGCGCGGGCGAGGAAGGCCAGCGTCTCGTCATTGATGAAGCGGCGCTTGTTGTGGCGCTTTTTCGGCCAGGGATCGGGATAGAGGATATTGATGCGAGCGAGCGATGCCGGAACGAGCCGCTCCAGAAGAAAGCGTGCGTCGTCGTTGAGGATGCGGACATTGCCGAGGCCGCGCTCGTCGATCTCCGCGATAAGCTTGGCGACGCCGTTCACGAAGGGCTCGCAACCGAGAAAGCCGATGCCGGGATGAAGCGACGCCTGATGCGCCAGGTGTTCGCCGCCGCCGAAGCCGATCTCAAGCCAGATTTCCTCCGGCGCGCCGAACAGCGCGCGAGGATCGATGGCTTTGTCCTCAAGCGAAATGGAGACCCTCGGGAAGAGGGTCTCCATCAAATACGCCTGGCGGGACCGCAGGCTCTTGCCCTTGGTCCGGCCATAGACATGACGCCGGGACTTTTCCGCGGCACTGCCCAGATGTGAACTTCTCGGGCTCATGCAGCTCGCGTTTCGTTAGCGGATTTCCGCCTCGAGCTTGCCGGCGAGGTCGGTCTTCTCCCACGAGAAGCCACCATCCGACTCCGGCATGCGGCCGAAGTGGCCGTAGGCGGCGGTGCGTTCGTAGATCGGCCGGTTGAGCTGGAGATGCTCGCGGATGCCGCGCGGCGAAAGGTCCATGCATTTCGCCACGGCGCGCTCCACCGCTTCTTCCTCGACCTTGCCGGTGCCGTGCAGATCGACATAGATCGAGAGCGGCTTCGAGACACCGATCGCGTAGGAAAGCTGGATGGTGCAACGCTCGGAAAGACCCGCTGCCACAACGTTTTTGGCGAGGTAGCGCGAGGCATAGGCGGCCGAGCGGTCGACCTTCGTCGGATCCTTGCCGGAGAAGGCACCACCGCCGTGAGGCGCCGCACCGCCGTAGGTGTCGACGATGATCTTGCGGCCGGTGAGGCCGGCGTCGCCGTCCGGACCGCCGATGACGAAGTTGCCTGTGGGGTTCACGTAGAATTCCTCTTCCGGCGGGAACCAGCCGGCCGGCAGCACGTCTTTCACAACGGCGCGCACGAGTTCGCGCAAATCGGTCAGCTTCACACCGGCCTTGTGCTGCGTCGAGACGACGACGGAGGTGACACCGACGGGCTTGCCGTTTTCGTATTTCAGCGTGACCTGGCTCTTCGAATCCGGTTCGAATTCCGAACGCTCGCCGGAATGGCGAAGTTCGGCCATGCGCTTCAGGATACGATGCGAATAGATGATCGGAGCAGGCATCAGCACGTCGGTTTCGGTGCAGGCATAGCCGAACATGATGCCCTGGTCGCCGGCGCCTTCGTCCTTGTTGCCGCTGGCGTCCACGCCCTGCGCGATGTCGGCGGATTGCGCGTGCAGCAGCACCTCGACATCGGCCTTCTTCCAGTGAAAGCCTTCCTGCTCGTAGCCGATCGCCTTGACGGCCTGACGCGCCGTCTCCTCGATCATTTCCTTGGTGATGGAAGCAGGACCGCGCACTTCGCCGGCCAGCACGATCTTGTTGGTGGTGGTCAACGTCTCGCATGCGACGCGGGCAAACGGGTCCGCTGCCAGATAGAGATCGACGACGGCGTCGGAAATCCTGTCGCACACCTTGTCGGGGTGGCCCTCTGAAACGGATTCGCTGGTGAACAGGAAATTTGACCTAGCCAAGTTGATCTCCCTCATGGGTCTGAGATGAGTTTGTGCCCGATGCCGCGGAACCGCCCGCCGGGCTTCGAAATATGCCGATGCGGGACAATATCGCTTGTGCCGGGCCCAGCGGCTCTGGTTTTTACAAGGATCGGATGCCGGGTCAACAGCCGAACGCAAAAAGATATGCACATACGTGCATATCCTCTGAATATTTACCGTAATGAAATCAGGAGACGAGAAGCTTGCCGTCTTCGGCCATCTCGGCTTCATCCGCCATGCCGCCCAGCGTCTTCACGAGATCGAGGATGCGCTTGCGAAGTTTCGCGTCTGTGATGGCGAAAAAGGCGCTGTTGAGCTGGATCCCCTCGGCGGTGGAGAGAACGTCCATGTCGAAACCGGCGGATGCCCCCGGCTCGAACGGACCATCGCCTGTCTCACCGGATTCCACTCCTTCGAAGAAATATTCGATGGGAACACCCAGCACGCTGCCGATCTGGTAGAGGCGGCTCGCACCGATGCGGTTGGTGCCCTTCTCGTATTTCTGGACCTGCTGGAAGGTAAGCCCAAGGCTCTCGCCGAGCTTTTCCTGGCTCATGGCGATCAGCATGCGGCGCATGCGGACCCTGGCCCCTACATGGACATCGATCGGATTGGGCAATTTGCGTGGCACACTGAACCCTTCGAACCGGTGACAGGTTTTGCAGAATACAACCTTAAGTCGAGCCTTGCATCAAAGTCACATCCCAAAAAATGGCGGAAATCCCCAAGGACTACCATTGTGGATGCAACCTTTACGTCAGGCGCGGGGACGGCCGTACCAGACGGCGCCGGCTGCGGCGATCAGCAGGAAGGCGAGGAAGAGGTCCCCGAGCCGCGCATAAAGCGTCGGCTGCAGAGGTGCGGGAAGCGCCGCGTCGATGACGCCGCGCGCGTCGAGCGGCAGGCTTTTGACGACACGGCCATAGGGGTCGATCACCGCCGAGATGCCGCTGTTCGCGGCGCGGACGAGCGGCAAACCCTGCTCCACGGCGCGGAGGCGGACTTGGGAAAAATGCTGCCAGGGGCCGGCGGATCTGCCGAACCAGGCGTCGTTCGTGATGTTGACGAGCCAGTCCGGCCGCGCGCCGGGCGCGACGACTTCGCCGGGAAAAATGACCTCGTAGCAGATGAGGGGACTGACCGGCGGAAGGCCGGACAGGGCGAGCGTCACCGGCCCGGGGCCGACATCGAAGCTGCCCTGGAACTGCACAAGCTGGCGCAGGCCTATGCGGCCGAGCCAATGGCGCAAGGGCACATACTCGCCGAAGGGCACGAGATGATGCTTGTCGTAGGTCGCGGCGATCTCGCCGTTGGAGTCGACGACATAAAGGCTGTTGTAGAAAACGCGCAGCCGCGTCGAAGGACCGCCCGGCTCCGGCTCACCCCGATTTGAGCCGGCGATGAGTTTAGCCCCCTCCGGCAGAATACGGCCGATGGCGCCCAGCACATAGGGCTCGCGCGCGAGCAGCACAGGCACGGCATTTTCCGGCCAGACGACGACAGTGCCGCCGTCGATGCCATGCGGCCGCTCCGGCGTCGGCTCCTGCGACATGCGCAGGAGCTGGCCGATGATGGTGAGAAGGCGGTCGGGATCGTTCCAGTTGTCGGCGAAGGGCGTGTTCGGATGCACGATCCTGACATTGACGCCTTCGGCATAGGTCAGCTCGGCCGAGGACAGGCGCGCGGCGCCGCCGACCCAGAGGAGCGCAAGGCTTGCAAGCGCGATCAGCGGCGCGGCGAGAAGCTCACCGTCGACGGCGTGCTGGGCAGAGCTCACCCTTGTATCGAAAGAGGCGGGCGACCCGACAATCAACAATGCAATGAGCGACAGGCCATAGGCGCCGACCAGAGCGGCGACCTGCATGAGCGCATCGGAGCCGGTGAAACTCTCGCCGATCAGGTTCCAGGGAAAGCCCGTCAGCACATGGCCGCGCAGCCACTCGAAGACGGTCCATGCGAGCGCGAGGACGACGACGCGCCTGTAGCCGCGAAACCAGAAGAGCCGCGCAAGCGCCGCTGCCGCGCCGGTGAAGAGGCCGAGCCCCGCCGGCAGCAATGTGACGGCGACGGGCAACAGGAAGGCGAATTTGTCGGCCTCGACCAGAAAGGCATGGCCGACCCAGTAGAGCCCCAGAAAGAAATAGCCGAAGCCGAACCACCAGCCGACGGCACCCGCCCGCCACATGACGCGGCGGCGGCGCGAGCGCGTCGGCTCGCCGACCCCATCGAGAAGCCAGACAAGAAACGGAACGGTGATAAAGAGGACGGGAAGGAAATCGTAAGGCGGGAGTGCAAGCACGCTGAGGGCGCCGGCAACGAAAGCGGCGAGATGACGCCGCCAGCCGCGCAGTTCGGCAAGGATGGTGGCGACGCGCTCGACGCGGTAGACGGCAGCGGCGACGCCGCTTTCAACCCGCACGCGTCAGCCTTCCGCCGGTGCGGGGGCCGAGGAACTATCTTCCGATGTGGGCAGAAGATGTATCCGCATGCGCTTGATGCGGCGCGGATCGGCGTCCTTCACCTCGAATTCGAGGCCCGCCGGGTGGCGGACAAGCTCGCCCCGCAGCGGTACACGGCCGAGAAGCGAGAAGACGAGGCCGGCCAGCGTGTCGACATCGTCTTCGTATTCTTCCTCGACCAGACGGATGCCGATCATCTCTTCAAGCTCCTCGATCGGGCAACGCGCATCGGCGTCGATCGAGCCGTCGTCGCGGCGCACGAGAGCGGGCCCTTCGTCCGTGTCGTGCTCGTCTTCTATCTCGCCGACGATCTCCTCGACGAGATCCTCGATCGAAACGAGACCGTCGGTGCCGCCATATTCGTCGATGACGAGGGCGAGATGGATGCGCGTCGCCTGCATCTTCACGAGAAGATCGAGCGCGGGCATGGAGGGTGGCACGAAGAGAATGTCGCGCCGGATCGACCGCAACGCAAAGGGCTGCCGGGGGGAGGGGGCGCCTTCCTCGGGCGGCGCAAGCCAGGCGAGCACGTCCTTCAGATGGACCATGCCGAGCGGATCGTCCAGCGTCTCGCGGTAGATCGGCATCCGCGAATGGCTCGATGCGTGAAAGAGGCGGAGGCATTCCTCGAGCGAGGCACCTTCCTCCACGCCCACGACGTCGGCGCGCGGCACCATGACATCGTCGACGCGCAACTCGCCGAACTTCAGGATGTTGACGAGCATATGCCGCTCTTCGGCGGTGAGGCCGCGATGCATGTCCTCATGCTCCTCGATTACCTCTTCGAGGCTTTCGCGGAGCGAGCTGTCGCCCGTGCCGTTCATCCCCAGAAGCGTGCGGAGCCAGCCGAAACGCGAGCGGCCGCGCGAATAGGAGGAACCGTCTTTGGAAGGAGCGACGAGAGATCGGTCGGTCGTATCGGCCATTGTCTTCGTTTATCGTCCGGTGTGATCGGCGTCATAAGGATCGGCGATGCCGAGGTCTTCCAGTATGTCGCGTTCGAGCGCTTCCATCTCGTCGGCCTCCACGTCTTCGATGTGATCGTGCCCGAGGAGATGGAGCACGCCATGCACCGTCAGGTGGGAGAGGTGATCTGCGAATTTCTTTTTCTGTTCGGCGGCTTCGCGAACGATCGTCTCGCGCGCGAGCACGACATCGCCGAGAAGCGGCGTCGCGCCGGCGAAGGCCGCTTCGGGTGCGCCGGTGTCGGGCATCTCGGCGGCCGGAAAGGACAGAACATTGGTGGGACCGCTCTTGCCGCGATAGGCCTTGTTGAGCTTCGCGACCAGCGCATCGTCGCCGAGCACGATGCAGAGTTCCGCCGCCTCGCCGCCTCGCGACACCGCATAGGCGTGTTCGGCGGCCCGGCGCACGGTTTCGTCGGTGCCGCTTTCCCAATCTCCGGCCTCGCGCAGAACCTCGATCTCGAGCCCGGAAATCGAGCTGTGAGACCGGTCGCTGCGTTTTCGCCCCGGGGAGCCGTCGGAACTCATTTGGTGCCCTCCAGAAGTCCACGTTCGCGGGCATTGTAGGCCTTGACGATGCGCGTGACGAGCGGATGCCGCACGACATCGGCATCCGAGAAATGCACGGTCGAGCAGCCGGGAACGCCTTCCAGAACCTCCAGCGCGTCGCGCAGGCCCGATTTTGCGCCGAGCGGCAGGTCGACCTGGCTCGGGTCGCCGGTGATCGCCATGCGGCTGTTTTCACCGAGGCGGGTCAGGAACATCTTCATCTGAACGGGCGTACAGTTCTGCGCTTCGTCGAGGATGACGAAGGAATTGGCCAGCGTGCGGCCGCGCATGAAGGCGAGCGGTGCGACCTCGATCTCGCCGGACTCGATGCCCTTCATTGCCTGCTCGCCCGGCAGCGTGTCGTAGAGTGCGTCGTAGA
Source organism: Parvibaculum sp. (assembly GCF_030694575.1). Classification (GTDB taxonomy): domain Bacteria; phylum Pseudomonadota; class Alphaproteobacteria; order Parvibaculales; family Parvibaculaceae; genus Parvibaculum. The sequence goes on from NZ_JAUYUS010000115.1 coordinate 27,157, forward strand.
GCGGGCGCAGATAGGGGTCGATCTTCTCTTTCAGATCGCCCGGGAGAAAGCCCAGACGCTCACCCGCCTCGACGGCGGGACGCGACAGGATGATGCGGTCGACGCGCTTCTGCAGCAGCATGGAGACGGCGACGGCGACGGCGAGATAGGTCTTGCCCGTGCCGGCGGGACCGACGCCGAAGACGAGTTCGTTCGACATCAGGGCGTCGATATAGGTTCCTTGCGTCTGCGAGCGCGGGCCGATGACGCGGCGTTTCGTCTGGATCTGCTGGCGCGCGAGGCCGCTTTGCGGCTGGGCGAGATCTGCGTCGGGTGCCGTTGCCATGCGGATCGCTCCTTCGACTTCGCCGGTGCTGACTTCCTGGCCGGATTTGAGCCGGGCATAAAGATCCTTGAGCACGCGGTCGGCCTGATTACGCGCATGGGCGTTGCCGGTGATGACGAGCTTGTTGCCGCGCGACGTCGCGAGCACACCGAGACCCTGTTCAATACGCGCGAGGTGCCGGTCGTTGGTTCCGAAAAGCTCGGTCAGGAGACGATTGTCGTCGAAGGCAATGACAAGGCTGTCATCGCCGCCCGTTTCACCCTTCGATGTCTTCATTCCACCTGTTGCGCTCAACTGCACCCTGTCCTTTCGACGTGCGTATGACCACCGACAATTCCGACTTCGGGTCCGACTTCAGACGAGGACCCCCGCTTCTTCGCGCAGGCGCCCTCGCAGGCTGTTTCGATGCCCCTCCTCGATCACGACATCGACAAGGCTGCCGAAGAGATGTTCCGGCGCGTCGTCGATATGAACCGACTGGAGATAGGGGCTGCGGCCGACGAGCTGGCTCTCGCCACGGCCGCGCCGGTCGAAGAGGACCGGCATGGTGCGGCCGGCGCAGCCTGCATTGAAAGCCAGCTGCTGCTCGCCGAGAAGTGCCTGAAGACGCTGCAACCGTTCGCTCTTGACGTCTTCCGGCACCTGATCTTCTTCCGTCGCGGCGGGCGTGCCGGGACGGGGGCTGTATTTGAAGCTGTAGGCCTGCGCGAAGCCGACGGTGCGGATGAGGCCGAGCGTCGCCTCGAAATCCGCTTCCGTCTCGCCGGGGAACCCGACAATGAAATCCGACGAGAGGGCGATGTCGGGCTTTGCGGCACGGATGCGGTCGATGATGCGATAATAGGTATCCGCGTCGTGACGGCGGTTCATCGCCGCCAGGATGCGGTCCGAACCCGACTGCACCGGCAGGTGAAGATAAGGCATCAGCTCCGGCACATCGCGATGCGCGGCAATGAGTTCTTCATCCATGTCGCGAGGATGGCTCGTCGTGTAGCGCAGCCGTGCCAGTCCGTCGATTTGCGCGAGTGCGCGAATGAGGCGGCCGAGCGTTGCCGGACGGCCCGTCTCGTCCACGCCATGCCAGGCGTTGACGTTCTGGCCGAGCAGCGTGATCTCGCGCACGCCTGCATCGACCAGTGCGCGCGCTTCCTCGAGAATGCGCGCGATGGGCCGCGAGAATTCGCTGCCGCGCGTATAGGGCACGACACAGAAGGTGCAGAACTTGTCGCAGCCCTCCTGAATGGTCAGGAAGGCGGTTGCGCCACGCGCCAGCGTCTTGCGCTTTTCCGGCATGGGCAGAGTGCCGAATTTGTCGTCGGCCGGAAATTCCGTCTCAACGATGCCAGGCCCACCATTCGCAAGGCGCGCGACATATTCCGGCAGACGATGATAGGTCTGCGGCCCGAACACGAGATCGACGACGGGCGCGCGGCGGCGCATCTCCTCGCCTTCGGCCTGCGCGACGCAGCCGGCCACACCGATCAGCAGCTCTTCGCCGCGCCCGGATTTTTCCTTCTTCAATTCGCGCAGGCGGCCGAGTTCCGAATAGACCTTGTCCGCCGCCTTTTCGCGGATGTGGCAGGTATTCAGAATGACGATGTCGGCATCGTCGGGCGTATCGACTTCCGAATAGCCGGACGGCGCCATGACATCGACCATGCGGGCCGAGTCATAGACGTTCATCTGGCAGCCATAAGTCTTGACGAAGATTTTCTTGCGCGGCGCGCCGGGTTCGGCCTTCAGGCCCTCTTCCGATGCGACGGTACGGGATGGCGCTTGATGATCGTGCAATGTGTGCGCTCGTCTCCTCTGGGAACTCGACTGATGGGCAAGCCTATCATGTATCGGCGCCCTGGGGCGAATGGATTGGGCGGTTCCGCCGGTCAGGCGCCGGCCACGCGCGGCGCGGTCACCTCGTGCGGCAGCTCGGCGACGGGTTCCATGTCGTCCCAGCGGCCGACCAGGGCTTGGGTGACGCCCCGGCGGCAGCAGTCCTCGCAATAGGCGGCGAGGGCCTTGCGGTTGCCGATTTCGCGGATCGTGACCGGCTTGTGATACTCGACAATGACCTCGACGGGGCCGAGACGGAATGCCTCCCAGAGATGCGGGAAAAGTTCCATATCGCCATACCAGGCGAAGAAAGGCCGGAAATACCGGCCCATCGGCATGCCGTGGAGCCGGGTATAGGCGACCGATACCGGCTGGACCACAAGGTCGTCCTCGCGGTCTTCATCGCCATTGACGATGGTGAGCTGGGCGACGCTCATCAGCGCGCTCTTGAAGGAGAGCACGCGGTTGCCATCGCTCGACGTGCCTTCCGGGAAGAGAACCAGCCGGTCGCCCGCCGCGATGCGGGCATGGATTTCATTGCGCGAATGGGCGGTGCGGGTGCGGCGCTCGCGCTCCACAAAGACGGTGCGCTGCAGCCGCGCCAGTGTGCCGAAAAACGGCCAGCCGGCGACTTCGCTTTTCGCGACGAAGGAACAGGGTTGAAGGGAGGCGAGAATCGGGATGTCGAGCCAGGATGTGTGATTGGCCGCGATCAGGCAGGCGCCGCCTTCATGCGGCTGCCCTCGCGTCGTCACACGAATGCCGATCAGTCCGCACAGAAAACGGTGATAGCGGTTCGGCAGCGCGCGCGCATAGGGCAGGCGCAGCTTCAAGCCGAGCCATTGCAGCGGCATGAGCAGAACGGCAGAGAGAATAAAGCCCGTCAGCAGTACGGCTGCACGCGCGGTTGCCATGTGCGTCTCCCGTTCTCCCAGCCGTCGTTCCGGCGAGAGACCATCGTCCCTAGTTACTCTTGCCGTCCGGCTTCTTGTTGCGATTGAGCGGCACGCCGTAGAGCTCCAGGCGATGGTCGACAAGCTCAAAGCCGAGCTCGCGGGCGATGATCTGCTGCAGCCGTTCGATTTCGTCATTGTGGAATTCGATGACGCTGCCCGTCTGGAGATCTATCAGATGATCGTGGTGCTCCTCGGGGACCTGTTCGTAGCGCGAGCGGCCGTCGCGAAAATCGTGACGTTCGAGAATGCCCGCCTCCTCGAAAAGACGAACCGTCCGGTAGACGGTCGCGATCGAGATCTTGCTGTCGACCGCCGCCGCGCGGCGATAGACTTCTTCCACATCCGGATGATCGTGCGCGACGGAGAGCACGCGTGCAATGACGCGGCGCTGATCCGTCATGCGCATGCCTTTTTCCACGCACAGGTTTTCGATCCGTTCGGGATCGTTCTGCGCGTCGTCCGGGCGAAGAGCGGCGGTGGCTGTGGTCTTGTCTGTCATCGCCAGCATCATAGGCCAAGCGCCACCTGCTTGTCATTAGCGAGCGGCAGAATCCGCCCGCGCTCCTGCCCTATAAAACCCCTCCACGATCAAGGATTTATGACAGGGTCTCCGGAGGCGGCAGGTCGTATCTGAGGGTACGTGCCGCCACCCGGGAGGCGCCCCGCACATAATAAGCGGGCCGGATGCCGACGAGAACGAAACCGAAGCGCTCGTAGAGACGGATTGCAGCCGGATTGTCCTCGGCCACTTCCAGGAAAAGAGCCTCGGCCCCGCCCGCCACGGCGCCGGCCGCGGCAGCCTGGAGGAGGCGCCGGCCGAGACCCGATCCGCGCGCTGCGGGCGCCACGCAGATGGTCAGGATTTCGGCCTCGCCGCCGCCAAGCCGCGCGAGCACGAAACCATCGGGAGTGTCGTCGGGACCAGCCATGCAGCCAAATGCACCGGGCATCGCGAGGAGGCCGGCGATGGCCGCCTCGTCCCATGCTTCATCGAAGCAAAGCGCATGGAGCGCGGCGAGCCGGGGGACCATGGACGCGTCGACGGCGCGGATCGCCGGGCCGCCGGACCGATTTTTCACGGCGGCCATCTTACGCCACCGCACCGGGATCGAGGCCGCCCGGCAATTTGGCATCGGGCGCGCGGATATAAAGGGGCTGCGGCGGCACGCGGAATGCGGCCACGCCCTCCGCCGAGAGCCGCGCCATGGCGATGCGCGCGACGGCGGCGGCGTCCGGCTGCGGACGCGTATCCGCGAGCCGGATTTCATGGCCGCGTTCCTTCAGCAGGTCCATGAGAAGATGTGAGCCCGTGCCGACCAGAACGAGGGGGCCGGGCGGCAAATGCGCCGCGACTTCATCGAGATCGGCGAGGAGGGGCCCGGTAAGCGGCATGTGAGCCGCCGAGAAGGCCTGAAGATAGACTTCATGCCGCTTCGCATCGAAAGACGACACGATGGTTCCGGCCGCCACATCGACCGGCTCGGCAATCGCCTCCAGCGTCGTCACGCCGACCAGCGGCAGGGCGAGCGCGAGAGCGAGCCCGCGCGCCGCCGCAAGTCCGACGCGGAGCCCCGTGAACGTGCCGGGACCGACGGTGACGGCCAGCGCGTCGAGGTCGCCGAAACCGAGCGCCGCCTCCGCCAGCAGCGTTTCAAGCGCCGGCATCAACGCTTCCGCGTGACCGCGCGTCCGGAGTTCGAAGACCGACGCCAGTTCGCCGTCGTCATCGCGGATGGCGGCGGAAAGCGCGCCTTGCGCGGTATCGAAAGCGAGGATGAGCAAGGCGGGAGCGCTCCGTGGCCGGACTATGAGGATCAGAGGATCTTGCAGGCTTCCTCGAAGGGAAGGCGCGGGCTGCGGCCGAACAGTGCCGAGGGATCGCCATGACCGAGATTGCAGAGGAAGTTCACCTTCACCGTGGTGCCGGCGAAGAAGGCGTCGTCGACCTTCTTCATGTCGAAGCCCGACATCGGACCACAATCGAGACCGAGAGACCGCGCGGCAATCATGAAATAGGCGCCTTGCAGCGAGCCGTTGCGGAAGGCCGTCTGCTCGGCCCACTCCTTCGACCAGTTGAACCATGTCTTGGCGTCGGGCGCATGGGGAAAGAGTTCGGGCAGGCGTTCATAGAATTCGACATCGTAGCCGAGAATGGCGGTGACGGGCGCCGCCATGGTCTTTTTCAGATTTCCTTCGGAGAGCGCGGGCGCGAGCTTCTCCTTCGCCTCGCTGGATTTCACGAAGACGATACGGGCCGGCGAGCAATTGGCGCTGGTCGGACCCCATTTCATCAGATCGTAGAGCTGCTTCAGCGTTTCGTCGGAGACGGGTGCGTCCGTCCATCCATTATGCGTGCGCGCTTGACGGAAAATGATGTCGAGCGCTTCGTCGCCGAGCTTGCCGCCCATGGCCTGTCTCCTCGTCTGATTTCAGTGGGGTATTCGAATTGAACGGCGACACGATAGCGTGTTGGCGCGGCCGGGCCAGACGCAATATCGAACGCGCGGTCAGATTCAGACCTGACGGACTTCGACGATCTCGGGGATGTAGTGCTTCAGCATGTTCTCCACGCCGCGCTTCAGCGTGACGGTGGAAGAAGGACAGCCTGCACAGGCACCCTGCATGTTGAGGAAGACGATGCCCTGCTCATAGCCCTGGAAGGTGATGTCGCCGCCATCCTGTGCGACGGCGGGGCGGACGCGGGTGTCGAGGATTTCCTTGATCTGCGACACGATCTCGCCGTCCTCGCCTTCGTGGGCGGCATGGGCGTCGTCGTCGCCGGATGCAGCCGCGAAGAGGATCGGCGCGCCGCCCGTGAAATGCTCCATGATCGCGCCGAGCAATGCCGGCTTCAGATGCTGCCACTCACCGCCCGACTTGGTGACGGTGATGAAATCGGAGCCGAAGAAAACGCCCGTCACGTTTTCGACGGCGAACAGGCGCATGGCGAGCGGCGAACGCTCGGCGGCCTCGCGCGTCGGGAAGTCGGCGGCACGGCCCTCGCCCAGAACCTCGCGGCCGGGCAGGAACTTCAGGGTCGCCGGGTTCGGCGTCGCCTCGGTCTGGATGAACATGGAAAACCCTTGCAACTTTCATGGGTTAGCGCCGGGCTGCCGGCGCCGCTTGCGCTATAGATGGACCGTGGGCGGCCGAGAATCAAGCCAGCGAGCGGATCGCTTCCTCGGTGAGGTTGCCGGGAACAACGGTGACGGGGATCGGGAAAGCCTTTTCGCTGGCGCTGGCGACCATGGTGACGAGAGGCCCCGGGCCTTCCTTGCCGAGCCCGGCGGCGAGCACGAGGATCGCGATATCCTTGTCCTCCGCGATCAACTGCATCACCTGTTCGGCGCGTCTGCCTTCGCGGATGATGAGTTCCGGCATGATGCCGGCATATTCGTTGACGTGGGCGGCGAGCCGGTGGAGCAGCTCTTCCGCCTCCTCGCGCGCCTCTTCCTTCATGATGTTCTGGACGCCGAGCCATTGCTGGGAGGCCTCGCCCGGCTCGATGACGGCGAGAAGCGTCACAACGCCGCTGGTGTGGCTCGCACGGAGGCTCGCGAAATGGAGGGCGACCTCGGATTCCGGCGTGCCGTCGACGACGACGAGGAACTTGCGCCGTTTGGGCGGCGCGACGGGACGGCTCGGTGCTTCGGATTCGCTCATGCGGCGGATGCTGCCATTGGCGGGGGCAGCGGGCAAGCGCCGGGTAAAGCCATGTTATTTCAGCAGGATATTGCTGATTTCACGAAGCTGGGTGCGGGCCCGAAGGAGATAAAAGCCCTGCATCGCGAGGTGATTGGGCTGGAACTGGGCATCCGGCGCGCCGTTCATGACCACCCATGGATCGAGCAGCGCAGCCTTGCGGAAGCTCTCGACCATCTCGTTCCAGGGCTTTTGCAGGTTCCGCTCCTTGATGATGGGCGCGAAGTCGGTGCCGAGCCCTTTCAGGATCATGTAGTAGCCGTAAAGTTTTCCCTTGGTGAGGTAGAAGACGTCGTCGGCACCGGAGTCGAAAAGGCTGCCGGCATCTTCCGTCAGATGACGGTCGATCAGGGCCGAGGATGAACCGAGATCGGCGGCGAAGCGCTCGATCGTCGCGAGCAGATTGTCGGCGCGGATGTCGTAGTTCGCGCTGCCGGCGGCGAGACGCGTGTTGTAGTTCATCAGCCGGCGGCGCGCTTCGCGGTATTGGGATTCCGAACTGGCGCGTGGCGCGAGCGAGACGCTCGGATTCCAGATCCAGACATTGCCGGGATATTGCAGCAGGCCCGCCGCGCGCTGCAGATCGGAATCCGCTTCCGAGGAGCCGCGCGTGCGGCCGAGCTGGTCGGTGAGTTCGAAGCCGAAGCGCGCCAGCGCGGACATGATGCCCTGCTGGAAATTCGGCATGTTGTCGAGCATGAAGCCCGGCATGAAGAACGGATCGTTCGCCGTCCAGGCGTTCTCGTTCACTTCGCGGTCGATCAGCGCAACCGCATAGGCGACAGCTTCGCTGCCGCCGGGCTGGAGATCGGCAGCCGAGGGCGCGAAGTCCGGATCGTCGTCGACCGTGTGAACGATCAGCATGCCGATCGGATAATAAAGCAGGATGACAATGACAATGGCGGCGGCGGCGCGCCAGAGAATGCCGCGCATGCCGGGCCTGTCGAGACGCGAGAAGAGGCCGCCGGCCTTCGCCGCGGCGCCTGTGCCGGCGGCTGCGGAAGTGCCATCGCCGGAGCGATACATCCAACGGTGACGGAGGCGCTCGCGCATACCGGCAATACGGTCACTGAAGGACATGGACGGAAACTTCCTCCGGATAATTGTTCTGGCGGGACCCTTATCTAGATGGGACGCCGCCGCCGCCGATCAAGCGGCGGCCCGCTCATATGAAACCGACGATCTCCCGAACGCGTGCGATAACGGGATCGGCGAGGGCACGGGCGCGGACGGCGCCCTTCTCCAGAACGTTGTCGATATAGGCGGGGTCGGCCATCAGCCGCTTCATTTCATCCGTGATCGGTGACAGTTTTTCCACCGCGAGGTCGGCGAGCGCCGGCTTGAAGGCGGAGAATTGCTGGCCGCCATACTGCGCGAGAACCTCTGCCTTCGTCATGCCCGCGAGTGCCGCATAGATGCCGACGAGATTGTCGGCGCCGGGGCGGCCCTGCAAGCCTTCGACGGTTTCGGGCAGGGCATCGGGATCGGTCTGGGCCTTGCGGATCTTCTTCGCGATGTCGTCGGCGCTGTCGCGCATGGTGATGCGCGAGTAGTCCGACGGGTCGGACTTCGACATTTTCTTGGTGCCGTCGCGAAGCGACATGACGCGCGTCGCCGGGCCCATGATGAGGGGTTCGGGCAGCGGGAAGAAATCCTGCGCGCCGAAGTCGTTGTTGAACTTCTGCGCCGTGTCGCGCGCGAGTTCGAGGTGCTGTTTCTGGTCGTCGCCGACCGGCACATGGGTCGCGCGATAGACGAGAATGTCAGCCGCCATAAGGATCGGATAGGCGTAGAGGCCGACCGACGCCTTCTCGCGATCCTTGCCCGCCTTGTCCTTGAACTGCGTCATGCGATTGAGCCAGCCGATGCGGGCGACGCAATTCAGTATCCAGGCAAGCTCGGCATGGGCCGCGACTTTCGACTGGTTGAAAATAATGTTCGTGGACGGATCGATGCCCGCCGCGATGTAGGCGGCAGCGACCTCGCGCGTGTTCGCGGCGAGTTCCTTCGGGTCCTGCCAGACGGTGATCGCGTGCATGTCCACGACGCAGTAGATGCATTCATGCGTCTGCTGCAAACCGACGAAATTGCGGATCGCGCCGAGGTAATTTCCGAGATGCAGATTGCCGGTCGGCTGCACGCCCGAGAAGACGCGGTTTTGGGGCTTTTCCATAGAAGGACATCCGTCGCGCTGGCCCGAACAAGGGCGAAGTTTCAGCGTGGTTATGCGGCGGGCGCGCCTCGAAGGCAATGGTGGAAAGGCGGCTCTAGTTGAGAGGGATTCTCATGTTTTAGGCCGTCTGTCATCGAACTGTCATTAATATGTCACAAAGCATTTTGAGGCCGCTCCCCTCGCCTCGTCGGGCGGTTCGCTGCAGGGGCACCGGGGATAGGGGGGTGGGGACAAACGGCTTTTGAAAAAAAAGTAATCCCCGCTTTTCGCGACAGGTGCCGCGACCCCTTCCCAAAATTTGCCGTGGACATTTCGACCCTCCCACGGGGGGAGGGTCGAAAAACTTATCCCCTAGAACTCGAATCGCAGTTCCGCCCTCAGCCCGTGGTCGCGGGCGTCGGAGGCGTATTCGCCGGCATAGGCGAGGCCGAGAGAGAGGCGGTCGCCGAGCTTCGTCCCGATGCCTGCATCGAGGGCGAGCGCATTTTCGGAGAGGGGCACGCCACGGACGGTGAAGGGCGTGGCGGGCGCGGAGGCGAAGGCCATGCGCGACGAGGGATCGACATCGCCGAAGGCATGGCGCCAGCCGAGCGAGCCGGTGAGCGCGAGCGTCTCCGTTTCGCGCCGCGCGCGGAGGCCGAGGGTCGAGACGCCGATGGTGTCGCTGGCGCTCGCGACGGTGAGCGCGGCGGGGCCGCCCTGCTCGGTGAAGCCGTCCGTTTCCACCCGGGTGACGGCAAGGCCCGCGAAGGGCGTGAAGACGATATTGCCTCGCGCGATGTCGGTGGCGGCTTCGACGGCGGCCTGAACCGTGTGGGCGTCGTAATCCGCCGTGAGATTATCCGTCAGTCCACCGACGATGACCGTGCGTTCGGTATCGGCCTGCTGGAAGCTGTAGGCGACGATGCCCGAAAGATCGACGAAGCCGAGCTTCGTGCCGCCGTAAGCGGCGGCATGGAAATTGTCGCTGTCGCCGGAAGAGGTGAGCGCATCGACATCGAAATCGGAACGGCTGTAGCCGAGCGCGACACCGATGCGGCTCGCTTCGCCGACGGATTTGTCGATGCCGCCAAGGAAACCGACCGAGGAGCGGTCGAGCGAGGCGGCGTTGCCGTCGCCATCCGTCTCGCCGGCGGAGCCGAAGATCTGGCCCCAGACACCGGTGCCCGAAGGCGACGCATCGCCGGCTGCCGGCGCGTAGCCCACCGCCGCCGTCCGCGTGCCCTTGCCGCCGGACAGGGCCCGCAGACGGGCGAGGAGAGCCTCGCGGATTTGTTGCGCCGAGAAGAAGAAGGATGTGCGGGCGCTCGCATGCGCCTCGCCGGAGAGCGCATCGAAGGCGGCGCGGGCTTCTTCCTCGGTCATGACGAGAATCTCGTCAAAGATCGCATTGCCCGCGCCGAGATTGTCGGCGGCGCCGGCCGTATTGAACTGGTTGGGCGTCAATGCCACGTCCTGGAATACCGCCGTCACGTCGAGCGTCAGGAAGACGTTCTGCGCGTCATAGGTGAGCGACGGCGTGAGAAAGGCGAAGTTCGAGGTCACGGCGTCGAAAACGCCGACGACATCGTTGGCGGTCAGAATTGTGTAAAGCGTGCTCGGCGCATAATCGCCGGCTTCGGCGAAGACACGCACCGTGCCGCCATTGATCGTCGCCTGATTGTCGACCTGCAGCAGGTCGCTGTTGCCCTGATCGTCGACTTCGACATCGAAGAACGTTCCGGCGGCGAAGGCGACGTTGTCGGCCTGCAGGGTACCGATCGAATTGCCCGGCGCGACCGCGCCGCCATTCATCACATTGATCGAGCCTGTAACGCTGCCGCTGCCACCGAGTATGCCGTCGATGGAAACCGAGACGTCGGGCAGGACGCCGTTGACCAGCAGTGTGCCCTCCTGAACCGAGGTGCCGCCGGTATGCGTGTTGATGCCCGACAGCGTCAGCGTGCCGGTGCCGGTCTTGGTCAGCGAACCGCCGACGCCGGAAATGACGCCCGAAACCACGGTCGAGAGGTTGTTGCCGCCGACGATCAGCTCCTTGCCGAGACCGAGCGTGAAATCGCCGGCGCCGGCGATCGAACCGACTTCGAGGCTGGCGGCATTGAGATTCTCGGTGGTGAAGATGCCGCCCGCCTCGACGATGAACTGCGCCGTGCCGCCCGTCGCCGCGTTACGGAAATCGACCGTGCCGCCGTTGGTCGTGGTGATGACGGCGTCGCCCGCCGAAGCCGTATCCCGGAAGAAGAGATCGCCTTCATTCTCGATCTCGGCGCTGCCGGCGGTCGAACTTTGGGTGAACTCGGCCATGTTGATGTTGACGATGACGGCGGTGCCGCCGCTGGCCGAGTCGCCGAAGGTCAGAACACCATTGTTTTCAATGCTCGCTTCATCCGCCGAACTATCGTCTCTGAAGTGGAGGCCACCATTGTTGATGATGCTGGCGCTGCCGGCCGTGGATGAGTTGAAGAAGCGCGTACTACCGTCGGCGGTGTTGGTGATTTCGGCACTGCCGGCCGTCGAGCTGTCCTCAAAGTCGATGTAGCCGCCGACTTCGATGGTCGCCGCACCGGCGCTGGCATTGCCACGGAAATAAAGCTCGGCATAGTCGACGCCGTCGCCCTGGACGTCGATGACGGCATCGTCGGCCGAGCTGTCTTCGTCGAAGACGCCGGTTGCGCCATGCTCGAAGATCAGTTCGGCAGTACCGGCGATCGCATCGGCGATGAAGTTGAGGAAGCCGCCATTGCGGGTCGTGATCGTGGCGCCGCCCGCCGTGCTGTCGTCCTCGAAATTGACTTCGCCCGAATTGTCGATTTCCGACAATGCCGCCGTCGCGTTGCCCCGGAAGTTCAGTTCGCTGCCTGCCTCAGCCGAAATCGTGGAGGTGCCCGCCGTGGCCTCGTCCCGGAAGGTCGTGACGCTGCCGTTCAGAAGCGTCAGCAAAGCGGAACCTGCGGTGACCTCTTCGGAAAGGTCCATTTGGGCAGCGTTTTCGATTGTCGCCGTGTCGAGCGTGGCGGTTCCCGAGGCCGCCATGTAGCTGTTGTTGGTGATGGTGGACGAGCCCGCGCTTGTCTCGTCGTAGAAAAGCAGCGAGCCGAAGGCATCGTTGACGATGGTGGCATTGCCCGCGGTCGCCGTGAACCCGAAATGGATCAGGTCGTTGCTCGTGATCGAGCTGCCGGCGGCCGAGCTGTTGTTATAGAAATAGATCCCTCCGGAATTGATGTTGAACTCCGTGTTGGTGCCCGCAGTCGAGTCGTTGAAGAAGCGAATGCTCGTACTGCTGTTGCTGGTGTTGAACGTCTGGGTCTCGATTCCGTTGTTGACGATGCCGTCGCCTTCGAACGAGAACCTGGCGCCGGCATTCAGATTGATGGTGAAGGCATCGGACGGGTTGCCGAATGTGATGCTGTCGAGCGTATGGATGCCGTTGACGCCGATGGTGGTCTCGGTCGAATTCCCGAAGGTGATCGCGCCATCGGGAACGGTCGGATTGCTCGACCAGTTGAGGCCGCTGTTCCAGCTGCCGCTGGCGGGATTGGCCAGCCATTGCCCGTCGACCGCCAGCGCCGGCCCCGACATCAATGCCAGCGCCGCCGTCGTCGCCATCAACATGCCGCGCCGGTTGCGCCGCGACGCCACCATTTGCCGTCCGACCGTCTTGCCCATCTTTCATACCCCCCAACCGTCCGCGGCGGGCGCGACAGGCGCCCGCTCACGGAAATTTCGATGGGCGGATTAGGGACCGGGAGCGGCAAGGCCCGCATACCCCGGATGGGGTATGCGCCGGACGGGACGGCAAAGGGATGGAATCAGGGTGCCCGGAGCGCGGCTTCCAGCCGGTCGAGCACGAGATCGGGCCGGGCGAAGAAAATCAGTTGTCCGGCATCCGCGACCTCATGCAGCACGATATTGGCGTAGCGGCCGGCGAAATCGCGAACCGACCAGACCGGCACCGCCGGATCGTGCGGCCCGTGCAGCAGCGTCACCGGCTGGGTGACGGGCGCCACATACCGGCTCCAGTCCTGCATCAACAGCCGGGCGTCGATCTCGAAGGCCTTGTAGCCCTGCGCCACCATGAAGTCGTAACCGTCGCTGAGATGCGGCAGCAAGTCGGCGCGCTGCGCCACCGGCCAGTCGGCGACGGCACTTTCGTAGAGCGCCTTCATAAAGGCGTGATGGCCGCCGCTGTCGATCAGCGCCACGGCGGCGCGCAGGATCAGCCGCGAGAAGCGCGGCGCATATTTCGTCGTGTAGGCGACGATGCGCTGGCGCGGCGCCAATGCCGAAATCTGCGCGCCCGAGGTGACCGGCACGGTGCCCGAAACGTTGAGAATATGCGGGATGCGCGATCCCATGCGCGCAGCGATCGCATAGGCATAAAGCGCGCCGCTGAGATGGCCGAGCACCGGGCAGCGCGCAATGCCAAGATGATCGAGAAGCGCCTCGGCATCGGCGGCGAAACGCTCCGGCGCGCCTTCCGCCTCGCCGTCGTGATCCGATCCGCCGAAGCCCGGACGCGCCGGAACGATGAGATTGATGTTGCGGGCGGCGAGCGCCTCGCGGTTGAAAAGCGGCGCGGCGTAGCCGTCGAGCATCCCGTGGACGAAAAGCACCGGCCGGCCCTGCGGCGCACCGATCCGCGTGTAGACGAGCTTTCGCGAGCCCTGCCGCAACACGTCGAACAGCGCCGCAGCGCGGCGCCCGCGCGCCATGATGCGGCCATCGCCACCCATGTCGAATTGCGCCAGCGCCGCCGTCATGCGGATCAGCTCGCCTTGCGAATGCGCTTCTGTTTTGCGCAGCACGGCCTTCATCTGCGTCCTGACCGTCTCGATCGAGCTCTTGCGCGCATCGGCGATTTCGCGCGCCGAGGCGCCCGCCATCAGCGCCCGCGCGATTTCGCATTCGGCTTCGCTGAGTCCAAAGGCCTGACGCAACACGGCGCCGATGCGGTCGTTCCACGCAAGGTCGGCGACACTGAGAAGGCCGAGCGGCGCATCGCCGTCGCGCGCGGGCGCGCGCGTCAGCGCGACGATGAAGGCTGAACCGTCACGGGCCGAAAAGGCGCGCGCTACCGCCAGCAGCCGCCCCGGCGGCTCGGTACCCATCCGCGCCAGCGCTTCGCGGATCTGGCGCATGCCGTCGGCATCGACCGGCAGCGCGTCGAGCGACTGTCCGGTGGCGGCGGCAAAGAGTTCGGAAGCGGCACCGTTGGCCGCGACGATGCGCCCGCCGCTGCCGAGCAGCATGGTGGGCCGGGGATCAGCCTCGACCAGCGCCTCGATCGGACGCCGGTCTTCAAGCGGCCGGCCAAGCCGTTCGAGAATGGTGAAGGCATTGAGAAAGTGCCGCTCGATCTCGTCGCGATCGGCAGGCCCACGCGCATCCATCTCCGGGCCATCGAGTTCGCGGATGGCGTCGGCGATGTGGCGCTCCCAGGCGGCCATCAATTCGTCGTAGCGGCCGGGTTCGAGCACCGTCGCATAGACCTTGTCGACCAGCCCTGCAGCTTCACCCGCCGGTGTATCGCCCCCCGCAACTTTCACTTTGGCCCCCCGCGCCGGATGCCCCCGCCGGCATTGCGGTATGTTACGTCGTACCCCGACGACCGGCCATCGGCAATTTCACCCTCGCTCAGAAGCGGAAGGCGAGTTCGAGTTGCAGGCCGTGATCCACGGCGTCCGATCCGTACTCGCCCGCATAGCCGAGAGAGAGCGTCGTGTCCCCGCCGAGCGAAAGTTCGGCCCCCGCTTCGAGGGCGAGCGCATTTTCGGAGACGGGCACGCCACGGACGGTGAAGGGCGTGGCGGGCGCGGACGCAAACGCCATGCGCGAGGCGGGATCGGTGTCGCCGAAGGCATGACGCCAGGCGAGCGAACCCGAGAGCGCGACGGTTTCGCTTTCGCGGCGGGCGCGCAGACCGAGCGTCGAGACGCCGATGGTGTCGCTGGCGCTCGCAACCGTGAGCGCGGCGGGACCGCCCTGCTCGGTGAAGCCGTCCGTCTCGACGCCGATGACGGCAAGACCGGCAAAGGGCGTCAGCACGAGGGAACCTTGAGCGAGGTCGGTGCCGGCCTCGATGGCGGCCTGGACGGTCTGTGTGTCGTAGTCGCCGGTGAGGTTGTTCGTCAGTCCACCGACGATCACCCGGCGCGAGGTATCGGCGCTCCCGTAGCTGTAGGAGACGATGCCCGAAAGATCGACGGGACCGACCTTCGTGCCGCCGTAAGCGGCGACATGGAGATTGTCGCTCTCGCCGGAAGAGGCATGCGCATCGACATCGAAATCGGAGCGGCTGTAGCCGAGCGCGACGCCGATGCGGCTCGCTTCGCCGAGGTCGCGATCGACGCCGCCGAGGAAGCCGTAGCTCTCGCGGTCGAGCGAGGCGGCGTTGCCGTCGCCATCCGTCTCGCCGGTGGCACCGAAGAGCTGGCCCCAGAGGCGCGTGCCGGACGGCAGGGCATCGCCAGCTGCCGGCGCGTATCCCGCGTCCGCCGTCTGCGAGCTGCCGCCGGACAGGGCCCGCAGACGGGCGAGGAGGGCCTCTCGAATCTGCCGCGCGGAATGGAAGTAGCCGGTGCGGGCGCTGGCATGCGCGTCGCCCGATAGCGCGTCGAAGGCGGCGCGGGCTTCCTCTTCCGTCATGGTCAGGATTTCGTCGTAGATCGCGTTGCCGCCGCCGAGGTTTTCCGCAGCGCCGGCCGTGTTGAACTGGTTCGGCGTAAGGGCGACATCCTGGAAGGCGGCGGTGAGGTCGAGCGTCAGGAAGACGTTCTGCGCGTCATAGGTGAGCGACGGCGTGAGGAAGGCGAAGCTCGAGGTCACGGCATCGAAGGCACCCGTGACCGTGTTCGCGGTGAGGATGGTGTATTGGGTGCTTGCGGCGTAGCTACCGGCGGCGGGCGCAACGCGGACGGTGCCGCCGTTGATGGTCGCGGTATTGCCGACGAGCAGCAGATCGCTATTGCCCGCCGCATCCACCTCGACATCGAAGAAGGAGCCGGCATCGAAGGCAATATCGTTCGCGATACTCAGTGTACCGATTGAATTGCCAGGCGCCAGAACGCCCCCGGCCGCCACGGAAGCATCGCCAACGGAACCCGAGCCGCCGAGCGTTCCGCCGGACAACACGTCCCAGGCACCGCCGAAAAGACTGTTCACATTCAGCAGGCCGCCGGAAACCGTGCCGGTACCGGTGAAGGAAAGGCCGTTGCCCATCAGGGTCGTCACGCCCGCGAGGTGGTTGATCGCGCCCGAGCCCATGATGCCGATGCCGAACTCGTAATCGTCTTCATCGTGGTTGAAATTGAGCGTGCCGGTGCCGGCGCCGAATTCCAGCCAGTTCGCGGTAATGCTGCCCGCCCCGCCGCCATCGCCGATATTCAGCGTGCCCGTGGAGCCCGCCCCGGAGGCGAGAACGACGGTGCCCGCCCCGGCATCAACCGATCCGCCGTCGGCCAGGGTCAAGGTCCCGTCGCCGTCGACGCCGATGGTGAAATCGATAACGGACCAGACCGATCCCGCGCCGGTGACGAGCGCCGTACCGAGGCCGCCGGTATCGAAACCGATCATGGCGTTGCCGCTTTCGGCCAGACCCCCGTCGGCAATCGTGAAATCGCCGGTCCCGACGTCGCCGACCGAGAAATCGCCAATCGAAAGCCAGTGAGATCCTGCGCCGGTGATCAGCACCGTGCCCGAGCCGGTCGTGTCGCTGCCGATCCAGGCATTGCCGAGAACATAGCCGCCGCCGGAGACCGTGAACGAGCCCGCTCCTTCATGGCTGATATAATATCC
>NZ_JAUYUS010000117.1 GCF_030694575.1 Parvibaculum sp.
GGGTATTCTGGCCCGGAGATTCGGCGCTTTCGCGCTTTCGACAATGTACAGGCCATAGCCGATGCAGCCCGACCAGGAAGAAGAACGCCGCCGGTATCCCCGCGTTGCCGTCGAAGCCAAGGGGCGATTTCTCGCACCCGACGGGTCCGAGCACGAATGCTCGCTCCGCGACATATCGATCGGCGGCATCGCCGTCACCTCGCCGGTACCCCTCTCCGTGGGCGCTTTGATCATCGTCTATCTGGACGATTTCGGTCGCTTCGAGGGCAAGATCGCACGGCTTTTCGACGGTGGCTTCGCCATCGAGACCGCCATCAGCGGTCCGCGCCGTGAACGCCTGCAGCAGCGATTGGAGGCTTTGGCTCGCGGCGAAAAGATCGACGTGTCGGCCCGCCGCGCCTTCGCTCGCTATGTTCCGGGCGAGGCGGGACTGGAGGAAAGCTCCGTTCTGACCATGACGGACGGCTCGTCCATCCCCTGCCGCATCATCGACATGTCGCTGGGCGGTGCACAGGTCGCAATCGAACCGCGCCCCATGATCGGGACCCACGTCTCCATCGGCCGCATGGAGGGCCGCGTCGTCCGCCATACGGAAGAAGGCGTCGGCATCCAGTTCACCAACGTGCCCGAGCATTCCAACGCCTTTTCTCGTCCTTTCGGCTAGGCGCGCGTCGGTCTAGAGTGCCCCGCAACAAAAGGGGGGCAGCTTGACCGGATCGATTCTCACCACCGTCATTGAAGACAATATCGCCATCCTGGCCATGGATGACGGCCGCGCTAATGCGCTCGGCCACGCCATGATCGGCGAGATGAACGCCGCGCTCGACCGCGCCGAAAGGGATGCGAAGGCAGTACTGATCGCCGGCCGCGAAAAGCGCTTCTGCGCCGGTTTCGACCTCGAAGTAATGGCTTCGGGCCCGGAAAACGTGCGGAAACTGGTTTCGGCCGGCGCCGAACTTCTGCTCCGGCTGTATGAATACCCTCTCCCCGTCGTCATCGCCTGCACCGGTCACGCACTGGCGGCGGGCGGTTTGCTGCTGCTCGCAGCGGATAGCCGCATCGGCGCCGAGGGCGAATTCAAGATCGGCCTGCCGGAAGTCGCGATCGGCATGACCATGCCGATTTTCGGCCTTGAGCTTGCCCGCGACCGGCTCGCGAGCCACCGGCTGACGGAAGCCGTGACCCAGGCCCGCATCTACAACCCCGTCGAAGCGGTCGCGGTCGGCTATTTCGACGAGACGGCTTCCGCAACCGCCCTGATGGCGACCGCAAAGGCCCGCGCCGCCACCCTTGCCGGCTTGTCGCAGCCCGCCTTCGCACACACGAAACGGAAGGAACGGGCCGCCACGATCCGGCATATCCGGGACACGCTGGCAAGCGATTCAAGCACATTCGACGGTGCGAAACCGGCCTGACCGCATCCGAAAACCTCTCGCCGAAACTTTTTTCTGAAAAAAGTTTCGGCGGATGGAATGCATGAAACCGCGATCTCTCGTTACCCGCGAATTTCCCGTCCGCCATCGGCCCGGTCCGGTTCAAATGTTTGCCGGACAAGGGATTTTCATCTCCCGAAACTGCTTTGAATTTTATTCAAATCGGAATTCGTTCAAATTTTAGGCAAAGCTGATTTGAGTTTGAATCTTAGTTCCTTAAATTCCGAGTCCCGCATTTAAACGCCCGCCAATGCCTCCCTGACATCTTGCTCCCACGAAGCGAATTCACTGGGTGGGCAAAATGTTTTGGTGCAAGCGTATCGTTGTATTGGCGGGGATCGCCGCGGGGCTGGCGGGATGCGAGACGCCCGACCGTGTGGGCAGTATCGGCAGCTCGTTTTTCGACAATTCGGCCGGCGTGCATCTGGTCGTAGCCGCGATGCCGGAAGGCCAGCAGGTGATGGCGCCTTACGGCTATATCGGCTTCTGCGTGCGTAACCCGGACGAATGCGGCGGCGGCACCGATGCGCCGAAGGACGCCGCGCTGACGCCGGAAAGCTGGGCGGAGCTGAACAAGGTCAACAACTACGTCAACAACACCGTACCGCAGGTTTCCGACTACGCACTCTACGACCGTGCCGAATGGTGGGCCTATCCGGGCGCCAATGGCGGCGACTGCGAGGACTTCGCGCTGATGAAGCGCAAGCTGCTGATCGAGCGCGGCTGGGCGGCGGAAAACCTTCTGGTCGCCGTCGTGCGCGAATGGAATGGCGAGGGGCATGCCGTCCTTGTCGTGAAGACCGACCGCGGCGAATTCGTGCTCGACAACAAGAATTGGGAAATCGTGGCGTGGTCCGACGCGCCTTACCAGTGGATCAAACGGCAGTCGCGCGAACGGCCCTATATCTGGGTCAATCTCGATCGCCGCACATTCCGTGACGTGGCCCAGGCCGCACTGCCGCCTGTCGGCGAGCCGGCGCCCTTCCTTGCCGCGATCCAGAAGAAAACGCCCCAGCCTGCACTCGATATGCGCCCGGGCGTCAATGAAGGCCAGACAGCGAGCCGCGATATCTCCAAGGAGGAACCCACTGCCGCGCTCGCCCTGAACTGACCTGCCGACCGGGCACCACCGCCCCCCGTTGGGTCCCGGTCCTGTCGAGGCCGGCTCTGCTGCTCCCCCCGCAGCAGGGCCGGTTCTTTTTTCGGGCGCAGATGCCTCCTACTTGCCCTTCCAGACAGGCTTCCGCTTTTCGGCAAAGGCACGCGGGCCTTCGATCAGGTCCTCGCTCTTGAAGAGCGCCGCGACCGCGGGATACTTGCCCGTGATGGCCTTTTCGAGATCGGCTTCGTCGAGCCCGCCATAGACGGCTTCCTTCGACGCGCGGATCGACATGGGCGAACATTCCATGATGAGCCCTGCCCAGCGCTTGGCAGCGGTGAGGAGTTCCGCAGCGGGAACGACCTCGTTGACGAAGCCGAGTTCCTTGCCCTCCTTCGCCGGAACCTGCCTTCCGGTAAGGATCATGCCCATAGCCTGCTTCACGCCGATCTGGCGCGGCAACCGGTGAAGCCCGCCGGCCAGCGCGGCAAGACCGACCTTCGGTTCCGGCAGCGCAAAGACAGCATTTTCCGATGCAATGATCAGGTCGCAGGCGAGCGCGATCTCGAAACCGCCGCCCATTGCCACGCCGTTCACGGCGGCAATCACCGGCTTGTTGAGGTCGTAACGCGAGGTAAGGCCCGCGAAGCCCGACTTCGGCACTTCCAGCTTGTTGCCTTCGGCCTGCCAGCGCAGGTCGTTGCCGGCGCTGAATGCGCGCTCCCCCGCCCCGGTAATGATCGCGACCCAAAGCTCGGGATCGGCCGCGAAATCGTCGAAAATCTTCTCGAGCTCGAAATTCGCAGGCGGATGCAGCGCGTTCATGCGCTCGGGGCGGTTGATGGTGACGACGAGCAGGTGCCCGTCGCGCTCGGCCTTGCAGAATTCGGTCATCGGCGTTTCCCGTTAACAAACTATTGATTTCGGCGCCTTGTCGCGCATTGGCGGGGACTTTGCCCCGTCGCCAGCGAGGCGGCAAGCACCCTCGTGTTGACGTTGCGGTAACCAAAACCCTCTAAAAACGGAAACACGGAGCCAGTTCAAGCCCCGCGCACGCGGTGCCGAAACCCCACGAACGAAAGACGATGGCGCAGACCGACATGGCGCAAACAAACGAAATATCGGCCGAGCCTGCCCCGGATGCCGTCCCGGCCCATCGCTGGGTGCTGAAATATGGCGACCGCGTCTACGGCCCCTATAGCTTCGAAACCATGAAGGCCTATGTCGCTGAAGGCCGCGTGGCCGAGCACAGCCTGCTCGCGCCCGAAGGCACGCCCGCAGGCGCCGGCATGTGGCGATATGCAGTCGACCTGCCCATCTTTGCCGCGCTCTTGCGCGACCTCTCGGCCGTGGAACCGGAAGCGGACGCGAGCGTTGAACGGACAGCGCCGCAGCCCCAGACCCCCGCGGAAGCGGCGCCCGATACGGCCGTCAGGGCGGAAGACACAGAACTGGCGGAACGCGACGTGGCCGATCCCGATGCTGCGGCGGATGAACCCGGGCAACAGGATCGGCCCTTCGCGGAACCGGCGTCCCAGCCTCTCGCACAACAGCCCGCCGACGAGCGCCGCGTGTACGGCCCCGGCAAAGGCCAGGTGGACCGGCGCCGGCAACCCGACACCGCCAATTTTCTCATCGTGATGGATATCAAGGCCCGCTTCGCCGGCCCGCTCGAACAGGCGATCATGTCGCTTGGACCGGCCTACAAGCTCGCCGCGAATGTCTGGTGCGTGAACGCTGATGCGACGGCGGCCGGCCTGCTGAACGATCTGAGCCCTTATATCGGCCGCTCCGACAGCATGTTCATCGCCGACACCACACGCGACCGCACCGCCTGGAGCTCGATGGGACCGGAAGTCGATGCCAAGATTCGCCGCGTCTGGCGCCGGACATATTGAGTTAAACCGCGGGCATCGGCCTTCCCGAGGTGGCCACACTCGCGCTGCGCTGCTAAAGTCATTTGCCGATGATTTGGGGGCCTTCAGGTGAAACACCTGAAGGCCTTTTTCGTTAAATCCATCTCTGATCGGTCCGCCGGTTCATCGAATGGCGCGAGGTTTCCCGTTATGGGCGGAGCCGCTGCGCGGAAAGGCAAAGCAAATGGCAGTACAGAATGGCGACAAGGTCCGGGTGCATTACACCGGCAAGCTGAAAGACGGCACGGTTTTCGATTCGAGCCGCGACGGCGAACCCATTGAATTCGCGGTCGGCGGCCAGATGGTGATCGCGGGTTTTGAAAACGCGGTCGTCGGCATGGAACCGGGCGACACCAAGAGTGTCACCATTGCTTCGCAGGATGCCTATGGCGAACACGACCCGCGTCTCGTGCAGGACATTCCCCGCACCGAGCTTCCGCCCGAACTCGAACCGCAGCCCGGCATGCGGCTGACGGCGAGCGGCGGCGACGGGCGCGAGATCGCGCTGGTCGTGACGGAAGTAAATGACAATGTGGTGCGCCTCGATGCCAACCATCCGCTGGCGGGCGAAGACCTGACCTTCGAAATCCAGCTCGTCGCCGTCGCCTGACCGGAGACGGCTAACGCGGCCTGGCGAGCGGCAGGCGATATTTCGATGTCGCCGCCGCAACCGCCCGTTCGGCTCCCGTGTCCGGCTCGAAGTCGGAGACGCCGCCAACTTCTTCCCCTCCCGGTCTGCCGCCGGGTCTCGCCAGCGGCAACGGCGCAGCGGCCCCGCGCAGCATGACCGGTCCTGTCTCTCCCTGCGGCTCGTCGGGCGGCGTCGCGGCGGGCTCAGCCATTTCCACAGGCTCTTCGGCAGGTCCATCTAGCAACGCCGCGCGTTGGTCCGCCGGAACGAGATCGGTCATGATTGCCTCCCCTCGCCGCCAGCGCAGGATGAGCGGCGCACCGAGCGCGCTCACATCGGCGCACCGCGCCGGTGCAGTTTCGCGGCGATCGCAGAGTACGGTTGCGCGCACGAGTTCAAGCTGGAACTGCGAGCGGCGCAGGAACTCGGGGAAGAGTCCCCCTTTTTGCGCGGCCTGCACCAGCGGCAGATAGGCTGCGCAATCCGTTTGCTGTCGCTCCTGCATTTCCGCCAGCATCTCCGCCTCGGGCGATCCTTCCGCTGGTGCCGCCTCGCAGATGCGCCACATCAGCTCCGCCGTCGCATGATCGTAGAGAAGGATAAGGCCGCGGTTACGGTCATCGAGCGCCGCATAGAGCCGCGCCGTATCGCTTGGCGCCCAGCCGCGAAACCCGTCCAGGAACACGAGAATGTCCACACGCCCCGAAGGTGCCGGGCGATAGCGCCGCTCTTCTTCGGTCGTCACGGTCGGGCGGACGCCGCGCTTCAGGAAGGAATATTCGCGCGCCGCGCCGAGATCGGGCGTGCCGTCCGGCTTCGACGGAATGAAGAGAAACTGCAGCCCGAGCGGACGCTCCTCGATATGGAAGAAAGCACCGTCGCTGTCGGCGCCGACCGCGCGAAGGACGCCCTGAGCGCTGCCTTCGTCCAGGTCCGCACGCTCGCCGTTCAGCGTGTACCCGGCATCGCTCGGCGACGCGAGACGCCCGACGACGCGGCGTTCCGACTGCGTCAGCGTGAGCGTCATGCCCGCCGCCTCGCCGATCCCGTCGAACCCGCCGCCAAGCTGCGCGGCGCGCGCGGGAGACGCGAGCACGATGAGCGCGAACAGAACCGCCGCGCATCTTGCCCCGCTCGCCGTCCACCCGGCGGACTGCCCCCGCATCATTCTCGATTGCCCACTCAAGTCTTGTCCGTCGTGGCGGCCGGGCCACGACGGCTGATGTAACCGGTCGAAGATCGAGAGGCTTTTACCTCCCCTTGAACTTCGGTTCCCGCTTTTCGACAAACGACATCATTCCCTCTTTCACGTCTTCCGTCCGCATCAGGGGAAGGAGCTGAAGATAGACGTGATGTACATGCTCCGGGAACGGTTCGTTCAGGCCCATGCGCATCATCCGCTTTGCCGCCCGAACCGCGAGCGGCGCATTGGCCGCAATCTCGGCTGCAAGCGCGCGAGCGCGAGGCATCAGGTCCGCGTCCTCGACGACTTCGGACGCAAGGCCCCAGGCGACGGTTTCATCCGCCGACAATGTACGGCCCGTGAAAATCAGTTCGGCGGCCTTCGACCAGCCGATGAGGCGCGGCAGATACCATGTGCCGCCCGATTCCGGCACAAGCCCGCGCTTGCAGAAGGCGGCCGCAAGCTTCGCCGACTTCCCCATGATGCGGATGTCGCAGCCGAGCGCCGTGTCCATGCCATAGCCGGCGGCGCCGCCATTCACGGCGCAGATCGTCGGCGTCTCCATTTCCTGCAACACGGTGGGCGGCGTGTTCTTGAGATCGAGGCTCGTCGAGGTGACGCCGCCGCTCGAGCCGATCGAAAGGCCCGCCCCTTGCGTCTGCGCGCGAAGATCGAGACCGGCACAAAAGGCGCGCCCCGCACCGGTAAGGATCACGCAGCGCACTTCCGGGTCGGCATCCGCTTCCTGGAGACGCTTCGTGAGCTGGTTCAGCATCGGACCCGAAATCGTGTTCATGCGATCGGGTGCATTGAGCGTGATGGTCGCGATGTGACCGTCGACCTTGTAGAGAACTTCCTGTACTTCCTGCGGCGCTGCCTGTGCCTGGCTCATAGCCCCTCCCGATGTTCTGATTTTGCCGGAATATGCCTTGTGCGTAGTCTAGCTGATAAAATCAGCCGCAAGTAGCCTTGCCCGTCTCGCCGAACCAGGGATGGCGGACATAATCCCCCTCCGCGATTCCGAGACGCTGCGTCAGCCCGCCATTTACCTCCAGCACCCCGTTCACCGGCGCCCCCGATTGATGGATGGTGAGCGTTTCCGGCTCGGTATTTCGCTCGATCCGCGCGATCCGCCCATCCGCCCCGATGAAGATCATGTCGAGCGGGATATAGGTGTTCTTCATCCAGAAGCTGGCCGTATCGCATTGCGCGTAGAAGAAGAGCATGCCGCGGTCGTCGTCCAGCTTCTCGCGAAACATCAGCCCTTGCCGTTGTTCTTCATCCGTGACGGCCAGTTCGACCGTGAAGACATGCACCGCGCCGCCCGCCGTCTCGATCGTGAGGTTGGCATCCGGATTGGGCGTTTCCGTGCATCCCGCGCAGGCGAGCAGAACGGCAAGGCAGGCGGCAAGAACAGACGCGCGCATCAGTCGATCCGCTTGAGGCCGGCGGCGTAGCGCTTCCAGTTCTGCACATAGTGATCGGCGGAGAGCCGCAGCGCCTCGGCGGTTTCCTTGTCGAGCGTGCGGACGACCTTGCCGGGCGAGCCGAGCACCATCGAATAGTCGGGAATGTCCTTGCCCTCCGCGATCAGCGAATTCGCGCCGATCAGGCAGCCCTTGCCGATCTTCGTGTTGTTGAGAACGATACTGCCGATGCCGATAAGGCTGCCCGCGCCGATGGTGCAGCCGTGCAGCATCACCATATGGCCGATGGTGACGTCGCGCTCGATGACGAGCGGCGAGCCGGGATCGGTATGCAGCACCGAGCCGTCCTGGACGTTGGAGTTTTCGCCGATGGTGATGAGCTCATTGTCGCCGCGCAGCACCGCGCCGAACCAGACGCTCGCATTCTTCTCGAGCTTCACATTTCCCATGACCTCCGCATTGGGCGCGATCCAGTAATCGCCTTCCGCGGGCAGGATCGGCTTCGCGTCGCCGATGGCATAAACGGGCATGGATTTCTCTCCTCGATCGGTTGTTTTGAGGCGACTATGGCATGGGTGCGTTCTGGACACGAGACTTGCGAAAGACCGCAAAATAGGGCTGTCATCGGACCGTCAAGGCGGACGCCTAACCTCCGGACGGGGCGAACAAGGGGCTGATTACATGACGGAGCGCAAATCTCTCGGCGAGGAACTCGCAGCCGCCGACGACGAACCCGTGGCGCGCGCCACGTCGCCGTCGCTCGCCACCCTCTGGCAGCGCCGCATCGGAAGACGGGACGTGCTGGCCGGTTTCGGCAAGGCGGCGCTCCTCGCCTCCGTCTCGCCCGCCATCCTCTCGCTCGCCGCCTGCGGCGACAGCTACGCCCCCGACGACATTTTCGGCTTCGAGGAGGTGCCGCGCGGCGTCGACGAGACCCATCACATCGCGGCCGATCACAATGCCGATGTCCTCATCCGCTGGGGCGATCCGGTGCTCCCGAATGCACCGCCCTTCGACATCGCGAACCAGAGCGCGGCGGCGCAGCTCAGGCAGTTCGGCTACAACAACGACTATATCGGCTTCGTGCCCCTGCCCTTGGGCTCGAACTCGAGCGACCGCGGTCTTCTCTGCATCCACCACGAATACACCAACGACAATCTGATGCACGCCGGCATGACGGCCGAAGACCCGCGCGAAAACTTCACGCGCGAGATCGTGGAGATTTCCATGGCCGCGCATGGCGGCACCATCGTGGAAGTCGCGCGCGGCAAGGACGGCAAATGGCTGGTGGTGAGGGACAGCGAATACAACCGCCGCATCACCCCGCTCACCACCGACATGACGATCTCCGGCCCGGCCGCCGGTCACCCGCGCCTGCAGACGGGCGAGGATCCGACCGGTCACAATGTCATCGGCACGATCAACAATTGCGCCGGCGGCATCACGCCCTGGGGCACGTGGCTCATGTCGGAAGAAAACTTCAACTTCTACTTCATCGGCGAACCGGCGGACGAGATGGAAGCGGCGAACCATGCGCGCATGGGCTTCCCCGCCGGCCGCGCCTATCCCTGGGGCCTCTATCATAAACGCTTCGATCTCTCCGTGGAGCCGAAGGAGCCGAACCGCTACGGCTGGGTGGTGGAGGTCGATCCGCTCGACCCCTTCTCGACGCCGGTAAAGCGCACTGCGCTCGGCCGCTTCAAACATGAAGGCTGCGAAAACGCGGCCACGAAGGACGGCCGCCTCGTCATCTATATGGGCGACGACCAGCAGTTCGAGTATCTCTACAAATTCATCACCGCCGGAAAGGTGGACAGTGATGACCGCGCCGCGAGTGCGTCGCTGCTCGACGAAGGCACGCTCTACGTCGCGCGCTTCGAGGAAGACGGCAGCGGCAAATGGATGCCGCTCGTGCATGGGAAAAACGGCCTCGACGCCGCGAACGGTTTTGCCTCGCAGGCCGACGTGCTGATCGAAACCCGCCGCGCGGCCGACCTTGTCGGCGCAACGCCGCTCGACCGGCCGGAGGACGTGGAGCCAAATCCGGCAACGGGAAAAATCTATGTCGCGCTCACCAACTCCAAGGAGCGCCGGCAAGACCAGGTCGACGGCGTGAACCCGCGTGCCGCCAATCTCTGGGGCCAGATCGTCGAGATGGAACCGGGAGACGGCGATCACGGCTCCGAAAATTTCACATGGACGCTGATCGTGAAATGCGGCGAACCCCGTTTTCCCGCCATCGGCGCCGCATGGCATCCCGATATCGGCGAGAACGGCTGGTTCACCTGCCCCGACAACATGGCGGTGGATCCGAAAGGCCGCCTCTGGGTCGCAACCGATCAGGGCTCCGGTTGGGACGCCTCATCCGGTTCCGCCGACGGCCTCTATGCGCTCGCAACCGTGGGGGAAAAGCGCGGTCTCGCACGCCGGATATTCCGTGCGCCCATCGGCGCCGAAGTCTGCGGCCCCTGCTTCACGCCGGACGGCACCACGCTCTTCCTCGCCGTGCAGCATCCGGGTGCCGACGGCACGAAGAACTACAAGGGCTTCGAGCGCGACTCCACCTTCGAGGACCCGGCGACACGCTGGCCCGATTTCGAGCCCGGCATGCCGCCCCGCCCCTCGCTCCTCGTCATCACCGCCAAAAACGGCGGCCCCGTCGGCGCGTAATCCGTAGGCGGCATTTCGCGACGCCGGAACCCGCGCATCCCTCCCGGGTTGCGCATTGCGCCGCAATAGCCCAAGCTTGACGCGCGGCTTCATGAACAGGCGTTCCGGTATGCGATTTCTCATCAGTCTCGTCCTTTTCCTGCTCGTCCTGCCGCTCCTCTTCATGTTCGCCTTCCAGCGCGGGCTGCTCGACGGCTATGTCTCGGACGACGACATCCCTGCCGAGCCTTTCATCGTCGCCGAATTGAAGAGCAAGACGGATGGGCCCGATCTCAGCCGCCGCATCGATACGGCACTCGACGAAGACGCTTATGACGACGCCGTGATGTATGCCGAGATCGCAGCCTATATCGAAACGCCGCTCAACCCGGACACGGTGATGCGCCTCGAGGCGGAGGATGCCTACACCCGCCGCTTCACCCGCAACACGTCAAGCTTCATCCAGGGCTTCGTCACCGGCGAGGGCAACGACACACCCGCTTTCATGGGCGCAATGGCGTCCGACCTCACCGTCGTCGGCGACGTGCGCGACATCGGCTCGGAAGGCTCCAAGCTCGTGCGCGGCGAGGAATATTCGAAGATGATCCTCGGCCTCTCGGTCGTCGGCCTCGCGGCGACGACGGCGACGGTCGCGACCGGCGGCGGCGGGCTCCCCGCCCGCATCGGCGTGTCGCTGCTGAAGATCGCGCGCAAGGCGGGCACCGTCACAACGGGTTTCGCGCGCGACATGACGAGAGTGCTTCAGGAAGCCGTCAATTTCGAAAAGCTCGGCGGCACGCTCCGTGCCGTCGATCTCGCCAACCCGCAGGCGACGCGGCGCGCCGTGATGGAATATGCGGACGGCATCTCGATGGCGCGGGTAACGCCCATCCTCGACGATGTAACGGCGCTGGAGCGCGCGACGGGCCCGGCGGAAACCGTGCGGATCATGAAATATGTCGACAGTACCGACGATCTTGCCCGTGTAACGAAGATGAGCGGTACGCTCGGCACCAAGACGCGCGGCATCATCGAGATCACCGGCAAGACCGGCCTCCGTGCCTTCAAGACGGCATGGAACCTGTTGCTGGTGGCACTGGAGTTTGTGTGGGCGATCGTTGCCGGTCTCGGCGCGCTCTTCGCGACGGCGCTCGGCCGTCGCGTCGTTCGCGGCCGGCGGCGGGCTTAAGCCGAGAGCATTACGCCGAGCAGGAAGACGCCGGAAAGAAAACTCCACATCATCGCGATGCAGCCGGAGAGCAGCATCCAGAATGGCGGGCGGTTCTCGAACACCTGCGCGCGGAGTGCGTTGCGGAGAATGACGGTCGGCCCCGCGAAGATCAGCGTGAAGACGCCGATCACCTGCCACATCATCGTCTCGGAGGTGAGCTGAAAGCTCGGCGGCTTGTTCGTCACCATCCGGTAGAAGCTGCTGGTGAGCCCCGCCGCGACAAACCCCGTCGCGATCGCAAAGAAGAACGCTGTAAACTGATGCATGTGCCCCTGTCGCCCTGCTGTCGTTCGATCCGGCGGCCTCAGCGGGCGCCGGTTTCGATCCCCTCGATGAATTGATTGGCCAGCGCGGCAAGGCGCGTCTGCGCCGCCGCCACCGCGAATTCCGGAACGACCCGCTCGTCGAGCAGGCTCGCGAGCTTCGGATCGGAAAGCGATTGCTTGAGATCGGCGATCGGGTTGCCCCGCGCCCGCGCGGCCAGCGCCGCAAGGAGCGGCGAGCGCTCGCCAAGCTCGATATCGGTCTCGCCGAGCCGGCAGGAGCCGAGATCGGCCTCGCAGGCGAAATCCGGCAAGGTGAGCCTTGCCTCGCCCGGCAGTGGCGCATGCCCCCCAAAGAACAGGAAGGCCCCGGCGATCATCAGCGATTTGAAAACGAACTTTGTCATGCCCCCCTGTCCGCAAGCGCCATACCAGCGCCGGCAGCGGCGGGGCCAAACCCTTCGCAATTTGAAATGATCTTTTAATTTCAGCAGGTTATAAGAACAACCAAGCGATGATGCTTGGGAATCGCCGGCCACCCGCAAGGGTCATGCGTACCGGTTTGCGCCGGCCCTGTGCCAATTGGAAACAGGCCCGGCAGACCATGG
This sequence comes from Parvibaculum sp., assembly GCF_030694575.1. GTDB lineage: Bacteria > Pseudomonadota > Alphaproteobacteria > Parvibaculales > Parvibaculaceae > Parvibaculum. The sequence continues at coordinate 12,441 of NZ_JAUYUS010000117.1, forward strand.
GAAGGAAAGCGCCTTGGCGCGGGGCAGTCGAAATCGGGGAAGATCGGGACAGGCGGACGACGAACTCGTCCGCGAGCGCCCGGCATGGATCATCCCCGCCCTCGTGTTCGTCGGCGTACTGACCTTCTCGGGCGCGTTTCTCTATTACTATTTCGGTCCGACGCCGGCCGAGTTGCTCGGCCTCGATCCCCGCGCCAGCGAGCGCGCCAGTCGCATCGAAGCCATCGTCGGCGATACGCGCTTCCTGATCCCGGAACATTACACGCGCTATCCGAGCCAGCGCGGCGGTGGCCGCCGCTCGCAGGTCGATATGCACGCTCTGCTGCCCGGCCTCCGCCCCTACGAAACCGGCCTCCAGGAGGAATTCGGCGACCATTCGGCTGAATCCGACGTCATCTTCTTCTCGCTGAGCGAAACCGCCACCCCGTTGAATGCCGCCCGCCGCCTCAAGGACATCTATTCCAAATATCTGGAGACGATGGAGCCCAAAGCGGGCCCCGCCGGCCTGCAACTCTTCACCTTCCGCGCCAATACCGGCTACGCCAATCAGGACCTTCTGGTCGGCAAGGACAAGGAAGAGCGGATGGTGCTGATCGTCTGCGACCGCGCCGGGCCGCTGGTCGAGAGCCCGAATTGCTCAAGATCGCTGCTGCTCGGACCGGAGCTGGAACTGAGCTACCGCTACAAGCGGGATCATCTGGACGAATGGTACGAAATCGACCAGGCCCTGACGGCCCTCGTCGCCGGTTTCGAGACGATAGAACCGACCGACGACCTGCAGGGCACCATTCTCGACTGACCCTACTCCTCCAGGTCGATATCCAGGATCGCCATGTTGAAGGCATAGGACGTCTCGCCCTCGTCGACATCCTTGAAGATGACGCCGATGAACTCGTCGCCGATATTCACTTCCGCCGAATCGTCCTTCTGGGGCCGCTGCCGCACCGAGATCGAGGGCAGTTGGAATTTCCGGCGCAGATAGGCCTCGATGCGTTTGATTTCGGTCTTGTCCAAGAAGCTCTCCCGTCATCGCGTAATGAAAATCAGCCTGAAATGGAGGCCCTGAAAGGGGCTTGAGGCTTCCGGCCGCCGGCTACGTCAGAGGTTGTAACCATTTGACGCGGGCCCTGTAAACCCGGCCTCCTGCCGGTTCCGGCCTGCGGCGGTTCGTCCAATAGCCCGCTTTCCCCGCTCATGTCACCGTCGTGACCTTGCTGGGGAGCATCGGGAGAGCGGAATGTCGGAGCGCATGCGGAAATGGCTGACGGTCTTCGCGGTCGTGCTGACCGTTGGCGCGCTGATTGCGCTCTCGCAGCGCGGCGAGCGCGTAAATGAGGCGCGCACGCCGGCCGAGAGCAACCACGTCGTATTGGCGCCCCGCTAGCGGGTCGTATACCCGCCATCCACGACGATTTCCGATCCCGTCATGAAGGTCGACTCGTCGCTCGACAGGAACAGGATCGCATTGGCAATTTCATCCGCAATGCCCAGCCGTCCGATCGGATGCAGCATGATGAGAAGATCGCGCATCTCGTTCGGCCCCACCGCCGCGCCCGCGACGACGCCACGATTGAGCGCATCCTTCACCATCGGCGTGTCGATATAGCCGGGATGCACGGAATTGACGCGAATGTTGTAGCCGGCCTCCGCGCATTCGAGCGCCGCCGATTTCGTCAGCAGCCGCACGCCGCCTTTCGCCGCGTTGTAGTCGCTCGCGTTCGGCTGGCCGACAAGGCCGAGGATCGATGAGATATTGATAATGGAGCCGCCCGCGCCGCCCTTCGCCGTGTATTTCTTGATTGTGCGGATGGCGTGCTTGCAGCCGAGGAACACGCTGTCGAGATCGACCTCGATGGTGCGCCGCCAAGAAGCCAGCGTCTTCTCCTCGATAGGCCCGCCCTCCGGCGCAATGCCCGCATTGTTGACGACCACATGAAGCCCGCCGAATTTCTCCTCGGCCAGCTTCACCACGGCTTCCCACTGCGCCTCGTCGGTCACGTCGTGCCGGAAGAAGGTCGCCGTCCCGCCCGCGCCCGCGATCTCGTCGGCGACGGCCTGGCCGTTCTCCGCGTCGAAATCGCTGCAGACGACCTTCGCGCCCTCGCGCGCCAGCGCCTTGGCGGTCGCCGCCCCGATACCCTTTGCCGCGCCCGTGACGATGGCAACCTTACCCTGCATGCGAGCCATTTTCGGCTTCCTCCCTTATGTTTATGTTTGTTGGGCGCCATTCTGCCGCGCCAATCCCTGCCCGCAAAGCGCGAAAGCGCCGCACCCGTATGATATAGAACGGCCCCATGAATCCCCCGCCCGTTCGGGTATAGATGAGGAGTACCGATGCCTGTCGCCCTGCTGATTACCTTCGAAACCTCGCAAGCCGACCATATCCTGACGCAGCTCCGCGCCTTCAAGGAACGCGAGTTCGACCGCAACCCGCCGCGCGGCTTCCTGCGCTCCAGCGTCGAGGACAAGGACGGCAAGGTGATCTTCCGCAGCGAATGGCAGGACGACGACGCGCTCGAATACATCCGCGACAGCGCGCCCTTCGAAGCCTGCCTCGATCTTTGCGACATCTATGCCGACAGCCGCAAGGACGAGAAAATCGGGATAGACTGAGCGCATGGCTTATCCGCCCTCCTACTACGCCGCCACGGCGAACGACACGCAGCCGCTCGTCTCCCTGAACGGCGACGAGACGGCGGATGTCTGCGTCGTCGGCGCGGGCTATACCGGCCTCTCCGCCGCGCTGCATCTCGCCGAACGCGGCTTCTCGGTCGTCGTGCTGGAAGCGGAGCGCGTCGGCTGGGGCGCGTCGGGCCGCAACGGCGGACAGCTCGGTACCGGGCAGCGCAAGGACCAGCGTTCGCTGGAGAAGATGCTCGGCAAGGAATGGGCACGCCGCCTCTGGGACCTCGGCCTCGAAAGCAATGCCCTCGTCAAACATCTGATCGCGCGACACGAGATCGACTGCGACCTGAAACCCGGCCTCCTGCAGGCCGGCTGGAAAAAGAGCTGTGCCACCTGGCTCAAATCCGAAGTCGACTACCTCAATACGCATTACGGCTATGACAAGGCGCGCTACGTCCCGCGCGACGAAATGCACGAAATGCTGGCGACGGACTGCTATCACGGCGGCATTCTCGATACGAACGGCGCCCACCTCCATTCGCTGAACTATGCGCTCGGCCTCGCCCGCGCCGCCCGCGAAAAAGGCGTCCGCATCTACGAGGAAACCCGCGTGCTGGACGTGACGCATACCGATCCGGCGAACGTGAAGACGGCGCATGGCGCGGTGCGCGCGCGCCATGTCGTGCTGGCCTGCAACGCCTATCTCGGCATGCTGGAGCCGCGCGTCGCCGGTTACATGATGCCGATCAACAATTTCATCGCCACGACCGAACCCCTCGGCAACGAAGCGCGCCGGCTCATCCGCGACGACGTCTGCGTGCAGGACACGAAATTCGTCATCGACTATTACCGCCTCACGGCGGACGGCCGCCTGCTCTTCGGCGGCGGCGAAAGCTATTCGCCCTCGCTCCCCGCCGACCTCGCATCCTTCGTGAAAAAGCCGATGCTGCGTGTCTTCCCGCAACTCCAGGACAAGCGCATCGACTATGCCTGGTCCGGCGCCGTCGCGATCACGCTGAAGCGCCTGCCGCATTTCGGCCGCCTCGCACCCAACGTGGTTTTCGCGCATGGCTATTCCGGCCAGGGCATCAACATCGCCACGCTGGGCGGCAAGCTGATCGCCGAAGCCGTCGCCGGACAGGCCGAACGCTTCGACTGGATGGCGAACCTCAAGACGCCGAAGTTTCCGGGCGGCACATGGCTCCGCTATCCGGCACTCGTCGCCGGCATGATCTTCTATGCCATGAAAGACAGGTTGCCCTGACGCGCCGGCCTCAGTCGGAGATAGGGCCTTCTTCGTCGCGGATCATGTGATCCATCGAATGGCTCGGCTTGTCGCAACCCGCGCAACCGACGATCTTCGCCGGCACACCGACAGCCGTGCAATGCGGCGGCACCTCATGCAGCACCACGCTGCCGGCACCGATGCGGCTGTATTCGCCGATCTCGATATTGCCGAGCACCTTGGAACCGACCGAGATGAGCACGCCGCGCCGCACCTTCGGATGGCGGTCGCCCGTCTCCTTGCCCGTGCCGCCCAGCGTCACGTCGTGCAGCATCGACACATCGTCTTCCACCACCGCCGTCTCGCCGATCACGATGCCGGTCGCATGGTCGATGAAGATGCCCCGGCCGAGCCTTGCGGCGGGATGGATGTCGACGGCGAAGAGTTCGGAAATGCGGCTCTGCAGGTAGAGCGCCATCGCGCGGCGGCCCTTGTTCCACAGCCAATGCGCAACGCGGTAGCCCTGCAGCGCATGGAAGCCTTTGAAATAGAGCAGCGGCTGGATGTAGGAATGGCAGGCGGGATCGCGGTCGTAATAGGCGACGATGTCGGCCCGCGTCGACTCGCCGATGTCGGACGCCTCCGTCAGCGCCTCGTCGAACAGCTCGCGAAGCTGCATCGAATGCACTTCCGTGTTCCCGAGCTTCTGCGCCAGATGATAGGCGACCGCGTCGTTCAGGTTCCGGTGATTGAGGATGGTGGAATAGAGGAAGCTGGCGAGGATGGGTTCGCCCGCGGCCATCTCCTCGGCCTCGGTGCGCACGCGCTCCCACACGGGATCGCAAAGCGATAGCCCCTGATTCTTCTCGACCGGCTTCGACATGACCCCGCTCCTTCCCTTCCGGGCCTGCCCGCTCCCTTCCGGGGAATGTGACAAGCCGCGACGGCGGACAGCCCACAAAAGAGCATGGGCCAGCTTACAAGAGCTTAATACATAGAACCGCCCCTTGCGAGTTCAATGGCGGAACCCTCTCGGCCCCTGTGTTAATCTTCCCGAAAGCAACAGGGAGCGCGGACCATGCCATTCGCCAAGGCGGGCGACATCGACATTTTTTACGAGCGCATGGGCTCCGGCCCCCGCCTCCTGTTCATTTCCGGCACGGGCGGCGACCTCCGCAACCGGCCCAACGTGCTGGACGGCCCCTTCCCCAAATCCTTCGACATGCTGGCCTACGATCAGCGCGGCCTCGGCCGGACCTCGAAGCCGGACGCCCCCTACAGCATGAGCCAATATGCCGAGGATGCCGTCGGCCTCATGGCCGCGATCGGCTGGGGCTCCGCCCTCGTCATCGGGGTCTCCTTCGGCGGCATGGTCGCGCAGGAGCTCGCGATCAATCACCCGCATGTCGTGGAAGGCCTCGTCCTCGCCTGCACCTCCCCCGGTGGCTCGGGCGGCGCCTCCTACCCGCTCCACACTCTGGCGCATATGAGCCGGGATGAGCGCGCCCGTCACATGATCCCGATTTCCGATACGCGCCATGATGACGAATGGGCGAAAGCCCATTCCGGGACATACGAGACGCTCGTTGCCATGGCGGCCGCCGATCCGTATACGGACGAACCCGGCCACGAGATGGGCCAGCGCCGCCAGCTCGAAGCCCGTGCCGCGCACGACACATGGGACCGGCTCGGCCGGATCCGCTGCCCCACCCTCATCTGCGCCGGCAAATACGACGGCATCGCGCTCCCCGAAACGCAGGAAAAAATGGCCTCGCGCATCCGCGGCGCTGAGCTCCGCTTCTTCGAAGGCGGCCACCTCTTCATGCTGCAGGACCGCGACGCGCTCCCTGCCATGACGCGCTTTCTGAAGGGCGAAGACGGCGGCTGACCCGTTCCGGGACGGCCGCGAAAGAAAGCATTAAGCGGCGCCCGTTAGGCTCGACATGAAATCCGCCTCATGTCCCGGGCCTCCATGTCCACATCGAACATCGCCGCCGCAGCCGTCGCCAGCCAGCAGAGCCAGCTTCAACTGGCCATGCAGACGGCCATGCTGAAGGCCGGCCACAGCCAGGACATTGCGCTCGTCGAGATGATCGCGGAATCCGCCGAGACCGCCGCCAAACTCACCGCCAGCGCCCCGCCCGGCACCGGCACGCGGCTCGATATCCGCGTCTGAGACGGGAGCTGCGGCAATGGCGCAGATCGTCCCCTTCTCTCCATCGGCACGCCGGAAGCATTTCCGTCAGGCAAAACCCGGCCGCAACATATCGCTGCGGCTGCTTCTCTCCCTTGTGCCCCGCTACGCAGGCTTCGTCGCCCTGCCCTTCCTTCTCGCCGCCATGCTTGCCCTCACCGTCGAACGCTATCCCGTTGTTCCAGCAGCGCTTGGCGACCGGGTTTATGTTTATGACGGCGATACTATTCACGTGAATGATGAGCGTATTCGCATACTCGGTCTGGATACCCCGGAATACGGCAAGCTCTCGCGATGCCGGGAGGAGGCGCTGGCCGCGAGTATTGCGAAAGAAGCGCTGCAAAACCTGGTTCTTCGGGGCGAAATTGAAATCGAACGGCGGGGGTTGGACCGCTATGGCCGAACCCTTGCGTATGTTCGCATAGACGGCGTGAATGTGGCTGATGCTCTCATCGCCCAGGGGCTCGCCCGCGAATATCATGGCGGCCCCCGCAAAGGCTGGTGCGGCTGATCTTCGGTTGCGTCGTCACGCTTGCCGGATAGCCACCTCCCCCTCTAACATAATGAATAACATTAATGTGACGCGGGCGAGCGAAGCCCACGCAGGAGATACGCATGGGCCGGAAAATTCTCTTCATCACGACAGACCAGATGCGCTTCGACGCCATCGGCGCGAACGGTCAGAAGGTCGCGCGCACGCCCGCCATCGACGCGCTCGCGGCCACCGGCATCAACTATACCCGCGCGCATAACCAGAACGTCGTCTGCATGCCCGCCCGCTCCACCATTATCACCGGGCAATATGTCTCGACGCATGGCGTCTGGATGAACGGCGTGCCGCTCCCCGTCGATGCGCCCTCCGTCGCGCAATACCTCAACGAAAAAGGCGGCTACAAGACGGCGCTGATCGGCAAGGCGCATTTCGAGCCCTTCCTCGATCTCCACCAGCAATTCTACGAAAGCCAGATGGCCCGGCGCGGCGAGCACGGTCCGCATCGCGGCTTCGACTACATGGACCTCGCCACCCATTCGCCGCTCATCCTCCACTACAACGAATGGATGAAGAAGAATGACCCCGAGGCGCTCGATTATTTCTACCAGAACCTCAACGACAAGTTTCAGGTGAACGCGGCCGGCGGCGGCGAGACCGGCGGCTGCCAGCTCCACTTCAACAAGGTCTCGCGCGAGCACTACCACACCGACTGGGTCGCCGACCGCACCATCGACTGGCTCGCCTCCGTCGGCGCGGGCGACGACTGGTTCTGCTGGATGAGCTTTCCCGATCCGCACCACCCCTGGGATCCGCCGCAGTCGGAACTGAAGCGCCACCCCTGGCGCGAAACGCCGCTGCCGGAATTCTATCCGGGCTCGAAGGAAAAGATCGAAGCCATACTCGCGGACAAGCCGCGCCACTGGATGGAATGGTACACCGGCGAGCGCGTAACCAATTACGAAGCCCCGCCCGAGTTCCGCGCCAGGGACATGACCGCCGATCAGGTGCAGGAGATCAACGCCTTCACCCATGTCGAAAACGAGCTGATCGACGAGGCGATCGCGAAAGTCATGGCCTATGTCGAAAAGCGCGGCTGGGGCGACGATGTCGATGTCGTCTTCACCACCGACCACGGCGAATTCCAGGGCGAGTTCGGCCTGCTCTTCAAGGGCCCCTATCACGTCGACGCGCTGATGCGCCTCCCCATGATCTGGCGTCCCGCAAAATCCGCGAAAGTCGCGCCCGCCGCCGTCGAAAAACCCGTCGGCCAGGTCGACCTCGCGCCCACTTTCTGCGAAATCGCCGGCCTCCCCGTGCCCGAATGGATGCAGGGAAAACCGATGCCGAAAACCGATGCCGAAGGCGAGAAACAGGGCCGCGAACGCGTCTTCACCGAATGGGACTGCAAACATGTCGACGGCACCACCGTCGGCCTGCGCACCATCTATCGCGACGGCTACACCATCACGGCCTATCTCCCCGGCACGATCTATGACGGCAGCGAAGGCGAACTCTACGACCACGCCAACGACCCGCGCCAACACCGCAACCTCTGGAACGACCCGGCCTACGCCAAGCTGAAATCCGATCTCCTCGCCGACCTGAAGGACCACCTCCCCCCCGTCCGCGACCCCCAACTCGAATACGTCGCCCCGGTTTGAGGCACAGGCATCGACTCAAAAAATAAGTGTCACCCCGGCGAAAGCCGGGGCCCATTCGCTTTTCCTCTTGCCGCGGTCGCATAGGGGCCCCGGGAACAACCCCCGGGGGTGACGCTGCATTTTGCTTGGTTGCCAGCATCCCGCCCCGCCTGTATCCCAGACAGCAGCGAAACATCTGATCCGGGAACAGCCTCTTGTCCATCTCCTCCCCCACCCCGAAAATGATCGCGGCGAAAGACGGCGCGATCGGCTGGATGATCTTCAACAATCCCGAACGCCTGAACGCCGTCAGCCTCGACATGTGGCAGGCCGTACCGGAAATCCTCTCCGCCTTCGAGCATGACGATGAGATCCGCGTCATCGTCCTGAAGGGCGCGGGCGACCGTGCCTTCGTCGCCGGCGCGGACATCTCGCAATTCGGCGAAAGTCGCTCCTCGGCCGAAGGCATCCTCGCCTACGAAACGGCAACGGAAATCGCCTTCGACGGCATCTCCAACGCCTCGAAGCCCACCATCGCCATGATCGACGGCTACTGCATCGGCGGCGGCCTCGGCATCGCCCTCTCCTGCGACCTGCGCATCGCCGCCGACGGCTCCACCTTCGGCATTCCTGCCGCCAAGCTCGGCCTCGCCTACGGTGCGGGCGGCACCGGCCGCCTTGTGCATGTCGTCGGCCCCTCCTTCGCCAAGGAAATCTTCTACACCGCCCGCCGCTTCACCTGCGACGAAGCGCTCGCCATGGGCCTCGTCAATCGCGTGACGACGAAGGAAGCACTGGAAAATTTCACCCGCGACTATTGCACGACCATCGCCGAAAACGCGCCGCTTACCGTCGGCACCGCGAAACAGGTCGTGGACGAATTCACGAAAGCACCGGGCAATTTCGACGCCGCGAAATGCGACGCCCTCATCGCCCGCTGCTTCGCCAGCGACGACTACAAGGAAGGCCGTGCCGCCTTCATGGAAAAAAGAAAGCCGGTATTCAAAGGAAAATAGGCCTCCTCTTCCCACCCTCCCCCTGTGGGAGGGTCGAAAAATTGCAGCGAAGCGAAGATTTTTCGGGGAGGGGTAAGCGAGGAACCTCTGCGCATAATCAAACGCAAACCACTCCGTAACGCAGAGCCCCCTCCCCAAACCGCTTGCAGCGGTTTGACCCTCCCACAGGGGGAGGGTGGCCGCTAACATGAACGCAGAAATACAAACGACAGAAAAATCAAAAACTGAAACAGGGAGAAACATCATGGGACGTCTCGACGGCAAGGTCGCCATCATCACCGGCGGCACAAGCGGCATCGGCCGCGGCACTGTCGATCTCTTTCTGAAGGAAGGCGCGAAAGTCGTCGCCGCCGACCTGCAGGATCACAAGGGCGAGGCAATGGAGCGCGAGCTGGGAGACAGCTTCTCCTATTGCCGCGCCAATGTCGCGCATGAAGACGAAGTGAAAAATCTCGTCGATCACACGGTGAAGAAATTCGGCAAGCTGGATGTCCTCTTCAACAACGCCGGCTATGGCGGCGTCGGCGGCGAGCTTCAGGAAATCGACATGAACGGTTTCGACGAAACCGTCGGCGTCCTGCTGAAGGGCGTCGTGCTCGGCTACAAATATGCCGTGCCCCACATGAAGGCACAGAAATCCGGCTCCATCATCTCGACGGCCTCCGTCGCCGGATTGCAGGCAGGCTACGGCCCCTTGATCTATTCCGCCTGCAAGGCCGCCGTGCATCACTTCTCGCGCTGCGCCGCCCTCGAACTCGCGCCCCATTTCGTGCGCTCGAACGCGATCTGCCCCGGCGGCATCGCCACCTCGATCTTCGGTGCCGGCCTCGGCCTCGGCACGCAGGTCGCAGACCAGTTCGCCGAAGTCATGAAGACGCATCTCGCGAAAATCCAGCCGACGCCCCGCTCGGGCCTCCCGGAAGACATCGCCAACGCCGCGCTCTTCCTCGCCAGCGACGAATCCACTTTCGTCAACGGCCAGACCATCGCCGTCGACGGCGCCCTGACGGCAGGCCCGATGGCCACGCTCGGCAAGCGCATCGACTTCGAAAAGGTGATCGGCGATTTCCTGTCGAGCCTGCCGGAGGATCAGCGCAAGCCGGCGTGACGGGCCGCCGGCCTGAGCGCGTGCCTCAGGCCGGCGCCACCTCGATCTCCACCTTGTTCGGATAGAACGACATGTAATTCTGCAGATCCGCCATCTCGACGAACGGGTCCTCATACGACCAGACGGCGTCCTGCCCGTCCGCTCCCGCCGCGTCGATCGACCAGTAGCTCGCCTGGCCCTTGAACGGGCACCAGGTCACGCTCTCCGTCGGCGTCAGCAGGTCCATTTTCACGTCGTCCCGCGGCAGGTAGAAGACCGGCGCATACTCCGCCTCGAAAAGCTCCAGCGCCCTCGTGCTGTCGGCCAGCAATTCGCCATTGAAGCGGACGCGAACGCGCCGTCCGGCGGGCATCAGGCGCAACAGATGGCCGGGATGGCTCTCATAGCCGGACGTATGCTCCTTGCCGGACATCAATTGTCCCATGACGAACCTCCTTGTTGATCGGCGAGCATGAAATGGGGCGGCGGCAATCATTTGGCAACCTTGCCCCCCTAGCTTCAGGGCACGAGGCATGTCTCAAGGCTGATCTCATGGTTGAGCCGTCGCAAAATCCACTGGAACACAAAACGCCCGAAGAGCGCCGCCGGTTTCGTCGCATCGCCACGCGCATCGAGGGCCGGATCGTCTTTGCCGGCGTCGATGCCGAATGCCTCATTCATGAAATGTCGGCCACGGGCGCCGTGGTCGAGGTCTCGCCCTTGCCCGCGCTGGGCGCCGAAGTGGCGCTCGACGTGCCGGGCGTGGGTTTCGCGCGCGGCCGCGCCACGCGCCACCCCGCGGCCGATCTCGTCAGCATCGACCTCGACGTGCCGCCCGCCCGCCACGACAGGCTGACCGACCGGCTGATCCTCGCCGCCTTCCGCCACCCGCCTCTCCGAAACGTCTGACGAACAGTCGTAATCCGGCGCTTCGCGCGATCTTCTGTTGGGCCGGGCCGCCTGCCTCGCTACACTCCCCGCAAATCCGAACTCAGGGGAGAAATTCATGTCGGCGCTCAGGAACAAGGTTGCCATCGTCACAGGCTCGGCCACGGGCCTCGGTGCCGCCGTCGCGCTGCAGCTCGCGGACAAGGGCTGCAACGTCGTCATCAACTATACGAAAAGCGAAGCCGAGGCGAAGGAGACGCTCGCCGCCTGCGAGGCGAAGGGCGTCGAGGCGATCCTCGCCCAGGGCGATGTCGGCGAGGACGCCGATTGCCGCCGCATCGTGCAGGCCGCGGTCGACAAATGGGGCCGCGTCGATGTGCTGGTCAACAATGCCGGCGGCACCAAATTCGCCAACCACGCCGAGCTCGACGAACTCAACGCCGAGGACTTCCTCTGGATATATAAAGTGAACGTCGTCGGCGCCTATCAGATGATCCGCGCCTGCGCGCCGCACATGAAACAGGCGGGCAAGGGCTCGGTCGTCAACATCTCGTCGATAGCAGGCGTCACCGGCATCGGCTCCTCCGTCGCCTATGCGGCGTCGAAGGGCGCGCTCAACACCATGACGCTCTCGCTTGCCCGCTCGCTCGCACCCGTCATCCGCGTCAACGCCGTCTGCCCCGGTTTCATCGGCACGCGCTGGTTCTCGGACCGCTTCGGCACGCAAACCTTCGAAGGCATCAAGCGCCAGCAGGAAGAATCGACCCCGCTGCGCCGCGCCGGCACGCCCGAAGACATCGCCACCGCCGTCGTCTTCTTCTGCGGCGAAGGTTCCGACCACATCACCGGCGAAACCCTCATCACCGACGCCGGCATGCACCTGGGGTTTGCCCCGCTCACCGCGCGGTAGGGTCCGTCCTCCTGCGGTTTCGTTTTCTTCCCACCCTCCCCTTGGGGGAGGGTCGACAAAATTCGAGCGCAGCGAAGAATTTTTCGGGGAGGGGTAAGCGTGGAACTTCTGCGCCGTGAACGCCCCTCACCCCTCCAGAAACTTCAGCACCGCCTCCTTGTAAGCCCTGTCCCCCACCGTCTTCATGTGGTCGCGCTTCGGCACCGTAAAGCCCCGCGCGCCAGGTATCCGCGCCGCCAGCGCCCCCGCCGCACCCGCCTGTGTGTCCGTCTCCCCCGCCACCACCAGCACCGGCCGCGAAATCCGCGAAAGTCCCTCCGCCGGAAAAGGCGCCCGCACCGCCTCGAAGCAGGCCGCGAGTGCCACGCGGTCCTGTCCGTTCTGGTCCGCGAACACGCGGAACATCCGCGCCCCCGCATCCGTCACGCTCGCCGGATCGTCCGCCAGCAGCGCCTCGATCACCGGCCCCGGATCGCGCTCCGGGTCGAGCAGCCGCGCGCCCACGCCCGCCGCGATCACCCGGTCGAACCGGTCCGGCCATTCCATCGCCGCGACCAGCGCCACCATCGCCCCCATCGAATAGCCCATAAGGTCCGCGCCCGGCTCGCCTAGATGATCGAGCAGCGCCACAAGGTCCGCCGCCATCGCGGAAAGCGTGTAATCCTCCGCCTCATGCGGCTTGTCGCTCTCCCCATGCCCCCGCATGTCCGGCATGATGACGCGAAACCCCGCCTCCATCAGCGCCCGGCTCCACCCCGTCGTGATCCAGTTCACCCGATGCGTCGACGCAAACCCGTGCGCCAGCACGATCGGCGTCCCCTCGCCCTCCGCGAAATAAGCCAGCCTCAACCCGTCGGATTCGAAAAATTCCATGTCGCCCTTCCGCATGAATTCCAGCGCCGCCGCATGGCTGGAAAACCATGCCGCAACAGTCTACGCTTCGTCAAAACGGGGAGACGAAAAATGACCGAAGCCGCCGCTCTCAAGCGCGAAGTCTGCGACGCCATCGACGCCATGTCCGCCGAGCTTCTGGGGGTCAGCCACGAAATCCATTCGAAGCCCGAACTCGCCTTCCACGAGCACGAGGCCGCGCGCATCCTCACCGCCGCGCTCGACAAGGCCAACCTCCCCGTCACGCGCGGCGCCTTCGGCCTCCCGACCGCTTACGCCTCGAGTTTCGGTGAGCGCGGCCCCGAAGTCGCGATCCTTTCCGAATACGACGCCCTCCCCGGCATCGGCCATTCCTGCGGCCACAACATCATCGCCACCACCGGCCTCGGCGCCTCGCTCGCGCTGGCGAAGCTGGGCGCGAAGCTTCCCGGCCGCGTCCGCTATCTCGGCACGCCGGCGGAGGAGCAGGGCGGCGGCAAGGAACTGATGGCGCAGGAAGGCGCCTTCGACAAACTGGATGCGGCCATGATGGTGCATCCGGCCGGCGTCGATCTCGTCACCATGCCCTGCATCTGCGTCTCGGAAGTCGCCGTCACCTATCGCGGCCGCTCGGCGCATGCCTCCGCCATGCCGCATATGGGATTGAACGCGCTCGACGCCCTCATCACCGCCTATCAGGCGATCGCCCAGCTCCGCCAGCACATCAAGCCGACCGAGCGCATCCACGGCATCATAAAAAAAGGCGGCAGCGCGCCCAACATCGTGCCGGACGAAACCGCCGGCCTCTTCTATGTCCGCGCCGCCTCCGCCGAAGACCTCGCGCCCTTGAAGGCGCGCGTCCAGGCCTGCTTCGAGGCGGGCGCGCTGGCGACCGGCTGCACGGCGGAAATCAAATGGGCCAAGGCCGATTATCTCGACCTCAAGACCAGCATGCCCATCGCCGACGCCTATGAGGCGAATGCCCGCGCCCTCGGCCGCGACTTCTTTCCCTTGTCGAAAATGCCCGCCGGTTCCTCCGGCAGCACCGACATGGGCAATGTCAGCCACCGCGTACCCTCGATCCACCCGATGATCGCCTGCGCACCGCCCCATGTCGTGATCCACAATCCGGAATTCGCGAAATGGGCCGCCTCCGAGTTGGGCGACAAGGCCTGCCTCGACGGCGCCAAGGCGCTCGCCATGACCGCCATCGACTTCATGACCGACGCCGCCATGCGCGAAAAGGCGAAAGCGGATTTCGCGGCCACCGCCGCCAGCTCCGCCCGCTCCGTCGCCGCCGCCTACGACCCGAACGGCGCCACCAACATCGGCGGCTGCGGCTGCATGTAAGACTGGAAAAGTTGAGGAGTGCGGCCCCGATCTTGACGCGCCCGGGCAACAAGCTCACGCTCTCCCAACCGGCATGGGCCGGTATGGGGAGTGATGGAAATGAAGACGGTCTGTGGATCAATCGTCGGCGTGCTCGCATTCTTCGGGCTGCTCGCCGGCGCGCAGGCGGAGGAACCAGCGGAAGATTCGCTGCGGACGTTCATCCTCGAATGCGACGACTATCTCGACGATTGCCGCGCCTATATGAACGACTTCATCCTGTCGGGACTGAAGCTCTCGAACAATCCGGAGCCGGCCTGCATTCCGGTCGAGCGTAACAAAGCGGCTGACATGATGATCGCCCGCCTGAGAGAGCTAGCCGGCGATTCCTGGTGGGCGGAGGAGCCCTACGGTAGCGCCATGATGCAGGCGATGACCGATGCCTTTCCCTGCCTGACGGACTACTGAAGCCCCTTCCTCACGGCAAATTCGGCGCCCGCTCCGTCTGCTCCACTTCCTCGACGAAACGCTCGTCGAGTTTGCGGCGCAACTCTTCCTGTTCCTTGAGCCCGATCGGATAGAACCAGATGATCGCCGCCACCAGCGCATTGCAGATCATCGGCACGGCGACGAACACATAGGACAGCCCCTGCACCGCGCCCGGCGCATTCTCGCCCTGCGGGTTGAAGCCGATCAGCGCCAGCGTCCAGAACACGACGCCGACCGCCACCGCCCCGCCGATCTTCTGCGTCAGCGTCAGCAGCGCATAGAAAAGCCCCGTCCGTTTCTGCCCCGTCTCCAGTTCGTCGAGATCGGCCACATCCGCCATCATCGAGCGGTAAAGCGTCGTCGTCGTGCCGACATTGACGCCGAGGAAGAACAGCACCGCCGCCGCCACCCAGACATTGCCGAACGGAATGAGGAAGATCACCGGCGGAAAGAGAACATTGAACCCCGCCGCCACCACCACGGTGCGGTGCTTGCCGAGATAATAGCTCGCCTTCAGCACCAGCGGGATGAAGCCGATGCCGCCGAAGAAATAGAGCAGCAGCAACAGGCTCGCCGACGAGCCCACGCCCCAGACCAGCGTCGCCTCGTACATGTACATCGACGCCAGCGCCGTGCCCGCGAAGCCCGAAAGGAAATCCGCCGCCAGCAGCCGCCGGAGCGGCACGTTGCGGAACAGCGGCACCACCTGCGCGAGAAAACTCGCATGCTTCTGCGGCCGTGCCGGTTTTTCCGGCACCAGCCAGAGGTTGAGCCCGATCGCGATCGGCAGCACGATCATGATGAACCAGCCCATCGAGGCGACGCGCGCCGCCTCCATGTTCTCCGGTCCCATCCGCTCGATCACCGCCGGCAGCAGCAGCACCAGCGGCACGCCGAGCAACTGGAACGCCTCGCGGAAACCCTGGATGCGCGAGCGCTCGTTATAGTCGTCGGAAAGCTCCGCCGCCCATGCCATGTGCGACAGCGTCAGCAGCGTCCAGCCGATATAGAGAAAGAACATCCACGCCAGCAGATAGAAGCTCGTCACCGGCGCCGTCGGCACGAACACCATATAGGCCGACAGCATGAGGATCGGCACCGACAGCACGATCCAGTGCCGCCGCCTGCCCCAGCGCGAGGGAAACTTGTCGGACAGCACCCCCATCGCCGGATCGGTGAAGACGTCCCAGAACCGCGCCAGCATGAAGATCGTGCCGACCGCGGCAAGCCCCAGCCCCATCGGCCCGGCATAGAAATGCGGCAGGTAGACGCCGATCGGAAGCCCGAGCGCGCCGATGGGAAGGGCGGGCCCGGAGAAGGCGGCCAGGCGCCACGACGACAAGCGTTTAGCGTTCATATTGCTGCTCAGCCTCGACAGTTCGAATTCAGATATAGCCGGTGAGAAAATCCATGACCGCGCCCTTGAACATCGGGTTCGGCAGCGCGAACATATGATCCGTACCGGGAATGGTTTCCGCCTTCGCGCCCGGAATGCGCGCCGCGAGCACCGCCGGATCGCCCGCCATGTCGTCCCGCGCGCCCGCGATCACCAGCGTCTCGTTGCGGATCTCGCCGAGGAAATCGGTTGCCGCCCCGCCGCGCGGCGCCCGCGCGCAGGCGGCAATCGCCCGCAGGTCCTGGCCGAGCCCTTCGGCATAGAGCCGGAAGCCCCGCGCCGTCCGGTCGCCGATCGTTTCCGGGTCCGCGGCTTCGAGCGCGTCGGCCGTCGCCGCGCCGAAGGACGACGGCTCCAGCATCCGCCCGCCGACGCCGCCCAGCACCACGAAGCGGAACCGCGCGCCCTGTGTCGCGGCAAGCCGCATGGCGATCCCCGCCCCCATCGAATAGCCGATCAGGTCCGCCCGCTCGAGCCCCAGGTGATCGAGCAGCGCCACCGCGTCCCCCGCCATCTTCTCCATCGTGTAGTCGGCCGGATCGTAAAGCTTCGCGCTCGCCCCGTGCCCGCGCAGGTCGAACGTCACGACCTTGCGCTTCGCCCGCGTCAGCGCCTGCACCCACCCCGTGCGGCCCCAATTGTCGTCGGCGGTCGCCGCGAAGCCATGCACCAGCAGGATCGGATATCCCTCCCCCGCTACCTCATAGGCGATCTCGACGCCGCCGGATGAAAACACCGCCATCCTCAATCCGCCGCCACGCCGGAGGATTGCGCGTCCGAAGGCTGCCCCGTCCGCATGGCGATGGCCGCCGCCGCCGCTTCCAGCCCGCGCTCTTCCAGTATCGCGCGGTTCGCCTGCTGCGCCTTCTCGTCGATGGGGAAGAACCACATGATGCCCGCGACCGCGATGCTGATGACGCAGGCCGGCCACACATAGACCATGCGCAGCCCGTCGAGCGCGGCCTGCGTGTTCTCGCCCCCGGCGCGGAAGCCGATGGCGTCGAGCAGCGTATAGCCCATGAAGATCGCCACCGCCGCGCCGATCTTGTTGGTCGATGTCAGCATCGAATAGAAAAGCCCCGTCCGCTGCTGATGCGTGATCACCGTGTCGTGGTCCGCGACGTCGGCCATGATCGAGCGGAACAGGAACGGCCCCGCCGCCATGTTGACGCCGCAAAGGATCCACACCGCCAGCGCCGCGCCCGCATTCCCCGCCGGCACCAGCAGGATGAGCGGCACGCTCGCCGCGTTGAACAGCGCCGAATAGGCCGCCGTCCTGTGCTTGCCGAGCTTCCGGCTCACCCACAGGATCATCGGAATGAAGGCGACGCCCGAGAGGAAATAGCCGAGCAGCATCAGGCTCGAATATTTGCCGAGCTGCAGCGCGTCTTCCGCGAGAAACAGGAACATCGACGCGACGAGCCCGCCCGACACGCCGGAAATGAGGTCCGCCGCGAGCACGATCTGCAGCGGCCGGCTGCTCACCAGCGCGCCCACCGCCTGCCGCATCGGCACATGCACCGGCGGCTTCGTCGGCCGTTCCGGCACCTTCCACACGGCCAGCGCCACCGTCAGCGGCAGCAGGATCAGCACGAACCAGCCCATCGAGGCGACGCGCGCCGAGGCGAGGTTCTCCGGCTCGAGCTGCTCGATCATCACCGGCAGCATCAGCACGAACACCATGCCGAGAATGAGCAGCACCTCGCGCGCGCCCTGCACGCGCGAGCGTTCGTGATAGATGGGCGTCAGCTCCGCCCCCCACGACATGTGCGAAATCGTCAGCAGCGTCCAGCCGACATAGAGAATGAAGAGCCAGAAGATGAGGTAGCTCGCGCTCACCGTGCCCGGCGGCATGAAGATCATGAACACCGACACCAGCATGATCGGCACCGAGGCGACGATCCAGTGCCGCCGCCTGCCCCACCTGGTCTCGTATTTGTCGGAGAGAATGCCGAGCACGGGATCGGTGAACACGTCCCAGAACCGCGCCAGCATGAAGATCGCGCCCACCACCGGCAGCCCGAGCCCGAGCGTGCCCGCATAGAAAGGCGGCAGGTGAACGACGAGAGGTAACCCCATCGCGGAAATCGGCACCGCCGGCAGCGCAAAGGCAAACAGCGTCCAGCGCGATAGCGGCGCGCCCTCTGCGCCACGCGCAGCGGCATGGCCGGTCGAGGCCGCGTTCTTCATCTCGGGAGTTCCTCCTCCATGTGTCCGGCCGCGGGCTCTTCGGCCCGTCATTGCCGCTACGCAATTATGGCCGATGCACCCCCGCCCGACCAAGCACCTTCGCTCCCCCCAACCTCACATTTTCGTAAGGGTGAGGTCCGGTTTGCGAAGCAAACGCAAAGGGCCGGTGGCCCTTTGCGAGGACCGAACGCCCGGAGCCATGCGAAGGGCCGGTCCGGCGGGCATTCCATCGCATAACCACGCCCCCGGCGAATCCCTCCTCTTCCCACCCTCCCCTTGGGGGAGGGTCGACAAAATTCGAGCGCAGCGAAGAATTTTTCGGGGCGGGGTCGCCGTAGAACCCGCATACACAATCGGCAACGAGTTCACTCCACTTGCACGCCGAGCCCCCGCCCCAAACGGCCTTCAGCCGTTTGACCCTCCCCGAGGGGAGGGTGGAAGATTGGACTGAAGGTCAGCCCGCCCATCTCCTTCTTCCCGCCTTCCCCTTGCGCCGGCCGCCCGTTATCCGTCGGCCGCCCGTTATCCGTCGGCCGGCACCCTCTCCCGCCGGGGCGCAGCCAGGATGCGGTGCAGCATCGGCTCGAAAAAGTCGAGCGGCAGCGAGCGGTAGTGGGGATCGAAGGCGGGCGCATCGTACTTCGCACAGAACTCCGCCGTCCGCTCGTAAAGCGGATTGCCCTTGAACTTGTCCCGCCCGTTCCGGTCCATGCCGAGATAGTGGAAGAAGTAATAACCCTGGAAAATTCCGTGATGCGCGACCATCCAGTGATTCTCCGGGCTGACGAACGGCTTCAGGATTGCCGCCGCGATATCAGGGTGATTATAGCTCCCCAGCGTGTCGCCGATGTCGTGCAGCAGCGCACAGACGACATATTCCTCGTCCCGCCCGTCATGATGCGCCCGCGTCGCCGTCTGCATGCTGTGCGTCAGCCGGTCGACGATGAACCCGCCATAATCCCCGTCCAGCAGCCTCAGATGATCGAGCACCCGCAGCGGCAGCTTCGCCGCGAAAGGCAGAAACTCATCGGCGATCCGGCTCCAGTCCTCCTGCGTCCCCTCTGCCATATCGGTAAATGTCGCGCGGAGATGAGGTGTTGAAGACGACATGGGATGTTCCTTTCGATTGATTTGCAAATGCCTTACTCCCGAAACGAAGGATCGAGCCGCTCCATCTTCCGCATCACCGCCGGCCACACGCGGTCCGAACCGCTATTGCCGAGCGTCTGCTTCACCTGGGCGCCGATGCCGTCAAGGATCGCGCGCGGTATCTCGATGAGTTCCGCTCCGCCCGCCTCCGCCATCACCTGCACTTCGCAGGCGCGCTGCAGCGTGAACATGGCGAGAAAGGCATCGCCGACGCTCCGCCCGCAGGTCAGCAGCCCGTGATTTTCCAGGATCATCATTTTGGCGCGGCCTAGATCGGCCTGCAGCCGCGGCTTCTCTTCCGCCTCCAGCGCCACGCCCTCGTAAGCGTGATAGGAAATCGACGCCAACGCATAAAGCGCCGTCTGCGACACGGGGCGCAGCCCGCCCTTCCGGCACGACACGGCCACGCCCTCCGGCGTATGCAGATGGATGACGCAATGCGCATCCGCCCGCGCCTCATGCACCGCGCTGTGGATGATGAAGCCGGCAGGGATCACATCATAAGACGACGGCAGAACCTTGTTGCCCTCGATGTCGAGCTTCACCAGCGACGACGCCGTCACCTCTTCGAACATCAATCCGTAAGGGTTGAGCAGGAAATGCCCGTCCTCCCCCGGTACCCGCGCCGAAATATGCGTGAAGACGAGATCGTCCCAGCCCAGATGCGCGATCATTCGGTAGCAGGCCGCAAGCTCCACCCGCAGCGCCCATTCCGCCTCGCTCACCTGGCCTCTCACCGGCGTTTCCACCAAAGCGCTCATCGCCATCCCGCATCTCCTCTTGTTGATGCGGCGGAGACTAGGCCCATCCGTCAAATCGAATTGTCAGATACTTGACAATTCGCGCGCTTTTTCCGCCAATGCCGGTCTGCCGGATGTATAGGTGCCACATGAACGGGAAAGCCCTGCGTCATATCCTCTCGCGTTCCGAATGGTTCGCCGCGCTGCCGCCGGCGCTGGCGGAAGGCATCGTCGCGGAAGCCCGCATCCGCCGCTTCCGCAACCAGCCGATCTATCTCACGGGCGACGCACCGAACGGCCTCTTCCTGCTGCTCGCGGGCGAGGTCCGCATCGTCCATTACGCGGGAGACGGCAGTCCTGCCCTTCTCGGCGCCACCAATCCCGGCACATGGTTCGGCGAATCCTCCATGCTGGATGGCCGCCCCCGCTTCTCGGACGCCGTCGCCATCGGCGAGGCAAGCGTGCTGCAGCTCGCTCCCCCTGCCTTCCGCAAGCTTACCGAAGGGAGCGCGGCACATTATGCCGCCTTCACCCGCCTCCTCTGCGAGCACTACCGTCTCGCCATCGCCCATATCGTGAGTACGGCGACGCTCCCCGCCATGACCCGCCTCGCCCAGCGCCTGCTCTACTTCGCGGAGGAGGAAGGAAGGTCCCTCCCCGGCCGCCGCGCCGTCGAGTTCCGCCTCTCCCAGAAAGACCTCGCCACCACGGTCGGCATCTCCCGCCAGACGTTGAATGGCCTCCTCAAGCAACTGGAAACGCAAGGCCTCATCGAAACCGGTTACGCCAGAATCATCCTGAAAAAACCCGCCGCCCTCCAGCGCCTTGCCAGACGAGAGCCGGAGCAATTGCCCCAAGGCGGAAGCTGAAAAACGACACTCCCCTATCCCCGCTGTGGCCCATCCGCCACGTATTTGCCGCCTGCGCGAGAATTCTGCGCGCCGCCGCGAAATCCGGCCCGGCGATTTTCGATTTCAAGTGGGGATATCTTCAAATCCGCTTTTTGCGCCTCCGGGGCGTCCCGCCGGACGGCGTTCGGGATCATCCGTCTACGGATCATGAGGCCTTCCCTCCGCCCGGACCCGCCCTCTCGCGGCCGGGCGATTCCGGTTTCAAGAGGGGATATCTTCCGTCGCGCGCAGCCGCCCCGGGACCCCTCGGCACCCCCTCCCGCCCCGCCGGAAAGTGTTTGTGACATTTTCATGACAATACGATGACAGTCAAACCGGCAAAAGACCGGAAACCCTTGTCCTTTCAACAGCTTGCACCGGAAATGGCGTTTTTCGCCGACCGGCGCGGAATCCGCCGTCCGGACGCCTTGCGGAGGGCTCCGCGCGGCTCTAGTTTCACCGCAGTTTCAGGTCATGCGGAGAGCGCGAGATGAGCGGCGGAGCCACACCGAAATTCAGCAACCAGGCGGGCGTCCGGGAAATCCGTATCGGCGTCAGGGAGTTCGAGTGCATCGGCGCGAACCCGCCCTTCGATCATCCGCATGTCTTCCTCGACATGGGCCGCGAAAACGAGATCGTCTGCGGCTACTGCTCGACGCTCTACAAGTTCGACGCCTCCCTGAAGGAAGACGAAAGCCTGCCCGCCGACGCGCTCTACAGCGAAGACCGCCACGCGCTGGCCGGTCACGGCTGAACGCGGAGTGGTGGCCCCTGCGGGACTCGAACCCGCACTCCCTTACGAGAAGCAGATTTTAAGTCTGCTGCGTATACCAGTTTCGCCAAGGGGCCCTTCTGCCACAGGTATGCCCGCTCGCGGGCGCGAGCGCAAAAACTAAAGAGCGCACAAAGAAAAACGGCGGCCCCGAGGGACCGCCGTTTGTCATTCCGTCGAAGCGACGAGAGCTTAGCCCTCGAGGCCCTGCCATACCGGCCAGCAATTGCCGCCGGCGCTCGCGGCGAGCGTCGCCTGAGCTTCCTTGGCATTCGCGCCCTGGGCGGTCTGCTCGCTGTCCGCGCCGCCGGTGCACCAGACGTAGAACTTGTGCGTGCCGGACTTCGACTGCGCGTCGAAGCTCGAGTCGAGAGCCGAGGCAGCGCTCGACAGCATCATCGCAGCGCCGGCGACCAGGCCCAAAATTCCGATGGTCTTCTTCATGTCGTTTCTCCCTCCGGGTACCGTGACCCTAAATCGTTCCCAGGCTATTATTTGCAGGTCGAAGCCTGTTTCCCCTCTGCCAGCCTCCCCGTGCGAAGCAAGCCGCCAGACGCGACCGACAGACCCTTCAAGCCGAGAACTCTAGTCGGTTCGTCAGAAATTGTATCGCGCCAGAACCGGCAGGGATGCTGAAACTTTCGTAATGTTGCCGCGTCTGTTGCAGATATGCGACAGAAATCCCAGCTTTTCCGCCATTTATCATGCCGGATCGCCGATGGCGGGTTCCACGCCAAAGGCGCGCATCAATTCCGCCACCTCGCCCGCGACGATATCGAGCTCGGTCGAATCGACGGCGCGCATGACGATGCTGGTGCCGAAAACCTTGCCCCGGTAATAGGGATAGCTGCCGATGCCGACATCCGGGTGGCGGGCCTGCAGGTCGCCCAGTTTTTCCGCGATGGTGCCCTCGCCGATCTGGCCGGTGACGGTGCGGCTCTGCATCGCAGCGCCGCCTTCGAGGCGGCCGGTCAGGCTGTCCAGCATGACCTGCATGACCATCGGCACGCCGGCCATCACGAAGACATTGCCGATCTGGAAACCGGGCGCCTTGCTCAAGGGGTTGTCGATCATG
Organism: Parvibaculum sp.; assembly: GCF_030694575.1. Taxonomy (GTDB): domain Bacteria; phylum Pseudomonadota; class Alphaproteobacteria; order Parvibaculales; family Parvibaculaceae; genus Parvibaculum. The sequence goes on from NZ_JAUYUS010000117.1 coordinate 35,419, forward strand.
GTGGCGCCTTCCGGCAGCCGCGCCATCCGCATCCGCGCCTTGGTGAATTCGCCGCCGGTCGCCGCGTAGTGATCGCCGAGCAGCTTCACGGCTTCCGGATGGTAATCGATGCCGACGCCGAAGGCCTTGGCGACCGCGTCCGCCGTGATGTCGTCATGCGTCGGGCCGATACCGCCGGTCGTGAAAACATAGTCGTAGCGCGCCCTGACCTCGTTCAGCGTCGCGACGATCGTCTCCTCGATATCGGGAATGACGCGCGCCTCGCGCACCTGCACGCCGATCCTGTTCAGATGCGTCGCGATATAGCCGAGGTTCGAATCCCGGGTGCGGCCCGACAGAATCTCATCGCCGATCAGCAGCACGCAGGCGGTGACGAGTTTCGTATCGGGCATGGGTCTTGTCCTTCGCTCGGGGGCTCGCGGCTATCTATACAGGATAACGCCCCCGCGACCGCCCTTTCAAATGCAGCGGGGCCCGGAAAACCCCGCAAAAGCCCCGGAAATCGGGGGCTAGGCCCGCGGCGGCCGCGATACTATGTTAGGCTGGACAAATCACCCTTCTTCCCGATTGCGAGACGAGATGAGTTTTACCGACGCAGCCGAAGCCCCGGACGTCAATATCGGCCGGATCAAGCTCCACGACGCCGAAGCCTTCGAAGGCATGCGCCGCGTCGGCCGGCTTGCCGCGAGCGCGCTCGACATGCTGGTCGCTGAAGTGCGTCCCGGCGTGACGACGGACGCGCTCGACAAGCTCGTCTTCGACTATGCGATGGACCACGGCGCCTATCCCGCGCCGCTGAATTATCGCGGCTTCCGCAAGTCCTGCTGCACCTCTATCAACCACGTCGTCTGCCACGGCATTCCCGGCGACCGCGTGCTGCGCGACGGCGACGCGGTCAATATCGACGTGACCTACATCCTCGACGGCTGGCACGGCGACACCAACCGCATGTATTTCGCCGGCGAAGCGCCGCGCAAGGCGCAGCGGCTTGTCGAGGTGACGTATGAATCCATGATGCGCGGCATCGCGGCGGCAAAGCCCGGCGCGACGCTCGGCGACATCGGCTGGGCGATTCAGGAATTCGCCGAAAGCCAGCGCTGCTCGGTGGTGCGCGAATTCTGCGGCCACGGGCTCGGCCGCGTCTTCCACGATGCGCCGAACATCCTTCACTACGGTCGCAAGGGCCAGGGCGCGGTGCTGAAGCAGGGCATGTTCTTCACCATCGAGCCGATGATCAATCTCGGCAAGCCGGGCGTGAAGATCCTGTCCGACGGCTGGACGGCGGTCACGCGCGACCGCTCGCTCTCCGCGCAGTTCGAGCATTCGATCGGCATCACGGAAGACGGCGCGGAAATCTTCACGAAATCGCCGGCGGGCTTCGACTGCCCGCCCTACGCCTGAGCCGAACGAATGGAGAGCGGCGACGCCGACGCCAAGCCGCACTACGCCGGACATCGCGAAAGGCTTCGCGAGCGCTTCCTGAAATCGCCGGAAACGCTGCCCGACTACGAACTTCTAGAACTCATCCTCTTCCGCGCGATCCCGCAACGCGACGTGAAGCCGCTCGCGAAGGAGCTTATCGCGAAGTTCGGCGGCTTCTCGGAAGTGCTGAACGCAGAGCCCGCCCGTCTGCGCGAAGTGAAGGGCGTGAAGGACGCGACCGTCACCGAATTGCGCATTGCCCGCGAGGCCGGGATCCGGCTTTCGCAAGCTGCGGTGCTGAAGAAGGAGGTGCTGGGTTCGTGGAACGCGCTCCTCGATTACTGCTCCGCCTCGATGGCGCACAACCCGACCGAACAATTTCGCATCCTCTTCCTCGACCGGAAAAATGTTCTGATCGCGGACGAAGTGCAACAGAAGGGAACGGTCGACCACACGCCGGTCTATCCGCGCGAAGTCGTCAAACGCGCACTCGAACTCAACGCCTCCGCCCTCATCCTCGTGCACAACCATCCGTCAGGCGACCCGACGCCCTCCACCGCAGATGTCGAGATGACGCGCCAGATCGTCAATACGGCGAAACCCCTCGGCATCGAGGTGCATGACCACCTCGTCGTCGGCAAGGGACGGCATGCGAGTTTCCGGACTTTGGGATTGATCTGAACACGGACGATCAGGCGGGAAAACGCGGTTTTTGCGCAAAACCGGCGAATGGCGAAAACGTCAATCAACCTGTTGAAAAACAACATCTTTCCGGCTTGCCCCCGGCCGGACCGTCATCGAACTGTCATCAAACCGTCATGAAGGGGTATCCGGCTTCTTATCCCCGTCTCCCGGCGCAGTTTGCGCGTAATAATCCCCGGGGTGATTTCGACGGTCTTCGCATGGAAGACGGATCATGGGTGGCAATGGCAATGTGCCTGAAACCGGGGATAAGAAATCTCGGCCCTGTGTCCGGTTTGCACGCTGTGACATTCCGGTTCTGACGCGATTGCCACACGTGGGGACAAGATTTTTGTCCCCGGTTTTTGGAAGCGGGCACCCTGAAAAGGAAATGTCATCCCGGCGAAAGCCGGGACCCATTGGTTCCCTTAGTAAGCGATGTCGAGGGAGGCATTAATCGCAGCCACCGTCCAATACAAGTCAATGGCTGCGGCCAGTTGATCTGCGAGTGGATCCCGGCTTTCGCCGGGATGACATTTCTTATTTGGACAACCTCGTAGAAAACCGCCACTTGAAGAGCAAGTGGTTATCCCGCAAACACCGGCGGATATTTGTCCGCCCACGGACGGGCCTGTTCGAGTTCGAAGGCGAGTTCGAGGAGGACTTTCTCCTGCCCGGGCTGCGCGGCGAATTGCGAGCCGATGGGGAGGCCGGCCTTGTTCCACGACAGCGGCACGGACATGGCGGGCGTGCCCACCACATTGTGGAGCGGCGTGTAGGTGACGTAGTTGAAGACGCGCTCATAAAGCGTATCGAAAGGCACGGTCGGCGCCTGCTCGCCGGTCTTCGGCGGCGCGGAGGCCAGCACCGGCGTCAGCCAGACGTCGTAATCCGCCATGAAGGCCTCGGTCTGTGCGGTGACTTTCGCGAAATGGGCGAGCGACTTTTCCAGCGTGCCCGCGGGCTTGCTGTTGAAGAGCTCGGCAAGGCCGACGGTCCAGGGCTCAAGCACGGCTTCGGGATCGAGGCCCATCTGCTTCACGAGCGCGACAAGCTCCGCCGGGCCCGACGCCCAGGCGGCGAGGAACGCATCCTCAAAGGCAGCGCCATCGATCCGGTTCCGAGCGGGGACAATCTCGTGACCGAGATCGGCGCAGAGCTGCGCCACATCCTCAAGTGCCGCCTTCACATCCGGCGCGGGCTCCCGGCCCTTGTAGTCCATGGTGCCGAAAGCGATCCTGAGGCGCTTCTTGCCCGGCCCCTCGACGCGGCCGACCGGCGGCAGCACGGCTTCCTTGCCCGTGAGCTCCGTGAGCGAGAGCAGCGTCGCACTGTCGCGAACCGAACGGCTGACGCAATGCTGGAACCCGATATCGCCCGGCAATTGCCTCTCGCCGAGATAGATGCGGCCACGGCTCGGCTTCAGCCCGAAGACGCCGCAGCAGGAAGCGGGAATGCGGATCGAACCGCCGCCATCCGTCGCATGGGCGACAGGCACCATGCCGGAAGCGACCGCCGCCGCCGCGCCGCCCGACGAACCGCCCGGCGAATGCGCGACGTTCCACGGATTGTTGCAAGAACCGAGCAGCAGCGATTCCGTCGTGCCGAGCAGGCCGAATTCCGGCGTGTTGCTCTTGCCGACCATGACGAAGCCCGACTTCTCCTTGCCCGCGATGATGGGATCGGTTTCCGGCGAGATATTCTGCGCGAGAAAGCGCGAGCCGGAGGTGGCGCGCGTGCCTTTCAGATTGTCGAGATCCTTCACGAGGTTCGGGACGCCGGTGAAGGGCCCCTCGGGCAGCTTGCCTTTGGCCGCTTCGCGCGCCCGGTCGTAGAATTTTTCCACCACGGCGTTGACCTGGGGATTGACCTGTTCGATGCGGGAAATGCCCGCCTCCACCAGCTCCAGCGCCGTCAGCTCGCCCTTGCGCACCAGTTCGGCCTGCGCGGTCGCGTCGAGCTTCGCGAGTTCCGGCATGACCGGCTTCGCGCCCTTCAGATTGCTGTCCATCAGCCCCTCCCCTTCGTTTTTGCCTTTTTCCTTGGGGAAAGCCTAGCGCCAAGACCCCGGAAGCGCCACCGGAAGCATCCCCTTGAGAGGCGGGCCCCCCGGTGCTAAACCCTGCCCATTCCTTCCCCCTGCCCCGCCAACCTTGAGAGGCGCCTGATGATTCCGCGCTATTCGCGGCCCGAAATGGTCGCCATCTGGGAACCCGACACGAAGTTCCGCATCTGGTTCGAAATCGAGGCGCATGCCTGCGAGGCGCTGGCGGAACTGGGCGTGATCCCGAAGGAGGCCGCGAAGAACATTCGCGAGCGCGGCGACAAGGCCGTGTTCGACGTCGCCAAGATCGACGAGATCGAGCGCGAGGTGAAGCACGACGTCATCGCGTTTCTCACGCATCTGGCCGAATTCATCGGCGAGGATTCGCGCTTCGTCCATCAGGGCATGACGTCTTCCGACGTGCTGGACACCTGCTTCAATGTGCAGCTTGTCCGCGCCGCCGACATCATGCTGAAGGATATCGACGATCTGCTGGCCGCCATCAAGCGCCGCGCCTTCGAGCACAAGGACACGGTTTCCATCGGCCGCAGCCACGGCATCCATGCCGAGCCGGTGACCTTCGGCCTGAAGATGGCGGAAGCCTATGCCGAGTTCACACGCTGCCGCGAGCGGCTGGTGAACGCCCGCAAGGAAGTCGCGACCTGCGCGATCTCGGGCGCCGTCGGCACCTTTGCCAATATCGATCCGCGCGTGGAAGAACATGTCGCGAAGGCGCTCGGCCTCGAGCCGGAACCCGTGTCGACGCAGGTGATCCCGCGCGACCGCCACGCCATGTATTTCGCGACGCTCGGCGTCATCGCCTCCTCCATCGAGCGCGTGGCGACGGAAATCCGCCACCTGCAGCGCACCGAGGTTCTGGAAGCCGAAGAGTTCTTTTCCGAAGGCCAGAAGGGCTCGTCGGCAATGCCGCACAAGCGAAACCCGGTGCTGACGGAAAACCTGACCGGCCTCGCCCGGCTCGTGCGCGGCATGGCGCTCCCGGCGATGGAGAACGTGGCACTCTGGCATGAGCGCGATATCTCGCACTCCTCCGTCGAACGCATGATCGGCCCGGACGCGACGGTGACGCTCGACTTCGCGCTGGCGCGACTGACCGGCGTGATCGACAAGCTGCTGGTATATCCCGAGCAGATGCAGAAGAACCTCGACAAGCTCGGCGGGCTCGTCCATTCGCAGCGCGTGCTGCTGGCGCTGACGCAGAAGGGTGCCTCCCGCGAGGACGCCTACCGCCTCGTGCAGCGGAACGCCATGCCGGTCTGGCGCGGGGAAGGCAATTTCCTTGAGTTGCTGAAGGCGGACAAGGACGTCTCGGCGAAGCTTTCCGACGCCGAACTCGAAGCACTGTTCGACCTCGGCTACCACACCAAGCATGTCGACACGATCTTCGCGCGGGTGTTCGGGAAAGACGCGATGGCGGCGGCGCAGAAAAACAACAAGGGGAAGGCGGCGGAGTAAGGCTTCACTTCTCCGTCACATTCCCGCCTATACTGCGCGGCATCGTTATTTTCTTCCGGGGGAAAGCCCATGCTTCGCACCGCTTTCGACGGCTCGCGCCGCCGCCGCATCTATCTGTTCCGCCATGGCGACGTTTCCTATGTCGACGACAAGGGGAACCGGGTGGCGGATGCCTCCGCCGTGCCGCTGACGGATTGGGGCCGCGAACAGGCGAGCCTGACCGGCAAGGCGCTCCAGAAAATTCCGTTCGACCGGGCGGTGACGTCGAGCTTTCCGCGCTCCGTCGAGACGGCGCAACTCATCCTCGAAGGGCGCGGGCTCGAAATCGAGCCGCTGGAGCATTTCGTGGAATTCCAGAGCAACAGCTCCTTCCGCGACCAGATCAAGGATCTGAACGACATCGCCTATTCGTTCCGCGACGCGCATCTGCCCGGCGCGCGCTACAATGGCGGCGACAGCTTCGAGGAAGTGAACGCGCGCGTCGTCTCCGCGCTCGAAGAGGTGATCGCCGAACCCGAATGGGAGACGCTCGCCCTCGTCGCGCATGGCGGCATCAACCGCCTGGTGATCGGCTGGGCGCTGGGCTCCGGCCTCTCGACCTTCGCGGCCATCGACCAGAACACCTGTTGCGTCAACGTGATCGACTTCGACGAACACCCGGAGACGAGACAGATCGTCCGCAAGACGCTCCGGGCACTGAACGTCACGGTCTATGACGTCGTGAAGGAAGGCAACCATCTCTTCTCGCTCGAACAGATTGCGGCGCGGCTGAAGGTGAAGGAAGCGGCGGCCTGACGGCTACCGCTTTCCCTTCACGAACTTGTCGCTTTCCTCCCGCGCCGAGCGGAAATTGGTCGAGAGCTGGCTCTGGTCGGCATCGGCATAGGCGCTCACCTTGTGCAGCGCATTGGCCGTTGCGTTGACCGCTTCCTTGACCATGCGGATGGCGGGCGCGGGCATCGACGCTGCGGTGGCGGCAAGCTCCATCGCCTTTTCGACGACATGGCCGTCATCCGCGATCTCCTCGATGAGGCCCCAGTCGAGGGCATGCGCGGCGCTCATGCGCTCGCAGAGAATGCAGATGCGCTTCGCGCGGGCGGGGCCGACCAGCGTGATGAGACGCGGCAGCGCACCCCATTGCAGGTTGATGCCGATCTTCACTTCCGGGACGTAGAGAAAGGCGTTCCGCCCCATGACGCGCCAGTCGAGCGCGAGCGGCAGCGCGACGCCCGCACCGACCGCCATGCCCTCGATCGCGGCGACCGTGATCTGCGGCATGTCCTCCCAGGCCTGGCAGAGCTTCACGCCGCGATAATAGACCTGCCTGAGTTCGAGATCGGTGCCCGCCGTGACGGCGCGGCTCGCTCTTTCCTTCAGGTCGATACCGCCGGAGAAGGCTTCGCGTGTACCGGTCAGTACCACGGCCTGCGTTTCGAGATCGTCATGGAAGCGGCGCGCGACGTCCGTGAGTTCGAGGATCGTCTGCTGATTGAAGGCGTTGCGCGCGCCTTTCCGGTCGAACCGGACGAGCGCTACCGGGCCTTGTCTCTCGATGGTGACGTTTTCATAGGCGGTCATGCCCACCCCTCCCCTTTTTATTGTTGTTCGCGGGAGGATTGTGCGGGGAGGCGCGGGACGATGACAAGCGGAATGCGGGGCTACTCCGGCAACGCGAAGGCAACCACGGAGTCGCCGAGCCTCGTCGTCGCGCGGGCATGGCCGCCGGCGGCGATGACGACATATTGGCGGCCCTCCCATTCATAGGTCATGGGCGTCGCCTGCCCGCCCGCGGGAAGACGGCCCTTCCACAACTCCTCGCCCGAGGCGGCGTCGAAGGCGCGCAGGTAATCGTCCATCGCCGCTCCGATGAAGACGACGCCGCCCGCCGTGACGATGGGTCCGCCGAAATTCGGCGTGCCGAGTTTCCACGGCAGTGGCACTGGAGCGAGGTCGCGCACGGTACCGAGCACACTTTCCCACGCGATCGTGCCATCGGAGAGATCGACTGCGGTCAGCATGCCCCAGGGCGGCGGGTTGCAGGGCAGATCGAGCGGCGAGAGCACAAGCTCGCGCTTCACCGCCCAGCGCGTCGGCGCCTGCGGCGAGATTTCCTCGTTCGGCTCGGCCGCTTTCGCGGCTTCATAGTTTTCCGACGGGATCAGCGTGATGAGATGCGCGGCGCGGCTCGTGTTGATGTACATGAGCTGGCTTTCGGGATCGAACGCCATGCCGCCCCAGTTCGCACCGCCGCCCGTGAAGGGATACATGATCGTGCCTTGCGGCGAGGGGGGCGTGAAGAGACCTTCCGAACGCGCGCCCGCGATCTTTTCGCGGCAGGCCTTGCGGTCCCAGTATGTAAGGCCCCAGGCATCGTCCGGCGACAACGTCTGCGGCACCAGCGGCGGCGGTGCAACGGGGAAGGGCTGCGTCGGCGAGAGAAACTCGCCCGCCGCGCCGCCTTGGGGCACCGCGCGCTCTTCCACCTCGAAGATCGGCTTCCCGGTATCGCGGTCCAGCACGAAGACGAAGCCGGTCTTCGTCACCTGCACCACGGCATCGAGCGGCTTGCCGTCGCGCGTCAGCGTGACGAGGCTCGGCTGCGCGGGAAGATCGTAGTCCCAGACGTCATGATGCACGGTCTGGAAATGCCAGCGGACATCGCCCGTGCGGGCATCGAGCGCGACGACGGAATTCGCATAGCGGTTGTCGCCGGAACGCTCGCCGCCGAAGAAGTCGGGGCTGGGCGATGATGTCGGCAGGAAGAAGAGCCCGCGCGTCTCGTCCGCCGACATCGGCGCCCAGACATTGGCATGACCGGTATGTTCCGCGACGCCGCGCGGCCAGTCTTCGGGATGATCCTTCGCGCCGCGTGTCACCGGATTGAATTCCCAGCGCGGCTTGCCCGTGCGCGCATCGAAGGCGCGGACCGTGCCCTTCGGCGCATCGACGCGGCGATTGTCGCTGATGGCGGAACCGATGACGACGACGCCATTGGCGACCGAAGGCGGCGACGTGATCTGGAATTCGCCGGGCCATTGAAGCGCCATACCGGGATCGATGCGGACTTCACCGTCCATGCCGAAGCCGAGGCAAGGCTGGCCTGTCCCGGCATCGAGGGCGATGAGCCGCGAGTCGACCGTGCCCATGAAAAGCCGCGTGGCGCAGAGATCGCCCTCGCCCGCCGCCGCATCCACCCAGGGCGTGACGCCCCTGCAGATGAACTGGTTGCCCGGCCGGTAGCCGGTCGCAACCTTCGGGTCGTAGCGCCACTTCTGCGCGCCCGTGCCGGGATCGAGCGCGATCACCTCGTTGAAGGGCGAGCAGAAGATGAGCGAGCCCGCGACCAGAACCGGCGTGCCCTCGAAGGCGCTGTATTTCATGTCGTCCACGCGGGCCGTCATGTCGCCTGTCGAATAGGTCCATGCCGGCGCGAGCTTGCCGACATTCGCCGGCGTGATCTGCGCCGATGCGGAATGGCGCTGCCCGCCCGCGTCGCCCCCGTAATGCGTCCAGCCTTCCGCCAGCGCGGAAAACGGCAACAGCGTCGCGAATACCAGACAGAGCCAAAGGCGGGTCATTTTCCATCTCCCTCCGAATTAATTGACTGAATGGTTCATTCATTTATCCTGAGAGTCAAGACGATTCGAAATCCGGATGGGAAACCGCCGGAGAAACCGGAAAGGAAGGAACGAGGAGTGGCTCGCAAGAAGACCCCGCAAAAGGTGGACGACATCGCCGAAGCCGCCATTGCCTGCTTCACGGATCTGGGGGTAAGGCGCACGCAAATGGCCGATGTGGCCAAGGCGGCGGGCGTTTCGGCCGGGACCCTCTATCTCTATGTGACGAGCAAGGAGGCCCTCTTCCACCTTGCGATCCTGAAGGTCTGCGCGCAGCCACTCAACACGCTCGCCCTGCCCCTCGCCGATCCCGGGATGAAGACGACGGCGGCGATCTTCTCGGCCCGGACGGCGGAGGTCCGCCACTGGCCGGCGCTCGACAATGCGCTGAAGCCGCGCGCGACAGTGGAGGTGGAGACGCTGCACCGCATCGGCGAAGAGCTCTACGACATGCTCTGCGAGGCTCGCCGCGCCATCTGGCTGGTCGACCGCTGCTCCTCCGAAATACCCGAATTCGAGGAAATGCACGCGCGCGATCTCCGGGCCCGCCACCGTGACCATCTTGCAAGCGTGGCCCTGAAGGCCGCGAACCGGAAAGGCACGCCCTCGCCCGCCCTCCGCCTGGCGGCGCGGCTCGGCATCGAGATCGTGGCCTGGGCCGCCATGCATCGCCTGCGTGAGTCGCCGGCAAACAATATCCCCGGCCTCTCCGAAACGGACGCAAGGGAAACCGCGGCCCGCAGCTTTGCGGCTACGCTGATGAAGGCCGCGGAGGGAAACTGACACCGTTTCGAACCGGAAATGCCTCTATTTTAAGGGGATTTTATTGCTTTACTGATGACATGAAACCAGCGGACAGAACACTCCGCGACATGAAGCCAGGATGGCGACGATGCACGCCGATGCGAGAAATCAGCTCCCCACAGAGGCCCAGACCGCCCGAATAGAGGCGCTCGTCGAGGCGATCCCGGCTGCCACCCATCCTGAATCGCTGGCCCTCATCGCATTCTGGGAAAAGCACCACATCAACGGCCGCGTGCTTCGCCGCGCCGACCTCCCCTGCCGCGAGGCCGCGCCCCTGCTTCCGAATGTGTTCGTGCTGCAGCCGACCGACGAAACGGCAACGGACTGGCGCCTGCGCCTTGTCGGCACCAAGCTGACGCGCTGGCTCGATTTCGATCCGACGGGCCTGACGATTTCGGGTTTCTACCATCCTGACCACGTCGCCGAGAACGCGGAGGTCTATCGGATGGTCACGCGCGACCGCCGCCCCCATGTGACACAGGGGCGGCTCGGCGGCGTGAACCGCGATTTCCTGAAACTTGAAATCGTCCATCTGCCGATGGAGGGCGCGTCGGTAGACGAGATGCTGCTTCTCGGCTGCATCTCCGTTTTCGAGCAGTAGCCGTCCTCAGCTCTGGAGCTGGCGGACCGCCTCATCCATCAGTTCGGTCATGGTGCGGCGGATCTGGTGATCCGACTGCTCCACGCCCTTGGCGTCGAAATCGCCGCGAATCTTGCGGAAAACGTCCTCGTCGCCGGCTTCCTGGAAATCGGCCGCGATCACTTCCTGCGCATAGGCCGCGGCGGCGTCGCCGGAAAGCCCCATCAGTTCCGCCGCCCAGAGCCCGAGCAGCTTGTTGCGCCGCGCATTGGCCTTGAAACGCAACTCTTCGTCATGGACGAACTTCTTCTCGAAACCGTCTTCGCGCTTGTCGAAGGTGGACATGAATGGAAACTCTCCGTTCAGAGGGCGGATGCGCCCCGGCCAGCGAAAGCGCGGCCGGCGGCAATTTGACCCTAGGCATAGCCGCCCGGCCTCCCCAAATCAACCGCGAACGGAAGACGGGCGGCGCCTTGCGGCAAATTGGCTAAAGCCCTGATTTCCAGCCGTTTTTCTCCAGGGTTGCGCCGCACCAAAGGCTCGTTGTATCGCTTCTGGCCTTGGGGTACTTTGCGCACGCCGGAGGGCCGATTCCGCTGCCGCTTCCGGCTCTCCTACCGCCTTGGAGCGGCCCCTCGAAATTCGCGCGGGCGACCCCCGCGCGCCCAGACGACCCTCCGGGCTAACCGATTGGAATCATGACATGAGCCGGCGCAGACGCGTTTACGAAGGCAAGGCAAAGGTGCTTTACGAGGGCCCGGAACCGGGCACGCTCATTCAGCACTTCAAGGACGATGCGACGGCCTTCGACGCGCAGAAACGCGCCACCATCGAGGGCAAGGGCGTCCTCAACAACCGCATCTCGGAATTCATTTTCACGCGGCTGAACGAGATCGGCGTACCGACGCATTTCATCCGCGCGCTCAACATGCGCGAACAGCTCATCCGCGAAGTCGAGATCATCCCCTGCGAGGTGGTGGTGCGCAACGTGGCGGCCGGTTCGCTTTCGAAGCGCCTCGGCATCGACGAGGGCACGGTGCTGCCGCGCTCGATCATCGAGTTCTACTACAAGAACGACGAGCTGCACGACCCGATGGTGTCGGAAGAACACATCACGGCCTTCGGCTGGGCGACGCCGCAGGAAATCGACGACATGATGGCGCTCGCGCTGCGCATCAACGACTTCCTGACCGGCCTCTTCCTCGGCATCGGCATCCGCCTTGTCGACTTCAAGGTCGAGTTCGGCCGCCTCTACGAAGGCGAGATGGTGCGCGTCGTCCTCGCGGACGAGATCAGCCCGGATTGCTGCCGGCTGTGGGACACCCGCACCAACGACAAGATGGACAAGGACCGCTTCCGCCGCGACATGGGTGGACTGATCGAAGCCTATTCGGAAGTCGCACGGCGGCTCGGCATCCTGTTCGAGAACGAGCCGAAGCGCAGCGGCCCCAAACTGGTGAAGTGACGCGAGGAAGTATGAAAGCGCGTATCAAAGTCACGCTGAAGAACGGCGTTCTCGATCCGCAGGGAAAGGCCATCGAGGGCGCGCTGGGCTCGCTCGGCTTTTCGGGCGTCGCAAGCGTCCGTCAGGGCAAGCTCTTCGAGGTCGAACTCGCCGAGACGGACCCGGCAAAGGCACGCGCCGCGCTGGAAGAGATGAGCAAGAAGCTCCTCGCCAACACGGTGATCGAAAACTACGCGGTCGAGCTGGACGAGAAGTGAGCATGAAATCAGCCGTCGTCGTCTTTCCCGGCTCCAACCGCGAGCGCGACATGCTGCGCGCGCTCGAGACCATCACCGGCACCAGGCCGGCAGCCGTCTGGCATGCCGACCGCGATCTGCCCGACACCGACCTTGTGGTGCTGTGCGGCGGCTTTTCCTATGGCGACTATCTCCGCACCGGCGCCATCGCCGCGCGCGGCAATATCATGCCGGCGATCGCGAAGGCGGCCGACAGGGGCGTGCGCGTGCTGGGCGTCTGCAACGGCTTCCAGATCCTTTGCGAGGCGGGCCTGCTGCCCGGCGTGCTGATGCGGAACGCCGGCCTGAAATTCGTCTGCAAGCATGTCGACCTCGAAGTCGCGAATGCCGATACGGACTTCACGCGCAAATACGAAGCAGGCCAGGTGTGGCGCTGCCCCGTCGCGCATGGCGACGGTAATTACTTCACCGACCCGGAAACGCTGAAGCGCCTCGAGGGCGAAGGCCGCGTCGGCCTGCGCTATGCGCATGGCACCAACCCGAACGGCTCGCTGAACGACATTGCCGGTATTCTCAACGAACGCGGCAATGTGTTCGGCCTGATGCCGCATCCCGAAAACATGATCGAACCGCTGAACGGCTCGACCGACGGCAGGGCCCTGTTCGAAAGCGTGCTGGAGGCGGTTGCGTGATACCGAACGATGTCAGGATCACCCCGGAGCTGATCGCCGAGCACGGCCTCAAGCCCGACGAGTACCAGCGCATTCTCGACCTGATCGGCCGCGAACCGACGCTGACCGAACTCGGCATCTTCTCCGCCATGTGGAACGAGCACTGCTCGTACAAATCGTCGAAGAAGTGGCTGCGCACGCTGCCCACCACAGGACCGCGCGTCATCTGCGGGCCGGGCGAGAATGCGGGCGTCGTCGATATCGGCGACGGGCAGGCGATCATCTTCAAGATGGAAAGCCACAACCATCCCTCCTACATCGAACCGCATGAAGGCGCCGCGACCGGCGTCGGCGGCATACTGCGCGACGTCTTCACGATGGGCGCGCGGCCCATTGCGGCGCTGAACGCGCTCCGTTTCGGCGAGCCGGACCATCCGCGCACGCGGCACATCGTGTCGGGCGTCGTCGCGGGCGTCGGCGGCTACGGCAACAGCTTCGGCGTGCCGACCATCGGTGGCGAAGTGAATTTCGATCCGAGCTACAACGGCAACTGCCTCGTGAACGCCTTCGCGGCGGGCCTCGCGGACGCCGACAAGATTTTCTATTCGGAAGCGAAGGGCGTCGGCCTCCCCATCGTCTATCTCGGCTCCAAGACCGGACGCGACGGCATTCACGGCGCGACCATGGCATCGGCCGAATTCGGCGAGAACTCGGAAGAGAAACGCCCGACCGTGCAGATCGGCGATCCCTTCTCCGAAAAGCTGCTGCTCGAAGCCTGCCTCGAACTGATGGCGTCCGGCGCCGTCATCGCCATTCAGGACATGGGCGCCGCCGGCCTCACCTGCTCCGCCGTCGAAATGGGCGCGAAGGGCGATCTCGGCGTCGAACTCGACCTCGACAAGGTGCCCTGCCGCGAAGACGGCATGACGGCCTACGAAATGATGCTGTCGGAAAGCCAGGAGCGCATGCTCATGGTGCTCGACCCGGCGAAGGAGAAAGAGGCCGAGGCGATCTTCGTCAAATGGGGCCTCGACTTCGCGGTGATCGGCAAGACGACCGACGATCTGCGCTTCCTGATCAAGCAGCATGGCCAGGTCATGGCCGATCTGCCGATCAAGGAACTGGGCGATCAGGCGCCCGAATACGACCGCCCCTGGATCGCGGCGGAAAAGCCGAAGCCGCTCGACCCGGCCGACGTGCCCGCGCCGAACGATATCGGCGATGTGCTGACCCGGATGCTGGCGCTGCCCGACATGTGCTCGCGCCGCTGGGTCTGGGAACAATATGACCACCTCATTCAGGGCAACACCGCCATCGGCCCCGGCGGCGACGCGGCCGTGATCCGCGTCGAGAACGGGCCCAAGGGCCTCGCCTTCACGCTCGACGTGACGCCGCGCTATTGCGCCGCCGACCCGCGCGAAGGCGGCAGGCAGGCGGTTGCCGAATGCTGGCGCAACCTGACGGCAGTGGGTGCGGAGCCGCTTGCCATCACCGACAACCTGAATTTCGGCAACCCCGAAAAGCCGGACATCATGGGCCAGTTCGTCGGCTGCATCGAAGGCATCGGCGATGCCTGCCGCGCTCTCGACTTCCCTGTCGTCTCGGGCAATGTGTCGCTCTACAACGAGACCAACGGCAAGGGCATCCTGCCGACACCCGCCATCGGCGCGGTCGGCCTGCTCGATAATTTCGAACAGCGCGTGACCGTCGCCTTCAAGGCGGCCGGCGAGGCCATCGTGCTGATCGGCGAGACGAAAGGCCATCTCGGCCAGAGCATCTATCTGCGCGACATCGCCGGAAAGACCAACGACCGCAGCGCGCCGCCGCCCGTCGACCTCGCCGTCGAGCGCCGCAACGGCGACTTCGTGCGGACCGAAATCCGCGCCGGCAGAACCACCGCCGTTCACGACATTTCGGATGGCGGCATCCTGGTGGCACTCGCCGAAATGGCGATGGCGGGCGGCCTCGGCGCAAGCGTCAAACCGGACGCCGTCCTGCCCCTCCACGCCTGGGCTTTCGGCGAGGATCAGGCCCGCTACCTGGTAACCATGCCGGAAAAGGAGGCGGAAGCCTTCATCGCCCGGGCCGGAAAAGCGGGCGTTCCCGCCACCCGCCTCGGCACCACCGGCGGTAACGAATTGACACTCAACGGCGGCGTTCCCATATCATTGACGGGTATAAAGGCCGCCCATGAGAGTTGGTTGCCTGCCTATATGGCGGCAGGCGCCGAACTGTGATCGCCGGCGCCAAACGGGAGACGCGCACGACATGGCTATGACCGCCTCGGATATCGAACGTCTCATCAAGGAAGCCATCCCCGATGCGATCGTCGACATCCGCGATCTGGCGGGCGACGGCGACCACTACGCCGCCAACGTCATCTCGGCCGCCTTCAAGGGCAAGACCCGCGTGCAGCAGCACCAGATGGTCTACAGCGCCTTGAAGGGCGGGATGGGCAGCGAGCTTCACGCATTGGCGCTGCAGACCAGCGCGCCGCAGGACTGACACAAGCGCCGGCCCCGAGCCGCGAAAGGACGAAACGACATGAGCGAAAATCCGGTCTTCGACCGCATCAAAAGCGAAGTGGCGAGCCAGGACGTGGTGCTGTTCATGAAGGGCACGCCGGTCTTTCCGCAATGCGGCTTTTCCAACGCCGTCGTGCAGGTGCTGACCTATCTCGGCGTCCCCTTCAAGGGCATCAACGTGCTGGAGGATGACGACATCCGCCAGGGCATCAAGGAATTCTCGGAATGGCCCACCATTCCGCAGCTCTATGTGAAGGGCGAATTCGTCGGCGGCTGCGACATCATCCGCGAGATGTTCGAGCAGGGTGAACTGCGCGACTACCTCGCGCAGAAGGGCATCCAGACGGAAGCGGCGTAAGCTTCTTCGCCGGACGGGCACAAAAAAGGCCGCGCAACGCGCGGCCTTTTCTTTTGTCGTGACGCGGCAGGACTAGCTGCGCGAATAGAATTCGACGACGAGGTTCGGTTCCATGTGGGCGGCGTAGGGCACGTCGCCGAAGGCCGGAACGCGGACGAACTTCGCGACCATCTTGTCGTGGTCGACTTCGATGTAGTCCGGCGTGTCGCGCTCGGCCGACTGCGCGGCTTCGAGAACCACGGCGAGGTTCTTCGACTTCTCGCGCACCTCGATCACATCGCCCTCGCGGACGCGGTAGCTCGGCACGTTGACGCGTTTGCCGTTGACCAGAATGTGGCCATGGCCGACGAACTGGCGCGCGGCGAAGGGCGTCATCACGAACTTGGCGCGATAGACGACCGCGTCGAGGCGGCGCTCAAGCAGGCCGATCAGGATTTCACTGGTATCGCCGCGGAGGCGGTTCGCCTCCTTGTAGATGCCGCGGAACTGCTTTTCGGAAATATTGCCGTAGAAGCCCTTGAGCTTCTGCTTGGCGCGCAGCTGCACGCCGTAATCCGAGAGCTTGCCCTTGCGGCGCTGGCCGTGCTGGCCGGGGCCGTATTCGCGGCGGTTGACCGGGCTCTTCGGACGACCCCAGATGTTTTCGCCCATCCGGCGGTCGATTTTGTACTTGGACTCCTGGCGCTTTGTCATCGCGGTTTCCTTGGTCAAGAATGACGGAAACGCGCCCTCCTCTGCCCTTTTTGGGCCGACAGGGGATGGCTACAAGCGTCGCCGTCCCCGCGGGTGCGTAGTTAAATAAAACAGGCCCCCAAATCCGGGAGCCCGTTTCGAGGCGGGTTTTAGCGCGAGGGGGTGCCCCTGTCAAACGCGGCCTTCCGTCACGGCGACGACCGGGGCAAAGCCGCCCTCCAGCGGATGCCGGAACTGCAGCACCAGATCGTCCTCCTCCGCCCGCAACTGGACGGGGCTGCCGTCGCTCAGGAGCGCCGCCTCGCCCGCCAGCGCCACATTGCGCAGACGCAGGCTCTCGCCGGTGGGCCGCCCCAGGATGAGGATGTTCACAACCCCGGCCCGGCGCGTGAACCGGACCTCCAGCTCCTCATCCGTGACGGCGGCGGCCGTCTCGCCGGGCGCCCCGCCCGGCCCCGTCCCGTAGATCGCGGTGCCATTGACCCTGAGCCAATCGCCAAACGCCTTGAGGCGGGCAAGCTGCGGCTCGGGGATCGCGGCGTCCTCGCCGCGCGGACCGATATTGAGGAGCAGGTTGCCGCCCTTCGCCACGCCGTCGATGAAATCGGCGATGAGCGTGTCCGCCGCCTGATAATCCTCTTCCCCGTCGTTGCGATTGAAACCGAAGGAATGGCTCATGCCGCGCGTCGCCTCCCACTTCTTGGCCTGCACGGTCGGGAAGCGGCGATATTCGGGCGTGCGGAAATCGCTGTGCGGAATTTCCTGCGGCAGCACACCCTCGACCGCTTCGGGATGCTTTGCGATGTACCGCTTGGCGAAGAAGTCGAGCAGGCGCCGGGCAGGCTTGAGGCGCAGCAATTTCGACGACAGCCGGACATGGACCCAGCGGTCGTTGACGACGCCTTCGGGCACGGCGTTGTAGTAGTCGGCAAAGAGACCCAGCATGTCGTCGAAGCCGGTCGGCCAGGAAATGTCGTTCCAGAGCACGCTGGGCTCGTAGCGCTCGATCAGCTCGCGCGTCTGCGCCATCGCATAGGCGGGATAGTCGCCACCCGGCATCGAACCGATGAAATCGGCAAACGTGCGGAGCGGCTCGCGGTTGAAGGTCCAGTCGATGCCGCCGGAATAATAGACACCGAAGCGCAAGCCCTGCGCGCGAACGGCCCGCGCGAGTTCGCCCACGATGTCACGCTCCGTCGTCCAGCCCTGCTCGTGGCGGTTCTCGACGCCGCTCGGCCACAGGCAGAACCCGTCATGATGTTTCGTCACCAGCACGACATATTTCGCACCCGCATTCGCAAAGGCTTCGGCCCAACTGTCCGGATCCCAGCTTTTCAGGCCCGCGGCGAAGGCTTCACGAAAATCGCCATAGGGACGGCCGCCATACTGCTCGGCATGAAACTGCGCCGAGGGCGTTCCGGGCACCTTGATCGCGTTCGCATACCACTCGGTATAGGGCGTCATCGCGACGGCGCGGTCGTAGTCCTTCTTGAAGGCATCCGAGATGCTGCCGAGGCGCGGCGCGAAGGCGGGGATCGAGAACAGGCCCCAATGGATGAAAATGCCGAACTTGGCGTCGTCGTACCATTGCGGCAGCGGACGCGAGCCCAGCGATGCGAGCGTACCTGTATACCGATCCATTTGTTCCCCCCTCCGGCAGATCCCTCATCCGCGCAGCCTGTCAGTCCGGCGGTCCCTCGCCTTTCGGATAGCGGCGCGTCAGCGCCGCGACGACGCCGCGCAATGTGCGGACTTCCTGCTCGGTCAGCACCGCGCGCTGGAACATGTTGCGCAGGTTGCGGATCATCGAGGGCCGCTTCTCCGGCGGCTTCAGGAAACCGAAGCGATCGAGCTCGCCTTCGAGGTGATTGAAGAAGCCGACAAGCTCCTCTTTCGTCGCCGGGCGCGTCTGCAGATATTCGATCCGCTCCGCTTCGGTCCGGTCGCCCGCCTTGAACCACTCGTAGGACATCAGCAATACGCATTGCGCGAGATTGAGCGAGGCGAAGGCGGGGTTCACCGGCACCATCATCAGCGCATCTGAAAGCGCGAGGTCGTCGTTCTCGAGCCCGGTGCGCTCCGGCCCGAAGAGAAGCCCGGACCGGCCGCCCGCCGCATGCGCCTCGCGCAGCCGTGTAGCCGAGGTCTCGGGCGTGAGGATGGGCTTCACCATGTCGCGCGGGCGGGCTGTCGTCGCCACGACATAATCGAGGTCCGCGATCGCCTCCGCCGTCGTGGCGTAAAGCCCGGCCCCGTCAATCACAATGTCGGCGCCCGACGCCGCCGCCCGGGCGCGCTCGTTCGGCCAGCCGTCGCGAGGACGCACGATGCGCAGGTCCGTGAGGCCGAAATTGAGCATGGCGCGCGCCGCCGTGCCGATATTCTCGCCAAGCTGCGGCGCCACGAGAATCACGGCCGGTCCCGCCTCGCGCGGGGCTTCGTCTTTCCTGGTCTGGTCCGTGCCGGCCATGCCGCTCCGCTATATTCTCTCTGTTCCCTTGGGGGAAAGGGGCTCGCGCTCAATAAGCGATTGCCCGCCTTTAATCAATCCGCGCGCAATGTTATAGGAAGAGGGCCATTCCCGGCCCCCCCGCGTCCCTTGCCGCGCGCCCTGCCCGCCCGCCTGTTACCAAGTTCGAAGGATCCCCCATGCCGAAGATCAAAGTCGCAAACCCCGTGGTCGATCTCGATGGCGATGAGATGACCCGGATCATCTGGCAGATGATCAAGGACAAGCTGATCTTCCCCTATCTGGACCTCGACATCGACTATTACGACCTCGGCATGGAGCACCGCGACGCCACCGACGACAAGGTGACGGTCGAAAGCGCCGAGGCGATCAAGAAGTACGGCGTCGGCGTCAAATGCGCGACCATCACGCCGGACGAAGCCCGCGTGAAGGAATTCGGCCTCAAGAAGATGTGGAAGTCGCCCAACGGCACCATCCGCAACATCCTCGGCGGCACCGTGTTCCGCGAGCCCATCATCTGCCGCAACATCCCGCGCCTCGTGCCCGGCTGGACGGAGCCGATCGTGATCGGCCGCCACGCCTTCGGCGACCAGTACCGCGCCACCGACATCCTGATCCCCGGCAAGGGCAAGCTCACCATGAAGTGGGTGTCCGAGGACGGCAAGGAGACGATCGAGGAGGAAGTGTTCAACTTCCCCGCCGCCGGCGTCGCCATGGGCATGTACAACCTCGACGATTCGATCCGCGACTTCGCGCGCTCCTGCCTGAAATTCGGTCTCGACCGGAAATACCCGGTCTATCTCTCGACCAAGAACACGATCCTCAAAACCTATGACGGCCGCTTCAAGAATCTCTTCCAGGAAATCTACGAGAAGGAATTCAAGGCCGATTACGACGCCGCGAAGATCACCTACGAGCACCGCCTGATCGACGACATGGTGGCCTCGGCGATGAAGTGGTCCGGCGGCTATGTCTGGGCCTGCAAGAACTACGACGGCGACGTGCAGTCGGATTCGGTGGCCCAGGGCTTCGGCTCGCTCGGCCTGATGACCTCCGTGCTGCTGACGCCGGACGGCAAGATCATGGAAGCCGAAGCCGCCCACGGCACGGTGACGCGCCATTTCCGCGCCCATCAGCGCGGCGAGGAAACCTCGACCAACTCCATCGCCTCGATCTTCGCCTGGACACGCGGCCTGTCGCACCGCGCCAAGCTCGACGGCAACGACGCGCTGGCGAAGTTCTCCCAGACGCTGGAAAAGGTCTGCGTCTCGACGGTCGAAAGCGGCCACATGACGAAGGACCTGGCGCTGCTGGTCGGCTCCGAACAGTCATGGCTCTCGACGGAAGGCTTCCTCGACAAGGTCGCGAGCAATCTCGACAAGGCACTGGCGAAGCAGGCCTGATCCGCGGACGAACCGGACCGGTCAGCGAAAGAAGAAGCAGAATGTCCACCGGAAGACCCCATAGTGGAAAGACAGGGTGGTTTTTCAGGCTGCGTCATTTCTTCTTTATCTTCGCCTATCTCTGGCTGCTCCTCAGCGTCTACACGCTGCACAATACGCTCGTCCTGACGGACTGGAGCCTTGTTGCCCATTTCGGCGCGGCGACGCTGAAGGCGCTGGTCTTCGCGAAGTTCATCCTGATCGGCGAGCACCTGAAACTCGGATCGCGCGCCGAGCATCTGCCGCTGATCTGGCCGATCCTCATCAAGTCCGCGCTTTTCTCGCTCGTCCTCATCGGCTTCAACCTCGCCGAGGAAGCCCTCCTCCATTGGCTCCGCCCACATGAAGCCGCCGGCGGCGACGGCATGGACCTCGGCAGCCTGCCGGCGGTCCTCTCTCTCACCGTCATGATTTTCATCGCCCTCATCCCCTTCTTCGGCATCAGGGAACTCGGCCGCGTCATCGGCGAAGACGGCATGTTCGACCTGTTTTTCCGCAAACGCCCCGAAGGCGCCAACACCCCCGGCACAGACGCGGACTGACGCCGGATCGCGGAAGCCGCCCACAGCACGAACGGCCCCGCGAGGCGAGGCCTCCGGGGTTTTGCGCGAAAGAAGAAGGTGCGCGGGGCATTGGAACTCGAACCGCACATGTATCTCGCATGTGACATGTGGCACATGTAAGGGCGTTTCTCGTTCCGCCCCGCGCGTTGCGATTTTCCGGTCCAAGAGAGTCTTTCAAGACAACCCGTTCGCTTTTATCGGCGCCGGCCTGCCCGGGGTCGTAGTGCCCCGCTCTGTCCTCGGTCCTTCCGGGGGCATGGTCTGGTTTCCATGGGCCGCGGAACAGCAACTTTCCCTCTCCACGCATTCGGCCAGTCCGGACGCGCCCTTCGGTGGAGCGAGATGGATTTAATATGGGTACGGAGGAATGCAGGGGGATAAGTTTATTTTCGTGGACGCTCCTCTACACCACCCTCCCCTTGGGGGAGGGTGGTAGAGAGAGAGGCGCTGCCTACGCAGCGCCCGCGAGTTCGCCGACCGCGGCACGCACCGCGTCGAGCGCGGCGTCGGCCTTTTCGGCTTCCGGGCCGCCGGCCTGCGCCATGTCGGGACGGCCGCCGCCGCCCTTGCCGCCCATCGCCGCCGCGCCCGCCTTCACGAGTTCGACCGCGTTGTAGCGCGAGGTGAGATCGTCGGTGACGCCGACCGCGATGGCGCCCTTGCCGTCTTCGGAAATCGCGACCAGCGCGACGACGCCGGAGCCGACCTGCTTCTTGCTCTCGTCGATCAGGCCGCGAAGGTCTTTCGGGTTCACGCCCTCAAGCTTGCGCGCGATGAGCTTCACGCCGCCGAACTCCTGCACCTGCGCTTCTGGCGCGGCGGCACCGCCGCCACCGCCCATGGCGAGTTGCTTCTTCGCCTGCGCCAGTTCGCGCTCGAGCTTCTTGCGCTCTTCCATCAGCGAGACGACGCGGGCCGGCAGGTCTTCCGTGGAGATGCGAAGCGCACCCGCGGCTTCCCTGGCGATGCGCTCCTGGCCGACGAGATAGGCGCGCGCGCCCTCGCCCGTCAGCGCCTCGATGCGGCGGATGCCCGAAGCGACCGCGCTCTCGCTCACGATCTTGAAGAGCGCGATGTCGCCGACGCGGCGCACATGCGTGCCGCCGCAAAGCTCGACCGAATACATGCCGTTCGCATTGGCGTCGTCGAGGCCCATCGCGAGCACGCGCACCTCGTCGCCGTATTTCTCGCCGAAGAGCGCCAGCGCGCCCGCCTCGATCGCCTGTTCGGGCGTCATCAGCCGCGTCGTGACTTCCGCGTTTTGCCGGATCACGCGATTGACGATTTCCTCGACCGCGGAAATCTCCTCCGCCGTCATCGGCTTCGGATGGCTGAAGTCGAAGCGCAGCCGCTCCGGCCCGACCATCGAGCCCTTCTGCGTGACATGGGCGCCGAGCACGCGGCGCAGTGCCTCGTGCAGCAGATGCGTCGCCGAATGATTGGCGCGCGTCGCATCGCGCAGCGCTTTGTCGACCTTCATCTCGACGATGTCGCCGACCTTCAGCTTGCCGCGCGTGAGCTTGCCGATATGGACGTGCAGCGCGCCGAGCTTCTTCACCGTGTCGAGCACGGGAAACTCCGCGCCATCCGCCGAGAAGACGATGCCGGTATCGCCGACCTGGCCGCCGGACTCGCCGTAGAACGGCGTCTGGTTGGTGATGAGCGCGGCTTCCGTGCCCGCTTCCACCTTGTCGACGGGCTTGCCGTCGACGAGGAGCGCGACGACCTTGCCTTCCGCGATCTCGCTTTCATAGCCGAGGAATTCGGTGGCACCGACCTTGTCGCGCAGCTCGAACCAGACGGCTTCCGTCGCCTTTTCGCCCGAGCCCGACCAGGCCGCGCGCGCATCCTGCCGCTGCTTGGCCATCGCGGCGTCGAAGCCCGCCTGATCGACGCTCATGCCGCGCGAGCGCAGCGCATCCTGCGTGAGATCGAGGGGGAAGCCATAGGTGTCGTAGAGCTTGAAGGCGACCTCGCCCGCAAGCACGCCCTTGCCGCCGAGGCTCTCGATTTCCTCGTCGAGCAGCTTCAGCCCGCGTGTGAGGGTTTCGCGGAAACGGGTTTCCTCGAGCTTCAGCGTTTCGGTGACGAGCGCCTCGGCGCGGCGAAGTTCGGGATAGGCATCGCCCATCTGACGGACGAGCGCGGGCACCAGCCGCCACATCAGCGGCTCGGCCACGCCGACAAGCTGCGCATGGCGCATGGCGCGGCGCATGATGCGGCGAAGCACATAGCCGCGGCCCTCGTTGGACGGCATCACGCCGTCGGCGAGCAGGAAGGAAGACGAGCGCAGATGATCCGCGATGACGCGGTGGCTGACCGAATGCGGGCCGTCCGGGTCGCTCTTCGACGCTTCCGCCGAGGCGACGATCAGCGAGCGCATCAGGTCGGTCGAGTAGTTGTCATGCGTGCCCTGCAGCACGGCGGCGATGCGTTCGAGCCCCATGCCGGTGTCGATCGAGGGCTTGGGCAGCCGCGTGCGCGAACCGTCCTCATGCTGCTCGTACTGCATGAAGACGAGGTTCCAGATTTCGATGAAGCGGTCGCCATCCTCGTCCGGGCTGCCGGGCGGGCCGCCGGGCACCTTGTCGCCGTGATCGTAGAAGATTTCCGAATTCGGACCGCAGGGGCCTGTGTCGCCCATCTGCCAGAAATTCGACTTGGCGCCGAGGCGGACGATCCTGTCGTCCGTGAGGCCTGCGATCTTCTTCCAGAGCCCGTGCGCCTCGTCGTCATCCTCGTAGATCGTGACCATGAGGCGGCTTTCGGGCAGCGCGAGTTCCTTCGTGATGAGGTTCCAGGCGAACTCGATCGCCTCGGCCTTGTAGTAGTCGCCGAAGGAGAAGTTGCCGAGCATCTCGAAGAAGGTGTGGTGGCGGGCTGTGTAGCCGACATTGTCGAGATCGTTGTGCTTGCCGCCCGCGCGCACGCATTTCTGTGCGCTCGCCGCGCGCTTGTAGGGCCGCGTCTCCTGGCCGGTGAAGACGTTCTTGAACGGCACCATGCCGGCATTGGTGAAGAGTAGCGTCGGATCGTTGTTCGGCACGAGCGGGCCGGAGGCCACGACCTCATGGCCCTGCGCCCGGAAGAACTCCAGATATTTGCTTCTGATCTCGTTGACGCCGGCCATTTTCCGCTCGTTCTCGGGACACAAGGGACGGGAGGGCATGAAAGCCCCGTCCGTCCGTTTCGTTAAGGAAATATAGGGTGTCAGCTTTTACCTGTCGCCCCGGCCCCTGTCCAGAAAGGCGGCGGATCGCCGCAAGGAGCCGCAAAACGGCATCGGGCCGCCGCAGGGAGCCGCAAAAAGAAAGCGGCGCCGGAGGGTACCCGGCGCCGCCTCGCACATTCGGCTAGAGAACCGAAAGTAAACTCTTACGCGCTGGCTTCCATGTCGCCGCCATCGTCCTCGTCGCGCTCATTGCCGGGAACTTCCATGATCTTCTCGGCGATGAGGCCCGCGTTCTGACGGATCGCGGCTTCGATCTCGGCCGCCATGTCCGGATTGTCCCGGAGGAACTGCTTGGCGTTCTCGCGGCCCTGCCCGATGCGCTGGCTGTTGTAGGAGAACCAGGAACCCGACTTCTCGACGATACCGGCCTTGGAGCCGAGATCGACCAGTTCGCCCATCTTGGAAATGCCCTCGCCATACATGATGTCGAATTCGACCTGCTTGAAGGGCGGCGCGACCTTGTTCTTCACCACCTTCACGCGGGTCTGGTTGCCCACCACCTCGTCGCGTTCCTTGATCGCGCCGATGCGGCGGATGTCGAGGCGGACGGAGGCGTAGAACTTGAGCGCATTGCCGCCGGTCGTCGTTTCCGGGCTGCCGAACATCACACCGATCTTCATGCGGATCTGGTTGATGAAGACGACCATCGTGTTCGACTTGGAAATCGAGCCGGTGAGCTTGCGGAGCGCCTGGCTCATCAGCCGCGCCTGAAGGCCCGGCAGGCTGTCGCCCATCTCGCCCTCGAGTTCGGCCTTCGGCGTCAGCGCCGCGACCGAGTCGACCACCAGCACGTCGACCGCGCCCGAACGGACCAGTGTGTCCGCGATCTCGAGCGCCTGCTCGCCGGTATCGGGCTGGGAAATCAGCAGGTCGTCGAGCTGCACGCCGAGCTTGCGGGCATAGATCGGGTCGAGCGCGTGTTCCGCGTCGATAAAGGCGCAGACGCCGCCCTTCTTCTGGGCCTCGGCAATGGTCTGCAGCGCCAGCGTGGTCTTGCCCGACGATTCCGGTCCGTAGATTTCGATGACCCGGCCGCGCGGCAATCCGCCGATGCCGAGCGCGATATCGAGCCCGAGCGATCCGGTCGAAATCGACTCGATCTCGACGATCTGCTCGTTCTTGCCGAGCCGCATGATGGAACCCTTGCCGAACGACCGCTCGATCTGGCTGAGAGCGGCGTCCAGCGCCTTCTTCTTGTCGGAATCGTCTTTCACGAGGCTCACTACATTCTTGGACATGACCGATTTCCCCTTATTCCATTGCCCGCCGAGTCGCGCAACGCGCCGTTCGTCTATATCGGTCAATGTACCTATTTTGTTCTCATTGGCAACGAAAAATTCAAGCCATTGAGTTCAAAGGGAAATTCAGACCGTGTTCGCGCGACGTTCCGCTTCGGCGCTTGCGCGCGCACCTTCCGCCGTCCCCGTCCGCGCCATGCGCGCGCCGGGCGCCACGCCTGCCACGGGCCGCGCGGGCACGGCGCCGCGCTTGCGGTCCCAGGCATGGGTCCAGTCGTGGATCGCCGCCCCTTCGGCTTCGAGGATCGGCCGCATTTCGTGGAAGGCGGCGCCGATCCGGTAGAAGGGAATGCGCGGGAAGAGGTGATGGATGAGGTGATAGGTCTGGTACATGTCGAGCACTGTCACCAGCCGGTGAATGGCGCGCGGCAGCAGGAAGACGCCCGAATCCCGGTAGCGCTCCTGCGACAGATGCGGCCGGTGCGGCAGGTAGTTGAAGACGAGCCCGATCAGCGCGACGTTGAGGAAGGTCGGGAAAATCCACAGCATCAGGATTTCCCAACCCCAGCCCTGGACGAAGCCGACCGCGACCAGCGTCCACGCGGCCAGGTGATGCGCGCCGGCGATGAAATATTCGCGGCGATGCGCCGGGTCCTTCCACATCCCCATCCGCGTCATCAGGTAGATGTAGTGCGGTGTCTGCGTGAAGAAACGCAGCACCAGCGCCAGCGGATTGCCGGAGGCGCACCACGTATCCGGGTCGCGCTCGAAATCGTTGGTATAGCGGTGATGCACGAGATGCATCACGTCGTAGCCGCGATAGGGAATGAGCGTGGCGATGCCGCCGATCCAGGCGAGCGCATCGTTCAGCCATTTGTAGCGCCGGTCGTCGCCCGAGATCGCGTCGTGGATGCCGTCGTGAACGGCCATGAACTGCATCAGCAGCAGATAGCCGTTGACCAGCATCGACACCCAGAGCGGCCAGAAGCCGGTGAGCCCCGCCGCGCTCGACACGGCAAGCCCCGTCAGCGAGCCGAGCGACACGAACACCGTCGGCCAGGCGACATGGCCCATATGGCGCCGCGCCACGGCCAGCGCCGCGCGGTGGTTCTCCGCGCTGGTGCGGGCGGGCCGGGAACTGTCCGGCCGGAGGTCGCCGAGATCGGCTGAAATATTGGCAGGCATGAAGTGAACCGCGTCGCCCCGTCGTTTCATACCGGCACAGGATACATGCTCCGGCAGGGTGAAACCAGTATTCGCTGGGCGTCATTTCACCGCGTCGTTAACGGCACCCGCTTTGCCGGCAATTCCGCGGCGTCGCCGCCTCCGGCCCCTACTTCGCGCTCATGACTTCCTTGACGGCGGCGGCCAGTTGCTTGAGCGAGAAGGGCTTCGGCAGGAAATGGAATTCCTGTTCCGGGTCGAGGCTCTTGGCGAAGGCGTCCTCCGCATAGCCGGAGACGAAGATGATCGGCGTGTCGGGCAGCATCCCCCGCAGCGCCTTGGCCATGGTCGGCCCGTCCATGTTCGGCATCACCACGTCCGACACCACGCAGTCGATCCGCCCCTCGAACTGCTCCACGACCGCCAGCGCCGCCTCGCCGCTTTCCGCCTGCAGCACGTCGTAGCCGCGCGTCTGCAGCGCCCGCGCCGCGAAGGTCCGCACCGCATCCTCGTCCTCGACGAGAAGGATGGTGCCCTTGCCGGTGAGGTCCGCCGGCTCTACCCGCGTCGCCGCGGCGGCGGCTTCTTCCGCCACCCGGTCGGCGGCGGTCTCGACATAGCGCGGCAGGTAGATGCGGAAGGTGGTGCCCTTGCCGACCGTCGAATAGGGGAAGATGAAGCCGCCCGTCTGCTTCACGATGCCATAGACCGTCGAGAGGCCGAGCCCGGTGCCCTTGGAGGGGTCCTTGGTCGTGTAGAACGGCTCGAAAATCTTGCCGAGATTCTCCTTCGGAATGCCGGACCCGGTATCCGCCACCTCGATCAGCAGATATTCGCCATGCGGCATCAGCGGATGATCGAGCGCCCGGCTGTCCGCCTCCGACACGTTGGCGGTGCGGATGGTGAGCCTGCCGCCGTCCGGCATCGCGTCGCGCGCATTGACCGCGAGATTGATGATGACCTGTTCGAGCTGGTTCTGGTCGACCTTCACGAGACCGAGATCGCGGCCATGCACGATCTTGAGCTCGACCTTCTCGGTGAGGAGCCGCGCCAGCAGGTTCTGCAGTTCCGCCACGGCGTCGGTCAGCGAGAGAACCTTGGGCCGCAGCGTCTGCCGCCGCGAGAAGGCGAGCAACTGCCGCGTCAGGTTCGCCGCCCGGTTGGCATTCTGCTTGATCTGCACCACGTCCGCGAACGAGGGATCGCCCGCCTGGTGGCGCGCGAGCAGCAGGTCGCAGAAGCCGATGATGGCCGTCAGCAGATTGTTGAAGTCATGCGCCACGCCGCCCGCGAGCTGGCCCACCGCCTGCATCTTCTGCGACTGCGCGAATTGCAGTTCGAGCGACTTCTGCTCCGTCGCGTCGATCAGATAGACCACGATGGAAGCCCCCGCGCCCGTATCGACGCGCGCCGTATAGAGCTGGCCGACGCATTCGGCATTGCGCGCGAGGCGGACATCCACCGGCGCGCTCGCCGTCATGCCGCTCATGGCGCGCTCGACCGCCTCGGCCACCGCCGCCCGGTCTTCCTCCATCACCAGATCGGCGAGCTTCGTCCCCCGCTCCACGCCCTCGCCCACATAGGCGACGAAAGCCCTGTTGGCATTGTCGATATGGCCTTTGCCGTCGACCGTGGCGATGCCGATGGGCGCGTTGTTGAAGAAGCGCGCAAAGCGCATCTCCGCATCGCGCGCGGTCTCTTCCGCCTTGTCGCCGGTGGTCCGGTTCAGCACCAGCGCGAAAATGCGCGCAGGCCGGGTGCCCGTCGAGGCGACACGCGTCCGCATGATGCGCACGGGCAAAGCCCGGTCGCCCGGTCCGCGAAGATCGACATCGAGCGGCGGCATCTGGCCGCCCTCCTCCACGTCGCCTTCGGTCAGCGCCGGGGCCTCGCCGAGCACAAGCTCGTCGAGCTTCGTCCGCCGTTCGACGATGCGCGCAGGTTCGGCACCGAGCCACGCGCCGAGCCGCGCGTTCAGGAAGACGAGACTGCCGTCCTCGTTCGCCGCGAAAAAGCCGAACGGCGCCTGTTCGATATAGGAGAGCGAGCGCTTGTGCATGCGCTCGGCAATCTCCGCGCGTTCCCGCTCTGTCGTGAGGTCGCGGAACAGCCAGACCGCGCCGCCTGCCCGGCCGCTGAGCGGCCTGACCACGACGCGGTAGACCCGCTCGCCGCCGCGCGGTCCGAATTTCACTTCTTCCTCGGCGGCAAAGCCCGTCCGCGCCGCCTGCGCCAGCCGGAACACCGTCTCGGCCGCATCGCCCTGCCCCGCCATCAGCCGTTCGAGCGGCGCCGGCCTTGCGGCGTCGAAACCGCCGGCCAGCGCGCGATAGGCTTCGTTGGCAAAGAGCACAGCGCCGCGCCTGTCGGTCACATAGCAAGGATCGGGCAGCGCCGTCAGCGCATCGGCGGCGGCGAGCGGCGACCGGCTCAGCGCATCGGCATTGCCGCCGGAGAGCCCGTAAAGAACCGCACCGCCGATGGAAACGAGGCCGAAAACGGTAAGCGCGCCGGGAACGCCGAAAGCGTGTACGGCGAGCGCGTCCAGAAGCGTCGTGACGATGCCCACCGCCACCGCACCGATGACGACCCAGCGCCGCGCGGGCAGCGTCCAGCCGCCCTCGCCCGGGCCTTCGCCGCGTTCTTCCGCGCTATCGATGCTGTCGGCGTAATCGGCCGGCGTCTCGGCCATGAGCCGCTCCCGCTAATTTCTGTAGGCGTTACCTTGGACTTTCAACGGGAACCGGCACAAAAACCCCTCCCGGCCCGAATCATCTCCGGCTCCGCCCGGTGATCTTAGCCTTAAGACGCATGACATATCCAATAACCTCGGCGACCGCCTTGTAGTGCTCCGGCTTGATTTCCTGGTCGATTTCGACGGTCGCGTGAAGCGCGCGGGCAAGCGGCGGGTTTTCGATGATCGGCACGTCGTTCTCCTTGCCGACCTCGCGGATGCGGAAGGCGACGGCATCGACGCCCTTGGCCACCACGACCGGCGCCCCCATGCCCTGCTCGTATTTGAGCGCGACGGCGTAATGTGTCGGGTTCGTGATGATGACGGTCGCCGTCGGAACCGCGGCCATCATCCGTTTGCGGCCGCGCTCCACACGGATCTGGCGCAGCTTCGCCTTCACCGTCGGATCGCCTTCCATCTGCTTGTATTCGTCCTTCACTTCCTGGATGGACATGCGCTGCTTCTTCATCCATTGCATCCACTCGAAGAGATAGTCGAGTGCGGCAACGACGGTCATGACGGCGATCACGCCCGCGAACATCTTCAGGGCGAGCATCTGCACCAACGGCAGAAGCTGCGAGATTTCCCACGTCATCATCAGCGCCAGCCGGTCGCGTTCCGGCCACACGATGAGGAACGACACCGAGCCGACCACGGCCAGCTTCACGATGCCCTTTGAGAGGTTCATCAAGCTCTTCGGGCCGAACAGCCTCTTCAGGCCCTCCTTCGGCGAAATCTTGGAGAGTTTCGGCTTCATGTTCTCGGCGGTGAAGACCGGCGAGTGCTGGATGATATGGCCGATCAACGCCGCGCCGATCAGAATGGCAAGCGGCCCGATCATCGCGGCGAAGGCATTGGCGCCGATGCCGAGCCAGATGCGGCGGAGATGTTCGGCATCCATCGGAATGGCGTCGGGATGCGCGAGGAAGATCGTCAGCGACCCCATGATGGAACTCGCCGCGGACGGGCCCATGAGCGCGATAGCGGTCGCGCCGCCCACCATCACGAACCAGGTGCTGACTTCCTGGCTTTTGACGAGGTCGCCCTTTTTATGGGCTTCCTCGAGTTTTCGGTGGGTTGGTTCTTCTGTTTTTTCCGAATCGTCCTGGTCGGCCATCCGCGCGTCTCCGGCCTAACCGACGAACATCGAAACGGACTGCTCGAAGCCCTGCAGGAACCACGTCATCATGGCGCCGAGCAGCAGCATCAGCAGAATGAAACCGAGCGCGATGTTGGCGGGCATCGCGATGAAGAAAATCTGGATTTGCGGCATCAGCCTCGAAAGGATGCCGATGCCGAGATAGAAAATCAGGCCGAAGACGAGGAACGGCGCCGCGAGCTGAAGCCCGAGCTTGAACGAGCCCGACACCATCTTCACCGCCATCGCCGAAAAATCGCCGACGGGTATCGTCTGGCCCGGCTTGAAGAGGTCATAGCTGTCGCGCATCGCCGCGATCAGCAGATGGTCGAGATTGGTCGCGAAAATGAGCGTGACACCGAGCAGCGAGAGAAAATTTGCGATCAGGACGCCCTGCTGCCCCTGCGACGGATCGACGTTCATTGCGAAGGACAGGCTCATCTGCGCCGCGACGATGTTGCCCGCCACATGCAGCGCGCTCATGATGATGCGTGCGGCCGCGCCGATGAAGATGCCGACCGCGATTTCCGAAAGGACGATGACCGCCAGCGCCGGCACTGTATCCGGTATGCCGCCATAGCTGCCGGCGACGAGCGGCATCATCACGAAGGAAAGAAGCAGCGCCAGCAGCAACCGCACCTGAGCCGGTATGCTCGCCTCGCCGAGCGCGGGCATGAGCATGATCATCGCGGCAAGACGCGAGAACACCAGCATGAAGATGAAAGCCGTCTGTGGCAGGAAATCGATGGTGATCATGGAGGCCCCGCCCCGTCAGCCCGTTACGATTTTCTGGGCGACGAGGTTCATGAAGCCCGCCAGAGCCTGCGACATGAAGGGAAGCGAGATCAGCAGCGTCAGAAAGATCGCAACGATCTTGGGTACGAAAACCAGCGTCATTTCCTGCACCTGCGTCAGCGCCTGCAACAGCGCGATCGCAAGGCCGACACCCAGTGCCACCGCCATCATCGGCGCGGAGACCTGAAGCTGCACGTAAATGGCCTGCCGCCCGAGATCGAGTATTTCCGGTCCGGTCATATTGTTCTTCGCCCCCGGCCGATCCCTTAGATCGGCATCCTCAAAATTTCCTGATAGGCCGAGATGACCTTGTCCCGCACGGTCACGACCGTCTGCAGCGTGGTTTCCGCTTCCGCGACCGCCGTCACCACATCGACGATATTGCCGTTATGCGTGCCCGTGAGAGCCGCCATCTTCTGTTCGCCCGCCTTCGACGTCTCGACCGTCTGGTCGAGCGCCTGCTTCAGCACGTCGCCGAAGCCGCCGCCGGCTTCCTTGAGCCCGCCTGTCGGCAGTTGCGCGGCCCCGCCCGTTCCCGCCGCGCGGGCATAGGCGTTGAGAGCGGCCGATACCGGAATGCTTGTCATGTCGATCTAGCCCCCGTCACTTCCGCAGAATGTCGATCGTCTGCGCGATCATGCGGCGCGACGCCTGGATGAGATTGAGATTGGCCTCGTAGGAACGCTGCGCCTCGCGCATGTCCATCGCCTCGACCATGCTGTTGACGTTCGGCATCTTGACGTAGCCGGCTTCGTCCGCCGCCGGATGGCCCGGCATATATTTGAGCTGGAATTCCGTTTTGTCGTAGACCGGCCGTCCGAGCGTCACGGTATTCGCGCCGATCTCGCGGTTGAGCTTGTCCTCGAAGGTCACGATCTTTCGCCGGTAGGGATCGCCGCCCGCCACGCGCGCGGTCGAATCCGAGTTGGCGATGTTTTCCGCGATCACGCGCATGCGGCCGCTCTGGGCCTTGAGGCCGGAGGCCGCCACCATCATCGATTTGATCAGGTCCATGGCGCTCATGTCCGTTCTTTCCTTTCAGCGCGGCTCAGCTACGGCCGAGCGCGATCCTGATGAGGCCGAGACTCTTCGAATAGAGCCCCGTCACCGTCTGGTAATCCATCTGCGTCTCGGCGACTTTGATCATCTGCTCTTCGAGCACCACCGAATTGCCGGACGGCGAGGTTTCGAAGTCCGGCTTCCGCATGAGCTGCCCGCCCGTCGCCTGCGCGGCGCGAAAACCCGCGCCCGCGACCGGGCTGCCGATATGTCCGCTTTGCGTCGCGACCGGCGCGAGCATGGCTCCACTCCGCTTCACCAGCGCGCCGAAATCGAGTTCCTTGAGATCCTGTGCGGCATAGCCCGGCGTGTCGGAATTCGCGACGTTCTGCGCAAGCACCTGCTGACGCGCGGTCAGCCAGTGCAGCCGCTGCTTCATCATGTCGAAGATGGGAAGATCGCCGATTGCCATTGCCCGCGTGCCCCCGCGACCGGCTCGTCGCGCACTCGTTCTGAGCGCTTGAACATCCGGATCCGAAGCCACGCATTCCTTGGCGGCAGAGGGAAGTCTTGCGCCTGAGAGTTAAGATCGCCCTAACGCGGCAAAATGGTTCCAGTGCGTTTACAAACCGGTAACCAATGCGACGCGCGGAAACGCTTGCCCTTAACCCGGCATTAAGTCTGACGCGGCAAATTCTTCCCATGACAGGGCGTGCCGGGGGCCGCTCTCTGGTGGGGATGCAATCCAAAATGGACTTCTCGGAAATCTTCCGGTTCGTCGCCGCACTCGCTTTCATCATCGGCCTGATCGGCCTGTGCGCGATGCTGGCGAAACGTTTCGGCCTTGTGCCCGGCGGCGTCACCGCACCGGGTTCGCAGCGCCGCCTCGGCATCGTCGAGGTGAAGCAGCTCGATCCGAAGCTCCGCCTCGTGCTCATTCGCCGCGACGGCAAGGAGCATCTCATCCTGACGGGCGGCGACCGGCCGCTGCTGATCGAAGGCGGCATCGACGCGCCCGCGCCGGCGGAGATCGCCGACGGTACGGCTCTCGCCTCGCCCGCCCCTGTGCTTCAGTTCCAGCGCATCGTCGATTTCATCAAGGAGCGCCGCGCGTGATCCGCTTTCTTCGTAAAATCCTTCCGGCGCTCGCCCTCGTCCTGCTGAGCTTCGGCTTCGCGCATCCGGCCTTCGCCGAAACCATCCAGGTCGACCTCTCCGACAATCTCGGCCTGACCGATCATGTCGTGCAGATCGTCGCCCTCGTCACGGTGCTGAGCCTCGCGCCGTCGATCCTCATCATGGTGACGTCCTTCGTGCGCATCATCGTGGTGCTGGGCCTGCTCCGCACCGCGCTCGGCATGCAGCAGTCGCCGCCGAATGCCGTGCTCGTCAGCCTCGCGCTGTTCCTCACCGCCTTCGTCATGACGCCGACCTTCACGGCCGCCTATAATGACGGCATCGAGCCCTTGATGAACCAGCAGATCGAAACCGCGGAAGCCTTCGAGAGGTCGAGCATTCCCTTCAAGACCTTCATGCTGGCGCAGGTCCGCAAGCAGGATCTCCAGCTCTTCGTCGACCTGTCGAACGCGGAAGAACCCGAAGAAGCCACCGACATCGGCCTTCAGGTGATCGTGCCCGCCTTCATGATCAGCGAACTGCGTCGCGCCTTCGAGATCGGCTTCCTCGTCTTCCTGCCCTTCATCGTCATCGACATGGTGGTCGCCTCGGTCCTCATGTCCATGGGCATGATGATGTTGCCGCCGGTGATTATCTCACTGCCGTTCAAGCTCATCTTCTTCGTGCTGGTGGATGGCTGGTCGCTGATCGCGGGCAGCCTGGTGCAGAGCTTCGGAACCTAGTTCAGCACCGTCTCTTCCGTCGTTTTCAGCGAGGCGAGAAACCGGTCCAGCGTATCGATCGACGCGATCCGGCTCGCCATCTCGCGGAAGGCGACGCCCTGCTTCACGATCGGGTCCGAGACGATGGCAAACGCGCTCGCATCCACGCTCTCGCGCATCGCATCGCCGAATTTCAGGCGCAGCCGCGAGAGGCCTTCCTCGTCGCCGCCGAGCGAATAGGCAATGGCGCCGCGCATCACCAGAAGCCGCGCCTCGTCGGAAAGCGGCTCCTCCGCCTTCCATATATCGCCGAGCAGCGCTTCGATGGCGGGGCCCGCCTCCGTCCAGCGGCCGCCGTCCCACAACACGTCCACGCGCAGCCGCACAGCGAGATCGTCGGTCTTCTCCTCCAACAGGTCGAGCGCGTTGTCGTACTGCTTCAGCTCCGCCAGCGCGCGCGCTTCCAGCAGTCTCCGCCGCTCGGTGATCGCCTCGGGCAACAGGTTCTGCTTCGTCGCCCGCAGCGCCGCCAGCGCACGGTCGGGCTTCTGGTCGAGGAGATAGATGGCCGCGAGCCTCGCCGCGACCTGCGCCTTGGCGACGCCGCCATGCAGCCGGTTGGCCACCTGGTAGTCGAGCAGATGCTCGGCCTGCGGCAACAGGTCGACCGCGACCAGCCGCTCCGCGAGGTGGCGGATCATCTCGTCGCCCTTGCTTCCGATGGGCGTCAACTCCTTGAAGGCGTCGAAAAAGGCCAGCGCCTGCACCGGCGGCATCTCGTTCGCCTTCTCGCTCAGGAAATAATCCGCGAAGATGTCCGACATGCGCATGTTCATCCGGTGCGCCTCGTCGCTGTCGGGATAATTCGCCGTCGCGATCCGCATGAGCTTCAGCGCCTCGGCGATGTCGCCCTTCTCCAGCCGCAGCGCCGCCAGTTGCGTCAGCACATCGAGTTCGAGGCCGTCGCCGCGCCACGCGAAACGCAGCGACTCGAGCTCCTTCGCAAAATCCTCGTCGTCGAGTTTTCCCGTCTTGTGCAGCAGCACCGCCTTGCCGAAGCGGGCCCGCGCCGCGACCGGCGGATAGCCGTCCGCGATCGCGGCGTCGTAACGTTTCACCGCCTCTTCTGTCCCGCCGCGCGCATCCGAGATCATCGCGTTGACGAGCAGGATTTCGGCCTTGGCCTGCCGGCCCGGCGGCGCTGGGGGAAATCCTTCCGCGTAATGCTGCGCGGCCGCGATGTCGCCGCCTTTCAGCGACGCCTTCGCCGCCCGCGCCCGGAACAGCGTCCGCAGATCGTCGTCGAACGCATCGACGATCGCACCGGCAAGCCCGAATTGCGTCCGCGCCGCTTCCCAATGGCCGAGCTCCGTCCGCGCGAGCCCGCGCCAGACCGCTGCATGGGGCGCATTCTCGAGCCCAGTGGAGGAAAGGTCGTTGATCGCGTCGACATAGCGCCCGCTCATCACCCCGGCGACGCCCTTTACCGCGCGATAGGTCGGGTCCAGCCCGTAGCGCGTATTCGCCTCGGCCGCTTTCTCGAGCATGGAGCGCGCTTCCGGCGCGAGCCCGTAGGCCAGCAGGAACCGCCCGTATTCGAACCGCAGCTTGCCGAGTTCATGCGCCTGCGCCTGCACGAAGCGCGAAAGGTAATACTGGCGCCGCTCGGTGAACGTCTCGCCCGGCGCCTTGCGCCATTCCGCGAAATCCATCAGCGCCGTCACAGGCGCCGAGGCGACCGCCGCACTTTCAATCTCGCCATTGCCATCCCGATGATCGTCGGCGGAGAGCGTCAGCCCCTCGCGCCGCGACACCAGCACATTGTCCGGCGCTGCGGCGACGTTCACATCGTCGGCGACCGGCACGATGGCGATCCCCTGCGCCGTCTGCAGCGCCTGGAACTCGACGAAGCTTCGCGGCATCTGCAGCGATTGCACCGGGCCCCGCGCCGTCGCCACCACGATCCTGTCACGCACCAGCGAATCCGTCATGGTGAGAACGCGCCTTGCGCCGGCGAGGTCGAAGGTCACGCTGCCGCGCCCGTCCTCGCGCCAGTTGCGCGAAATCGAAATCGGCCGTCCCGTCGTTGCCAGCGTCTCGCCCGCCGAGATGCGCCACGACGCGCCGTCCTCGACCGCGCCGATCAGCACCCGCTCGCGAAGCGGCAGCACCAGCGCCGTCCCGCCCTCGAAGCTCACCACCTCCGGCGCACCGAAGGGATCGGACGTTTCCGTCTCGACCCCCGAAATATCGATCGGCAGCACCCCGTCGAACACCGCCCACAACCGGCCGGCACGTTCGAACACGGCCGCGCCGACAGGCTCCGGCCACGACACGATGACGTCCATGCCGCTCCGGCCCGGCCGGATGCGGACGACGGCCTTTCCTTCGGGCCGCCCGCCTTCCGGCATCGCGCTCGTCTCGACCGGCTTTTCCGCCATTTCCTCCGCTGACGGAGCATCTTCCGGCGCCTCTGCCACTGCGGCGGGCTGTTCCGCCTCCCGCGCGGCATCCGGCCGGATGTCCTTCGGCGCCGGCGCCTTCTTCTCTTCCGCCTTCGTCTCTTCCGTCAGCGCCGCCGCGGTCGCCTTCGCTTCCTCCGCCACGCCGCCCTGCGCCGGCTTCAGGTCGAGCACCACGCCCATATCCTCGCGGAAGTCCTTGACGTTGACCCCCGGCTTCAGCGTCAGGATCACGGCGAGCCTGCCGTCATGTTCGATGGCGCTGGCATGGCTGAGATAAGGCGGCGGGTCGACGCGCAGCGACGACAGATCGACGGTCGCCGTCCGGTCGAATGTGATCGTGGCGAGCCCCTGCCGCTGCACGAGCGAATAAAGCACCGGCTGGTTCCAGTCGAAGACGAGCCGCGTCATGCCGTCGCGCGTGACCACCCGCACCGAAAGATCGGGCAGCGGCGCGTCGGGCTCCACGACGCCCTGCGCTTTCGCCAGCCGATCCGCTTCCTCGGCCGCCCGCCTGGCCTCTTCCGCGGCCGCGACCCGCTCCAGCACATTTGCCGGCAGCGGCGGCGGATTGCCCGTCCAGTCCGGCGGCAGCAGGTCCACATAGACCGTGTTTTCCGCTTTCTTGATGTCGAGCCTGAAATCCGTGGTGAGCGCGAGCCGGAAGGTGCGGCGGTCGCCGTCCTGCCGCGCCATCGACACGTAGCGCGGCATCGCCTGCATGAAGCGGTCCGCCTCGACACCGGCGGGCCGGTCGAAGTCGAGCACCAGCACGCCCGTGTTGATCGCGGCGTTGACCTTGGGCATTCCGCCCGGATGGCTGAAAGTCATGCGGCCGTAGCCGTCGGCCTCGCTCAGCGAGACGCTCAGGGGCTCAGCCGCGCGCGCCGCGAGCGGCAGCGCGAAAAACATGAGCAGCAGCACCGCCATCCCGAAGAGGAAATGACGTGGCGTTCCGGCCCCGCTGGGTTGCCCGATATATCGGTGGAATCCGTTCACGCCCGGTATGCCCCTGAAGCTTCTGCTCGCATCACCACGGCGTTCTGCCGGGTCTGGGCGCAGTTTATCGGGCGGTCGGTTAAGTGGGATTTAAGGCGAAGCCGGTTTTTCGCGGATTAGCTGGCTTTTTGCGCGGGCTTGACGGCGGCCTCGGGCGCCGGCGCGGCCTCGTCTCCGGGTGTCGCCGCCGGGGCCGGGTTCAGCCGGTCGCCCACCGCCAGTTCCACCGTCAATTCCTGTGCCACAACGGGATCCATCGCCGCGAGCACGGCCGACATCTTGCGCGGCTGCATCCGTTTCACAACGTCGAGCAGCACCCCCATGTCGAGCCGCTCGAAAATCCGGGCGGCGTCCTTGGGCTTCATCGTTTCGTACATGGCGACAAGTCCCGCCAGCCGTTCTTCGTTCTCTGCGTCCTGGCGGCCGATCTTTTCGTTGATCCGCGCCTCGATTTCCTTCAGTTCGGCGATCCGTCCCTCGACGCGCTTCTCGGCGGCGGCCAGCAATTGCTCGCGCGTATCGAGGCCGTCGGCCCGCCTGTCGAGTTCCTTGCGCCGCTCGGAAAGGCTTTCCAGCACGGAAATTTCGGATTTGCTCAGCCGGGACTCCACCGGTGCTGCCGGTGCCTCCGCCGTCGCCGGTTGGCCGTCGGCGCTTGCGGCTTCCTCGGCGGTCTTCGCCTCGTGCCCGGTCTCGGCCTTCGCCTCGCCTGCGGGCTTTTCGTCCGCCTGCGGCGCGTTCGCATGGGCAACCGAGATCGCCGCGAGAGACGACGCGCTTTCCCCGCCCGTCGCCACATCGGCGAGCTTCAGCACCAGCAGCAGCGAGGCGCAGAGAATGACGGTCGGCAGAAGACGAAGGCGGTCGAGCATGGGCTTCAGGCCTGTTCAGTGTCTCAGCGGCTTCGCTTCAGCGCATCGAGAAGCTGATGCGCGGCGCGGGCGGCGGTTGCGGAATCGCGGGCGGATGCGGGCTGCGGCGCGGGCGCCGAGCGCGGCGCCGTCCCCGTCTGGAAAGTCGGTTGCGGCTGTCTTGCCGTCCGTTCGGCGCGGCCCAGCCGTTCCGCAATGCTGTTGCCGGCTTCGATCATCAGTCCGAGTTCGTCGGTAAGCGCGCGGGCGTTCCGCACCCGCTCGCCCAGTTCGTCGTTGGTGGCGGCGCTTGCCTGCTTCAGCCCGTCGATGGCCGTCACCGCGCGCTGCGTCGCGGCGTTGAGGTCGCGCACGAGATCGCGCAACCCGTCCTGGCCGGAACGCATGATGCGCAGCCGCCGGTCGAGCATCGCGCAATAGGCGATCGTGGCCGCGAGAAACACGCAGACGATGATTTCGAGAAGGGTGCTGAGCGGGAGATCGGACATCATTTCGGTGATCCTGCGGGTTTGATGTCGGTGGCTTTCAGATCGAGCGGCCCTTGCGGCATCTGAGCCGCGGGCGCGGGCGCCGGCGCGAGTTCGACGCGCCTCGTTTGGCGAATGGCCTGCTCCACGCGCACGGCGACATGATTGCCGACACGGCCCATCTTGCCCTTGCCGAGCCGCACCCCGCCGCAGCGCAGGTCGATCGCGCCCTCCGGCCCGCTGTTGAGCATCAGGGTCTGGCCGACGGCAAAATCCATCACGTCGCGCAGCGTAAGCTGTTGCTCGTCCAGCACCGCTTCCAGCGGCACCTTCGTCGCCCAGAGTTCGGTCGCCAGATGGCTTTCCCAGATCGTGTCGCGGCCGAATTTTTCGCCCATGAACATCTGCAGCAGAAGTTCGCGGATCGGTTCGAGCGTCGCATAAGGCAGCAGCAATTCG
>NZ_JAUYUS010000127.1 GCF_030694575.1 Parvibaculum sp.
AGCCCCGAGACGGTGAGGAACGCCGCCATCGCGAGGCCGACATAGCGATGCATCAAAAGAGCCGCCGGACGCAGTTTCATGTCGTCACCACCGATGCGTGAGTGTGAGGGTCACCGTCCGCTCCTCGCCGAACCAGCACCAGTACTGCGCATAGCAGCCTGCCACATGCCGCTTGTCGGCGAGGTTCGTGCCGTTGAGGCGTACCGAATTTCCGGAGAGTTCGGGACTGATCGCCGCGAGGTCGTATTCCAGCATCGCGTCGAACAGCGTGTAGGGATCGGTCGTGCCGGTGTTCGCGGGGTCCACATAGGTTTCGCCGACATAGCGCACGCCGCCGCCGACGGTGAGCCCGTCCACCATGCTCGCGGGCAGCGCATATTCGGCCCAGAGCGATGCCGTCTCGTCCGCCACCCATGTCGGCGTCTTGCCGGCAAGACCACCGTTGTCCTTCGTGTATTCGACATCGAGCTTCGTGTAGAAGGCCGAAAGCGTCAGACCGGCCGCAGGCTGCACATGCCCTTCGATCTCGAAGCCGCGCGAGCGGACTTCACCGGTCTGGATGCTGAAGCCCGGATGGGCGGTGTCGGCCGTGGTGACGTTCTGCTTCGTGATTTCGAAGACGGCGGCCGTCACCATCACCCGCTCGTCCGCGGACTGGAACTTCACGCCCGCTTCGATCTGCTCGCCCGTCGTCGGTTCGAAAGGATTGCCCGAGAAGTCGGAGCCGCTTTGCGGTTCGAAGGATTCCGCATAGGAGATGTAAGGGGCGATGCCGTTCTCGAATGTATAGAGAGCACCGGCGCGCAGGCTCAGATTGTCCTGATCGAAGCCGGTATGATTGCCGCCCAGCCGTTCGAAGTTGCGGCGCTTGTACCAGTCCTGCCGCGCGCCGAGCAGCACGGTGAGGCCACCGATCTTTGCCTGTTCCTGCAGATAGACGCCGGTCTGGGAGTGGTCGAGCTTGTAATCGTAGTAGGGCGCGATCGCCGGTATGGTCTGGCTGTTGTCCGGATTGAAAATGTCCAGCGTCGGCGCGGAGCCGTAGCCGATTTCCGCATCCGAGTTGAGATCCCAGCGGTCGAGGCCGGCAAGCACCGTATGCTTCACCGCGCCCGTGCCGAAGCGCGCCTGCAACTGGTTGTCGATCGCATAGGAAGTGCTGTCCTCGTCGGAATAGATTGAGGCCCGGTTGAGCGTGCGGTTGTCGGCCTGAAGCCCCGTCGAATACACGCTCTTGTAGTTCATCTTCGTTTCGAGATAGCGGATGTTCTGGCGGAAGGTGAAGACCTCGTCGAGCTCGTGCTCGAAGAGATAGCCGAGCGTCCACTGCTTGCGGTTGAACTCTTCCCAGTTCTCGTCGCCGTCGTAGAAGTCGGGTTCCAGTTGGCCGTTCGGATTTTCAAAAACCGATCCCGATGCCGGAACGGCACCATAGGCGCCCGATTTCGGGTCCTGCTGATAATGGGCCTGGAACGTCAGGCTGGTTCTCGACGACGGACGCCAGGTGAAGGACGGCGCTATCAGTTCGCGCTCGACCTCCGTCGTTTTCGCCTGTCCGTCGCTCGTCCGCGCAAGGCCGGTGAAGCGGTAGAGATATTTGCCTTCGTCATCCAGCGGGCCGGTCGCGTCGATTACCCCTTCATAGAGATTGTTCGTGCCGACAGAGGCCGACACCTCGCCCGAAGCCTCGTCCTCCGGCCGCTTGCTCACGAGGTTGATGAGGCCGCCGGGCGGGGAGGAGCCATAGAGAACGGAGGCCGGGCCCTTGAGGATTTCGAGCCGCTCGACCATCTCCGGTGCGATCTGCGGAATGGCATACCAGCCGTTATACTGAAGCTGCATGCCGTCGAGATAGTTGCGGTTGATCTGGAAGCCGCGCATCGTGAGCATGTCGTAGCGCGACACCACGGCACCGCGGCTCTCCGTCGTCACGCCGGTCGCGTAGCGCATCGCCTGCGCAAGCGAGCGCGCTCCCCGTGCCGACATATCGCCCGATGAAATCACCGAGATCGATTGCGGCGTCTCCATGATCGGCGTGTCGGTCTTGGTCGCGGTCGCGCTCCGTTTCGCGAAGTGACCTTCCACCGGCCCGTCGGCCCGTTCGCCCTCGCTCTCGACGACGAGCGGCGCCAGGTCCACCGCCTCGCTCTCCGCCTGCTCCTGCGCGCGAAGCGGCGCCGCCGTCAGCGCGGCCGTCCCTATCAGCACCGCCGCCAGCGGCCCCCGTCCGTAACTCCACATCATATCGGTCCCCTTCGGTTGATAGGGGACCTATACCGCTAATGATTCTTAATATCAACTCTCCAGTTTATGCGGAAATGACGGAAACCCTCGGAAAATTATGGAGATGGCGGGGCCTTACCCCTTCACCGGTTGCCTTATCGCCTCGATCAGGTCCATCGGCAGGGGGAAGACGATGGTGTTGGTGCGGTCGCCGGCTATGTCGTGCAGGGCCGAGAAATAGCGGAGCTGCATCGCGCGCGGGTCGCCGGCGAGAATGCGTCCCGCTTCCACCAGCTTTTCGGCCGCCTGCTGTTCGCCTTCCGCGTTGATGATCTTGGCGCGGCGGATACGTTCGGCTTCGGCCTGCTTGGCGATGGCGCGGATCATGCTCTCGTCGATGTCGACATGCTTGATCTCGACATTCGCCACCTTGATGCCCCAGGCGTCCGTCTGCTCGTCGAGGATCGCCTGGATGTCGGCGTTCAGCTTGTCGCGTTCGGCCAGCATCTCGTCCAGTTCGTGCTTGCCGAGCACGGAGCGCAGCGTCGTCTGGGCGAGCTGGCTCGTCGCGACCAGATAGTCCTCCACGTTCAGGATCGCGCGCTGCGGATCGACGATGCGGAAATAGATCACCGCGTTCACCTTCACCGACACGTTGTCGCGCGAGATCACGTCCTGCGTCGGTACGTCCTCCACGAAGGTGCGCAGTTCCGTCCGCACCATCTGCTGGATGAAGGGAATGAGGATGATGAGGCCCGGTCCCTTCACGCCGGTGAAGCGGCCGAGCGTGAAGACCACGCCGCGCTCATACTCGCGCAGGATGCGGATGGCCGAGAACAGAAAGGCGATAATGAGGATCGCCGGCAGAAGATAAAATGTCAGTCCCATGATCTTTCCTTTTCGGTCGTTAGCGTAATTGCTTCGTTCTTCGCCTTTCTTCACCCTCCCCCTGTGGGAGGGTCAAACGAGCGTCAGCTCGTTTGGGGAGGGGAAGCGAAGTCGATTACAAATTCGGGCGCCCCATTTCGGTTTCCTGCTTCACCCCCTCCCCAAACCGCTTGCAGCGGTTTGACCCTCCCACAGGGGGAGGGTGAAGAGGAGGCGATACTCAGCCGCGCGCGTCGTTCACCACGAGCGTCAGCCCGTCGACGTCGAGTTTCTCGATGCGAACCGTGCTTTGCGGCGCTAGGCTTTCCGGGCCGCGCGCGTGCCAGCGTTCGCCGCGGACATGGACGAAGCCCGCGCCGTCGTTCCATTCCAGCACGCGCGCTTCCGCGCCCGCCAGTTCCTCCGCGCCGGTGACGACGGGCCGCCGCATGGCGGCGAGCGCATAGCCGATGATGGCGACGATCAGCACCGCGCTCGCGATCGCCGCCGAGCCGATGGTCCACCAGGAAAGCTGGAATTCGGGCGCGTCGCTGTCGACGAGGATCGCGGCGCCGAAAATGAAGGCGATCATGCCGCCCGCGCCCAGCGCGCCGAAGGCGGGCGTGAAGGCTTCCGCCGCCATCAGCCCGAGGCCGAGCAGGATGAGCGCGAGGCCGGTATAGTCGAGCGGCAATTCGTTGAGCGCGTAGAGCCCGAGCAGCAGGCAGATCGCACCGAGCACGCCGGGCCCGATGCTGCCCGGATTTGAAAGCTCGAAAATGATGCCGTAAACGCCGATCAGCATCAGGATGAAGGCGACGTTCGGATTGCTGATCAGCGCCAGCACCTCGATCAGGAAGCCGGGCTCGACATGCTCGACACGCGCCCCCGCCGTCGCGAGCGTTTTCGTGCCCGCCGCCGTCACCGCCTCGCGCCCGTCCATC
Source organism: Parvibaculum sp. (assembly GCF_030694575.1). Taxonomy (GTDB): domain Bacteria; phylum Pseudomonadota; class Alphaproteobacteria; order Parvibaculales; family Parvibaculaceae; genus Parvibaculum. The sequence goes on from NZ_JAUYUS010000127.1 coordinate 4,035, forward strand.
TGCGCCAGCAGGTCGTCGAGGTCGCGCGCGACGATTTCCACCACGCCGTCTTCCAGCGCCTTGCGCGCGCCGAGGCTCGCGCCCTCGCGCACCGCTTCCTCTGCCCATTCCGCGTTGCGGCCATGCGTTTCGGCGAGGCTCACGATCAGCGCCACGGCGTCGTTGGTCGCCTTTTTCGACAGCGCCTCCTCGTTCGACGGCGCGGGTTTTTCGCCGCCTTCCTTCTGCGGCTCGCCGCCTGGCGCGCCCGGCATGCCGCCCATCGTCACCGGCGTCGCCGCGCCGATATTGGTGCCCGGCGCCATCGCCGCCACGCCCGCCGCATAGACGATATAGGTGCCGGCGCTCGCCGCATGGCCGCCCGGTGGCCAGACATAGGCGGCGACGGGCACGTTGGAGGCGAGAAGGGAAGAAACGATGTCGCGCGTGGAGCTGACGAGGCCGCCCGGCGTGTCGATGCGGAGCACGAGCACATCCGCCTCGCGCTCCTCCGCCGCCGCCACCGCATCCGCGATCTGCTTTGCCGTCGCCGGGCCGATTGCGCCCGTCACGGTCGAGACGATGGCGAGCGGCGTCTCTCCGCCGCCATCTCCCGCGTCCTGTCCGGCAAGCGGCAGCGCCGCGCCGCAGATGGCGAGAAGCGTAAACAGGAAAAGACGCAAACGAAGGGGCATGGCACTCCTTCCCCGGATTGTCTCCGGCTCTTGTTTTCGTCGCTCTCCGCAGTCTGCCAAAGCACGGCCGCAATAGCCATGCTTTCCGGCTCCGGCGCTTCAAATCAAAGTGTGCCGGGCTGGTGCGGATTGGCGCCCTTGCCGCGCCGCGCAATCGCTCCATCTCTCTCCGCATCCAGAGAAACCGCGAGAGGAGAACCCCATGTCCGACCATGTCTACAAGATCGTCGAAATCGTCGGCTCCTCGCCCGACAGCATCGAGGGCGCGATCTCGAACGCCGTCGCGAAGGCGGGCAAGAGCCTGCGCGAGTTGCGCTGGTTCGAGGTCGTCGAAACGCGCGGCCATATCGAAGGCGGCAAGGTCGGCCATTACCAGGTGAAGCTGAAAGTCGCCTTCACGCTGGAGTGAGCCCGCCCCCTCATTTCTATGGAAACTTTTCGTGTTTCCGGCGTTTCCTCTTGGCCCGCTCCCCGCGCAGCGGGTTTCGGCGTGCGGTCATCCGGCAGGGCAGGTCCTCCGGAGCATCCTTGAAGGAAACCCCATATGCCTCTTCTCAATCTGATCGTGATCCTGATCGTGATCGGCGTGCTGCTCTGGCTCGTCAACACCTACATCCCGATGGACAGCAAGATCAAAAGCATCCTGAACATCGTGGTCGTCGTCGCGGTCGTGATCTGGCTCCTGCAGGTCTTCGGCCTGCTCGGCTCGCTGAACGGCATCACGGTGGGCTGACAAAGCCTGTCCGACGCTTCGTAAACAGCGCTGCAGCGTGAAGGTCCCGTCGCGGGGCCTCGCCTGCGGCGTTTCCTTTGGCTACTCTCCCCGCACAACGAAATTCGAAGAGGGAGAAACACCGCATGGAACCGATCCGCAAACTCAGCCGCTCGATCGCGGGCAAGGTGGCGCTGGTCACGGGGGCCGCGAGCGGGATGGGGCGGGCGACCGCGCATGTCTTCGCCGCCGAGGGGGCGAAGGTCGCCGTGCTGGACCTGAAGCAGGATCGCGTCGATGCCGTCGTCGCCGAGATAAAGGCCGAAGGCGGCGAGGCGCATGGCTGGGCCCTCGATGTCGCCGACGCGGAAGGGATCGTCCGTACCGCGAAGGAAATCGAGGCGCATTTCGGCGGGCTCGACATTCTCGTCAACAATGCCGGCCTCTCGACCTTTCGCGGCATTTCCGAGCCCGACTACGAGGACGTCTGGAGCCTCGCGCTCGACGTGATGCTGACCGCGCATATGCGCTTCGTGCGCGCGGCGCTGCCGTCGCTGAAGAAATCGGGCGAGGGCCGCATCGTCAACATCGCCTCCACCGAAGGTTTCGGCGCGACACCCGGCAATTCCACCTATGTCGCCGCCAAGCATGGTGTGATCGGCCTCACCCGCGCGCTCGCCGTCGAACTCGGCCGCGAGGGCATCACGGTCAATTGCATCTGCCCCGGCCCGATCCGCACCGGCATCACGGCGGAGATACCCGACGAGCACAAGGAGATCTTCGCCAAGCGCCGCGTGCCGCTTCGCCGCTATGGCTTCCCGGAAGAAGTCGCTCATATGACGCTCAGCCTCGTCCTCCCCGCCGCCTCCTACCTCAACGGCGTCGCCATCCCCGTCGACGGCGGCATGCTGGTGAAGAACGCGTGAGCGAGTCCTTCCCACCCTCCCCCTGTGGGAGGGTCAAACGGTCGAAGACCGTTTGGGGAGGGGTAGGGGACGAAGCCGGAAAACGGACGACATGTTTTTGCCTCGATGCAGCGACCCCTCCCCGAAATTCGCTGCGCAAATTTCGACCCTCCCACAGGGGGAGGGTGGGGATATCTGATTAGCGCGGCAACAAAGTGCAGCGTCACGCTCCGCCCGCTTTATCCCCATGCGGACAAGTACGGCGCGCGCTCCTTTATCCCCACGGGGATAAACCGCCCCGCCGCCCATATCGTCTGTCTACGGATCGAAATCCCGCCCGGGGATAAGCTGTTTGTGACAGATCGTTGACAGTTCGATGACAGTCAACGCGTCCGTGCGAGATAATTCACCGCGCCGAGGCCCGCCGCGCGCCCCGTGGCGAGGCAGGCCGTCAGCAGGTAACCCCCTGTCGGCGCTTCCCAATCCAGCATTTCACCGGCCGCGAAAACACCGGGGATAGACGTCACATAATCCGTACCGAGAGCATCCAGCGCAACGCCGCCCGCGCTCGAGATCGCTTCCGCGATCGGCCGCGGGGCGGTCAGCGTCAGCTCCAAGTGCTTGATCCGCTTCATCAATTGCGTCGGGTCCCAGGGCAGGTCCGGTCCCGCCTCGCGTAAAAGCGCCGCCTTCGCGCCCTCGATCCCCGCCACTTTCCGCAGGAAATTCGCCATCGAGCTTTTGCCTTGCGGCCGCTCCAGGTCGTGCACGAGCCGGGCCTCGTCGCGGTCCGGCGCGAGGTCGACCGTCAGTAACGCCTTGCCATTGCTCGCGATTTCGTCGCGGAGGGCTGCCGACAGCGCATAGACGGCGCCGCCCTCGATCCCCGTTTCCGTCACGATGAAGTCGCCCTTGATCCGTGTACCGCCGAATTCGAGCGCGACGGACTTCACGGGCGCGCCCGCGAAGCGTGCCTTCAGATGCGCGCTCCAGGTCACGTCGAAGCCGCAATTGGCGGGCTTCAACTCATTGATGCGTATGCCTTTTTCGGCCAGCAGCGGGACCCATCCGCCGTCCGATCCGAGCCTCGGCCAGCTCGCCCCGCCCAGCGCCAGCACCGTCGCCGCCGCCCTGAAGCGCCGTTCGCCTTCCGGCGTCTCGAAGACGAGGCCGCCGTCATCCGACCATCCGCGCCATTTGTGTTTCATGTGAAAACTGACGCCCGCGCGGCCAAGTCTTTGAATCCATGCGCGTAACAGCGGCGAGGCTTTCATCTGGCGCGGGAAGATGCGGTGCGAACTGCCCTCGAAAGTCTCGATGCCGAGCCCCGCCGCCCAGTCGCGCACCTGCTGCGGCGTGAAGGCTTCCAATGCGGGCCGCAGCTTTTCGCGCGCATCGCCGAAGCGATTGATAAAGCTCGCGAATTCCTCTCCATGCGTGATGTTGAGGCCGCCCCGGCCGGCCAGCAGGAACTTGCGCGCGAGCGAGGGCATGGCGTCGAAGACATGCACCTCCGCATGGGGCGCAAGCATCTCCGCCGCCATCAGCCCTGCGGGTCCGCCGCCGACGACCGCGGCGAAAGGCTTTCGAGCCTCGATATTTTCGGAAGTTTCGTTCACGCGCGCACGCTATCATCGGGCATGAACGAAATCAGCAAATCATTGAAAACATGACCGAAATTTATCTCGACGCCGATGCCTGCCCGGTCAAGGAGGAGGCCGTGCGCGTCGCCGAGCGGCACGGGATCACCGTCCATATCGTCAGCAACAGCGGCATGCGGCCGACCGGCCATCCGCTGGTGAAACAGGTGGTCGTGGCGGACGGGCCGGACGTCGCGGACGACTGGATTGCCGAGCATGCGGGCGAGGGCGATATCGTCGTCACGGGCGATATTCCCCTTGCGGCACGGGCACTTGCGAAGGGGGCGGATGCCATCGGCCATGACGGAAGGCCCTTCACGCAGGACAGTATCGGCATGGCGCTCGCCATGCGCGACCTGATGCGGGAGCTTCGCGAAACCGGTCAGTCGAAGGGCGGCGGTCCTGCCTTTTCGAAAGAGGACCGCTCGCGTTTCCTTCGCTCGCTGGAAGACACGGTGCAGGCGATCAGGCGGCGCCCGCCGCCTTGAACAGCATCGCAACCCCGTTCATGCAATAGCGTTTTCCGGTCGGCGGGGGGCCGTCGTCGAAGACATGGCCGAGATGGCCGCCGCAGCGGCGGCAGTGAACTTCGGTGCGCGTCATGAAGAATGTCCGGTCTTCCGACGTGCCCACCGCGTTGTCGAGCGGCGCGTAGAAGCTCGGCCAGCCGGTGCCGCTTTCATACTTCGTTTCCGAGGCAAAAAGAGGAAGGTCGCAGGCGGCGCAAGTGTATGTGCCGGTTCGTTTTTCCTTGTTGAGCGGGCTCGTTCCCGCGCGCTCCGTGCCGTGCTCGCGCAGCACGTAATATTGCTCGGGCGTCAGTTCCGCCTTCCATTCGGCGTCCGTCTTCGTCACCTCGAAGCTGCTGGTTTCGCTGGCGTTTCCGTTGCCGCCGCGCAGCGCCGCGCCTGCCGCCGCGAGGGCGCCCGCAATCGCCGTGCTGCCGAGAAACATGCGTCGTGACATCATTTCCTACTCCTGGTGGCGGCCCGCTTCGTCGCCCCATACCTGCTCGAGCCGCGCATCGCGGCCGCAGCCCCAGCGGTAATAGGCGTAGCGGACCGGGTTTTTCAGATAGTAATCCTGGTGATAGGTCTCGGCCGGATAAAACGGCCCGGCCTCCACGATTTCCGTGACGATCGGCTTCGGAATGCGGCCCGAGGCATCGAGATCCGCCTTCGATTTTTCCGCGAGTTTCCGCTGTTCCTCGTCCAGGTAGAAGATCGCGCTGCGATACTGGCTGCCGAGGTCGCAGAACTGCGCATCCTTGCGGATCGGGTCGATATTCCGCCAGAAAACATGGAGCAACTGCTCGTAGCTCACCTTCGAGGGGTCGTAGACCACCTTCACCGCTTCCGCATGTCCGGTGCCGCCGGCGGAAACTTCCTTGTAGCTCGGGTTCGCCGCCGTGCCGCCGGTATAGCCGGACGTCGTGCTGATGACGCCTTCGGTCTTGTCGAAGGGCGGCTCCATGCACCAGAAGCAGCCGCCCGCGAAGATCGCCACGGCCTCCTTCTCCGCGGTTTCCTGCGCTTGCGCCGCGCCGAGGCCCGTCAGGAGGACGAGCGCAACGCCTGTCCATAATACGAAACGGTTCACTTCAAACTCCATCCATCGGCGCGCCCTCTCCTCACAGAGATATAGGGCAAACGCGCCACGGCCGGACTTCACTTCGCGTCACGTCTTTGCGAGCATCTCCACATGGACGCCGTGGGTATTTGGGGAGTAGCATGAACGTTCGCCGATGGATTGCCTTGGGAGGGGTACCGATGAGCGTTTTGCTTGGGAGAGCGGCCATTGCGCAGGGCGCGTTGCACGGTATCCGCCGTATCCGCGCGGACGAGCCGTGGCGCTGGCTTGCGGCCGGATGGGCCGATATGCAGGCCGTGCCCTCGATCAGCCTCGCCTATGGCTTCGTTTTCTTCCTCGCCTCGCTGTCGCTGGTCGGCACGCTCTTCCTGCTCAATCTCGGTGCGCTGGTGCCGGTCATGGCGGCCGGCTTCCTGCTCCTCGGACCGATGCTTGCCGTCGGCCTTTACGAGGCGAGCCGCCGCCTGGAAGCGGGGCTTCCCGTGCATTTCTCCGATGTCGCCTTCGTCTCCACGCGCAACCTCACGCAGCTAGCCCTTCTCGGCGCCATGCTGATGGGCGCGATGATCGTCTGGCTGCAGATCGCGGGCTGGCTTTTCGCGGCTTTCTACGGATCGTCGGCTCTGCCTCCACTTGCCGAGTTTATCCCCGCGCTGCTGCTGACGGTGCGCGGTCTCACGCTTCTCGTCGTCGGCACGGCGGCGGGCGCGGTGCTTGCCTTCGCCGTCTTCACGATTTCCGCGATTTCGGTGCCCCTGCTGCTCGCGCGCGACGTCGACGCCGTGACGGCGGTCCTCACCAGCATCGAGGCGGTACGCCGCAATTTCTGGCCGATGCTGCTCTGGGGCTGGATCGTGACGCTGCTTACCGCCTTCGGCATCGCAACGGGTTTTCTCGGCCTCGTCGTCATCTTCCCGCTGCTCGGCCATGCCACATGGCATGCTCACCGGGCGCTGACCGCCGACGCCTAGTCCCGGTTCTTCTTCTCGTCCGGCTTGTCGTCGTCATCGTCGAACAGGATGCGCTCTGCCGCGCCCTCGAGATCGTCATACTGCCCGCTCCGCAGCGACCAGAGAAAACCGGCGAGCCCGAGAAGACCGAGGATAAGGGCGGCGGGCACGAGGAAAACGAGGATATTCACCTGTTGCCCTTCGCTTTGCCGAGGTTCAGCCGCAGCGAATTCAGCGTCACCGTGATCGATGAACTCGACATCGCCACCGCCGCGACGAGCGGCGTCACGAAGCCCGCGACCGCAAGCGGCACCGCGACGGCGTTATAGGCAAGCGCCAGCCCGAAATTCTCGAAGACGAGCCGGCGCGCCTGCCGCGCGACATCGACCGCCTCGACGACGGGGGACAGCCGCGCGCCCTGAAAGATGAAATCCGCCGCCGTCTGGCTGACATCGGCGGCGTCCGACGGCGAGATCGAGACATGCGCGGCGCGAAGCGCGGGCGCATCGTTCAGACCGTCGCCGATCATCGCGACTTTCCGGCCGCGCGCCGCCAGTTCTTCCAGCCGCGCGATCTTCGCGTCCGGCCGCGCGGCGGCGCGCCATTCGCTTATCCCCAATTCGTCCGCGAGCTTGCGCACCGCCGGTTCGCGGTCGCCGGAAAGAAGCTCGATGGCGAAGCCGCGGGCCTTCAGCGCGGCGATGGCTTCCTTCGCGTCGGGCCGCGGTGTGTCCTCGAAACGGAAACAGAGCGCCGGTTTCGTGCCGCGCCGGAGCCAGAGTTCGGAACCCGCATGCTCCGGCCCGCGTCCTGAACCCCCGGCAAAGCCTGCGTTTCCGAGCCGGATCGTCTCGTCGCCGAGCTTCGCTTGAAGGCCCATGCCTGGCTCTTCGTGGATGTCGTCCAGCACCGGCAATGGCAGCGTCCGTCCGCAGCCCGCCAGTGCGACGGAGAGCGGATGGCGGCTCTTGCCGGCGAGCGCCATGGCGAGCGCCAGATCGGCGGCGGGGATTTCTTCGGCATTCATCAGGCGCGGCCGTCCGAGCGTCAGCGTGCCTGTCTTGTCGAAAACGACGGTATCGGCCTGCGCCAACCGCTCCAGCCCGTCCGCCGCCTTCACGAGAACGCCTTGCCGCGTCAGCCGTCCGGTCGCCACGACCTGCACGACAGGCACGGCGAGCCCGAGCGCGCAGGGGCAGGTGACGATGAGGACCGCAATCGCGTGTGTCAGCGCCGTTTCCCAGTGCGCGCCGAGGGCGAACCACAGGCCGAGCGTGCCGAAAGCCATGATATGCACGGCCGGGGAATAAATGCGTGCCGCGCGGTCTGCGATGCGGACATAGCGCGCGCGGCCCTGTTCGGCGCTTTCCATCAGCCGCACGATTTCGGCGAGCAGGCTGTCGTCGTCGCGCTTCGTCACGCACAGGATCAGCGGCGCGCCGAGATTGAGCGTTCCGGCGAAAACGGCGGAACCGGGCTTCACCGCTTCCGGCACGCTTTCGCCGGTCACGAGGCTGGTGTCGACGTCGCTGATTCCGCTCAAAACCTCGCCATCGGCGGGAATACGGGCGCCCGTCGCCACGATCACGCGCATGCCGGGTTCGAGATTGTCCACGGCGATGGAGCGCTGCGAGCCGTCCGGCGCGATCAGGGTCGCGGCGACGGCGCGCAGCCCCAACAGGTTTTGCGCGGCGGAGCAGGCTTTCGCGCGGGCCTGCACGTCGAGATAACGGCCGATCAGCAGGAAAAAGAGCAGCGTCACGCTGGCGTCGAAATAGACGTGATGCGCGTTCACGATGGTCTGGACGAGGCTCATCGCCGTCGCGAGGATAACCGCGAGCGCGATCGGCACATCCATGTTCATGCTCTTCGCGCGGAGCGCCCGGAGCGCCGAGCGGAAGAAGGGCTGGCCCGCATAGGCGACCGCCGGCAGCGCGATCAGCGCCGAAATCCAATGGAAAAAGGCGCGGGTCGTGTCGTCCATGTCGGTCACGAGGCCGGACCAGACGGAAACCGACACCAGCATCACATTCGCGGCGGCAAAGCCCGCCACGCCGAGCGCCCGCAGCAGCGCGCGGCCTTCGCCATCGTCCATGCTGCCCAGGAGCTTCGGATCGAAGGGAACGGCATCGAAGCCGATATCGGCAAGTTTCGCGGTGATCGCACCTGCCCGCAGCAATGCAGGATCCCAGCGGACGGCGACGCGCTTGGTCGAGAGATTGGCGCGGGCATATTCGACACCCGGCAGTTCGGCCAGGCCGCGTTCGACCTTGCGAAGGCACCCCGCGCAATGCATGCCGGCGACGACGAGGTCGAGACGGGCGCGGCCTTCCGGTGTCGTGCGCACGAAGAGGCCGGGGTCCGCCCTTGGTGTTTCCGGTACCTTTGCCGCTACGTCGCTCATCCGGCCCTCAGCCGCGCACGAAGACGCGCTTTTCCTCGATGAATGTTTCGCCGTTCGGGCCGGCCGCGGAAATCCGCACCAGCCAGTTGCCGGCATGGGTGAGATCGAAGACCGCGGCATAGGTGCCGGGGCCGGTTTCCACGAGTGCCATGCGCTGGTCTTCTCCCGCCGTCACCGGGCGCCAGAAAGTGCCGTGAACGGCGAGGTGTTCGAGCGGGGCGCCAGCCGCATCGGCGAAGCTCACGGTAAGCGAGGTGCGCTGGCCCGAACCGCCGAGCGGCGCCGCCTCGATCGCCGCCGTCCAGCCGAGCTTTTTCTGCGCTTCCATGCGGTCGAGGACATGGTTGTAGGCGCGGCCCTTCTGATAGGCGCCTTCCACTTCCACGCCGTCGAAAGTCGACAAGGCCTGGAAGACCATCAGACCGTTCATCCCGAAGACGATGATGAAAAATCCGCCGAAAAGGGCCAGTACACGCCGTCCGGTGAGCTTTCCGAAGCGCGAGGACGGGCGGTAGTCGCTGTCATGGCTCGTCATTTTGCGGGTCCCCGGAAGGTGGTTGCCTTTATGGCGGTCTTGCCGTCCTCAAGGTCGGTGACGATGAACTTCAGGTCCGCCTCGCCATTTATTTCCCTTGCGCGGTCGCCGGGCAGGCTGACGAAGAAGCGGGCCGTGCCGAGCTTATCAGGTCCGACGACCAGGGTGGCACCGTTATCCCCGGCAAGCGCGGGACGGCTCAGAATGGCGCCGTCGATTCCCTCCACGCCGATGTGGAAGATGCGCTCGCTATGCTCCTTGTTGACCACCTTCACCTCGTAGCCGTTGCGGATGCTGCCGTCGGAAAGCGTGACGAAAAGCGGATTCCGGTCGGGCAGCACGCTCAGTTCGAGCGTCGAGCGGTTGAGAAGGGCCACCAGCATGACGGCGGCGACGACGGCGAGCACGACGGCATAGAGGATCGTGCGCGGCCGCACGATGTTGAGGCGCGGTGTTTCTCCGGCGCGGCGGCGGTCGTGATTGCGCAGCGTGTCGTAGGCGATGAGGCCGCGCGGACGCTCGACCTTGTCCATGATCTCGTCGCAGGCGTCGATGCAAAGCGCGCACTGGATACATTCGAGTTGCATGCCGTCGCGGATGTCGATGCCCATCGGGCAGGCGGCCACGCACTGGCCGCAATCTATGCAGTCGCCGCGACCTTCCCAGCTCGTGCCTTTCTTGTGGGGCCCGCGCTTTTCGCCGCGATCGTCCTTGTAGCTGACGAGGAGCGATTCCTCGTCGAACATCGCTCCCTGAATGCGCGGCCAGGGGCACATGTAGATGCAGACCTGCTCGCGTGCGATGCCGCCCAGCGTGTAGGTGGTGAGGGCGAAGAGGCCGATGAAGAGATAGGCGATGGCGGGCGCTTCAAGGGTCGCGAGGTCGGCGGCGAGCGTGGGCGCGTCGGCGAAATAGAAAACCCAGGCCCCGCCGGTCGCAAGGGCGATGAGAATCCATGTCATGTGCTTGCCGGTCTTGCGCGCGACTTTCGCCAGAGTCCAGGGCGACTTGTCGAGGCGAATGCGTGCGGCGCGCTCGCCTTCGAAGAAGCGCTCGACATAGATGAAGAGGTCGGTCCAGACGGTCTGCGGGCAGGCATAGCCGCACCAGACGCGGCCGGCTACGCTCGTCACGAGGAAGAGACCGAGGGCCGCGAGGATCAGGAGGCCGGTGACGTAGTAGAATTCCTGCGGCCAGATTTCGAGAAAGAAGAAATAGAAGCGCCGGGCAGGAAAATCGAGCAACACCGCCTGATCGGGCAGGTCAGGCCCGCGCTCCCAGCGCAGCCACGGCGTCACGTAATAGATCGTGAGCGTCAGCGCCATCACGAGCCATTTCAATTTGCGGAATGTGCCGTGAACGAGTTTCGGATAGACCTTCACCCGGCTCTCGTAGAGCGGGCGGTTCTTTTCCGAATTGACGGCGGTGTAGCGTTCGCCCTCGTCGCCATGTGGATGGGCGCCCGCTTGCGCCGCGGCTTCCCGGGCAAGGAGTTCGAGGCTCGTAGCGGTATCGGTCATCTTCTTACTCGCAGGCGGCTACTCGAGAGACGTGGCCGGGGCGGAGCGCGACAAGCGCTCCGCCCGCGTCACGGGCAGCCGCGCTGTCTATTCGCCGCCGCCGAGGGAATGCACGTAAAGCGTCAGTGCGTTGATGGTGCCCTCACCGAGGCGTCCACCCCAAGCCGGCATGACGCCGCTGCGTCCGTTTGACACGGTTTGGACGATGCTCGCACGGTCCTCGCCATAGAGCCAGATGTGATCGCTGAGATCGGGCGCGCCGAGCTCGCGGTTGCCCTTGCCCTCGGCGCCGTGGCAGGCGACGCATTGGTCGGCGAAGATGCTTGCGCCGCGCGCGGCGGCATCGGTGTCTTCGGAACGGCCCGACAGCGACAGCACGTGCTCGACTACGTCGGAGATTTCCGCGCGGGTGAGAATGCCGTCGCGGCCATAGGCCATCATGATGTTCTGGCGGGTGTCGCCGTCTGCATCCCAGCGGATACCGTGGGTCAGCGTGACGCGGATGTCCTCAAGCGTGCCGCCCCAGAGCCAGTCGTCGTCGTTGAGGTTCGGGAAGCCCTTGCCGCCCTGCGCGCCGGAGCCGTGGCAGGGCGCGCAATTATCGCCGAAGGCAGCCTTGCCCGCACCGAGCGCCACTTCCATCAGCGCCGGGTCGCTGGCGACCTCTTCAAGCGGCATGGACGCAATCTTGAGCATCGTCTCCGAACGGCCTTCGGCGATGGCCGCGAGTTCGTTCGTCACGACGTTCCGCTGTTCGTAGCCGATCACGCCCGTCGTATAGGTCCAGGCGCCGCCGGATAGATACGGCCAGGCCGGCATCACGACCCAGTAGGCGAAGGACCAGACGATGCAAATATAGAATGTGTAGAGCCACCATTTCGGCAGCGGGTTGTTGAGCTCCCGAATACCATCCCAGTCGTGGCCGGTCGTCTCGACGCCGGTCACTTCGTCCTTGTGCTTGTGGTCGCTCATCGTCCGGTCTCCGTGCTTTCGGTCTTGCCGTCTTCGGCCTTGGTCTCATGGGCCTTGTCCGCGTCCGCCTTTTTGGGGTCGTGGAGGGCGTCGTCATCCTGCAGCGGCAAATGCGCCAGCCGGTCGAACTTCTTCTTGTTGGCGGGCCAGAGCGCATAGGCGACGATGCCGATAAAGACGACGACCATGAAGATGAGACCGCCGGCACCGGCCCAGGTTCTCACCAGATCGTAGGTTGTTCCGCTTTCCATGCGCCGCCCCTATTGCCTGAAGTCGGCGTTCTCGTAGGCATTGAAGTCCACGAGTGTGCCGAGCATCTGCAGATAGGCGACGAGCGCATCGAGCTCGGAAATCATCGCCGGGTTGCCGTCGAAGTCGCGCGCGACGGCTTTGGGATAGCGCTGCATCAGCCCGTCCGTGTCGGCGTCGGGTGTTGCCTGCGCCTCGAGGTCGGCGCGCGCATTGTCGATGTGATCTTCGTCGTAAGGCACGCCGGCGAGGCTGAGCGCCGTCAGGCCCTTTTTGACATTGCGGTACTCGAGCGGCGTCGTCGCAAGGAAGGGGTAACCCGGCATCACCGATTCCGGCACCACGGCGCGCGGATCTTCCATGTGCAGCCGGTGCCACTCGTCGGAATACTTTCCGCCGACGCGGGCGAGGTCGGGGCCCGTCCGCTTCGATCCCCACTGGAACGGATGGTCGTACTTGCTTTCGGCCGCCAGCGAATAGTGGCCGTAGCGTTCGACCTCCGAGCGCAGCGAACGGATCATCTGGCTGTGGCAGGTATAGCAGCCCTCGCGCAGATAGATGTTACGCCCGGCGAGTTCGAGCGGGCTGTAGGGACGCACGCCCTTCACATCCTCGATCGTGCTCTTGATGAGGAAGGTCGGAACGATTTCCACCAGCCCGCCGATGGCCACGACGATCAGCGTCAGGACCAGCAGCAGGATCGAGTTCTTTTCGATCGTTTCGTGAGAGAATTTTTTTGCCATGACCTTAATTCCTCACGCGGATTGCAGTGCGCCGACAGGGGCGGCAGAGGGAGAACTTGCGGGAAGGGGCTCGCTTTCGCGCACGCGCCCCAGGATGGTCATCCAGCAGTTGTAGACCATGACGAGTGCGCCAAGCAGGAAGAGCACGCCGCCCAATCCGCGGATGACGTAGAAGGGATGCATGGCGGCGACCGTTTCCGCGAAGGAATATTCGAGGAAGCCCTGTGCATCGTAGGCGCGCCACATCAGGCCCTGCAGGATGCCCGACACCCACATCGCGGTGATGTAGAGAACGATGCCGATGGTGGCGATCCAGAAGTGCCAGCTCACAAGCGCCATCGAATAGAGCCGCTCGCGTTTCCAGAGCCAGGGAACGAGGCAGTAGACGGCGCCGAAGGACACGAAGCCGACCCAGCCGAGCGCACCGGAATGCACGTGGCCGATGGTCCAGTCGGTGTAGTGCGACAGCGAATTCACCGCTTTCACCGACATGACGGGGCCCTCGAAGGTCGACATGCCGTAGAAGGCGACGGAGACGACGAGCATGCGGATCACGGGGTCCGTGCGCAGCTTGTCCCACGCGCCCGACAGCGTCATCAGGCCGTTGATCATGCCGCCCCAGGACGGCATCCACAGCATGATCGAGAAGGTCATGCCGAGCGTCTGCGCCCAGTCGGGCAGCGCCGTGAAGTGGAGATGGTGCGGACCGGCCCAGATGTAGAGGAAGATCAGCGACCAGAAATGGACGATGGAAAGGCGGTAGGAGTAGACCGGCCGCTCCGCGCGCTTCGGCACGAAGTAGTACATCATGCCGAGGAAGCCTGCGGTCAGGAAGAAGCCGACCGCGTTATGGCCGTACCACCACTGGATCAGGGCATCCTGCACGCCGGGGAAGAGCGAGTAGCTCTTCGATGAGGTGAAGCTTTCCGGGATCGCCAGGTTGTTGCCGATATGCAGCATGGCGATCGTGACGATGAAGGCGAGGTAGAACCAGTTCGCCACATAGATATGCGGCTCTTTCCGCTTCGCCAGCGTTGCGAGGAAGACCAGCAGATAAACGACCCAGACGATCGTCAGCCAGAGGTCCGCGTACCATTCGGGCTCGGCGTATTCCCGGGACTGCGTAACCCCCATCAGGTAGCCGGTCGCGGCCACGACGATGAAGAGCTGATAGCCCCAGAAGACGAACCAGGGGGCGATGTCGCCCGCGAGGCGCGTCCGGCAGGTCCGCTGGACGACGTAGAACGACGTGGCGATCAGCGCGTTGCCGCCAAAAGCGAAAATCACCGCCGAGGTGTGCAGCGGGCGCAGGCGGCCGAAATTCAGGAATTCGGTGTCGAAGTTGAGCACCGGGAAGGCGAGCTGGAAGGCGATGACCACGCCGACCAGGAAGCCCGCCACGCCCCAGAAGAGCGTCGCGATGGTGCCGGCCTTCACAACGCCGTCATTGTAGCCGATGCCGTCTTCCGCCTGCACGGGGCCGCGGGCCGTGGCCGAGAAGTGACGCTGCCAAAGCGTCATCGCGCCCGCCGACAGGGCGAAGGCGAAGAGCCAGGCATGGGCCGCCATCGGAGCGTCCTGTGCCTTGGCGGCAATCACGATTGAGAGAAATGTGCCTGCGATGAGCGACAGTGCGACCAGCCAGGCCGCAGTCGTCATTGTTCCCGGAAGCTTCACCCCCGGCGTGCCTGAAACCGCCATATCACGCTGTCCTTATATCCGTTGCCTTGCACCGGACGGCGGGAGATGCGTTCCGCTTGTTCTCGCAACATCAGCCCCGAATCCCCATCCAGCCTCAAGACCATAGCAGTTGCATGGGTTTGCGGGTGATGTGCGTTGGCGCCGCTGCATCACCATGTCGCACAGCTTTTCGGCGAGCGGGGGCTTGCCGCCGGGCCCATTGCAATCGGGCGCGCGGGGCGAACGGTTAACCATACCGGCGTATGGATAAGCTACCGATGCCTGAACGGATTTACGCGGATTGCGGAGTTGCAGTCCGGAGCGACGCATGCCGGATGGACGCATATTGCAGGTATTGCTGCATTTTCTGCTGCCTGGGGTGGCCATAATATGACTGTGCCAACGCAGGGCAGCGTGTTAGATAGGCGCCACATGCGCCTGATGTGGTGCGAGGGGATTTGTGCTTTGATTGGTTGTTTTGCGAGGGGAAAGGCCGACAGGGAGATGCTTCAGCTTGAAGTAGCGCCGCGTCCGGCCATCGCAACGATCGTCTTTCTGGCGTTCCTCAGCTTTCTCGCGGTTACGGGGGTGGCCCGTGCGTCGATGCTGGTGGACGAGCATGTATGGAATTCCTTCGCAGAGCGGCCCGCTTCGCAGACCCAGCTTCGTTTGTCTGACGGGGACGTCTTGCGGGCCAACGCTTTTGTGCGGCAAGAAAGCGCCGTGCGCGGGAACGGTTCGGGCGTAGCCCCGGTCGTCATGCGTACGGCGGAGCGGGACTTCCCCTCGTCGGAAGTGTCCCGGAAGCACGACAATGCCGTGGTGCCCGTATTTTTCGCCGGGCACTCTCCGCGGGCACCGCCTGCGCCGGCGCGGGAGACCGACGGACCTCTGGACGTCTGACGGCTCTTGTGGCAAGCCGCTCCGCACCGGGCGGCCGCCGGGTTAATCGCCGAAGCTCCAAAAGGAGCCGGTGAAAATGAAAGAAGAGCATAACGCTCCGCAACATCCTGAGAACTCCGACGCGATCCCCGCAAAAAGATCGCGCGTCCCAAAGGGGAGGTTACTTTGCAGCGTATAGAAAATCTGGTGTTCGGCCTGCGTGCCGTCATTCTGTTGGCACTTCTGGCGTTCACCATCGTGATGGGCATCTTCGCGTCCCAACTGCGGATGGATGCCGGCTTCACGAAGATGCTTCCTATCGGCCACCCCTACATCGAAACCTTCATGGAGTATTCGGAGAGTTTCGGTGGCGGCAATCGCGTGCTGGTGGTGCTGGAGAACAAGGAAGGTGACATCTTCCAGAAGGACTTCCTCTACACGCTGAATAACGCGACACAGGACCTCTTCTACATCCCGGGTGTTGCCCGTCACACGGTGACTTCGCTCTGGACGCCGAATACACGCTTCATCGCGGTCACGGAAGAAGGCCTCGAGGCCGGTGACGTGATCCCGGCCAATTTCGCGGGCACCGACGAAGACATCGACACCGTGCTGCAGAACACGCTGCGCGCGGACCTTGTCGGGCGACTGGTCTCCAACGATTTCCGGTCTTCGATGATCCGGACCGAACTTCTCGACTTCAATCCGGAGACACAGCAGCGCCTCGACTACTTCGACGTCGCGCGCAAGCTCGAAACCGATCTCCGCGACAAATATGTGTCGGACAAGGTCGATGTGAAGATCGTCGGTTTCGCCAAGCTCGTCGGCGACATCGCGGACGGCGCTTCCTCGGTGGTCACCTTCTTCTCGGTCGCCTTCTTCCTCACCGCCTTCATGCTCTGGCTCTATTGCCGCTCATGGGTTCTGACGGCGGTTACGGTCGGCGCCTCGCTCTGCTCGGTGGTATGGCAGTTCGGTCTGCTTCATCTTCTGGGCTTCGGCCTCGATCCGCTCGGCGTGCTCGTGCCGTTCCTCGTTTTCGCCATCGGCGTCAGCCACGGCGTGCAGCAGATCAACATGGTCGGCGCGGAAATGGCGGCGGGTCTCGACAAGAACAGGGCCGCCCGTGCGACCTTTACGTTCCTGTTGCGTCCGGGCCTTGTCGCGCTTCTGACGACACTTGCCGGTTTTGCCACGCTCTACATCATTCCGATCGGCATGATCCAGGAACTGGCGATCACCGCTTCGATCGGTATCGGCTTCAAGATCATTTCGAACCTCATCATGCTGCCGCTGCTGGTGTCCTATGTCGCACCGCCGGAGGACGAATACGGTGCGAAGGTGCGCCGTGCGATGGAAACGCGCGCCAAGCTCTGGCCTGCCCTTTCGCGGATCGCGACGCCTTCCATAGCCTACCCGTTCGTCATCATCTGCTTCATCGTCGGCTGCGTCGGCTTCTACCAGGCGCGCGACAAGCAGATCGGCGACGTGCATGCGGGTGCCGGCGAGCTCTGGCCGGATGCGCGCTACAACGAAGACAGCCGCTATATCGCCGAGAAGTTCAATCTCGGTCTCAACGTGCTGACCGTCATCGTCGAGTCGGACGACGTCGTCTGCGTCGATTACGGCAAGATGCACTACCTCGAAAGCTTCAGCTGGCACATGCGCAATGTGGATGGCGTGCAGTCGGTCATCAGCCTTCCGATCCTCGCGCGCAAGATCAACAGCATGTGGCAGGAAGGCAATCCGAAGTGGCAGAACCTGCCGCGCAATTCGGCGGCTCTCGCCCAGGCGACTTCCAGCATCGGCAGTTCGTCCGGCATCGTGAACGCCGACTGCTCCACGGCTGCTGTCGCCATCTTCATCAAGGATACGAAGGCCGGTACGGTCAAGCACGTCGTCAACGAACTCGAAGCGTGGATGGCTGCCCCCGAAAACAAATACGAGGGCATCAACCTTCGCGTCGGTACGGGTAACGTGCCGATCGTCGCGGCCACCAACGAGATCGTGCACAAGTCCGAGCTGCCCATGCTGCTCTACGTGTACGCGGTGGTCATGACGCTCGTCATTCTCACCTACCGCGAATGGCGCGGTGCGCTTTGCTGCGTGTTGCCGCTCATCCTGTCGACCATCATCGGCGACTGGTTCCTCACCGCCGCCGGCATCGGCCTGAAGATCTCGACGCTGCCGGTGCTGGCCATCGCCGTCGGTATCGGTGTCGACTACGGCATCTACGAGTACAACCGGATGCAGCGCTACATGCGCATGGGCAAGAACCCGCATGAAGCCTATCTGCAGGCGCTCTACGACGTCGGCTCGGCGACCATGTTCACAGGCGGCACGCTCGCCATCGGC
Organism: Parvibaculum sp.; assembly: GCF_030694575.1. GTDB lineage: Bacteria > Pseudomonadota > Alphaproteobacteria > Parvibaculales > Parvibaculaceae > Parvibaculum. The sequence continues at coordinate 21,846 of NZ_JAUYUS010000127.1, forward strand.
GTCAGCACCTGGGCGTTCTCCGCGCTCAAGTTCCAGGCCGACATGGGGCTTCTCCTCACCTTCATGTTCATCGTGAACATGGTGGGCGCGGTGACGCTGCTGCCGGCGCTGGTCGCGGTGTTCGAGCATATCTGGCCGCTGAAGCGCGAGCCGCTTTCCGAAGAGGAAGCGCGCGCGGTGATGCGCGGTCACTGATCCTTCGGGACCGGTTCCGGATACTGAAAGGGCGGCCCATGGGCCGCCCTTTCTTTTTGGCCGCCGAGCCCCATGAGGCGACGGATGAGGGAGTCCGTCCGGCGGCCGAGGAGTGCTGTTCCGCCGTCAGTCGGCGGGGGCGCTCTGAAGTTGCGCCGCCGTCCTTTCCGGTTCGTCCAGTTCCTTCGGCGCGAGCAGCAGGTACATCGCAGGCGTCACCAGCCGGGACAGCACCGTCGAGGAAACGAGACCGCCGATGATGACGAAGGCGAGCGGCGAATAGAGACCCGATCCCTCGAGCGCGAGCGCGGTCAGTCCGCCGATTGCCGTCATCGAGGTCAGCAGCACCGGCAGGAAGCGGATTTCACCGGCCCGTTCGACCGCCTCCTTCAGGGGCACGCCTTCGCGGCGGAGCTGGTTCGTGAAATCGACCAGCAGGATCGAGCTTTTGATCTCGATGCCGATCAGCGCGACGAAACCGATCACCGCGGTGAAGGACAGCGAGTAGCCGGAGAGCCAGAGCCCCACCAATCCGCCGACAATGCCGAGCGGGATCACGCCCGCCACCACGAGCGTCGTGCGGAACGAGCGGAACTCCAGAATAAGCACGCCGAGAATGCCGAAGATCGCGATCAGGACGGCATTGGTGAGGCCGGAAAAGCCTTCCTTCCGGGCTTCGATCTCGCCGCCCGCACGGAAATCGTAACCCGGCGGTTTCGGCAGCGAGGCGATCGCCTTGAAGACTTCGTTCGTCACCTTCTCGGTGTTGTAGCCGGTTCTGGTATAGGCGGTCACGGTGACGAGGCGCTGGCGATCGAAGCGGTCGATGCGGCCAGGACTGGATTCGAGATAGGGACTGGAGAGTTGGTTGAGGGGTATCGACGCGCCGCTTGCCGTCGGCACGAAGACGCTCTGCAGCGCCTGAATCGCATGATGATCCTCGAGCGGCAGCCGCGCGACGATGGGAAACTCGTCGCCGTCGGCCTCGCGGTAGGCGCCAACCGTTTCGCCGACAATGGCGAGACGCACCGTGCGGTCGATCTCGCCCGGCGGGACGCCGAGCAGGCCCGCCTTTTCCGTATTGAGCCCGAGATTATAGTCGGTCCGGTCGAGGCGGACGGGGTTCACCACGTCGCGCGTTCCCTCCACGCCTTCAACGACGCGGCTCACATCGGCTGCGAGCTCCTTCAGCACGCGCAGGTCGGACCCGAAAATGCGCACGGCAATCGGCGCTTCGATGGGCGGTCCGTTCTGAAAGACGCGCAGCACGAACTGGGCGCCGGGATATTTGTTGAATTCGGAGCGCAGCTCATCCTGCAGGGCAGGCGTCTTCTTCTGGTCGAATTCGGCCATCTGCGCGAAGACTTCGGCCTTGTTGGCGCGCTGTTCGCGGGCATTCTCGTTGTAATAGATCTGCGGATTCGAGCGGCCGAGATTGGAGATGACCCAGTCTATTTCCGGCCGCGCGCGCAGCGTCGCGGTCACGTAGTCGAGCGCCTTTTTCGTTTCCTGAAGGCTCGTCCCCTGCGGCGTCTCGATCTGCACGAGAAACTGCCGGCTGTCGGCGGGCGGGAACAGGCTGAAGCCGATACGGGGCACAAGCGCCAGGCTTGCGACGCAGACAAGCATGGCGGCAAAGGTGGTCGCGCGCGGCCACCCGAGCGCGATGTGAAGAAGCGGACGGTAGATCGTGTGAATGCCGTGCATCACAATGCGCAGAAAAACATTGCCCTGCGGATGGGTCTTGTCGCTCAGGAGCCGGCTGGCGAGAAAGGGAATGATGGTCAGCGCGACAAGCAGCGAGGCCGATACAGTGAAAAGAACGGAAACGGGCAGCGATCGCGTGAACTTGCCCGCTCCGCCCGGCAGAAAGAGCAGAGGCAGGAAAGCGAGGATCAGCACCGCCGTGCAGCCGACCACCGCAAGCGAGATTTGCGAGGTCGCGGCGATCGCCGCTTCATAGCGTTTCTTGCCTTCGCGCAAGTGGCGTTCGATGTTCTCGACCACGACGATGGAATCGTCGACCAGAAGACCGAGCGCGAGCACCAGCCCCGCGATCGACAACTGGTTCAGCGAAAAGCCGAAGAAGTCGAGCAGCGCCACGCCGATGGCGAGCGACAGCGGAATCGAAACCATCACAATGCCGGCGGCGCGGAAACCAAGCGGCAGCAGGGTGATGGCGACGAGGCTCACCGCGATGGCGAAGTCGAGATAGAGACGGCTCAACCGGTGCGACACGGAAACCGTCTGGTCGAAGGCGCGTTCCATCCGCACATCGGGCGGGAGATGCGGCTCGAACTCGTCCAGGACCCGGTAGATTCCGTTGCGCACGTCGAAGACGTTCTGGCCTTCCTTCTGGTTGGCGGTCACGAAGACGGCGCGCTCGCCGTTGTACCAGCCGAGATAAGTCGCCTCTTCCGTCGCCCAGCTCACCTCCGCCACATCGCGCACGCGCACGATGTTGCCGCCGAAATTGCCGATCACGGTGTTGCGGATGCCGTCGATACTGTCGTAGCCGCCGGCCGTCTTGAGGTTGAAGCGCCGGGCACCTGCGTGGATCGGACCGCCCGGCAGTTCGGCGGCGTCGGCACCCACCGCGTTCGCGACCGCCGTCACGGGAATGCCGAGGTTGGCGAGACGGCCGAAATTGATCGACACGCGTACTTCCGAACGCGGCAGGCCCCACGCCTCCGCGTCGCGGACGCCGGGCACGCGGTAGATTTCATCGGTGAGGTCGTCGGCGAGATCTTCCAGCACGCGGTTCGGCGCCGTCTCCGAAACGAGCGCCACCTGCACGACATTGGTGAGCGAGGTGCGGAACTTGTTGATGTCGAGGCGGCGGATGCCGGCCGGCAGCGTCGGGCGGAGCGCGTTTATCTCGCGCACCACGTCGTCATACTTCTTGTCCGGATCTGTCGACCAGTCGAACTGCACCTGAATGATGGCGAGCCCGTCCTCGGCGCGGCTCTTGATCTCGTCGAGGTCGTCGAGCCGGTTTACCGCGTCCTCGATGGGACGGATCACGAGTTTCTCGATGTCGGCCGGATCGGCTCCCGGCAGCGCCACGTTGACGACGGCGAAGGGCCCCTTCATGTCGGGGTCTTCGGCGCGTGGAATGGAGCTGAAGGCGTTGAAGCCCACTGCAACCAGCATGGCGAAGACGACGAGAGTGAATTGCCAGTTCCGGACGGCGAAGGCGCTGATGCTGCTGATGTTCATGGACGGGCGGCCTCGTCCGCGGGCGCCGTTTCGGCGCGTGCCGCCTTGAGGTCGGTCACGACACGGACCTTCACACCGTCGTGCAGATAGGGCGCGCCCGCGCTCACCACCTGGTCGCCCGCCTTGAGGCCGTCCGTGACGATCACCTCGTCGCCGCTGATCCGGCCGATGCCGATGCGCTTCTGGCGCACGGTCATGCTCGCCCTGTCGAGCAGGTACACATTCGCCACCGCGCCGTGCCCTTCGAGGATCGCGGTCGCCGGAACGGCGAGAGCCGCCGCCGCACTTTCGTCCGCCGGTTCGATCTGCGCTACGCCGATGAAGCCGCTCGCGGTTCCTTCCGGCGCGGTGTCGAGCGCGACCTCGATTTCGAATGTGCCGGTGCGCGCCTCGCTTGCGGCGGCGATGCGCCGGACGGTGCCGCCGATCGTTACGCCCGGAAAGGCGTCAAGCGTCACGGAGGCGCGGGCATCGAGCCGGATGCGCGCCACGTCGCGGTCGGCGAGGCCCGCCTTCAATATGAAGCCGCCGCCGCCCTGGCTTACCGTCAGGATCGGCTGGCCGGGATTGACGATTTCATTTGGCTCGGACTGGCGCGAAAGCACCACCCCATCCGAAGGTGCCACGATCTTCGACAGCGACCGGTTGAATTCCACGCGGCTCCGCTCGGCCAGCGCCATGTCGTAAGCGGTCTGCGCGTCCTGCATGCGCTGGCGGCTCACATATCCGTTTTCGAGCAGGGGCGAGATCCGGTCGACATCGCGCTTCGCCTTGACGGCGGCAGCGTTCGCGCGCCGCGCGTCGGCGTCGATCTCGCGCATGTCGAGCTCGGCAAGCGTGTCGCCCTTCCGGACGATGTCGCCCGCATCGACGGTAATGGAGCGGACGAGGCCGGAAATCTTGAAGGAGAGTTCCGCTTCCCGGTCGGGGCGGACAAGGCCGTAAGCGGTGACGAAACCGGCCTCGGGAGCCGGGCGCACCTCCGCGACGAGGATGGGGATGGCGGTTTCCGTTTCGGCGGTCTTGCTGTCTTCCTCGCCGCACCCCGCAAGGGCAAATGCCCCCAACACCGCGACAAGTACAAAACGCGGAAACCCAGCCATCACGACCTCCCCAACTAACCGAACGGTGTTTATTTAGGAGGTTCTGACCGCTGGTCAAGGCTGCTGAACGGTGTTAATTAGCGGAAATGGCACCGAAAGACGCAAAAGCCGTCAAAAGACCTTCAACGAAGGTCAAACCGCCTGCCAAGGCGCCGCGGAAGGGTGCGGCGGCGGTGCGCCGGAGGCTCGCGCCCGAGGAGCGGCGAAGACAGATCGTGGCGGCCGCCAAGTCGCTCTTCCTCGAAGAGGGGATCGATCATGTCTCCATGCGCAAGATCGCGCGCAAGGTCGGCATCACGCAGGCGGCGATCTACCAGCATTTCGAGAACAAGGAAGCGATCCTCTTCGTCATCATCGAGGACTTCTTCAGCGATCTCCTCCATGTTTTCGAGGTGGCGGTTTCCCAGGAAACGGAGCCTGCGGCGCGCCTCCGCCGTGCGATGCGCACCTATATCGATTTCGGCTTGTCGCGGACGGAAGAATACCGCCTCGTCTTCATGACGCCGATGTCCGGGCTGGTGCGTGCGGGCGTTGCCATACCGCGCACCGAGGAAGCGAAGCTCACACCCTCAAAAGGCTCGCTTGCCTTCGGCATGCTGGATAGCTGCGTCCATCAGGTGGTCGAAGCGGGTGCGACGCGCGATCTCGATCCGGATCTCGTCTCCGAGGCGATCTGGGCGGCGGGACATGGGGTCGTCTCCCTCCTCATCACCCATGGCCATTTTCCATGGACCGACAAGGCCGCGCTGATCGACCTGCAGATCGACCTCCTGCTGGAAGGATTGCTTCCCGCCGGCAGTCCCGCGCGCGGCGAAAACCGTGGCGGTGGCTCCTCCTGCCCGTTTGGCCCGCGCTGATCTTCACGCCCGCTTCCTCGTTTCAGTGACCTCGCGAGCCCGGAAAACCACCGTGCCGAGTGTCACTTGACTGTTTAGTCAATTTATGACTATTTAGTCAAATAGACTTCGGGAGGGTGTCCATGGCGAACAAGGCAGTGGCGAGAAAGACGGAAGATGCGGGCTCGCGCCGCCGCGCGCAGATGCGGTTCGTCCTGGTCGAGGCTGCGATGCAGCTCTTCGCGCGGCAGGGCGTGGACGCAACCACGATCGACGAGATCGTCGATCTGGCGGGCGTCGCCAAAGGTACTTTCTACAATTACTTCACAGACCGGGCCGAGATCGCGCGCGCCGTCGCCTCCGGCATCCGGCATGAGCTGAATGACGCCGTCGAGGAGCTCAATCGCGGCATCGACGATCCGGCGGAGCGCATCGCGCGCGGTGTCCGCCTGTTCATGGCCTGCGCCATGCAGAACCCCGTCAAGACGACGCTTCTCGCGCGCCTCTATGAAAGCGGCTCCGGCGTCGACCGGCATGGCAACGAGCACCTGCTCGGGGATATTCGCGACGGCATCGCGAAGGGCCGCATTCATGTGCCGGGCGAGGAGGTCGCGCTTCATCTCGTTGTCGGTCTCGGCACCATCGCCATGCGGCATCTGCTCGACACGGTTGCGGGTCCGGAGATTCTGCGCGGGCAGGGCTATGCGCGCGACATCGCAACCCTGCTGCTGCGCGGTCTCGGCGTTGCGCCCGCGGAGATTGACGCAATTCTTGCCCGGCCTTTCGACGTCAGCGGCATCGGCTTCAAATAAAAAAAGCGGAGGACATCATGATAAAGGTGACCGACATAGCCTATGTGCGCTTCCGTGCACCCGATCTCGACGAGATGGAAAAATTCCTGATCGAGTTCGGCATGGTGCGCGCGCAGCGCAGCGACACGCATCTCCATATGCGCGGCACCGACGCGCATCCCTTCGTTCACGAGACGGAAAAGGGCGAGGCAGGTTTCGTCGGCCTCGGTTTCTTCGCCGAAAGCGTCGCCGATCTCGAGAAGCTCGCGGGCGAGCATGGCCTTGCCGTCGAAGACAATCCGGCGCCGGGCGGCGGCAAGATCGTCCGCTTCACCGATCCGAACGGGTTTCCCGTCGATGTCGTCGCGGGGCAGTCCGCGCCGGAGAAGCTCCCCGTCACCCGCAAGCTCGTCCACAATGACGGCGATGCGCGTGCGCGTGCGGGCCAGCCGCTCCGTGTCGCTGCCGGGCCCTCGCAGGTAAAACGCCTCGGCCATTGCGTCATCAACGTCACGGATTACCGGGCGAGCGAAGCCTGGTACAAGGAACGCTTCGGCCTCGTCACCTCCGATGAAATCGAGATTGCGCCCGGCGCGCCCCTCGGCGCCTTCCTGCGCTGCGACCGCGGCCCGATGCATGTCGATCACCACACGCTCTTCCTTGTCGGCACCGGCCAGCCCGGCTTCAATCACGCCGCTTTCGAGGTCGCGCATTTCGACGACCTGATGGCGGGCCACCAGCATCTGGAAAAGGCCGGCCGCCGTCACGAATGGGGCGTCGGCCGCCATATCCTCGGCAGCCAGATATTCGACTACTGGCGCGATCCGTGGGGCCACACCGTCGAGCACTGGACCGACGGCGACCTCTTCAACAATGAAACACCGCCCGAAGTGCGCGGGCTCGACGAGCTGATGGGCAATCAATGGGGCCCGGACGCTCCGCCTTCGATGGGCAGCTAGAAAACAATTCGCAAGGGAGACATTCATGAAGCTCGCAACATTCAGCGAAGGCGGCTCGACGCGTATCGGCGTCGTTCGCGACGACGGCATCGTCGATCTTTCCAGGGCCGCGCCGGAGCTGCCGCGCGACATGAAGGCGCTGATCGGCAGCGATGCGGCGCTCGCCCGCGCGCGTGAGGTGGCGAAGGGCGGTGCCGCCATTCCGCTCTCGGCCGTGAAGCTCCTCGCGCCGATACCCCATCCGGGCAAGGTCCTCGCCATCGGCCTCAACTACCGCGACCATGTCGAGGAATCCGGCCAGCCGATGCCCGAGCATCAGGTCTGGTTCAACAAGCAGCACAACTGCATCACCGGTCCCTATGACGACATCGCGCTGCCCTCCGTTTCCGCCTTTCTCGATTACGAGGCGGAAATGTGCTTCGTCATCGGCAAGCGCTGCAAGCATGTGCCGAAGGAGCGCGCGCATGAAGTGATCGGGGGCTATTTCGTCGGCGACGATGTCAGCGTGCGCGACTGGCAGCTCCGCACCAACACCTGGCAAATCGGCAAGAGCTTCGACACGCATGGCCCGATCGGCCCGTGGATCGTGACGCCGGACGAGGTCGGCGACCCGCATGCGCTCGACATCAAGTGCTGGGTCAATGGCGAGCTTCGCCAGAATTCCAACACGAAACATCTCATCTTCAACTGCTTCGACCAGATCGCGCATCTGACGCAGGCCTTCACGCTCGATATCGGCGACGTCATCTTCACCGGCACGTCGTCGGGCGTCGGCGGCGCGATGAAGCCGATGCGGCTCCTGAAGGAAGGCGATGTCGTCCGCGTCGAAGTCGAGAAGCTCGGCTATATCGAAAACCGCGTGGTGCCGGAAAAGGCGGAGACGGTGATCGAGGCCGCGTAACCCGGCTCGTTACCAACCTTCCACCCCCCCCTGGGGGCGGGTCGGAAAATTCGAGTGGAACACGAAGAATTTTACGGGGCGGGGGCCGGAGCTCTCGTCTTGCCCCCGCCCCGAAATTTGTTTCGCTGCCGCTCCACAAATTTTGACCCTCCCCGAGGGGAGGGTGGGAAGAGACTCAAAGGGGAAGAGGGAAATGAAGCGCGAGGAAACGGAAGTCCTGATCGTCGGGCT
>NZ_JAUYUS010000002.1 GCF_030694575.1 Parvibaculum sp.
CGATCTCATCCGCAACGACTTCCTGCGCCAGGCATTGGCCTGCGAACATCTGGGCTCGCCGTTCACGGCACGTGTCTGCCGCGTGCTGGCGGAAGGGCTCGATGCCGGGACGCGGTTCGGACAGCGCATTCTGAATTGGGAGGGGAAGCCCGAGAGCGATGCGCTGCCGCTGCGCGCGGCGGGCGCGCTGAATGCGCTCGCGCGCTCGGGCCGGGCGCCGGAACTTGCGGCGGTCTATCCGCCGCATGAAGCGGACGAGAGGGCGCTGGCGCGCGCGATCGAAAAGGCGGTGGCGGCGCATGACGATTTTCTCGCGGGCTTCCTCGACAGCGCGCCGCAGACGAACGAGGTCGCGCGCTCCAGCGCGATCCTTGGGCTCGCGCTTCACGTCGCGAAGCGGACGGGGCTGCCATTGTCGGTTCATGAGATCGGATCGAGCGCGGGATTGAATCTCGGCTTCGACGCCTATGCCTATGAGCTGGAAACGGCGTGCTGGGGAGACCCCGATGCGGCGGTGACGATTGCCGCGCGCTGGGAGGGCAAGTTGCCGCCGCTCGACGCGAAGCTGACCGTCGCGGCGCGCAAGGGCTGCGACCTCAACCCGCTCGACGCGGGAAACGTGGCCGACCGGGAAAGGCTCCTCGCCTATATCTGGCCGGACCAGACGGCCCGCCTCGCGCGGATCGAGGCGGCGCTTGGTTTCGCGGCGCGCAAGGGCGTGAAGGTCGAGAAGGCGGATGCCGCCGAATGGGTGGAATGGCATTTCGGCGCGGCGGGAAAGACCGGCGAGGCGCGCGTGCTGATGCATACGATCGTCTGGCAATATCTGCCGAAGGAAGTGCAGGCGCGGATCGAGGCGGCGATGGCGCGCGCGGGCGCGGCCGCGACGAAGGATGCGCCGGTGGCCTGGATTTCGGTCGAGGCGGACCGGAAGGACGCGGCCTCGGCTTGCATGCGCCTGCGGCTCTGGCCGGAGGGCGAGGACGTGGAACTCGGCCGCGCGGATTTTCACGGAAGGTGGGCGAAGTGGGGATGAAGGGGATGCAGGATCGTCCGTAGGCGTTCAATTCACCCTCATATGTCATCCCGGCGGAAGCCGGGATCCATCTGGCTTTCGGCATCCAGCGGCGGATGTATGTGACGCGCCGCCCATGGGCCCCGGCTTCCGCCGGGGTGACATATGAGAGTTTGGGAGGTTCGGGAAGCATTTCTTCCCACCCTCCCCCAAGGGGAGGGTGGGAAGTGGCAGGAATGGAGACCTTGCGTTCGGTATGCAAAGCTCCGATCTTCTCTGGACGGATAAACCGGCTGGGGAGGCGGAAGATGAATGTGCGGGCCTTGGTGTTCGGGCTTGTCGCCCTGTCGCTGGCAGCTTGCGGCAAGCCGCCCGAGATTGCGGCGCCGGAGGGCGTCGAGATCACGCCGCTGAAATCCTATTCGCGGATCGAGAGCTGGTTTTTGTTGAAGGTGGCGGGAGTCGAGGGGGTTTCCGCTCCTTATGCGGTCGACACCTATCGCGTGATCTATCCGACGAGGGCGCAGGATGGCGAGGTGGTGCGGGCGAGCGGGCTCATGGCGCTGCCGCGCGGGGTGGCGCCGGAGCGGATCGTGAGCTTTCAGCACGGCACGACGACGAGCCGCGACGAGGTGCCGTCGAAGCCGGACCTGACGGGCGTCGCGGCGTCGATCCTCTTTGCGGGCAATGGCTACACGCTCATCGCGCCGGATTATCTCGGGCTTGGCGAGAGCGAGGGCGTTCATGGCTATTATGTCGCTGCCGACCATGCGCGCGCGGTGACGGGTCTTCTCGCGGCCGTGCGGCAATTGCCCGATGCGCCCGCCGCGCCGGTTTTCCTCAGCGGCTTTTCGCAAGGCGGGCATGTCTCGCTCGCGGCGATGCGGCAGCTGGAGGCGGAAGGCGAGACGGTGCTGGGCGCGGCGCCGGTCGCGACCGCTCTCGATGTGCGGAACATTTCGCTCGGGGCGGCGCTTGAAGGCGGCTCGAAATCGCATGCGCTTTATCTCGCCTATATGGCCTGGGGCTATGCGCATCATTACGGCCGCCCGCTCGACAGCGTGCTGACGGCGGACTACGCGGCGAAGGTCGAGACGCTTTACGGCACGCCGCACACGCCGCAGGAAATCGTCGAGGGCCTGCCCGCCGATCCGCGCGCGATGTTCACGCCGGAATTTCTCGCGGCTTTCGATGAGGGTGGCGAGCACTGGATGCTGGAGGCGATTGCGGCGAACGGCGTCGGCGACTGGACGCCGAAAGCGCCGGTGCGGCTCTATTACGGCGAGGCGGACAAGGACGTCGTGCCGGAAGAGGCAATTGCCGGCGCCGAACGCTTCCGCGCGCGCGGCGCGGACGCGGAGGCGGTGAATGTCGGCGAGGTGGAACACGATCCGTCGCTGATCCTCGCGGCGCCGCTTATTCTGGAATGGCTGGCGGAGCTGGAGGCGCGGTGAGGAGGAGGTGAGGGTGGAAGAGGGGGCGGCCCTTTTGGGTCTCAAATTCAAAAGTTGTCATTGCGAGCGCAAGCGAAGCAATCCAGGAGCGGCGAGCACGGGAGTTCGCCGCTCCTGGATTGCTTCGTCGCTTCGCTCCTCGCAATGACGGGAGAGGGGTGGAGAGCTAGACCTTCAGCCGGTACCCCGTCTTGAAGATCCACCAGATTGCCGCCGAGCAGAGGGCGAGGAAGGCGAGGATGGCGGCGATGCTGAGTTCGATGCCGACATCGGACGAGCCGTAGAAGCTCCAGCGGAAGCCCGAGACGAGATAGACGACCGGGTTGAAGAGCGTGACCGTCTGCCAGAAGGGCGGCAGCATGGTGATCGAATAGAAGCTGCCGCCGAGGAATGTGAGCGGCATGACGATCAGCATCGGCACGACCTGCAGGCGCTCGAAGCTGTCGGCCCAGATGCCGAGGACGAAGCCGAACATGCTGAAGGAAATCGCCGTGAGGACGAGGAAGGCAGCCATCCAGAACGGGTGCTGGATCTCGTAATCGACGAAGAAGCGCGCCGTGACGAGGATGAGGATGCCGAGCATCATCGATTTCGTGGCCGCCGCGCCGACATAGCCGATCACCGTTTCGAGGCCGGAGATGGGCGCGGAGAGGATTTCGTAGATGGTGCCGGAATATTTCGGCATGTAGATGCCGAAGGAGGCGTTCATCACGCTTTCGGTGAGGAGCGAAAGCATGATGAGGCCGGGGATGATGAAGGCGCCGTAGCTGACGCCGTCGACTTCCTGGATGCGCGAGCCGATGGCCGCGCCGAAGACGACGAAATAAAGCGAGGTCGAGATGACGGGCGAGACGATGCTTTGCAGCAGCGTGCGGAATGTGCGCGCCATTTCGAAGACATAGATCGCGCGGATGGCGTGGAGGTTCAGTGTCATGGCCGCGACCTCACAAGGCTGACGAAGATTTCCTCGAGCGAACTTTCATTCGTGCGGAGGTCCTTGAAGTCGATGCCGATTTCGCCGAGCCGCTTCAGGAATTCGGGAATGCCGGTATGTTCGGCCTGCGCGTCGAACGTGTAGACGAGGGTCTGGCCCTCGTCGGCGAGTTCGAGCGGATAGGGGCTGAGCGCGTCGGGCACGGTGGAAAGCGCGTTCTGCAACTGCACCGACAACTGCTTCTTGCCGAGCTTGCGCATGAGCGTGTGCTTTTCCTCGACCAGCACGATCTCGCCCTTGCTGATGACGCCGATGCGGTCGGCCATCTCCTCGGCTTCCTCGATGTAATGCGTGGTGAGGATGATGGTGACGCCGCTGGCGCGGAGCGCGCGCACCATTTCCCACATGTCGCGGCGCAGTTCCACGTCGACGCCGGCGGTCGGCTCGTCGAGGAAGAGGATTTTCGGCTCGTGGGAAAGCGCCTTGGCGATCATCACGCGGCGCTTCATGCCGCCCGACAGTTCCATGACGCGCGCGTCGCGCTTGTCCCAGAGGGAAAGGTCGCGCAGCACTTTTTCGACATGGGCGCGGTTCGGCGCCTTGCCGAACAAGCCGCGGCTGAAGCTGACCGTGCTGATGACGCTCTCGAAGGCTTCGACGGTGAGTTCCTGCGGCACGAGGCCGATCAGCGACCGCGCGGCGCGGAAATCGCGGATGATGTCGTGGCCCGCGGCGCGGACGGTGCCCGACGTCGGATTGACGATGCCGCAGATGACGCTGATGAGCGTCGTCTTGCCGGCGCCGTTGGGGCCGAGCAGGGCAAAGATTTCGCCGGGCCGGATTTCCAGATCGACGTTTTTCAACGCCTGAAATCCGCCGGGATAAATTTTGGAAAGATTTTTGACTTCGATGGCAGGCTGCATGACGCGAAACTAAACTATCTGGTTAAGTTTTCAAGGGGGATGTGGGGACGGGGTTGGGGCTGGGATTGGGACTTGGGGCCGGGGCGGCGTTTCTGCAAGTGGGAAGAAAAAGGAAAGGGGCGGTCAACAAGGCGGGTTATCGGAGAAGGCCTTGCGGACGAGGAGGATGGCGTCGCCGTCGAGGAGTTTCGGGTTCCAGTCGCCGGTGCGGACCACCTGGCGCGCGAGCTGGTCGTAGCTGCGCGGACCGTCGACATTGAGACAGGCGTAAGGGTCGCCCTCGGCGGGGCCGTAGATGCTTTTCGATGCCTTGTCGTCGCGCAGGTAGCGCAGCGATTCGAAGTAGCCGGCGAGGTATTTGCGGCAGTAGAGCGCCGCGGCGGGCGTCGGTTTTTGCGGGTTGAGCGCGTTTTCGGCGAGGACCGCGCAGGCGGCGTGGAGATCGTGCCCCGTTTCGATCCGCATGCGGGCCTCCGCCGGCGGGACCCCGGGGATCAGGACGCAAAAAATTAACGCTATAAAGCGCCGTTTCGACCTTCGCATTGCAGAGCCTCCTCCCTCACCGTAACAATGGACCATCCGGAGGGGCTTCGGAAGCCCGGCGGGCAAATTGGGGCGGGCGATGAAATCGCGCATTCTCGTATACGGCGTCGACAGTTTCATGGGCGCGCTGACCTCGCGCTCGGCGATGCGCGCGGGGCTCTCGCATGTCGCGGCCGGACGCAATATCGCACCCGTCGCGCAGCACGCGGCGGCGCTCGCGCGCGAGGCCGCCCCGGACGGCGGCGCCCCGGTACCGCTGGCCGAGCCGCGCACCTTCTCGCTCGGCAACACGGGCCGCATCGCCTCGCAGCTCGACGATGTCGGCGTGCTCGTGAACTGCACGACGCTCAACGGCAAGGACCTGGCGACGCTCATCGACGCCTGCATGGCGACCGGCACGCATTATCTCGACCTCGGCGCCGGCCGCGACAACGTGGCGGCGCTCGTCGCGCAGGACGAGCGTGCGAAAGAGGCGAAGGTGATGCTGATGGCGGGCGCGGGCTTCGACTTCGCGGCGGCGGACGCGGTCGCCGCGCGGCTCGCCTTCATATTGCCGGCGGCTCGCGCCGTGCGGCTCGCGGTGAAACGCAGCGTGCTGACGGCGGACGAGGCCAGGCGCCTCGTCGCGGCGCTGCGCGAACCGGGCGAGACCGTGAAGAACGGGCAGATCGTGCCGGCGAAGGCAGGCGAGAAAACCATCGAGATCGATTTCGACAAGGGGCCGGAGACGGCCTGGCTCGCGCCCTGGCGCGGCGAGGCGATGGCGGCGCGGCATCGCGGCGGCTATTCGACCATCGAGACTTACGAGGTGCTGCCCGAAGCGGCCGCCCGCGCGCTGGAGCCGGGCACCTGGGCGCACAGGTTTTTCAGGCGCGGCTGGGGGCTGAAACGGCTCGAACGGAAACTCGCGCGCGGGCGGCTCTCGCCGACCTCGGAGGAACTGAAGCGCGGCCGCGCCGCCATCTGGGGCGAGGCGCGCACGCCCGACGGCGTCATTCGCCGCGCACGGCTGGAGACGCCGTCGCCGCATCTCTATTCGGCGGATGCCGCGATCCTGCTGGCGCGGCGCGCGATGGCGGCGGAAGGCGGCGCGAAGACGGGGTTCCAGCTCCCCTCCGCGATCGGCGGGGCGGCGCTGGTGGAAGACATTCCGGGCTGCGTCTGGCGCGAGATCGTCGACAGCGAGACGAATGCCGGTGCCGAAGCGGAGATGCCGGTCGCGCTCAACATGCAGGCGGGAAGCGCCTAGAGCAGATCACGATGAAACGGAATCGCTTTGCGATCCCGTTTCATCGTGAAAATCTGCTCGTCGCTTAATAGTCTGGACCGTTTTCCGAACCGGCAGGTGTTTCCACCTGCCTGGAAAACGGTCTAGGCGTCCGTCCAGCGCTGCCAGAGTTTCTCCGCGCAGCTTCGCGCCGTCATCTGGCTCGTCACCATCCGCATCGACCGTTCCATGCTTTCGGGCACCTCGTCCGGGTCGTTGCCGACGAGTTCGGCGAGCGGGCCATAGGCCTCATGCGCCATGTCCGCCGCGAGCATCCGGCACGGGTCGAGCGTGCCGTAATAGACGGCCGGCACGGCAACGGCCGCGACCAGCGCCAGAAGGATCAGTCCGAAAACAAGGCGCATGTGGGGCTTTCCTGTCTGAGGCGGTGGGATCAGCGGACGCCGGTACCGCGATTGCTCGAGTCGGGCATGCCCATGCTGCCGCTCGTATCGCTGCGGATCTGGCAGGCGTTGTAGCCGGCCTTCCAGCCCGCATTGTAGGCGGGGTCGCTCTTGAAGGCTTCCTCGTTGCGGGTGATCGTCGAGGGATCGCCCGGCACGCGCGAGGTGGCGGTCCAGCAGCCGTCGGAATAGCCCGCCTTGTAGTTCGGCTCGTCGGCATATTCGCTGCGGCCGAGCCCGCAGCCCGCCAGCAGGGAACAGGCAAGCGCGAGGACGAGGGCGATGGCGGGTTTCATGGGCGGCGGTCCGTTTGTGCGAGGCGGGGGAAGGATAGGGCGCGGGGCCGCGGACCGCAAATGCCGTCATGCTTTACGCGCCGTTAACGGCCCGGATGCTCTGATGGCGATGGAATTCTCTCGGGAACGGCAATGGCGCTCGAAAGCTACAAGATGGCGACCGACACGGGCTCGCGCGACCGCGAGGCCGCGCTGCGCCGCCTTGCCGACCTCGCACTGCTGCCCTCGACGCTGATCTCGCCGCAGGAACGCAGCATTCTCGACTCCCTTCTGGCGCTCACCGTGACACGGCTCGACGAGACGGTCCGCCTGCGCCTCGCCGAACGGCTGGCGCCGCAGGCCGACGCGCCGCGCGAGCTGGCAATGGCGCTGGCGCTCGACACCGTGGAGGTCGCCCGGCCGCTGCTTTCGGAAGGGCTGCCGCTGAAGGGCGGCGACCTCATCCATGTCGCGCGCGAGGGCGGGCCGGAACACCGCGCCCTGCTCGCCAACCGCAAGGACCTGCCGAGCGCGGTCGCCGACGTGCTGATCGAAATGGGCGATACGGCGCTCGTCTCGCGCCTGCTCGCCAACAAGACGGCGCAGCTTTCCTTCCGCGCCATCGAATCGCTGGCGCGCCGCAGCGCCGCCGAACCGGAATTCCAGCCGCTGCTGCTGGCAAGGACCGAACTCACCGTGCGCCTCGCGCATCTCATGTTCTGGTGGGGGCCCTCGGCCCTGCGGCTCGAAATCCTCAGCCGCTTCACGGTCGAACGCCGCCATATTCACAACGCGATGGAAGAACTGCTGGACCACGGGGCATCGGGCGACACCGCGCTCGACATCGCGCTGTCGGTCGTGCGGCGGCCGTTGCAGATCGACAAGCAGCGCCTCGCGCGCATTCTCGCAGGCACCTCGCCCGAGCGCATGGACGAACTGACGGAAGGGCTCGGCGCGGCGGCGAATGTACGCCCCGAAACGATATACCGCATACTGAACGATCATGGCGGCGAGCCGCTCTCGGTCTTCGCCAAGGCGACCGGCATGAACCGCAAGGAATTCGGCGAGTTGATCGTCGCCGCCGTCGATGTCCGCCGCGGCGGGCTGCCGACCAAGGCCGACCTCGAACGGATCGGCGAACTGTTCGACACGATCTCGACCGACCGTGCCGACATGGCGCTTCATTGCTGGGATACGGCTATCGCAAGCGAGGCGCAGCTTCCATCCGGCTACGGGAGCTGAGACCTATTCGGCCGCGCTCGGCGCATGCCACAAGGGCTCGACGGGTTCGGCCGGCGTTTCGATCCGCGCCGCCGCGAAGACGGGCCTGAAACTTTCCCCCGAAACGATCTCTTCAAGCTCGCGCCGTGCCTGCCGCGCGGTGCCGATGATGTCGCCTTCCGCCCGGTCCACGAGATCGAGCACGGCACGCACGCCCTCCAGCACTTCGTCGAGCCAGCGGTCGAGGCTGCTGTCCTGCGCCTTGAGGGCGACGGCGTCGGCGGCGAGCGTGGTGACCGCGCGGCGGACTGCGGCGGTGTTGAAATCGACCGGCCCGGTGACGAGCGCGACGAGCTTCCTGATCTGCGCCCGAACGCCGTCGATCAGCGCGGCGCGCTCGCGGGCGCGGCGGCCCTGCTCGTCGGCGGGCGGCGCGAGATCGTCGAGCGAGACATGCAGCACTTCGGCGATGCCGGCCATGGTGCGGAAGGTGCCGTCCTTCTTGCCGGTTTCGATTTCGGAGAGATAGGGCGCGCTCATGCCGGCGGCGCGGGCAAGCTCGATCGCCTTGAGCCCGCGATATTCGCGCCAGACGCGGACAGGGTTCTCGCCGTCGGCAATGCGGTGCGCCACGATGGCGGGGACGGGGGCCGGGCCTTCGGAGCCGAGCGCGAGCGTGGCGCCCGCCGCGCGCAAATCCTCGATGTCGTCGGCGGCGCGGCGAAGCCTGTCGTAATCGGCGGCGGGCACGAGAACGAAAAGCGCCTCGCCGTCGGCGCCGAGAATTTTCTGATGGTCCTGCTTCACGGCCGTCACGATGCCCGCCTCCCGCGTATGCTGCGTGCCGCCGCCATGTCGCCCGTAAGCGCGAGCACGGTCGTTGCCGCCGCCTCATGCCGCAGGACGACGCGAAGCCCCGGTCCTGCATCGACGCTGAACATGTCCGGCGCGATCTCGCGGCCGGAGGGCCCTTGCGCGGCGGCTTCGCCCACACGGGCGCGGGCCGCGGCATCGAGGCACAGGAAGACGTCATAGGCGGCGCGGGAATATTCGATTGGGCGGTTGGCTGTGTCGGCGCGCATCTGTCAAAACCCGAAATTCACGAATGGAAAATCCGAGGCCGGATTTTCGCGCGCCTGGCGTTCGCCGCCTGCTAGCATTGGACCCGGGCGAGGCGTCGCGCAGCGCGAATCATTAGGTGAATCCGAGCATAGGGAGAGAACAATGTCCAACAGGCGCGGAGAGATGAGCATAGAGCGGCTGAAGGAACTGGTGCGGGAGCGCTCGAAGCGAGGTGAATTGCCGCTCGACGAGCGCCGGAAGGTCATGGATGGCAATGCCGTCATGTTTCCCGTGCCGGCCGGCGTCGCCGTCGAGCGAGCCGATCTCGGCGGGCTTGGCGCGGAATGGGCGATCCCCAAGGGTGCCGAAGACGCACCCGTGGTGCTCTACTTTCACGGCGGCGGCTATCTCGTCGGCTCTTCCGTCTCGCACCGGCATCTGACGTCGCGGCTGGCGCTGGCGTCGAAATCCCGTGTGCTGAGCGTCGATTATGCGCTTGCACCGGAGCATCCCTTTCCCGCCGCCGTGAACGACGGCCTGAAAGCCTATCGCTGGCTTCTCGACAAGGGCCACGCACCGGAGCGGATCGCGATGGGTGGCGATTCGGCCGGCGGCGGCCTCACCGTCGCGACGCTGCTTGCCGCAAGGGATGCGGGGCTGCCGATGCCGGCGGGCGCGGTTCTCATCAGTCCCTGGACCGACCTCACCTGCGCGACGGAAAGTTATGTGTCCTGCGCCGATCTCGATCCGATGATCGATGCCGCCGGGATCAGGGATACCGCCGCCACTTATCTGAACGGCGCCGATGCGCGCCATCCGCTCGCCTCGCCCAATTTCGCCGAACTCGCGGGGTTGCCGCCGATGCTGATCCATGTCGGCACCGACGAAGTACTTCTCGACGATGCGCGCGACCTGGAAAAGCACGCAAGGGCGGCGCGCGTCGAGGCCGAACTTGAAGTCTGGGACGGCATGATCCACGTATGGCATGCGTTCTACCAGATGCTGCCCGAAGGCGAGCGGGCGCTCGAGCGTCTCGGCGACTATATTTCCGCCCGCTGGAAGGTGTCGGGAAAGATGGACGCGATCTAGGACGAGAAGCAGGGAGCCGCACTTCAGGTAAATAGAGAAATACGCATGATGACCGTCACTATTCTAATGACTCCGGCCATGCCATTGCAGAGTGCTTCTTAGACTTTTTATAAAATCATCTGCAAAGAGAGAACGGATATTTACTGGTCTCTCAGGTAGAGTGTGACAACTGAATACTTGCTTGTTAAATACGGGGGAGGTTATAGAGTCCTCCGTAATATTTTGTTCAATTGACGGTCCGGACAGGTGCGCAACAAATGCGATGCGCGCAGGCCCGAAATTTCAAGAGGTCCTTGTGGCGGAAAAGGCGGAATTGATCGATATGACGGCCGAAATCGTTTCGGCCTACATAGGCAATAACACCATCGCTCCCGATGAAATCGCCGGTCTTATCAACAAAGTGTTCGTCGCGCTGGCGGGGGTGAACGGGAATGAAGCGCCGCCGCTCGAAAGGCCGGAGCCGGCGGTGCCGATCCGCAAGTCGATAACGCCGGATCATCTGGTCTGCCTGGAAGACGGCAAGAAATTCAAGTCGCTGAAGCGGCATCTGCGCACGCATTACAATCTGACCCCGGAGCAATACCGGGAAAAGTGGGGGCTGCCGCGCGACTATCCGATGGTCGCGCCCAACTACGCGCAGGCCCGCTCGCGCCTGGCGAAGAAGATGGGTCTCGGCCAGAACGGACGCCGCCGCCGCCGCACCGCAAAATAACGGTTCGGCCGTTCGCCGCCCGTTCTCCTTGCAATGCGACGCACACAAGCCCAAAATTTTCAGCGACGATTCGTTGATCTGAAGGCGGTTTCCGCCGCCACGCGCGGTGGCGGCGCGCCCCTTGCGAGGATAATCCGCTGACCAGCGCCGACCAAGCCATCAGAGCGCAGCTCATCGTGCCGGAGCAGCGCGAACTCTTCGACTACTGGCGCTCGAAATCGGTGGATGGCGGCTATCCGACGCGCGCCGATATTCAGCCTGCGGAGTTGCGGCGCATGTTGCCGTCGCTCAGTCTTCTGGATGTGGTGGAAGGCGAACCGGAGCGGCTGCGTGTGCGCCTCGCGGGAACGCGGCTGCGCGATTATCTCGGCGTCGAAATCACGAACAGGTATCTCGACGAATTCGATCTCGGCGACCAGACGGATTACTGGGACGCCGCTTACCGCGAAGTCATCCGCGTCGGCCGGCCCACGCAGGGCGTGATCTCGCTGGCGCCGTGGAAGCAGCCCGGCGTCTTCCAGTTCTGGCTGCGCCTGCCGCTGGCGGACGGCGAGGGCCGCATCGCGATGGTGCTCGGCCACGACGCCTTCCTGCATTCGGAGAAGGCCCACGCGCTCGCCGGAAAAGCCAATCTCCGTATCGCCTAGCACGTCGCTTGATGAAGCGCCCGGCAGGGGCCAGACTGTCCTTCAAGAATATGAGGGAGGATTTCGTCATGACGACCGGTTCATCTTGTTCGCGCGCGGCGCTGATGCTGGCATTGGCGCTGGTGGCGGGCGGACCTGCTTCCGCCGCGGCCATCGCGACGCTGGAAGGCGGGACGGCGACGATCGCGGAAGGAGAGACGGCGTCGTTTCCCATCGGCGGCGCGAGCAATGGCCCGGCCGACCTCAGGGCGCGCTGCGAAATCTCCGATGTGAGCGGGACGGCGAGCTTGACCTTCGACGGCGAGCACTACGTGCCGCTGTCGGACCCGGCCGTCGGCGATGTGATTACGCTCTCGCGCGGCGACACGCGCGTCTATGAGCTTGTCGGCGTGGCGGACGGCAGCGACGCCTATGTCGCCTTTCATTTCACAGGCGCACCCGCCGCGATGTGCTTTCCCGGCATGAACTGCGACGGCGCGGAGGGAGCGGCCGGTTCCGTGACCGTCAGTTGCGAGAACGCAGCGCGCTGACACCCGGAAAATGACGTACCAGCGTGACGACGGGCGCGATCCAGCCGGGCCCCGCGATGTCGCGCGGCAGGGCGCCCGGCTCCGGCGGGACGAGTACGCAATGCGACGGCGATAGCGCGATGAGGCGCCCGAAGCCGTAGCCGCCCGCCGCATCCGCCGCGAAACAATCATAGCCAAGTGCCGCTGACGCCTTTTCCACCGGCAGCCGGTCCGCGATCAGGATGTCGCCGGGGCTGTAGTCCCCGATCCGTTCCACCACCTTGAAGGCCAGCGGCTCGCGCGCGGCGGAGGCGAGCGACACCGGCAATGCCGGCGGTTCGCCCAGCGGCGCGACGCCGCCGCGCCCGACTTCCCCCAGACAGGCGACGCGGCCCGGCCCCGGTGCATCCAGCAGGTCGGGCACGCCGACCTCCAGCACGCCCGCGATCCGTTCCAGCCAGTCCATCGAGATCGTCATGTCGGCGGTTTCGAGCCGCGAAACCGTGGCCGCGGTGGTGCCGAGCCGTGCCGCCAGCTCGCCCTGCGTCAGCCCACGCTGCTTCCTGAAGTGGCGAATTCGCGTGCGCATCATCCGCTGCTCCTCCGTTCCGGATGAAAATATTACACGAGTTTATCCCCGATATGTACGAAATATGCAATTCATGGTTTAGACAAAGAAGTTCTCTTTTTGTTCTCAGGTGGGAGCGGCAAAATGGATCGGCAGGATTTCGCGGAAACGGGCTGGGTGGCGGTTCAGGGCGGCCAGGAACGGGCAGCCCAGGTGGCGCTGATGCAGGAGACGGTGGCGCGGGCATGGAACGTGCCCGTGGACGAGATGCGGTCTCCGACCCGGCGCAGGGCCCCGGTGGCGCAGGCGCGGCAGGTCGCGATGTACCTGACCCATGTGCTTTACGGCTTCAGCCTCTCGGCGGTCGGACGGTATTTCGGCCGCGACCGGACGACGGCGGCCCATGCCTGCCGCCTGATCGAGGACCGGCGCGACGACGAGAATTTCGACATGCTGCTCGACCGCCTTGAACACGCGCTCCGCCGCGCCGGCACGGGACAGGTGCGGCAATGAACGCCAAGCGGACGGGACGGGCCTTCGAACGGGAACTGCGGCGCGTCTTCCGCTGCCTTGCGGAGCCGGGCGCCTATGCGCGGGCGACGGCGGACGGCCGGATCGGCCTTTACGGGCCGAGGGGCGCGAAGCCGGCGGCGACGGTCGAGCCCGCCTTCTGGGCGCTGTGCGAGGCGCGCGACCTGGTGATGGCGGAGGCAAGGAAGGGCGTGCCCGTCTGGCGCCTGAGCGAGGTGGGCCAGGCCTGTTACCGCCGGCTGACGGCGGAGGCGGAACCCTTCGGCGCGCAACACAGGCTCATGGGGCAGCGCGTTTTCCGCGAGGCCGGGGGCGGCGAGGCGCGGCTGGCGGTCAACGAGGCGGAATCGCCGCTCGGCTGGCTCCGCCGCCGCAAGGGCGCGGACGGAAAGCCGCTGATCGACGAGGCACAATACGAGGCGGGCGAGCGGCTGCGGGCCGATTTCACGATCGCGCAGCTCACGCCGCGCGTGACGGCCGACTGGTCGGCGGTGACGGTGAGCGGCAGGCGCGCGCGCGACCCCGCCGAGATCGCCGATCACGCGCTGGCGGCGCGCCAGCGCGTCGGCCGCGCGCTCGATGCGGTGGGCCCGAAGCTCTCGGACATATTGCTCGCCGTCTGCTGCCATCTCGACGGGCTGGAAACGACGGAGCGCAGCTTCGGCTGGCCGAAGCGCTCGGCGAAGCTGGTGCTGCAGATCGCGCTCGACCGGCTGGCCGCGCATTACGGCATGGGCGGGAGGAAGACGAAGGATCAGGCGGTGGCGGCGACGGCCCTGGCGTCCGACTGAATGCGGGCGACCATCGAATAGAGGCCGTTGGAACGCTGCGGCGTCAGATGCTCGTCGAGGCCGAGCTTCTGGAAGACGGCGCGGGCATCGACGGCGAGAATGTCGGCGGGCGCCTTGTCGGAATAAAGCCGCATCAGGATCGCCACCAGGCCGCGCACGATATGGGCATCGCTGTCGCCGCGGAAATGGAGGAGGGGGCGCCCGTTCGCGTCCCGGCGGAGCTCGTTCACCAGCCAGACCTGGCTGACGCAGCCCGGCACCTTGTTCTCCGCCGAATGCTCGGCCTCGCTCAAGGGCTCGAGATCCTTGCCCAGCTCGATCACGTAGCGGTACCGCTCCTCCCACTCATCGAGGAAGGCGAAATCGTCTATGAGGTCCTGAATGCTCATGCTCAGGACATAGCGACATGGGGCCGAAAGGACAAGCGCCCCACTGCGGGTGAGGCAGTGGGGCGTGGGTGCCCGCCGGTGCGCCTAGGCGCGCGCCGGCGATGTCGACAGATGCGCTGAAGGGTGAGGTCAGGCGCCTGTCATGGAGAAGGAAGGGGCGTCGGGCCGGATCGCGGCCTGATGGCCCGCGGCTTCGCCGCTGTCCTGTTGCTGTTCGCGGGCCTTGTCGGTGAGCCAGACGAGGGCCTGTCCGCCGTAATGGACAGTCTGGCGAAGGACATGGCCGATCACCGCGTGGCTCTTTTCGCAGATGTCCGGATTTCGGCCGCAGAAGCCCATGACGTCCTGGGCGGAGCGGGCGGCAAGCGTCAGCGCCTCGGTGGCGCCGATGTCGCTTTCGGCGGACGGCCGGCCTTCGACATAGGCGGCGTTGGCGAAGCCCGCCATGCCGGCGGCCTGCGGCGCGCTGTCGTAGCCCGCTGCCGGCAGCAGAAAGGCCATAACGGTGAGCCAGAACGCGGCTCTCAGAATGAACGACATGGGACTTTCCCTTTCCCCGACGATAGATGCAATCGACTGGGGGGCAGCCTATGTAACGGCTGCTGCTGGCAAGTTAATCCGATAATTAAAATGCAGAATCAATTAGGTTTTTTCTTGTCGAAAGCTTGAGATGGTTTCCTTGAATATTACATAATTACTGTATTTAGATTTGAAGTGTAATAAAAACAAAGTCGAATACATATAAAATTAGAGGCGCATTTGTCTCAAATGCACGGGGTATTCGATTCAAATTTTCAGGACGCGAGACATACGCAAACGCCGCGCGGGCGATGAACCCCGCGCGGCGTTTCGCCGGATGGCGATGCGAGCCTAGTTCGTGGAGGCGCTGACCGAAGGCAAGGCGTCGGCGAAGCAGCCACGCACTTCCTCGACCGCATGCTTGCCGGTACACCAGGCTTCCTCGGACGGGAAGCGGGCGGCGGCGATGCACTGGTCGAGATTGAGCCGCGCCCAGTTGAGGCAGCGGCCGGTCGGGTTGCGCGGCTGGCTTGCCTGCACCGTCTCCATCGAGCCGTCGATCACCTGATGGGCGGCGAGGGTGAGGATGCGGTTCATGACGCTGGGCGCATAGGCCTGCGCGGTGCCGATGGGCGACATGGCGGCGAGAACGGCGCGCGCCCGGTCGATCACGCTTTCCGAGGAGGCGGCTTTGGTTTCGGCGGCGGTACCCGGCAGGGGCGTTGTCATGCCCCATTTCTGCTTCTGGAACTGGTAGGCCGTGTCGATGAAACGGGCCGACAGCGCGGCCATGCGCTCGCTCTGGTTGCGGATCGCCACGGCGACCGAAGCGGAAGCGGAGCTCACGCCGGAAATCTGGAGGACGTAATCGTCATCGGCCTTGAGAACGGCGAGGAAGGGTCCCTTGCCGAGCTTGCGGGCCTCGTCGCGCACGCCTTTCGCGAAAACCGGGTCCTGCGCCGCGATCATGGCGTGGGAGGCGTACCAGCCATCGGCAAGCGCATCGGGCGCCTTGAAGCGGAGCGTGGCAAGCGCGCGGCGGACGTCGGACGGCGTCTTGAGACGGTTTTCGTCGACGGCGGCCAGCGCCGAACCGTAATCGAGATAGACGCCGGCAAGCTGGCGCGCGGTGGGCGCGGAGCCGATCGCGGAGATGCCGGCCGACGGATCGATCGACGCGACCTGCACGGGATTGGCCGCGCGCGGCGACGGCAGCGGGATCGGAATATTGGCGGAGGCGACGGCGATGCCGCCGGTCGCAAGCGCATCGTTGGCGGCGGCGACGGCAGCCGCGGCCGCCGCAGCTTCCGCGGGCGGCGCCTTGGGCGCTTCGCTGGTGGATGTACCGCCTTCGACGACGGTGCAGCCCGCCACCGACAGGGCGATGGAGAGCGAAAGGGCGAGTTTCCGACAGGAACCCCCGAAGATTGCAGCCACGCTGTTACCCCTCGTCATGGCATCCCCCGAGCCCGCTACATTTCAGGCGCTTACGGCATGACCGTTTTGCAGCGCCCGGCGACTTATCTTAATGAAGTGTTGCGGAGTCTAATGCCAGCGCGGCGTTACCGCAAACAAGAAACGCGTTAAGTATGAATATGATAGCCAAGTGACGGACGGCGCCGCGGATTACGGACAATACGGGACCAGGATGGAAAGCACGCCGAGACTGAAAGCCGAGATCTGGGTGAAGGGACTGATCCGGCGCTGCGAGGTCGAGGGCGTGACGGCCATGGTCGTCCGGCGAGGCGATGCCACGTCCGGCACGGTGCTCGTCAAGGTCAACACGCTGAACGGCGAGGCGCAGGTCTACAGCCCCACCCGGGACGGCGAGGGCGCTCTCATATGGATGTCGGCGGGCGGCGCGAAGCCGGAACCGGAAGCCGACGCCTATATAGAGAAGCAGCGGAAATTCGACCCGGACCTCTGGGTGGTGGAAATCGAGGACCGGGCGGGCCGCCACTTCCTTCAGGAGCCGGTGACCTGAGAGTTCACGGCCGCATGAACATCCGGCGCCACCTGAGGGCGCATGAACCTCCAGCGCCACCTAAGGGCGCATGAACATGAAGTCTTCGTCCGGGTCGAGATGATCCGCCGCCTCGACGAGTTCGGCCCGGATATCTTCCGGCGTCCGGCAGCCGCGCCAGATGCGGAGCGCCTGCTCGAACATGATCCGCGCCATGGCGTCGGTGGAGAGCTTCTTGTCGGCCCCTTCGGCGAGGGCGGCCTCGATATGCGGCATGACGATATCGCGTGCGGTGGTCATGGGATCGGCCTTCGATGGTGAATGACGAGATTATCGACCATCGCACGGCCTTCCGCACCGGCGGATTTGCCAGTTTGTCGCGGCGTGGCGCCAATTGTCGCGGGTGGCGCAATTCCCGTCTTTCGGTTAGGGTCCGCCGCAAATCCACAGGAGTTCCAAGTGAGTACGACCGAGACCGCCGCCCGCGCCGGCTCGGAGGTGGAGACGGAGGTCCGCAACCGGCGGACTTTCGCGATCATCTCCCATCCCGACGCCGGCAAGACGACGCTGACCGAAAACCTGCTGCTGAAAGGCGGTGCGATCCGCCTTGCCGGCCAGGTGAAGGCGCGCGGCGACAAGAGGCGTGCGCGCTCGGACTGGATGAAGATCGAACAGGACCGCGGCATCTCGGTGACGTCCGCCGTGATGACCTTCGAATACAAGGGCATCACCTGCAACCTGCTCGACACGCCGGGCCATGAGGACTTCAGCGAGGACACCTACCGGACGCTGACGGCGGCCGACAGCGCCATCATGGTGATCGACGCCGCGAAGGGCATCGAGGCACAGACGCTGAAGCTGTTCGAGGTCTGCCGCCTGCGCGACGTGCCGATCATCACCTTCATCAACAAGATCGACCGCGAAGGCGTGAGCCCGTTCGAGCTGATGGACGAGATCGCCACGAAGCTCGCGCTCGATACCGCGCCGATGATCTGGCCGGCGGGCATGGGCGGATTGCTGCGTGGCATTTTCGATGCCGAGAACGACCGCTTCATTCCCTATGAGAAACCCGGCACCGAAAAAGGCGGCCCCGACAGCGAACCCGAAAGCCTGAGCGGCGACCGCATTGCCGAGTATCTTGGCGCCGACGAACTCGCCACCTTCCGGGAGGAGATGGAACTCGCGCGGGAAGGCAGCCCGACTTTCGACATCGAACATTATCGCGCCGGACACATGACGCCGGTCTATTTCGGCAGCGCGCTCAGAAAGCTCGGCGTGCGCGAACTCCTCGATGCCATCGTGCGCTATGCGCCGCCGCCGCGCGCGCAACCCGCCGCCACGCGCGTCGTGGAACCGACGGAACCGAAAGTGTCGGGCTTCGTCTTCAAGGTGCAGGCGAACATGGACGCGAACCACCGCGACCGCGTGGCCTTCATGCGTATCTGCTCGGGCAAGTTCAAGCGCGGCATGCGGCTGAAACTGTCCGGCAGCGGCAAGACGATCGGCGTCCACAATCCGATCCTCTTTTTCGCGCAGGACCGCGAACTGCTGGACGAAGCTTACGCGGGCGACATCATCGGCATTCCGAACCACGGCACGATCCGCGTCGGCGATACGCTGACGGAAACGGAAGACCTGGTCTTCACCGGTATCCCGAACTTCGCGCCGGAAATCCTGCGCCGCGTTCGCCTCGACGACCCGATGAAGGCGAAGCACATGCGCCGCGCGCTGGAAAGTCTTGCCGAAGAGGGCGTGACGCAGGTCTTCAAACCGGAGATCGGCGCGAACTGGGTGGTGGGTGTGGTCGGCCAGTTGCAGCTCGAGGTGCTCGCATCCCGTATCGCCGCCGAATACGACATCAAGGTGCATTTCGAGCCCGCACCTTATGAAACCGCGCGCTGGGTGATGGCCGACGACGCAGCCGAGCTGAAACGCTTCATGGAAGCGCATCGCGGCAACATGGCGACGGACCGCGACGGCGCACCGGTATTCATGGCGAAGAGCAATTGGGAACTCGGCTACACGCTGGAGAAGTGGCCCAGGATAAAGTTCTCCGCGACCCGCGAACGCGCGCCCGCATCCGCATGACCGCCATGACCGAAGAGAACGGCTGACAATCGATGCAACGCGTGCTGGAAAATTTCGAGGATTACTGGGCCCTGATCAAGGATGTGTGGCAGACCGGCGTGTTCGGCCACGATCTCGGCAGCATCTTCGTCGCTCTGGCGATCTTCGGGATTTTCTTCGTGCTGCGCGGCCTCTTCACGCGGTTCGTGTTGCGGATTGTCGATAGTCTGGTGGAGCGGACGGAGACCAAGGCGGACGACTACGCGCGCGACGCCGTGCGCAGCCCGATCCGCTTTCTCTTTTTCGCGCTCGGCTTTTTCTTCGCGTCCGAATATCTGGCTTTCGAAGGAACGGCGGAAGCCTTCACCCAGAACGTCAACCGGTCGCTCATAATCGTTGCCATCTTCTGGGCGATCTACAATGCCGTGGAGCCGGTGAGCCATGCACTCGACCGGCTCAAGTCGCTGCTGACGCCCGAGATTCTCGAATGGCTTGTCGCGGGCGCGAAGACGGCGGTGGTGCTGGTCGGCGGCGCCACCATCCTCCAGACCTGGGGCATCCAGGTCGCGCCGATCATTGCGGGCCTCGGGCTTTTCGGCGTGGCGGTGGCGCTCGGCGCTCAGGACCTGTTCAAGAACCTGATCGGCGGCGTCTCGATCCTCGTCGAACGGCGCTTCGGCATCGGCGACTGGATCAAGGTGGACGGCATCGTCGAGGGAACGGTGGAAAAGATCGGCTTCCGTTCGACCCATGTGCGCCGCTTCGACAAGGCGCCTGTCTATGTGCCGAACCAGCACCTTGCCGATGGCGCAGTGACGAATTTCAGCGCCATGACCTATCGCCGGATTTCATGGACGATCGGGGTCGAGTATCGCACCACGCATGAACAGCTTCGCCGCATACGCGACGACATCGAAGCCTATCTCCGTTCGGTCGAGGATTTCGCGCAGCCGCCTTCCGCGCCGCTCTTCGTGCGGATCGACAGCTTCGGGCCTTCCTCCATCGATATTCTCGTTTACTGCTTCACAAAGACGACGGTGTGGGGCGAGTGGCTGGAAGTGAAGGAAGCACTCGCCTACCGGATCAAGCAGATCGTCGAGGGCGCGGGCGCGGGCTTCGCCTTTCCGAGCCAATCCATCTATGTCGAGACGATGCCGCTTGCGCCCGACGAGATCGCGGCCGAGAAGGCGTAGCTCAAGCGATTTCCGTCACCGTTTCGACGCTTCGCCGCGCGCTGATCGCCGCGTCGCGTATCGCATAGCCTCCACGAAACGCGAATGTCGGCTGCCATGCCTCATCGCCTGTGACGGCGGCGAGACGCGCCTCCGCCTTTGGCTCCGCGCCGAGCTGGCGTTCGCGGTCGATCATTTCTACCGGCTGGTTCAGCGGATGCATGGCGAGGCCCGCCGCCCCGGCCGCCAGGTGAATGCGTTGCCACAGGCGGCCAACGGCAAGGGCCTGGGCGCGATCGTAGCGGTCGCGCGCGGCGATGAGACCGAGCAGCGCCGCCGTCGGCACATGCGTATCGCGCGTCTGTTTCGCCCAGGTGCCGTGACTTTGTTCGGCGGGAAGGGCCGGCAGTATTTTCGCGACGGCGAGGAGGGCGGGCGAGAGACCCGCCGTGTCGAGCTCGAGGCCACTCCGCTCGCGCGCCATCTCTTGCGGTCCGTCGCGGAACCAGCGGTGGCTGTCCTCGATCATCGCATGGTCGGCGACGATTTCATCCGTTGCCGAGATGATGGTGGCGCCCAGCGTTTCGTAGGCCGCACCGCCGCGGAAGAGATAAAGCTTCACATCTTCATCATGCGGAGCGGCGGCGAAGTCTTGCAGCAGATCGCCGGGAAAGCCGCGCGCGAGGTCGTAGGGATTGCGGTTTGTGTGGCGCTTCGGGATGGCGTCGTAGAGAGGGTCGACCGGCGCATCCGCGCGCGAGAGATGAAGCGTCGCGGCGAGAACGGGTTCGTTGCGGCCGCCGATGTCGAGGAGCGAGCCTGCGGCGGGCGCGACGGTGACCGCGTAACCGTTCGGTGCGGCGGCGAGGACCATGTTCTCGATGGCGCAGCCGAGACCGACATGCATTTCACGCAGATAGGGGTCGAAGGTGCCGAGATTGCGCGACGTGTCGGCGAGAATGTCGATGCGGCCGTCGCCGACGCGGAAAATCCAGGGCTGCGTATTGTGCGGGTTCGATGCGAGGACGCCGGCGGCCACAAGCGCGAGCGGCGTGCCGCGATGGGCCGGATCGTTCCAGATTTCCCACGGCAGGTAGGGCTCGTTCCCGCCGTCTCCGATGACGCCGCGTTCATTCGCGCGCCAGATGACGCCTGCCGCCGCGACAAGCGTAATGCCGGTGCCGATTTCGAGGAGGTGACGGCGGGTGAAGGATGTCTTCGTCATGGCTTCCGTTTCCTTTGCGCGGGTTTGCCGGCGGTGGAGAAGGCGCCGTCGATCATCGCGTCGACGGTCGTGAAGAGGCGTTCCCAGTCCTTGTCCGTCTTGATTTCGACACCGCCATAGACACGGATCTGGCGCGCGCGGGCGGCGAGATAGTCGATGGCGGCGCCGAGAATGGCGGTGAGCGCGGGAAGATCGACATGGGCAGGCGCGCCGTAGCGCGCGAAGACGGCGTCCATGAGTTCGAGCGCGCGGCGCTCGCGGACTTCTTCCAGCGCAATGACGAGCGGCGTGCGGTTTGCGGTTTCGGCGCCGATAACGGCAAGGGTGACTGGCCGCTTGCGCATCTCGGCGGCGTGGCGGCGGAAGCCGGACTTGAGGGCGCCGGCGAGGCTCGCCGCCTTTTCCGTGCCGATAATGTCGTCGACTGACCACCAGAAGTCGCCATGCTCGGCATAGGCGCGATAGACGCCGTCGAGATCGCCGAAGTAACGGTAGATCAGAACCTTGTCGATGCCGGCTTCGCGCGCGAGCGCATTGATGCCGACGCCGGACAGCCCGTCGCGCAGGATGAGGCGCGCCACCGCGTCGAGAATGGTGCGTTCGGTCCTGGCGCGGTCGCGGCGGGGGGCGGCCGGTTTCTGTGCGGTTTTTGTCACCATGTGGTGACATATAGGACGGAAAATGCCTGCCGTCAAGAAAACTGCCGTCGCCAAAGCATCGCGGCTTTGGTAGGGCTAGGGAGGCGCCGGTCCGGCGCCGTTCGTCCAAGGTGTCGCTTCCCGTGCAGACCCCCGAAAACATCATCGTCATCGGCGCCGGTATCGTCGGCGTCTCGACCGCTTATGAACTCGCGCTGCGCGGCGCAGCCGTGACGCTGATCGAGGCGCGCGAGGGCGCGGGGCTCGGCACGAGCTATGCGAATGGCGGCCAGCTCTCGGCCTGCGAAGTGGCGCCCTGGGCGGGGCCGGAAGTGCCGGGGCTGATCCTCAAATGGCTCGGCCGCGACGACGCGCCGTTTCGCCTGCGTCCGAAGCTCGATCCGGACCAATGGCTCTGGCTGCTGCGCTTCCTCGCGCGCTGCCGCACATCGGCGCGGCGCGAACGCATCCCGCATAATCTCGAGCTGGCGCTGCTGACGCGGGCGCGGCTCGCGGCCTACCGCGAACAGTTCGCGGCGGCGGGCCAGCCGCTCGAATTCGAGCAGCGGCAAAGGGGTATCCTCCGCATTTTCCGCGACCGGCACGCCTTTGCCGATGCGGTCGAGGAGACGAAGCTGATGGCGCGCCTCGGCGTGGAACAGGAGCCGTTGACGCCCGCCCAATGCATCGGCATCGAACCGGCGCTCGGCTCCGCCATGCAGCGGGGCGACATCGCGGGCGGGCTCTATTCGAGGACGGACAGCAGCGGCGACGCACATCTCTATTCGGTGGCGCTGGCGGAAGGCGCAAAGCGGCTCGGCGTCCGCTTCGTGACGACGAGCACGGCGACCGGCATCGCGACGGAAGGCGCGCGCGCCAGGGGCGTGACGACGGCGGAAGGCACGATCGAGGCCGACGCCGTGGTGGTGGCGGCGGGGACGGGCAGCGCGGCGCTGCTGAAGCCACTCGGTATCCGGTCTTATATTTATCCGCTGAAAGGCTATTCGGTGACGCTGCCGGCGCCCGATGCGAACGCGCCGGAGGTGAGCATCACCGACGAGGAACGCAAGATCGTAATCAGCCGGCTCGGCGACCGGCTGCGCGCGGCGGGGCAGGCGGAAGTCGGCGGCTACGACCTGACGCTGGAGAAGCCGCGCGCCGAAGCCGTGCTCCGGGCGATCGAGGCGCTGTTTCCGCAAGTGGGGCCGCGCACGGACGAGGCGCTCTTCTGGTGCGGCCTGCGTCCCATGACCCCGGACGGCAGCCCGGTGATCGGCGCGGCGGCACCGTTTTCGAATCTTTTCATCAACAGCGGGCACGGAACGCTGGGTTGGACGCTCGGAGCGGGAAGCGGCGCGGCGCTGGCCGACCTGATCTGCGGCAGTGCGCCGCAATCGGACCTAAGTCCTTTTTCCATAAGCAGATTCTAGCAATTTCCGGGCCCTTGGGGCCCGGAAATGGTGCAATGCACAAAAAATACTTGACGTTACGGTAGGGGGTATTTATCTCATTGTGCAGCGCACAAATCCGGCGCGCCGGTATGTGCGGGGAAATGCCCGCAATCGATGCGAGCGGCCACGCGATACAGGAGATAAAACATGACTGAAGCGACCCAGAAGCCGAAGACCACCAAAGCCAAGCCGCGCGCCAAGAAGGCGACGGCCTCGGTGAAAGCGACCGCGAAGACCACGGCCGCGAAAGCCGCCGCCAAGATCGACGCGAAGAACCCGCTCGAAACCGCGTCCGGGATCATCGTGGGCCTCGCGCGCACGAATTTCGAAGAGTCGGTGGAGACCGCCCGTGCCGTGATGAAGTCCGGCAGCCTCAAGACGGCGGTTGAACTCCAGAACGAATATGTCCGCTCCGCGCTGAAGCGCAACATCGACGCCGCCCGCGAGCTCAACGAGCTCACCGTGTCGACCGTTCGCGAAGCCGTGAGCCCCTATGCCACCAAGTTCACCGAAGCGTTCGAGAAGCTCCGCGCCGCGTAATTCGCGAGAGCCGCGTTTCCTGCCTGTTGCGTCCTGTAGCATTGCGTAAACAAAAGCCCGGCCCTCGAAAGAGAGCCGGGCTTTTTACTGCTTCGTATCAGGAAGAAGGGGCCTCAGACCGCTTCGCGGGCGGCGGCGCGCTGCGCTAGGCGCTGACGGAGCGAGAGCACGGGCTCGCGGCCGTCCGTCGCCGGCTGGTATGAATAGGAAAAAACCCCGACATTCTCCGCCCATATCTCCGGCGTGATGTTGTCGGCGACTTCAAGCGCGTCGAAGCCGCAGCGGATCATGAAATGAAACTGGTCGCGCAGCACGTTGCCGACGGCGCGCACTTCGCCCTTGTAGCCGTAACGCTCGCGCAGCAGCCGCGCATAGGAATAGGCGCGTCCGTTGCGGAAGATCGGCAGTTCGAGCGCGACCACCGCGAGCATGTCGAGATCGTCCGCGATGACGCTCGGCTCCTGGCCGCTTTTCAGACGGACGCCGATGGGCGTATTGCGGGCGCGGAGCGCCTCGCGCTCGGCCTGCCAGCGTTCGAGGCTGACGATAGCCGGACCTTCCGGCAGCGCCTCATCGTCGGCGACGCTCGGGAAATCCGGCTCGACAAAGGCTCCGTTCCTAATGAGTTGCATAGAGGCTCTCCTTGAACGGGTCGATGCCGACGCGGCGATAGGTGTCGATGAACCGCTCGCCCTGCTTGCGCGTGCCGAGATAGGTGGTGACGATCGTCTCGATGGCATCGACGATCTGCTCTTCGGTGAAGGCCGGACCGACGATGTCGCCAACGGCCGTTTTTTCGTCGGCCGCGCCGCCAAGCGTCACCTGGTAATATTCGACGCCCTTCTTGTCGACGCCGAGAATGCCGATATGGCCGACATGGTGATGGCCGCAGGCATTGATGCAGCCCGACGTGTTGATCTTCAGCTCGCCGATGTCGTGCTGACGTTCGATATCCGCGAAGCGCTCGGAAATGCGCTGAGCGATCGGGATCGACCGCGCATTGGCGAGCGCGCAGTAATCGAGCCCGGGGCAGGCGATCTGGTCGGTGATGAGGCCGACATTTGCGGTCGCGAGATCGTGAGCCTTCAGCGCTTCGTAGACGGTATGGAGATCCTTCTTGCGGACATGCGCGAGCGTCAGGTTCTGCTCATGCGTGACGCGCAGCTCGTCGAAGCTGAATTTTTCGGCAATGTCCGCAACGGCGTCCATCTGGTCCGACGAGCAGTCGCCCGGCGTGCCGCCGATGGGCTTCAGCGAGATGTTGACGATGGCATAGCCCGGCATCTTGTGCGCCGCGACGTTGGACTTCACCCAGTTGGCGAAGCCCGGATCCGCGAGCACGGCCTTGTTGAGCTCGGTGCTTTCGTCCGGCAGCGTCTCGTAGGCAGGGGCGCGGAAATAGGCTTCGATGCGCGAGATTTCTTCCTGCGGCAGATGCAGCGCGCCGGTCTTGCGGATTTCGGCAAACTCCGCCTCGACCTGACGCCTCATCTCATCGGCGCCGATCTCGTGCACGAGAATCTTGATGCGTGCCTTGTAGATATTGTCGCGGCGTCCGTACATGTTGTAGACGCGCAGGATCGCTTCGAGATAGGCGAGCAGGTCTTCCTTCGGCACGAAATCCGAAATCTTCTTGCCGACCATCGGCGTGCGGCCAAGCCCGCCGCCGACGAAAATCTCGTAGCCGATTTCCTTCCGGTCGTTCTCGACGATCTGGATTCCGATGTCGTGGACGCGGATCGCGGCACGATCGTCCGGCGTGCCCGAAACGGCAATCTTGAACTTGCGCGGCAGAAACGAGAATTCCGGATGGAAGGTGGACCACTGACGGATGATTTCCGAAACGATGCGCGGGTCTTCCAGCTCGTCCCGGGCGGCACCCGCATACTGGTCCGTCGTCACGTTGCGGATGCAGTTGCCCGACGTCTGGATGCAGTGCATCTCGACGGAAGCGAGATCGCGCAGGATGTCCGGCACATCCTTCAGCGCCGGCCAGTTGAACTGGAGGTTCTGGCGTGTGGTGAAGTGGCCGTAGCCGCGATCGTATTTGCGGCCGATATGCGCGAGCATGCGGAGCTGCTTCGACGACAACGTGCCGTAGGGCACCGCGATGCGCAGCATGTAGGCATGGAGCTGGAGATAGACGCCGTTCATCAGCCGGAGCTGCTTGAACTCGTCCTCGGTGAGCTCGCCGGACAGGCGGCGCGCAACCTGGCCGCTGAACTGCTTGACGCGCTCGTTCACGAGCTGCTGGTCGAATTCATCGTAACGATACATAATTTGGCCTTTAACTCTTCGCGTGCATGCACGCTCAGCGATGAACGTCCGGCAATTCCGCCTGCTTGCCGAGATCGAGCCGGACGGTCGGTCCGGCCTGGCGGATGACCTCGCGCACGCTCGCCGCGCGGATGCCGCCCTCGTCCCTTGCCACCTCGAAAAGGTAGGGCTCGACGATGCTGTTGTCGGCCACGGCCGGCTCGGCGCGGGCGAGAAGCGCTTCCGCAGCTTCCTTGCCTTCGGCCACCGCGGCCTCCTGAAGGGATTCGGACCAGCGTCCGCCGGCCGTCAGGTAAACGACGATACCATCGTTCAGCCGGTTGGCGGTGACGGCCTGAAACTGGGCTCCCTTGCGGGTATGCTGGGCCATGGGGAACTGTCCTCGAATATCGTGATGCGACGCCCGCCCGTATAGCCGGGAGCGGGCATCGGCGCGAGTGTCCGGCTGTAAAAATCGGCCTATTTGACCGTTAACATGGGTTTTTTCTCAAAGATCGTCAATGCTTGTGTAAAACAATATAATTCACTCTTTAAACTCGTTTAATATGGAATAATCGGCGGAATTCAGCGAAAAATCTATCTTTCCTGCTTCACCGCACTCTCATGCCAGCGGCTCAGGATGCGCCGTTCGAGAAGCGTCAGCCCGAAGAAAATGCAGATACCGAGTGTGGAAAGAAGGAAGAGCGCGGCGAACATCCGCGGAATGTCGAGCCGGTTGCCCGCTTCCACGATGCGCCATGCGAGCCCCGTGGCGGCACCTGAGCCCGCGACGAACTCCGCGACGACGGCGCCGATGAGGGCAAGGCCGCCCGATATCTTCATGCCGGCCAGCATGTAGGGCAGCGCGGAGGGAAGCTGGAGTTCGGTCAGCACCTGCCAACGGCTGGCGCCGTAGAGACGGAAGAGATCGCGCAGATTGTGGTCGGCCGAGCGAAGCCCGAGCGTCGTGTTCGACAGGATCGGAAAGAAGGCGACGATCCAGGCAAGGATAAGGAGCGCGAACTCCACATTGTCGTAGCCGACCCAGATGAGAATGAGCGGTGCGATGGAAACGACGGGCGTCACCTGCAGCACGACCGCATAGGGAAAGAGCGCCATCTCGATGTGACGGCTTTGCGAGAAGAGAACCGCGAGCCCGATGCCGCCGACCGTCGCGAGCAGGAAGGCGGCGATGGTGACGCGGAGCGTGACCCAGAGCGATGCCATCAGCGAACCGAAATTCGCGACGAGACTTTCCCATATGCGCGACGGAGCGGGGAGCACGAAAGGCTGTATTTCGTTCACCCGCACCAGCACTTCCCAGGCCCCGAGAAAGGCGATGCCGACCGCGATCGGAACGAGGATGCGCAGGATGCGCGCGAACAATGTGTCATCGCCCTTCATATCGCCGTTCCCTCGCGCAACGCCGCCCCGACGGCGGCGCAGCTTTCGACATAGGAGTGGGACTCGCGGAAGGCCCGTCCGCGCGGATAGGGCGCGTCGATGGCAATGTCGGAAAGGATGCGTCCCGGCCGCGCGCCCATGACAAGAACGCGCTCGGACAGATAGACCGATTCATAGATGCTGTGCGTGACGAAGACCACCGTGAACCTCTGGCTCGACCACAAGTCGAGGAGATCGTCGTCGAGCTTCTCGCGCGTGAATTCGTCGAGCGCGGCGAAGGGCTCGTCCATCAGCAACAACGGCGGTTCGGTGACGAGGGCGCGGGCGATCGAAACGCGCATTCGCATGCCGCCCGAAAGTTCGCGCGGAAACGCGCGCGCAAAATCGACGAGGCCGACGCGCTCCAGCGCGTTCATGATGCGGGGCAGTGCGTCCACCTTCGCGATGCCGCGAAGTTTCAGCGGCAGCCAGACATTGTCGACGACGCGCGCCCAGGGCATCAGCGTCGGGTCCTGAAAGACAAAGCCGATATCCGCGGGCCTCGCGCCGCCGGCGGCCGGCCAGAGAAGGTCGCCCGTATCCGGCGTGATAAGACCGGCGACGATGCGGAGCAGCGTGCTCTTGCCGCAGCCGGACGGCCCGACAAGTGACACGAAGCCGCCCCGGCGGATATGCGCGTCGACGCCCGCAAGCGCGACTGTGCCGCTGCCATAGGTCTTGCCGATCCCCCTGAGCGAGATAAGGGGCGGCGCCGGAGGCGCGCTGTCCGCCGTCATTCGCCCGTGAGTTCTTTCTTCAGATCGAGGCCGACGCCCTGATTGACGAATTCAAGCGTATAGGCGCTGTGAACGCTGAGGTCGTCCGGATAGACGCCGGCTTCCACCATGGCATCGTAGAACATCCGCCAGCGTTCCTCCGTCATCGCGCCGACGCCGAGCGTTTCCGTTTCGCCCGAATCCACGATGCCGTATTCCTTCATTAGCCGGATCGCATTGGCGATGATCTCGTCGGTCATTTCCGGATTGTCGCGCTTGATGAGTTCGTTGGCGGCCGAAGGGTCGCCATGGATGTAGCTGACCCAGCCCTTGATGCTCGCGTCGACGAATGCCTGCACGACTTCCGGCCGCTCCGCGATGATGCGGTCGCTTGCGAGGATGAAGGCGGCATATCCCGGATAGCCGTAGTCCGACAGGAGGAAGACCTGCGGCTCGACGCCCTGCTGCCGGATCATATAGGGCTCGGAGGACAGATAGCCCTGCTGGATCGCCGTCTCGTCGGTGAGAAAGGGGGCGAGGTTGAAGGTGTATTTGCGGATCTGGGAATCCTCGAAACCGTATTTGGATTTCAGCCACTGCCAGAAGGCGCTCACCGTCGCGTCCGACACCATGATGGGTTTGCCCTTCATGTCGGCGAGCGATTTCACGTCCGGCCGTGGATGCGTGATGAAGACCTGCGGATCCTTCTGGAAGGAAGCCATGACGGCCTTCGCGCCCGCACCTGCCTGCGCCATGTTGAGCGGAATGAAGCTGTTGGAGCCGAGGCCGAATTCGACCGTATGCGCGGCGAGAAGCTGCGGCACGTTCACGCCCGGCCCGCCCTGCAGGATCGTGACGTCGAGACCGGCTTCTTCGTAATAGCCCTTGGCGATTGCCTGATAGAAGCCGCCATGCTCGGCCTGCGCCTTCCAGTCCGTCGCGAAGGTGATGCGCGTGAGGTCGCCGCTCTGCTCGCGGCCCGGCTGAAGCACGAGCACGATGGCAATCGCCACGGCGATGGCGGCGCCCACACAGGCGAGGATGAGATTGCGGTTCATGAAAACGTCCCCCGAAAGGCGCGGCCTCGCGCAAAACCGGGGGAATGGTATCAGCGCGCGCCCGGGAGGGCTACAGGAGGCCGGGGCTCAGAGCGGGTCGCAATTCGACTGGCGGCGCATGGCGTCGATCTCGGCACGTGCCTCCTCCGAGGTGACGAGCGAGCGGAAGAGGACGATGCCCTTGGTGCTCGGCGTGATGACGACGGGGATGCCTTTCTCGATCTTCGTGTTGCCGTCGGCCGCGAGGATGATTTCGATCCGGCCGGACTTCACCTGCCGGTCATTGACGACGAAGAAATTGTCGGTGTTGGACGCGAAGGTCGAAAGCGACCAATAGGTGTCGGGCACGGGTGAGGTAAGCTTCACCGGCTGCTTGCTCACGTCGTAGACGCAGGCCGTGTAGAGGAGGTCGGGGCTCGGTCGCACGACCCCGCGCGACGCGGCGGTGGCACGGTCGGGATAGACGGCTTTGTTGACGCCGCCGGCCTGGGTGGCGATCCCGGCCATCGCCCGGTCCATGATGCCGTAGGGCAATCCGAAGATCGCGAGGATATGGAATACGGCCGCGAGCGCTACGGTGCCTGCGGCCCACATGGGCCAGGTTTTCATGACGGGCATGCCTCCTTGGCAATTTGCGGGAGTACGACCCCGGACGGGTCGCGCGCGGCAGCTTCCTCCGGATTGTAGAGCCGGAGAGTAAGCGTAAATGTGTCATCGGTTTGGCCGTCGCCGGTCGGAATCCAGTTTCCATCGGCTTTTTCCGGCCCCACCGCGATGACGAAGCTGCCGTCGTCTTCGCGGGCGACCGTATTGCCGCCATAGGAGTAGCGGTCTTCCGGATTGGGCATGAGATAGTGGTCCGACGCATAAAGCGTGATGCTCCACCAGCGCGCGGGCGGATCGGTTCCGGCGACCTTGTAGGTGCAGTTTGTACGCAGACGCTCGCCCGTCCCGTCGCGCGCGGCGGTGAAATAAATCGTTTCGCTGCGATTGAGCGCGAGCAGGCCGGCGACGGCGACCATCGCGCGCGTATAGGGATCGGCTTCGGCGCTGCCGATGATCGTGCTGGTGCGCCAGGGGCCCACCGCCACGTCGCCGCCGAGCCCACCGCTGCGGACGAGAAGAAGCGCCGATCCTGCACCCAGGATGAGCGCCACCACCGTGGCCGCCAACAGTTTCAGGGCGAGCTTCAAATGATCCCCCCTAGAGACCTTTTTTAGGTCCAGGTTTTCTTGTCTGGCCCGCGACACCCCCGCGTCCGAATCAGCACGGCTACCATCCAACCGTCTCGATACGAAACAGTCAAAGGGATTATGTGGGTGTAGTTAATGGGGAGATTGGCTAAAACGCCGCACTCGCACAGCTAACCGCCCGAGAGTTCCTCGCGCTTCATCTCAAGCTCGAGCCAGCGCTCCTCGGCTTCCGCAAGTTCCGCCTTAAGCGCATCGTGGCGCGTCATCGTCTTGTGAAAAAGGTCCGGATCGCGGGCATAGAGATCCGGATCGGCGAGCTTCTTCTCGATCGCCGCAATGTCGCGCGCGAGTTCCGGCATACGCGCCTGAAGTTCCTCCAGCGCGCGTGTGTCCTTGTAGCTGAGCTTGGTCGGCGTCCGGGCGCGCTCCGTCTTCGGCGCGGGGGAGGCGGCGCTTCGTGTCGCGGCGGCCGCCTGTTTCCTCTGCCTCAGATAGTCGGAATAACCGCCGGGATATTCAACCGCGGTCCCTTCGCCATCGAGCGCGACGACGGAGGTGACGACCCGGTCGAGGAAATCGCGGTCGTGGCTGACGAGAAGAACGGTGCCGTCGTAATCCGCCAGCACTTCCTGCAGGAGATCGAGCGTATCCATGTCGAGGTCGTTGGTCGGCTCGTCGAGGATCAGGAGGTTGGAGGGCTTGGCGAGCGCGCGGGCGAGGAGCAGCCGGCATTGCTCGCCACCGGACAGCGCCTTCACCGGCTGGCGCGCCTGCGACTCGCGGAACAGGAAATCCTTCAGATAGGAAACGACATGGCGCGGCTGACCGCGCACCAGAACCTGATCGCCGCCGCCCTCGCACAAGGTCTGCCAGAGCGTCGCCTCGGGATCGAGCGAGGAGCGCGATTGGTCGACATAGACGGGCGTGAGATTTGTGCCGAGCCGCACGCTGCCGCTGTCGGGCGCAAGCGTGCCGGTGAGGATTCTGAGAAGCGTCGTCTTGCCGGCGCCGTTTGGACCGATCAGGCCGACCTTGTCGCCGCGCATGATCCGTGTCGAAAAATCGCGCACGGCAACGCGCTCGCTTCCGTCGGGCTGCGGCCAGATTTTCGTGATGTTTTTCGCCTCGACCACGAGCGAGCCCGACGCCTGCCCGCTTTCCGCGACAAGGTCGATGCGGCCCGCCTGACCGATCTGGCCGGCACGTTCCGCGCGCAGCGAATGCAGGCGGCGCAGGCGGCCCTGGTTGCGCGTGCGTCGAGCGGATATGCCCTCGCGCGACCACTGTGTTTCCTGTTCGATCAGGCGTTCGAGCTTGCGCGCGGTGACTTCCTCCTCGGCGACGATCTGCTCCGACCATGCGTCGAATTCGGCAAAGCCCTTGTCGAGACGGCGAATGGCGCCGCGATCGAGCCAGAGGCAACCGGCGGCGAGCCGGCGGAGGAAGGCGCGGTCATGGCTGATGAGAACGAAGGCGCCGCGAAACTGCGACAGCCTTTCCTCGAGCCACTCGATGGAAGGAAGATCGAGATGGTTGGTCGGTTCGTCGAGAAGAAGGATGTCCGGTTCTTCCGCCAGCACGCGGGCGAGCGCCGCCTTG
Source organism: Parvibaculum sp. (assembly GCF_030694575.1). Classification (GTDB taxonomy): domain Bacteria; phylum Pseudomonadota; class Alphaproteobacteria; order Parvibaculales; family Parvibaculaceae; genus Parvibaculum. Next base: position 32,175 of record NZ_JAUYUS010000002.1, read on the forward strand.
CGGCCTTCGCCTCCCGACAGCGTGGCGGGGCCGGCGCTCGGCGACAGCTTCAGTTCGTCCAGCGCTGCAGCGGCCTTATGCGCCTCGGCGCCCCCGGCCGTCGCATAGTCGATGACGGTCCTGGCCCCGCCGAAATCCGGCATCTGTTCGAGATAGGCGATACGCGTGCCGGGCTGGCGGAAGATTTCGCCGCCATCCGGATCGACGAGACCGGCCGCGATGCGGAGCAGCGTCGACTTGCCGCTGCCGTTCCGCCCGACGAGGCAAAGCCGGTCGCCCGGTGCCAGCGCGAAGCTCGCCCCCGCGATCAGCACCTGATCGGCGAAAACGACGCGGATGTCCCGGAGAGCGAGAAGCGGTGCGGCCAATTTGCGAAAGTCCGTTGAGATTTGCCGCCGCCTGTATGGCGCATCGCGCGAGACGATGCAAATCAGCGTTTGCCGCGCTCAAGGGTTTGTCCGCCGCGCCGGAATCCTCCGCCCCACCGGTCCGTTTCGCGGCTTTCGAGCTTCGGCGCGGCATCGAAGAGGTCCGAAAGCTCCGCGAAGAAGCCGCCGCGTGTGCCGCTCGTGGCAATGACGGGGGCCTCGCGGTTACGCACCGCGCCGGGCAGCGGCGCGGGCGGAAGGCTCGCTTCAGCGGCAGTCATGTAATTGCGCCATGCGGCAGCGGCGAAATTGCCGCCGGACGCGCCGCTGGTGGGCGAATTGTCGTCGTTGCCGAACCAGACGCCCGCCACTTCATGGCCCGTATAGCCCACGAACCATGCGTCGCGGTAGTCCTGGCTGGTGCCGGTCTTGCCGGCGGCGAGGCGGCCACTCAACGCGGCGCCGCGGCCCGTGCCTTCGGTCATGACCTGATGCAGCATGTAGGTCATGTCGTGCGCCTGAGTGCGGGTGATCGCCTGCGTCTCCGCCGCTTCGCGGCGATAGACGACGTCGCCGTTTTCGGCCTCGATGGCGGCGATGCCGTATGGCGCAGCGCGGCGGCCTTCATTGCCGAAAGCGGAATAGGCGGAGGTGAGCTCGAGCAGGCTTACCTCGGCGCTGCCGAGCACGATCGACAAGTTGCGCGGCAGCGGACTCTCGATGCCCAGCCGCTTGGCCGATGCAGTGATGCGGTCGATACCGACCTTGTCGCCGACCTGGACCGAGATGGTGTTGATCGAGTTCGAAAGCGCCGTCGCAAGACTGACTGTGCCCCAGTCGCGTGTGGACGCATTGCGCGGCGTCCAGCCACCCATCGAAACAGGTTCGTCGGTGACCGGACTGTCCGGGGTGTAGCCAGCTTCCAGCGCGGCGAGATAGACGATGGGCTTGAACGCGGAGCCGGGTTGACGCTTTGCCTGCGCCGCCCTGTTGAACTGGCTCTCGACGTAGGAGCGGCCGCCGACCATGGCAAGGACGGCGCCGTCCGGTGCCAGAGCGACGAGTGCACCCTGCGAGACATTGCGTTCCTTGCCCGTCCCGGCGAGTGCGCGCTCGACGGCGTCCTCCGCCGCCGCCTGGCGGCGCGGATCGAGCGTGGTGCGAACGACGAAGCGGCCGCTGGCTTCCGGAAAGAGCGTGCGCACCTGCTCGGCAATCCAGTCGACGAAATATTCGCGCCCTTCGCCGTCACCGCGCGCAAGCACTTCGGCCGGATGCTGCCGTGCGCCGGAGACTTCTTCGGCGGTGAGGCTGCCGGCGGAAACGAGGCGGTCCAGCACCTGATTGGCACGGGCGCGCGCCTGCTGAAGGTCGTTGGTCGGCGCGTAGCGGGTGGGTGCCTTTGGCAGGCCCGCAAGCACGGCCGCTTCGGCGAGCGAAACGTCGCGCACCGACTTGCCGAAGTAGTAGCGCGCGGCGGCGTCCATGCCGTAGTTGCCGGCACCCATATAGATGCGATTGAGATAGAGCGTAAGGATCTCGTCCTTCGAGAGATTGTTTTCGAGCCACAGCGTGATGAGCGCTTCCTGCGCCTTTCGCCAGAGCGTGCGGCTGTTGTCGAGATAGAGGTTCTTCGCCACCTGCTGCGTGATGGTGGACCCCCCCTCGACGAAGCCGAACGAGAGCAGGTTGCGCCACATGGCGCGTGCGATGCCGCGTGCATCGAAGCCGCCATGTTCGTAGAAGCGGCGGTCTTCCGTGGCGAGGACGGCCTTCACCAGATAGGGCGGCATTTCGCCGAGGGGGACGGTAGGGGCCGTGCGGCGGCCGCGGCTGCCGATCTCCTCGCCCTGCATGTCGAGTACCGAGATCGACACCATGTCGGTCCGGTCCCGCTCAAGCGCGCGTTGCAGATCCGGTAGTGTCACGAAGACGAGCGCGATGAAACCTGCGACGAGCGCGGTGATCGAAAAGGAGACAATCCCGAGAGAGCGGGTGCCCAAGATACCTTTGGATTTACGTGCAGGACGCGGCGCGTCTTCCTCCGGGCCATCCGACGGAAGCGGGTCGCGATCCAGCCGCGCGCGGCGGAACTGCTCGCGCATCGGGTAGTGCGGATCGATGTCGTCGGCGTCGGACAAGGTTAACCGCCTCGCTGGGCCCAATGCGGGCATGCACCGGGTTGGACTTTTCATGCGAGCGGCATGCCAGCCCGGGATGCGTCATTGCGAGACTGGCGGAGATTTGTGCGCTGATTGGGGCGGGATCGCGGCAAAGCGGCGGCAAATGAAGACCTGCGTGAATGCCCTTTGACAAAATCGGCGGCGCGCGCTCATGTCCCGCCATGATGGATGCCGCCCAACCCTTCTGGCGCGTGAAGCGCCTCGACGAGATGACCCGCGAAGAGTGGGAGAGCCTCTGCGACGGCTGCGCGAAGTGCTGCCTGGTAAAGCTCGAGGACGAGGATACCGGCGAGCTCGAATATACGGACATCGCCTGCCGGCTGCTCGACGCGGAGACGTGCCGCTGCTCGGACTACGCGAATCGCTCCGTCAGGGTGCCCGATTGCGTGACGCTGACGCCGAAGAACCTCGAAGACATCGACTGGATGCCGCCCTCCTGCGCCTATCGGCTGCTGAAGGAGGGGAAGGACCTGCCGTGGTGGCATCCGCTTATTTCCGGAGAATACGAGGCTGTGCGGCTCGCGGGCATGTCCGTCCACGGACGGTTCCTCTTCGAGGATGAGGCCGACATGGAGGACCTCGAAGGCCGCATCGTCGACTGGCCGCTGATGCCGCCGGAGTAGGCTGATCCGGATCGCGGGATCCTGCGTAGGAAGCAGAGAACCGCATGATGGATGGGGCCTCCGATGATCTACGCGATCGCTTACGCCGCAACGGCACTTGTTTTCTTCAGCCTCGACTATTTGTGGTTGGGCACGCTGGCGAAGGAGTTCTATGCGCGGGAGCTGGGACCGCTGATGCGGGAGAAGCCGGATTTCGCGGCGGCCGGCATCTTCTATCTCTTCTATATCGGCGGCGTGGTGCTCTTCGCGGTGGTGCCCGCTCTGCAGGCGCAGGGGTGGAAGACGGCATTGGTTTATGGCGGGTTGCTTGGCCTTTTTGCCTATGGAACCTACGACATGACCAACCTCGCGACGCTGAAGGGGTGGTCTGTGAAAATGGTTGTGGTGGACATGGCCTGGGGTGCGGCGCTCACGGCCACGGCCGCGCTGGCAGGTTATCTGGCCGCCCGGACTCTCTGACTGTCATCGAACTGTCAAAAATATGTCACAGAGGGTAGGCGCGCCCCGCCCGAGATGATAAAGGCACTCCCCGGACAGCCAGCCGAAGAGGCGGCACGATTCGGAGGGCCATGTGCCGAAGAGCGCGCTCGACAAGGATCTGAAAAAAGTCGGAAGCCTCGAAGAGGCGACTCACGCACTTTCGAGATCGATCGCGGCACCGGGACTGGCGATCCTTTTCCTCGTCGCGATTTTCCTTTTCATGAGCGGACTGGTCCCCGTCGGGCCGTTGAGCATCTTCGTGATCGCGGGCGGCGTCATCGCCGGCTACATGGCGCTGAACATCGGCGCGAACGATGTCGCCAACAATATGGGACCGGCGGTCGGCAGCCGCGCGCTGCCGCTCGGTGCGGCGCTCGTCATCGCGGCGGTATGCGAGGCGGCGGGTGCCATCCTCGCGGGCGGTGACGTGGTCTCGACCATTTCGAAAAGCATCATCGTGCCGCCGCCGGATTTCGACGTGCGCGATTTCGTGATGCTGATGATGGCGTCGTTTCTCGCCGCCGGCATGTGGCTTCACCTCGCGACGATCCTGAACGCGCCCGTCTCGACCACGCATTCGATCGTCGGCGGCGTGCTCGGCGCCGGTATCGCGGCGGCGGGCTTCGGTGTGGTGTCGTGGCCGACCATGGGTGCGATCGCCGCGAGCTGGGTGATCTCGCCGATCATGGGCGGCGTGGTCGCGGCGGCGCTGCTCGGCTTCATCAAATGGCAGGTGCTCTTCAAGCCCGACCGCGTCGCGGCGGCGAAGCGCTGGGTGCCGGTGATGATCGGCCTGATGGCCGGCGTCTTCGCGATGTATCTCGCGCTGAAGGGCCTGTCGCATGTCTGGAAGCCGTCCGCCGGAACGGTATGGGCGCTCGGCATCGCTTTCTTCGCCACCGGGACGCTGGCGACGCGGCCATGGGTGGCGCGGCGCGCCGAGACGCTCGAGAACCGCCGCAAGCATGTGGCGGGGCTCTTCACGCTGCCGCTCATCTTCGCGGCCGGGCTTCTCTCCTTCGCGCACGGCGCCAACGACGTCGCGAATGCGGTCGGCCCGCTTGCCGCCATCGTCGCGGCAGCGGAAACGGGGCGCGCCGTGCCCGGCGACGTGACGCTGCCGCTCTGGGTACTGATGATCGGCGCGGTCGGCATTTCGCTCGGCCTCGCGCTGTTCGGTCCGCGCCTGATCCGCACCGTCGGCACCAAGATCACCAAGATGGACGCGCCGCGCGCCTATTGCGTGGCGCTGGCCGCCGCAATCACGGTTTTGATCGCCTCGGCGCTGGGCCTGCCGGTTTCCTCGACGCATATCGCCATCGGCGGCGTCTTCGGCGTCGGCTTCCTGCGCGAGCAACTCGCCAATCTCGGATTGAAGGCGGACGGGCCGAAGCGGCCGAAGCCGAAGGCGAGCGAACCTTCCTCGCTGAGCAGGACGCCGGAAGACGCAATCAAGAAGCAGTTGAAGCGAGAGAAACGCCGGCTGGTGCGCCGCCGCCATGTGCTCGGCATCGCGGCTGCCTGGGTCATCACCGTGCCCGCCGCGGGCGGCCTCGCCGCGCTGCTCTACTGGATACTGAAGCTGGTCGTGGATTTGTAATTCTTCCACCCTCCCCCTGTGGGAGGGTCAAACGGCTGCAAGCCGTTTGGGGAGGGGTTACAGAAGAAGCGTCATATTCAAGCGGCAGAAAATTCATTGCGTAGGCGCTGCAACCCCTCCCCGAAATTCGCTTCGCAAATTTCGACCCTCCCACAGGGGGAGGGTGGGAAGAATGAATGGTTTTGTCCTCGCCGCTGCTTATTTGCAGCTACACCCGGTCGCGCAGCATCATTGCGAGGTCGGCGAGATAGGGATCGTAGAGAAGCTGACGGGCTTCGCGCAGGCCTGCCCAGTGGCGGCGGCGCTCATGCTGTTCTTCCCAGGTCTCATGCTGCAGCGTGACGAGCAGCGGATACATGTCGACCTCGATGGGCTTCACAATGACGCCGCGCCGCTTGATCGTGCGCCAGACGCCGAGCGGCCGGTCGGCGACGACGCCCTGGACGCCTGCCTCCTCGAGCGCTTCCTGCGCGGCAGCCTCGTGCGGATCGAGGCCCTCCATCAACCCACCCTTCGGAAAGACCCAGCGCCCCGTCCGCCGCGAGGTGACGAGCAGCACCGCGACCTGGCCGTCGACCAGCGAATAGGGAATGGCTCCCGCCTGCCGCTCGATGGCGGACTGGCGCGCGACGAAACGGAAGCGGAGCTTGGTGGCGAGACGTTCGAGCATGGAGGTTCCCTGGGAGCAGTGGGGGAAGTATGCACGACGGCTGCCAAAACAGAAGTGCGAAGGGGGGCGGCGCGTGCCGCGCCTTCTGGATTGCCGGGTCAAGCCCGGCAAAGACGAGTAATGGGAAAGGGGAGGGTGGGAAGCACCGGCAGCGGCTTCAATTCAAAAGATATCCCCAATTGTCAGCGCGGCGCTCCATCCCTACCTTCCATCCATCTCCAGAATTGTGCGGTGAGGAACATGGCAGCGAAGAAGGCGGCGCCTGCGAAGGTGCGCGCGGTGAAGAAGGCCGTGCCGAAGAAAGCGCCGGCAAAGAAGCGGGCGGTTGGAAAAGACGAGGCGCCGCTACCCCTCCCCGAAATTTGCCCCGCCGACGCGGCTCAAATTTCGACCCTCCCGCAGGGGGAGGGTGGAGAGATACTGCGCGCGGCGAAAGATGAAGACATCGATTGGGAAACGATCCGCGCGGATTACGAGATCGGGACGCGATCTCTCTCGGAGATTGCGCTCGAACACCGGATCACGACGCAGAAAATCACATCGAGAGCGTGGCGGGAGAGCTGGCCGAAGCGCGGCGAGGTCGTGCAGGAGGCGGCGCTTGCAACCGAACTGCCCGACGACGCGGAGGCGCTGGCGGCGCGGCTGACGAAGCTGATCGCCCGCGAAATCGCGGATATCGAGCGCCAGAGCAAGGTGACGCGCGACGACGCGGAAGGCGAGCGGCAGGCGCGGCGGCTGTCGTCGCTGGTACGCTCCATCGACAAGCTCCACGAAATCGAACAGGCGGCGAGGCTGGCGAAAAAACATGACCCTGCATCCGACAAGGCAAAACGCGCCGCGGAGGACAAGCGGCTGCGCGCCGAACTTGAACAGCGGCTTGCTCGCCTCTTTGCCACCGCCGATGCGGACGGACTTCGTGAAAGGGCTGACGCGGCGGGAAGTGCGGCTGCTTGCTGACGACTGGCGCTTCTGGGCGCGGGAAGACCAGCTTGCGCCGGAGGGCGGCTGGACGACATGGCTGGTGCTGGGCGGGCGCGGCGCGGGCAAGACGCGCGCCGGCGCCGAATGGGTGGCGGCGGAAGTGGCCGCAGGCCGGGCGAGCCGCATCGCGCTGATCGGCGAGACGCTGGCGGATGCGCGCGAGGTGATGATCGACGGGCCCTCGGGGCTCCGCACGATTGCGCGGGCGGACGAGAAACCACGATATGAGGTGACGCGGAAGCGTCTCCTTTGGCCGAACGGCGCTGTGGCCCATGTGTTTTCCGCGGGCGAGCCGGAAAGCCTGCGCGGGCCCCAGTTCGACGCGGCCTGGGGCGACGAGCTGGCGAAGTGGCGCTATGCGGAAGCGGCCTGGGACATGCTGCAATTCGGATTGCGCCTCGGCGAGAACCCCCGCCAGGTGATGACGACGACGCCGCGCCCCGTGCCGGTGCTGAAGCGGCTGATCGCGGACAAGACGACCGTGACGACAAGGGCCGCGACGGCGGCGAACCGCGCGAACCTCGCCGACGGATTTTTCCGCGCCGTGATCGCGCGCTACGAGGGCACGCGGCTCGGGCGGCAGGAACTCGACGCCGAACTGATCGACGACAACCCGGACGCGCTGTGGAAGCGCGAAACGATCGAGCGCGGCCGCGTGGAGCGGGCCGTGGAGTTCGTGCGCGTGGTGGTGGGCGTCGATCCGCCGGCGACGAGCGGCGCGAAGTCGGACGAATGCGGCATCGTCTGCGCCGCGCTGGGCGCGGACGGGCATGGCTATGTGCTGGACGACCGCTCGATGGGCGGCTTGTCGCCGCTCGCCTGGGCGAAGCGCGTGGCCGGCTGCTACCGCGCGCATGAGGCGGACCGGATCGTCGCGGAAAGCAATCAAGGCGGCGAGATGGTCGGCTCGGTGATGCGGCAGGAAATGCCCGACGCGCCGATCCGTCTTGTGCGGGCGACGCGGGGGAAGGCGGTGCGCGCCGAACCCATCGCGGCTTTATATGAGCGCGGGCTGGTGCATCACGTGGGTGCATTCGCGAAGCTCGAGGATCAGTTATGCGATTGGGTGCCGGGCGGGAAAAGCCCGGACAGGCTGGATGCGCTGGTCTGGGCACTGACGGAGTTGATGCTGCTTGGCGAGGCGGGGGTGCCGAGGATGCGGAGGTTGTAGAAGGTGGGAAGAGTGTTGGCAGTAGCCAAAACAAATTGTCATCCCGGCGGAAGCCGGGATCCATCTGACTCTCGTATCTGTGTTGTCCGCTCATGGGCCCCGGCTTTCGCCGGGGTGACACTGAGTTTTTGGTTTGGTCCGGTGGCTAAAAGGGCCGGTTTCTTCCACCCTCCCCTTGGGGGAGGGTCAGACCGCTGCAAGCGGTTTGGGGCGGGGTCGCCGTGGTGCGATGGGTGCAGGCGCGAGCGTGTTCGTTGTATTTAGCGCCGCGACCCCGCCCCGAAAAATTCTTCGCGTTCCGCTCGAATTTTGTCGACCCTCCCCCAAGGGGAGGGTGGGGAGAATGGTTTGATTGGCGGGACATAAAACAAAACTGTCATCCCGGCGGAAGCCGGGATCCATCTGACTCTCGTATTTGTGTTGTCCGCTCATGGGCCCCGGCTTTCGCCGGGGTGACACCGAGTTTTTTGTTTTTGCCGGCGTTCAACCTTGTCCGTCGCCGCTGCAATTCACATACAGGAAATCAACATGCCCAATCCGTTGACGGCGCTTGCGCGGCTGGTGCGGCCGCGTGAGGCGAAGCAGAGCCGGGTGGCGCCGGTGATTGCGCTGCATATGCAGGGGCGGGCCGTGTGGACGCCGCGGGATTATGCGCCGCTGGCGGAGGAGGGCTATCAGCGCAATGCGGTGGCCTATCGCTGCGTGCGGATGATCGCGGAGGCGGCGGCGAGCGTGCCCTGGCTGCTTTACGACGGCGCGCGGGAACTGACCGAGCATCCGCTGCTGCGGCTGATCGAAAGCCCGAACAAGGGGCAGGCGGGCGCCGAGCTTTTCGAGACCTGGTACAGTTATCTGCAGGTGGCGGGGAATGCCTATCTCGAACTTGTGGAGGTGGACGGGGCCCCGCGCGAGCTTTATGCGCTCAGGCCCGACCGCATGAAGGCGGTGCCGGGGCGGGCGGGCTGGCCGGAGGCTTACGAATATTCCGTGAACGGACGGAGCGTGACCATTCCCTGCGGCGAGCGGAGCCCGATCCTGCATATGCGGCTCTTCCACCCCTCCGACGATCATTATGGACTGAGCCCGCTCGAAGCGGCGGCCTATGCCATCGACATCCACAACGCAGCCGGCGCCTGGAACAAGTCGCTGCTCGACAATGCGGCGCGGCCCTCCGGCGCGCTCGTCTACAAGGGCGGCGAGGCGGGCGCGAACCTGACCGAAGACCAGTTCGAGCGGCTGAAACGGGAGCTGGCGGAAAACTATCAGGGCGCGGCGAATGCCGGGCGTCCGCTGCTGCTGGAAGGCGGGCTCGACTGGCAGAGCATGGGACTTTCGCCCAAGGACATGGACTTCATCGAGGCGAAGCGGACGGCGGCGCGCGAAATCGCGCTCGCCTTCGGCGTGCCGCCGATGCTGCTCGGCATTCCGGGCGACAACACCTATTCCAATTACCGCGAGGCGAACCGGGCCTTCTGGCGCGGCACGGTGCTGCCGCTGGTCGGCCGCTCGGCCCGCGCGCTGACGCATTGGTTGGGGCCCCGCTACGAGGGCAAGCTGCGGCTCTGGTACGACGCCGACCAGGTGGAAGCGCTCGCCGCCGACCGGGACGCGCTGTGGGCGCGGGTCTCGAAGGCCGACTTCCTCAGCGACGAGGAGAAGCGCGAGGCGGTGGGCTATGGGAAGGTCAGAGCGTCTTCGACTTGAGGATGTTGCGTATCACCACGACGAACGAGACGAAGCCGAAGATCATGAAGACGAGGCCGAGGCCGATGCCGCGCATCTGGTACGACAGGAAGATGAGCATCAGCCCGATGATGAGACCGAAGACGCTGTGCGGCGAGAGCCTGTAGCCCTTGACGGTGAGCAGGGCGGGGATGGCGGCGCCCCGGGCGCGCGTCTTGTCTTCCATCCAGATCAGCAGGACGGGGCCGCAGGCCAGCGCCATGCCCATGATGAGGATCATCCATTCGTCGCTCGTCATCTTGTCTCGTCTTTCGCCGTGGAGAAGGGATCGGGTGAAGTGGAAATGACAGCATACACAAAAGACGAGGAAAGGGCCTGGCATCTCGACCGCCGGGTGCCCATCGCCGTGATCGTGACGCTGCTGCTGCAATCGGCGGCGGCGCTGGTCTGGGCGGGCTCGGCGAACGAGCGGCTCTCGGCGCTGGAGGTTCGGGCGGTGCGGATCGACGAGATGGTGGAGCGGACCGCGCGGCTGGAGGAGCGGGCAAAGGCCGCATCGGCGGCGCTGGAGCGGATCGAGGCGAGGCTGGAGCGGTAGCCATCCTTTCACTGATGGCGAGAAACGACCGGCCGATCACAAATAAAAGCTGTCATCCCGGCGAAAGCCGGGACCCACTCGCGAGGCAGCTTGCCGCAGCGACGGACAGATTGTGCCCGTTTCCCGCGAGCGACGCCCCGCCGGACAACCCTTGCTGAGAGAACCAATGGGTCCCGGCTTTCGCCGGGATGACAATTGTGGTTTGGGCGGCCCTGCGTCGCAACCATCCTTGAACGGAGGAAGACCTTGAGTGGAATGAGAGGCGGCGAGCGCAAGGCGGCGCGGTTTCTGGCGAAGGCGGTGAAGCCGGATGGGACGTTTGAGGGCTATGCGTCGCTGTTCGGGGCGGAGGATCTCGGCCGCGACGTGGTGATGCCGGGCGCGTTCCGCAAATCGCTTCTGAAGCGCGGGCCGAAGGGCGTGAAGCTTCTCTATCAGCATGAGCCGAACGAGGTGATCGGCATCTGGACCGGGATCGCGGAGGACCATGAAGGGCTCTTCGTGCGCGGGCAGTTGCTGCAGGACGTCTCCCGCGCGCGCGAGGTGCTGGCGCTGATGCGCGCCGGCGCGGTCGACGGATTGTCGATCGGCTATCGCGTCGTGAAGGCGGAGGCCGACCGCGCGACCGGCGCGCGACGTCTGATCGAGGTCGATCTCTGGGAAATTTCCGTCGTGACCTTTCCGATGCTGCCGGAAGCGCGCGTGCGCGCGGTGAAGGGGGCGAGGCCGACGACACGCGAATTCGAACGCTGGCTCATGCGGGACGCTGGGCTGAGCCGGACGGAAGCCCGGACGGTGATCCACAAGGGCTTCAAGGCGCTGAACTCCCCGCGGGAAGCGGGCGGGCCCGGCGATGCGGCGCTGGCACGGGCGCTTCGCCTGGCCGCGCGGCTTTTCAACAACTGACCATCATCACATCTCTAACGGAGTGGACCCATGTCCCATTGGAATGACGGCGTGCCGCGCATCGGCGCGTCGCTGAAGAAGGAACCGCGCGCGCCCGAGACGAAAAGCGCGGAGACGCGGAGCGCGAGCGCGCATGAAGTGCGGGACGCGATGGACGAATTTCTCTCGTCCTTCGAGGATTTCAAGTCGGCGAACGACGAGCGGCTCGGCGAACTCGAGCGCAAGCTCTCAGCCGACGTGCTGACGGAAGAGAAGGTCGACCGCATCAACCGCGCGCTCGACATGCAGAAGAAGAAGATGGACGAGCTGACGCTCGCCGCCGCCCGCCCCGAGATCGGCGGCACACGCGGGGGCGAGGGTTATGCCGGCCGCGAACACAAACGCGCCTTCGACCGCTATGTCCGCAAGGGCGAGGCGCATGAGTTGCGCGGGCTGGAGGCGAAGGCGCTTTCGGTCGGCTCCGATCCCGACGGCGGCTACCTGGTGCCGGCCGAGACGGAGAAGATGATCGACCGCATCATCTCCGAAGTCTCGCCGATCCGCGCCATCGCGGGCATCCGCCAGATCGGCTCGGCAAGCTACAAGAAGCCCTTCGCCGCCGGCGGCATGCAGACCGGCTGGGTCGGCGAAACGGAAGCGCGGCCGCAGACCGCGACGCCCTCGCTCGCCGAGATCGAATTCCCGGCGATGGAGCTCTATGCGATGCCGGCGGCGACGCCGACGCTGCTCGACGACGCGGCGGTGAACATCGACCAGTGGCTGGCGGAGGAAGTGCAGACGGCCTTCGCCGAACAGGAAGGCGCCGCCTTCGTCATCGGCGACGGCGTGAAGAAGCCGCGCGGCTTCCTCGACTACGACATGGTGGCGGAGAATGCCTGGGAATGGGGCAAGCTCGGCTTCATCGCGACGGGGAACGAAGGCGGCTTCCCGACCTCGAACCCGGCCGACAAGCTGATCGACCTCGTCTATGCGGTGAAGGCGGGCTACCGCGCCAATGGCCGCTTCGTCATGAACCGCGCGACGCAATCCTCGATCCGCAAGTTCAAGGATACGGACGGCAACTATCTCTGGCAGCCGGCCGTCGCGGCAGGACAGCCGCCGACGCTGCTCAATTATGCGGTGACGGAGGCGGAGGACATGCCGTCCATGGAAGCGGGCGCACCGGCGGTCGCCTTCGGCGATTTCCGGCGCGGCTACCTGATCGTCGACCGGCTCGGCGTGCGCGTGCTGCGCGATCCCTACAGCGCCAAGCCCTATGTGCTCTTCTACACGACGAAGCGCGTGGGCGGCGGCGTGCAGAACTTCGAGGCGATCAAGTTCCTCAAGTTCCAGGCCTGATGCGATGCGCGATATTCATCACGGACTGAAGGTGGTGCAGACGCTCGACCCCGCGCAGACCACCGCCACGCGCTACGGCGCGCCGGTGGACCGCAAGGGCTTCGAGGCAGTGGAGCACATCGTCTGCATCGGCACGGCGGGCGACGAACTGTCGGAGGAGGCCGCGATCGCCTGCGCGATCGAGGACTCCGAGGACGGCTCCACCTGGGCGGCGGTGACGGAGCCGCGCGAGGTGCTGGGCGGCCCGGTGGACGAGGACGGTGTCTTCGCCACGGTGGACGACGTGGCGCACGACCAGCGCGACTACCGCATCGGCTATGTCGGCCCCGCCCGCTACACACGGGTCGCCGTCATCCTCACGGGCGAGCACGAGGAAGGCACGCCCGTCGCGGCGCTCGCCCTGCTCGGCAACGCGAACCTGAAGCCGGTGAACTGATACTTCTCCTCCCACCCTCCCTTCGGGGAGGGTGGATTTTATTGGCAGGATTTTCATGACGCTCATGCTCATTACGGGGCCGGCGGAGGAGCCGGTGACGCTGGCGGAGGCGCGGGCGCATCTGCGCCTCGACGCGGGCGGCGAAGACGCGCTGCTCGGCGCGCTCGTCACCGCGGCGCGGACCGCGCTCGAAGCGGAAACGCGCCGTGCCTTCGTCACGCAATCCTGGCGGCTCCTGCTCGACGACTGGCCGGCGAAACCGATCCGGCTGCCGCTCGCACCCGTGCAGAGCGTGACGGCGGTGACGGTGGCGACGATGAGCGGAGCGATGGTGCCGCTCGACCCGGCCTTTTACGAGGTGGACGCCAAGGGCGAACCGCCGCGCGTCGCGGCCAAACGCGGACAGGCCTGGCCGATGCCGGCAACGCGGCTGGCAGGCATCGCGGTCGACTTCACGGCGGGCTATGGCGCGCCTTCCGCCGTGCCCGCGCCGCTGAAACAGGCGGTGCTGCTGCTCGCGGCGCACTGGTTCGAGAACCGCGAGCCGCTTGGCAATGGCGTGGAACTGCCGTTGACAGTTTCCGCGCTCGTCGCGCGTTACCGGAGACTGCATCTGTGATCGGCGCCATGAGCGAGCGCGTGACGCTGCAATCTCCGGTCCGCACGGCCGACGGCGCGGGCGGCGCGGCGGTCACGTGGAATGAAGGCGCGAGCGTCTGGGCGAAGGTCGAAATGCTGGGCGGCGGCGAAACGCCCATGGCGGAGCGGCTGGAAGCGCGGGCGCGGGTCCGCGTGACCATCCGGCATCACCCGGGCGTGACGGCGGAAATGCGCGCCGTCTGGCAAGGCCGCGCGCTCGACATTCGCAATGTGCGGGACCTGGACGGGCGGAAGCGTTTTCTCGTGCTCGATTGCGAGGAGGTGCGGCCATGAACGCGGACCTTGCGCTGCAGAAGGCGATATACGCGCGGCTGGCGGCGGACGAGGCCCTGGCGGCGCTGGTGGGCGGACGCATCCACGACAATGTGCCGGGCGACGTGGACCTGCCTTACCTGACGCTCGGCGACAACGATACGCGCGACTGGCCCGGCGGCACCGAGCACCGGCTCTCATTGCATGTGTTTTCGCGCGGCGGCGGGCGGGCGGAGGCGAAGGCGATCATCGGCGCGGTGAATGCGGCGCTGCATGACGCGGCGCTGACGCTCGAGGGACATGCTCTCGTCAACCTGCGTTTTCTCGATGCGATGACGCGGCGCGAGCGCGACGGCGAAACATGGCGCGGCACGATCCGCTTTCGCGCGGTGACGGAGGAGATTTCCGATGCGCTGTAAATCGCCAGATATAGAAGTGTCATCCCGGCGAAAGCCGGGACCCACTCGCAAATCAGATTGTTCAGCCGTCGAATGGTTTTGGCGTTCACGGCCATTGAGCCCCGTGCTCCTCGACATCTGCTGAGGGAACCAATGGGTCCCGGCTTTCGCCGGGATGACACTGGGTTTTTGATCTCGTCAACACTCAAGACCGACAGTCAGGAAAAAGAATCATGACGGCCCAGAAAGGCAAGGACCTTCTCATCAAGCTCGACGCGGCCGGAGAGGGGAGCTTCACCACCGTGGCAGGGTTGCGCACGCGGGCGCTCGCCTTCAACGCGCGCGCGGTCGATGTGACACATGCGGAATCCGCCGGGCGCTGGCGCGAGCTGCTGGAAGGCGCGGGCGTGCGCTCGGCGGGGATCACCGGACGCGGCATCTTCAAAGATGCGGCGTCGGACGCCGCGGTGCGGCAGATATTCTTCGACGGCGCGATCCGCAACTGGCAGGTCGTGATCCCCGATTTCGGCACGGTGCAGGGCCCATTCCAGATCACGGCGCTGGAATTCTCCGGCGAGCATGACGGCGAAGTGAGTTTCGACCTGGCGCTCGAAAGCGCGGGCGAGATTGCGTTCGCGGCGGTCTGAGGCGCAACACGTTCAGTCGCCAGAGGTCGTTAGAGAACCGGATAGTAGGCGGTGGGAATATCTGTTTTCGGCAGTGCTATCGAGCCGTCGGATTCATTCTCGATCCAGACCGTAGCGGTGAAGATGCGCACGCTGCCGTGCCGTTTCAGCCCACGTTCATACTTGATGACATAGGAAACATTGGGCTTCGCATCGAAAAGGATCGGCAGATATGAGGTTCCCGTGCCACCGCGAACGGCAATAGCCAGTGCGTGCAAACCGGGAGTCAGGGCGATGGGTGTAGCGGGTTCGTAACTTTCGACCGTCATCAGGGTTGCTTCCTTTTTTGCTCTGACGATCTCACCGTCTACTGCAATCAGGAGGGCGTAGAAGCTGTCGAGAAGTCCGTCGTCCCCTGTACCACGCATGGTGGCGAGGTCTGGCCCGGTGGGAGGTGCGTACCGGCCTTCGATAGAACGCAGGACGTCCGGTGTTTTGGGTACGACGATCTCGCCGGTTTTCTCGTCTTCGATGTAGACGTATGTCCTGATGCGATCGTAACGCAGTCCGTCCATCATGTCGGTGCCGCGCTCCCGCTTCACCACGTACCGGGCACCCGGTTCGGCGACGAGCTTCACGGGTACGGCGTCGCCGATGCCACCTGTGAGATAGCCGATCGTGAGCGAGTGGAGTCCTGGCGTCAGCGGCAGGGGGGCAGCGAGTTCTCTTGTCTCGAAGGCCGTATTTCCGTCAATGGCGAAGACTCCGGTTGCTCTCGCGGGGGTTCCGAGCAGGCCTGTACTTTCTTCGAAGGTACCGCGGATCGTCGCCGCCGCGGCAGGGTCCGACATATCCGGTTTGTAGAGTTTGAGCGAGGCGGTAGGAAGCGACTCGAGATTCGGTGCGCAAGCGGCGAGACCGGCGAGCAGGATTCCGAACGATAGCTTGAGAAGGTTCCGCATAAGTCCCCCATTTTCGCGAACGTACAGTTCTGCAAGTTGCCCCGCTTCAACAATAGCTGTCTTGCGCCGCGGAAATCCAGCGGCATGTCGCCGACGAAATCGAGGAGTCATATGGCGAACCGTCACAGAGGCGAAATCGAAGCGGTGCTCGACGGCGAGCGGATGACGCTGGTGCTGACGCTCGGTGCGCTGGCGGAGCTGGAACAGGCGTTCGGCGGCGAGGACATGCTGGCGCTGGCGAGCCGTTTCGAGACCGGACGCATTTCGGCGAGCGATGCCATTCGCATTATCGGCGCGGGACTGCGCGGCGCGGGTTATGAGCGGAGCGATGCGGATGTCGCGCGCATGACGGCCGAGAACGGCGCGGGCGGCTTCGTCGCCATCGTCGCGGACCTGCTGTCGGCGACGTTCGGCGGAAGCGCGGCGTGAGCGAGGCGCGCTTCCCCTGGGAAGAGGCCATGACACTCGGCCTCGGCACGCTGCGGCTTGCACCGGAAATTTTCTGGCGCATGACGCTGCCGGAGCTGGCAGCGGCCGCGCGGGCGGTGAGGCCGGACCGGACGGACGGCACGATGAAGCGCGGCGAGCTTGGCGCGCTGATGACGAGATTTCCCGATTGAGGATCCCATGACCGAAGACAACGATCCCGAAGCCCTCACGCTTGCCATGGAAGCGGCCGCGGAGGCGACGCGCGCTTTTGGGCTGGAGACGCAGCGGACGATGAAGGCGGTGACCGACGATTTCCGGCGCGCGGGCGCGGGCGGGCGCGACTTCGGCAGCGCGGTGGCCGGCGCCTTCGACGGCATTGCGCTGAAGGGGCGGTCGCTTTCGGACGTGTTGCGGAAGCTGGCGCTCGATCTGTCGCGCATGGCGCTTGAAAGCGCGGGCAATGCGATGGGGAGCGCGATTTCCGGCGCGATGGGGAACCTGTTCGCCAGCGCGAAGGGCAATGCTTTCTCCGACGGGCGTGTGATGCCGTTCGCCAAGGGTGGCGTGGTGTCGAGCCCGATGCTCTTTCCGCTGCGTGGGGGCACGGGGCTCGCGGGCGAAGCGGGCGCGGAGGCGATATTGCCGCTGCGGCGCGGCGCGGATGGGCGGCTCGGCGTGGCAGCGGAAGGCGGCGCGGCGCCGATGCAGATTACTTTCAATGTGACGGCGGCGGACGCCGAGAGTTTCCGCCGCTCGGAATCGCAGATCGCCGCGATGCTCGCGCGTGTGGCGGGGCGCGGCGCAAGGAATCTTTGAAATGGCCTTTCACGAAATTCGCTTTCCGCTGGAGATTGCGCTGGGTGCGTCGGGCGGGCCGGAGCGGCGGACGGAGATCGTTACGCTGGGTTCCGGACATGAGGAACGCAACTCGCCCTGGGCGGCGTCGCGGCGGCGCTACAATGCGGGCTACGGCATTCGCGCGCTCGACGACATCCATGCGCTGGTCGCCTTCTTCGAGGCGCGGCACGGACGGCTGCATGGCTTTCGCTGGCGCGACCGCGCCGATTGCAGGAGCTGCGCGCCCGGCGCCGCTGTGAGCGCTGCGGACCAGATGCTCGGCACGGGCGACGGAGAGCGGACGGCGTTTCAGCTCGTGAAGACCTATGCCTCGGGCGAGGCGAGCTATACGCGCGTTATAGAGAAGCCCGTTGCGGGAAGCCTGCGCGTTGCCGTTGGCGGCGCGGCGATGGAAGAGGGAGCGGATTTCGGAGTCGATCTTTCGACGGGCATCGTGAGTTTCGCGGTGGCGCCGGGCGAGGGCGTGAGCGTGACGGCGGGCTTCGAGTTCGACGTGCCGGTCCGCTTCGACACGGATTTTCTCGACATCAATCTCGCCGCCTTCGAGGCAGGCAGCGTTCCCAATATTCCGATCGTCGAAATCAGGGTCTAGCTAAATGAAAACGCTTCCTCCGGCCCTCGCGGAACATCTCGCGAGCGGTGCGACGACGCTTGCCTGGTGCTGGAAGCTGACGCGCGCGGACGGCACGGTGCTCGGCTTTACCGATCACGACGGCGATCTCGAATTCGACGGCACGACGTATGAAGCGGCGGGCGGCTTCACCGCGTCGGCGCTGGAAAGCTCGGGCGGGCTCAATGTGGACAATCTCGATATCGCGGGCGCGCTGAGCTCCGCGCGGATCGACGAGGGCGATCTCGCGGCGGGGCTCTATGACGACGCGGAGATCGAAATCTGGCGCGTGAACTGGCAGGACGCGGAACAGCGCGTGCCGATGCGGAAGGGCAATCTCGGCGAGGTGACGCGCTCCGGCGCAAGCTTCTCGGCGGAGCTGCGCGGCCTTGCGCACCGGTTGAACCAGCCCACGGGACGGCTCTTCCAGTATGGCTGCGATGCGGATTTCTGCGATGCGCGCTGCGGCCTCGACATCGCCGCCTGGGAGGCAACGGGCGCGGTGGCGAGCGCGAGCGGCAACCGGGAGATCGTCCCGGACGGGCTGGACGGCCACGAGGACGGACATTTCACGCGCGGAAGGCTGACTTTCACGAGCGGCGCGAACGCGGGCGCCTCGATGGAAGTGAAGGCGCATCGCGCCGGCACGGGCGGCGTCCGGATCGAACTCTGGCGGGCGATGGCGCGGGACGTGGCGGCGGGCGACAGCTTCACCGTGACGGCCGGATGCGACAAGCAGTTCGGCACCTGCCGCGCAAAATTCGACAATGGCGGGAATTTTCGCGGCTTCCCGCATATGCCCGGCAACGACTACGTGCTGGCGGGCGCGAGCGGCACGACCGACGGCGGAAGGCGCGGCTGAGATGACGACAAGAGATGAGATCGTTGCGGCGGCGCGCGGCTGGGTCGGCACGCCCTACCGCCACCAGGCGAGCGTGAAAGGAGCGGGCGCCGACTGCCTCGGCCTCGTGCGGGGCGTCTGGCGGGAGACGATGGGCGCGGAGCCGGAGACGCCGCCGCCCTATACGCCGGACTGGGCGGAGACGCCCGGCGGCGCGGGCGATGAGACCATGGCCGACGCGGCGCGGCGGCACATGAGCGAGATTGCCTGTGGCGAGGCCGGCGCGGGCGACATCATGCTGTTCCGCATGCGCGCGAACGGGCCGGCGAAGCATGTCGCGATCGTGAGCGGCGAGGACCGGATGATCCATGCCTGGTCGGGGCGCGCCGTCGTCGAGACCTCGCTCGGCCGCTGGTGGCGCGCGCGGGCGGCCTGCGCTTTTCGTTTCCCCGGCCTGGAGGGCTGACGCATGGCGACGATCGTTCTATCGAGCGCCGGCTCCGCGCTCGGCAGCGCGCTGCTGCCTTCGGGCCTGAGCTTTTTCGGCGCGACGATTTCGGGAGCCGCCATCGGCAGCGCGATCGGCACGATGGCCGGCTCCTATGTGGACGCGCAACTCTTCGGCAGCGCGGCATCGGCGGAAGGCCCGCGCCTCAACGACCTTCACGTGATGTCGTCGACGGAAGGCGCGCCGATCGCGCGCGCCTATGGCCGCGTGCGGCTGGCCGGGCAGGTGATCTGGGCGACGAATTACCGCGAGCACGCGAGCACGCGCTCGTCCGGCGGCGGCAAGGGCGGCGGCTCTTCCGCGAGCGTGACGGAATACAGCTACAGCGTTTCCTTCGCGGTCGCGCTCTGCGAAGGCGAGGTGGCGCGCATCGGCCGCGTCTGGGCGGACGGCAAGCCGCTGTCGCTGGCGAATGTCGCATGGCGGCTCCACCCGGGCGGCGAGATGCAGGAATGCGATCCGCTGATCGAGGCGGTGGAAGGCGCGGCACCGGCCTATCGCGGTACGGCCTATATCGTGTTCGAGGAGATGGACGTAACGGCGTTCGGCAACCGCATCCCGCAACTGAGCTTCGAGGTTTTCCGCAACCTCGACGACGTGGAAGGACTGGTGCGCGCGGTGACGGTCATCCCCGGCGCGGGCGAGTTCGTCTATGACACCCAAAGTCCGCGCGAAATATTGAGCGAGACCTCGAGCCGCGCGATCAATGTGCATACGTCGGACGGGCGCGCCGATTTTCTCGTCGCGATGGATCAGCTCGAGGCGACGTTGCCGAATGCGCGCTGCGTGTCGCTCGTCGTGTCGTGGTTCGGCGACGATCTTCGCTGCGGCCATTGCAGCGTGCGGCCGAAGGTCGAGACGGGCCACAAGATAAGCTGGCCGGGAAGCTGGAACGTCGCCGGGCTCGCGCGCGGCGGCGCCGGCGTCGTCAGCACGGTGAACGGACATCCGGCCTATGGCGGCACGCCGTCCGACGCATCCGTCACGCGCGCGCTGCAGAACCTGCGCGCGCGGGGGCTCGAGGTCGTCTTCTATCCGTTCGTCATGATGGACGTGGCGGCGGACAATACGCTCACCGATCCGTGGACCGGCGCGGCGGGGCAACCCGCCTATCCCTGGCGCGGACGCATCACCTGCGACCGCGACCTCGACGGGACGGACGCGGCGGCGGCGGAGGTGGCGGCGTTCTTCGACGGCGGCGCGTGGTCATACCGGCGCATGGTGCTGCATTATGCAGGGCTTTGCGCGGCGGCGGGCGGCGTCGATGCTTTCCTCATCGGTTCGGAAATGCGCAGCCTGACGCAGATCCGCGATGGAGCGGGAAACTATCCGGCCGTTGCGGCACTGAAGACCCTGGCGGCGGATGTGCGCGCGATCCTCGGCCCCGGGACGAAGATTTCCTATGCCGCCGACTGGAGCGAATATCGCGGGCACGATGCGGGCGGCGGCGAATTCATCTTTCACCTCGACCCGCTCTGGGCCGACCCCGGCATCGACTTCATCGGCATCGACAATTATGCGCCGCTGACCGATTGGCGCGACGGCCAGGCGCATCTCGATGCGGCGGAAGGCTGGCGTTCGATCTACGACCTCGACTATCTCCGCAGCCGCATCGCGGGCG
The DNA here is from genome assembly GCF_030694575.1 of Parvibaculum sp. Taxonomy (GTDB): domain Bacteria; phylum Pseudomonadota; class Alphaproteobacteria; order Parvibaculales; family Parvibaculaceae; genus Parvibaculum. The sequence goes on from NZ_JAUYUS010000002.1 coordinate 52,977, forward strand.
GGGAGGGTTTCGACTGGTATTATGCGAATGATGAAGACCGCGCGGCGCAGATCCGCACGCCGATTACCGACGGTGCTTACGAAAAGCCCTGGGTGTGGCGCGCGAAGGACATCGCGTCGTGGTGGGCGAACGCGCATTACGACCGGCCGGGCGGCATAGAAGAGGCGGCGCCGACGGCATGGGTGCCGCAATCGAAGCCCATATGGCTGACGGAGACCGGCTGTCCGGCGGTCGACAAGGGCACCAACGAGCCGAATGTCTTCAGCGATCCGAAATCGTCGGAGAGCGGGCTGCCGCATTTCTCCGACGGGCTGCGGGACGATTTCATACAGCGCCGCTTCATCGAGGCGCAGATGTCCTGGTGGGATCCGTCGCATCAAGACCATGTGGAGGGCTCGAACCCGGTCTCCGGCCTTTATGGCGGGCGGATGGTCGATCCGTCGCGCGTCTTCTTCTGGACTTGGGACGCGCGGCCCTTCCCCGCCTTTCCCGAACGGCGCGACATCTGGGCGGATGCGGACAACTGGCAATGCGGCCACTGGCTCAACGGGCGGATGGGCGCGGCTTCGCTGCCGGCGCTCGCGGCCGCGATCATGCGCGATGTCGGCTTCGAGGCTTTCGATGCAGGCGCGCTCACGGGCGTCGTCGATGGTTTCGTCATCGACCGCATCATGTCGCCGCGCGCGGCACTGGAGCCGCTGATGCTCGCCTGCTTCTTCGACGCGGCGGAGAGCGGCGGCGTGGTCCGCTTCCGCCATTTCGGCGAGACCTCGGCGATGGTGCTGACGCCGGCCAAGCTCGCGGTGGCGGAGGAGAGCGCGGCGCCCGGCTACCGGCTGACGCGCGGGCAGGAGACGGAGCTGCCGGTCTCGGCGAAGCTGCTCTATGTCGAGGGCGGCGGCGAATACCGGCAGGCGGCGGTGGAGGCAAGGCGGCTCGGCGCGCGCAGCGAGCGCGTGGCGACGGCGGCACTGCCGATGGTGCTGACGCAGGCCCGCGCCCAAGGTATCGCCGATCTCTGGTTGCAAAAGGCATGGAGCGAACGGGAGCGCGCGACGCTGGCGCTGCCGCCGAGCCTGCTGGCGCTCGATCCGGGCGACGTGGTGACGCTCGAACTGCCGGAGCGCATGGCGCATTACCGCCTGACGACGGTGACCGACGCGGGCGCGCGTGAGGCGGCGGGCGTGGCGCATGAGGCGAGCCTCTTCGGCCGCGCGCCGATGCCGGAGCGCATGACCGCGGGCGCGGAAACGCCGAGCTGGGGCGTGCCGCTCGCGGTCTTCTTGGATTTGCCCCTGCTGACGGGCGAAGACACGCCGCATGCGCCGCGCGTGGCGGTTGCCGCCGATCCGTGGCCGGGTGGCGTCGCGATCTACAAAAATGCGGGCGCGGGCTTCGCGCTCGACCGGGTGGTGAGGAAGGTCGCGACCATCGGCCGGACGCTGACGCCGCTGATGCCGGGACCGGCCGGACGCTGGGACGAGGCGAACGCGTTCACCGTCGAACTCGTGAGCGGCGGTCTCGCAAGTGCCGGCGCGATGGCGGTGCTGGCGGGGGCGAATGCCGCCGCGCTGGAGACGCCGGAAGGCGACTGGGAGATCGTGCAGTTTCGAGACGCGGTGCTGGTCGCCGACGACACGTTCCTGCTTCGCGGCCTGCTGCGCGGGCAGGCGGGCACGGAGGCGGCGATGCGCGCGCCGCTCGAGGCCGGAGCGCGCTTCGTCGTTCTCGACGCTGCCGTCAGCGAAATCGGTCTGGCAGACGCTGAACGCGGTCTGGCGCGCGACTGGGCGTACGGACCCGCGCCGTTGCCCTTCGACGATCCTTCCTATGCGAGTACGACACGGATTTTCAACGGCATCGGGTTGCGTCCGCTGAGCCCGGTCCATGTCCGCGCGCGACGCGATGCCGACGGAGCGATCGATATTCGCTGGACGCGGCGCACGCGGTGGGGCGGCGACGGTTGGGCGGGGCTCGACGTGCCGCTCGCCGAGGAGATCGAAGTCTATGAGGTGGCGATCCGCGACGGCGATGCGGTGAAGCGCGTGCTCGCCACGTCGGCACCCCATGCAAGCTACGGCGTGGCCGAACAGACCGCCGATTTCGGCGGCGCGGATTTCCCGAGCCTCGAACTCACAATCTATCAATTGAGCCGCGCATACGGGCGCGGCACCGGAAGGAGCGTCCGTCTCGATGTCTGACAGCATTCATCTCGGCCTGCCTTATGTCGAAGCGGCGCAGGCGCAGAAGCATGTGACCGTGAACGAGGCGCTGCGGCGGCTCGATGCGCTGGTGCATCTTGCCGTCGCCTCGCGGAGCCTTTCGTCGCCGCCCGACGCGCCGGAGGAGGGCGTGCGCTATATCGTGGCCGCGGAGCCCGCAGGTGCATGGACGGGGCATGCGGGCGAGGTGGCCGGCTTTATTGACGGGGCGTGGATTTTTTTCGTGCCCGGTACAGGCTGGCGTGCCTGGGACGAGGCTGCAGGAGAGCTGCTGATTTGTTCGGGCGGTGCCTGGAGCGCCGTCGGCGGTGCGGGCGGGCCGACAAGCGCACATGGCGCAACGACGCGCATGACCATCGTCGAAGGCGACCATGTACTTGCGGCGGGGACGACTTCCGAACCCGGCTTCGTCATTCCCGACCGCGCCGTGGTACTCGGCGTCACGGGCCGCGTCATCGACGCGGTGACAGGCGCGAGTTCGTGGCACCTGGGCGTTGCCGCCGACCCGCAGCGATACGGCAATTACATCGGCACGGCACCCGGCAGCACGGTGATTGGCGTGAGCGGTACGCCCTGCGCCTATTACGGTGCGACGCCGCTTGTCGTGACCGCCGAGGGCGGCGCCTTTACCGGCGGCGAGCTGCGACTCGCCATTCATTGCCTCGAACTGACCGGACCGGCTGCCTGAGTCGAAGTTTCCGTCGCGGACGCTTCGTTTCTTGACAATGTTCTGTGTTTGTTCTTTGATAATAGGATTAAAAACCTACAACTGCACACACGCGGGACAGGCGGCGATGAGCCGGGCGAGCGACCTTTTCGAATGGACACCGGACCTCGCAGAAATGGCGCGGCTTGCGGCGGCAGTCGGCAAACTGGCTGAGGGAGAGGACGACGAAGGCCGCCTCGCCATCGCCTGGACGCTGCTCAACCGGCTGGCCAGGACCCGAAAGCGCGATGGCGGCCCGGCCGGTGCGGACTTCGCCGACAGGGATTTCCTGCTGGCGCTGGCGGCGCTCTGCCGCGCATGGGCAGGCGCGGCCCCCGATCCGACACGCGGAGCGACCCGCTTCCATCCGCATACGGAATTGCCCCGGTGGGCAAGGCATAAAGCGCCGAATGCGCTGATTGGCGGCAATTTTTTTTATGCGCCCTGATCCGGTGTGGAGAGGGCATCACAGGTGAAAGGAACTGATATGGATTTTCTCTTTTCCGGCATTCTCGGCGAATGGATCGAGGCGGTACTTGCCATTGTCGGCGCCGCATCAGCGGTGGCGGCGGCCACGCCGACCAAGAAAGACGACAATATCATCGGCACGATCTCGCGGGTGATCGACGTGATCGCGCTCAATGTCGGGCATGCCAAACGCCAGTAATACGTCGAAAAACGAGCCCCGGCCGCCGCAAAGGCGGCCGGGAAACGAGCTGTTTATTGTTCGATTGTAAATAAAAAACATTCAGTCTCGTTAAAACCACCTTAGTAAGCCGCCACCTACCATTCCCCCGTAGCGTACCCCCGGCCCGGAAAATGACGTCGACGTGAGGTCATGACGAGGCCCGAAACGAAGCAGGGGATGCATATGGCGAGGAAGATTTTCTACAACCGCCGCTCCCGCCGCCGCCTTGCGGTCGCGACGGGCATGCTTGCGTCCGCCGCGATGCTCTTTTCCGCAGGCGTCTATGCCGGCAAGACCTATCCAACCGTGTTCAGCGCCTCCACCTATCTGAACAGCGACGCAGCGCCCCTGACGCTTGCCGCAACGGAATTCTGACCTCTCCCTACCTTCCTTCCCTCTTGTTCTTCCCCAAAACATTCGCCGACCGTTCTCCGCCGGACAGCGGAGCCATATACTGCTAGAAAAACCGCCACGGAAAAATCGTGTGGCGGAGCGGCGGGATGGATTTGAAGCTCAACGGAAAGCGGGCGCTTGTCTCCGGTTCTCATCGGGGTACCGGACGGGCCATCGCGCATGCGCTGGCGCGCGAAGGCGCGGAAACCATCGTGCATGGCTTCGAGCATGACGCCGCGGAAGCGGTTGCCGCCGAAATCCGCGCAAAAGGCTTCGCCGCCAGCGCCGTTGCCGGCGACATCACGACGGACACGGGCGCCGCAGACGTCGTAAGCGCGGCCGGCGAGGTCGACATCCTCATCAACAATTACGGCACGGCCGATGCTGGCTCGTGGACGAGAACGGAAACCGCCGACTGGATCGACGCCTATCAAAAGAACGTGCTCTCCGCCGTGCGGCTGACGCGCGGCCTGATGGGCGGGATGAAGCAACGCGGCTGGGGCCGCATCGTGATGCTCGGCACCATAGGCTCGACGGAGCCGGCCGCGCGCATGCCGCATTACTATGCGTCGAAGGGTGCGCTCGCGACGATGACCGTTTCGCTTGCGAAGGAACTCGCCGGGACGGGCATCACCGTCAACCTGGTGTCGCCCGGCCTCATACGCACCAAGGAAGTGGAAGAACGTTTTCTCGCCCAGGGCCGCGAGCGAGGCTGGGGCACGACATGGGAAGAAGTCGAGCCGCACGTCCTGAAAAATTTCATGGGAAACCTGACTGGACATATTCCGGTGCCTGAGGAAATCGCCGATCTTGTCGTCTTCGTCGCAAGCCCGCTTGCAAGCGCGATCCACGCGCTCAACATGCGGATCGATGGCGGTTCCACGGCGCTGGTCACATAAAGTAAAAGAGAACGGGAGACGAGAATGCAGCCATTCCGGTTCGATCTGTGCGAACTGCCCGGTGAGACGAAAGGGCTCCGCGAAGAGATACGCGCCTTTCTCGCCGAGGAACTCGCGCGCGTGCCGCCGGTGACGCGAGCACAGACATGGTCGGGCTCGGACGCGGAATTCAGCCGAAAGATGGGTGCGAAGGGCTGGATCGGGATGACCTGGCCGAAGAAGTACGGCGGCCATGAGCGGAGCTTCTTCGATCGCTATGTGATGCTGGAGGAAATGCTGGCAGCGGGCGCGCCTGTCGGTGCGCACTGGATCGGCGACCGGCAGTCCGGGCCGCTGCTGCTGCGTTTCGGCACGGAGGAACAGCGGCAGAAAATCCTGCCGCGCGTGGCGAAAGGCGAATGCTATTTCTGCATCGGCATGTCGGAACCGGATTCGGGCTCCGACCTCGCGGCGACACGGACCCGAGCCGACAAGGTCGACGGCGGCTACAAGGTGAACGGCACCAAGCTCTGGACGTCCGGCGCACACACCGCCCACTACATGATCGGTCTCTTCCGCACCCATCTCGATCCGCAGAACAAGCATGCGGGACTGACGCAGTTTCTGGTCGACCTCAAGACGACCGACGGCATCACGATCCGCCCGATCAAGGACCTCGCCGGCAACGCGCATTTCAACGAGGTGGTATTTCAGGACGCATTCGTTCCCGACGACATGATGGTCGGCACCGAAGGAGGCGGCTGGGGGCAGGTGACGGCGGAGCTCGCCTTCGAGCGTTCCGGCCCGGAGCGCTATCTGTCGAGTTTCATCCTGATGGTCGAGATGATCCGCGAACTGGAGAAGCAGGGCGGCGAAAAGGGCGCGCGCGAGATCGGGCGCCTCGTCGCGCATCTCGTGACGCTGCGACAGATGTCGCTCTCGGTCGCCGGCATGCTGGAGAAGGGCGAGAACCCGGCGCTCGAGGCCTCGGTCGTGAAGGACCTCGGCGCCATCTTCGAACAGGACATGCCCGTGCGCGCGCATGAGCTTCTGGGGCTCGCGCCGACAATCGGCGAAGGGAGCGACTACGAGCAGGTACTCGGCTATCTGACGCAGACGGTGCCTTCCTTCTCGTTGCGCGGCGGCACGCGCGAAATCCTGCGCGGCATCATCGCCCGCGGGCTCGGATTGCGGTGAGGAGACGAAGATGAATGAATTGCAGACGATCCTCTCCGACAGCGTGAACGGGCTTCTCTCGGAGCGCGTGACGAAAAATCTCGTGCAAGGTGCGGAGGAGGGCGTGTGGCCCGGTGCGCTGTGGGACGAGATCGAAGCGAACGGCCTCACCCGCGTGCTGGTGCCGGAAGCGCAAGGCGGCGCCGGCGGTACGTGGGCGGACGCGGCCATCGTGCTGAAGGCCGCGGGCGAGCATGTTGCGCCGGTGCCCCTTGCCGAAGCGGTGCTTGCGAACTGGCTGCTGGCCGAAGCCGGGATCGACATCCCCGAAGGTGTCGTCACGCTGCTCGACGGCGACTTCAATCTGGAAGGCGGCAGGGTTTCCGGTACAGCGGCCGGCGCGCCGTGGGCGCGCGATGCGGTTTATGGCGTCGCGGTATTCGGCGAATCGGTGGCGCTGGTGCCGCTGGCGGGGGCGGATATCGAGCCCGGTATCAACGTCGCGCGCGAGCCGCGCGACCGCGTGACGCTGAAAGGCGCCGCGGCGGCGACGAAGCCCGCCGACCTCCCACGCGATGCGCTGATGCTCTACGGCGCTCTCATCCGGTCCTGTCAGATGGCGGGCGCGCTCGGTTATCTTTCCTCGCAATCCGTCGCCTATGCCAATGAGCGCACGCAATTCGGCAAGCCCATCGGCAAGTTCCAGGCAATCCAGCAGCAGCTCGCCGTGCTGTCGACGCAAGCCGCCGCGGCGGGCATTGCAGCGGATCATGCCTGTGCGCAACTGGACAAACGCGTCAGCGACGCCGCCTTCGAAATCGCGGTTGCTAAAATCCGGGTCGACGATGCGTCGAGCATCGCGACGTCGATCGCGCATCAGGTGCATGGTGCGATCGGCTTCACCTATGAACACGGGCTTCATTTCGCGACGCGGCGGCTCTGGTCGTGGCGCGCGGAATTCGGCGCGGGCGCGGAATGGGCCGAACGGCTCGGGCGTGAGACGATCTCACGCGGCGCCGACGCGCTGTGGCCGCATGTGACGGCCAGATAGAATTCGCAACCGACACAGGACGAGATGAACATGAAAGTTTCCGAAGCGCTGAAGAGCCGCATTACCTGCCGCGCCTTTCTCGACAAGCCGGTGCCGGAGACGACGGTGCGCCAGATTCTCGAAGATGCGAAATACGCGCCTTCGGGCGGTAACCTCCAGCCCTGGCATGTCTATGTCGTTGCGGGCGAGCGCCTGAAGGAGTTCCTCGCCATCATTGCCGAAAAGCAGAAGACGGCGACCTTCGGCGAGGGGACGGAGTACGACATTTATCCGAAGGGGCTGAAGGAGCCCTACAAGGCGCGCCGCTTCAAATGCGGCGAGGACATGTATGCGACGATCGACGTCGCGCGCGAGGACAAGGCGGGGCGGCTGCAGCAATTCGCCCGCAATTTCCGCTTTTTCGATGCACCGGTGGGCATGTTCTTCGCCATCGACCGTCAGATGGGCCTCGGCCAATGGTCCGACCTCGGCATGTTCATCCAGTCCCTGATGCTGGCGGCCCGGGAACACGGGCTCCATACCTGCCCGCAGGAGGCCTGGGCGATCTGGCACAAGACCGTCTCGGAGTTTGTCGGCATCCCGGATGAGCTTATGCTCTTCTGTGGATTGGGACTGGGTTATATGGATGAGAGTGCGCCCATTAATCATTTGCGGACGGACCGTGCGCCGCTGGAGGAGTTTGCGACATTCAGCGGCTTCTGAGGGGCCCGTTCCTGACGGATACATGCAAACGCCGTTCATCCCGGGTTCAGCGTCGATGACTTAGGAACGAAGCCATGACGCAGAAACCTACATGGATCGCCCTGACGATCGTCGCCGCCGCCCTCCTGTTCACGGGGCAGGGGCAGGCGCATGCCGGCACCATCGTGCCCGAACCGGCGGCGGCGGAGCTTGTGCAGGAGGCGCAGTGGCACCGTTCCGAGCAGGACAACGCGCGTGACGCCGTGCGCTCCGGTCAGGTGATCTCGCCGGGCCAGGCCAAACAGGCGGCGCTGTCGCGCTATCCCGGCCGATTCCTCGATATGAGTTTCGGTGGCAACGCCTATTACGTGAAGATCATGACGCCGGACAGCCGGGTGGTTGTCGTGACCGTGGATGCGGCATCCGGCCGCGTCACGGGCGCAAGATAGCGGGCGGCAACAGGCAAAGGGACGGAGAGGGGTATGCGGCTCTTGGTTGTCGAAGACGATCCCGACCTCAACAGGCAGCTTGTCAGCGCGCTTGAGGAGGCCGGCTATGTGGTGGACAGCGCAAAGGACGGCGAGGAAGGCCATTATCTCGGCGATACCGAACCTTACGACGCCGTGGTGCTCGATCTGGGCCTGCCCGAGATGGACGGCGTGACGGTCTTGGAAAAGTGGCGCCGCGACGGCCGGCTGATGCCGGTGCTGATCCTGACGGCGCGCGACCGCTGGAGCGACAAGGTCGCCGGCTTCGACGCCGGCGCGGACGACTATGTCGCCAAACCCTTCTTCATGGAGGAGGTCCTTGCCCGCCTCCGCGCGCTGCTGCGCCGCTCCACGGGGCATGCCTCAAGCGAACTGGAATGCGGCCCCGTCCGCGTCGATACCCGCAGCTCGCGCGTGACGGTGAACGGCCGCGCAATCAAGCTGACCTCGCTCGAATACCGGCTGCTGTCCTACCTGATGCACCATCAGGGCCGGGTGATCTCGCGCACCGAGCTTGTCGAACACCTCTACGACCAGGATTTCGATCGCGATTCGAATACCATCGAAGTCTTTGTCGGCCGCCTCCGCCGCAAGCTCGGCAAGGATGTGATCGAAACCGTGCGCGGTCTCGGCTACCGGCTGGCGGCGCCCGAAGATGCGGTCTGACAGTCTCGCATTCCGGCTGGTTGCGGGCGCGGCGCTCTGGAGCGCCATCGCGCTTCTGGCCGGCGGCCTCGTTCTGTCGACGATCTTCCGCACCTCTGTGGAACGCAGTTTCGACGCGCGCCTGAATGTGTTGCTGCACAGCCTCATCGCGACGACGGAAGTGGACGCGGATGGAGAGATCGAACGATCGCGGGGGCTTTCCGAAACGCGGTTCGACCTCGCCTATTCCGGCTGGTACTGGCAAATCTGGCCGGTTGCAGCACGGCCCGCCTTGCGTTCCCGCTCGCTCTTCGACCAGTCGCTGGACCTGACGCCGGGCGAGGCAACGGAACGCAACGATGTCGGCCTCAAGGTCTTCGACACGCTGGGTCCGGAGAACCAGCCGCTTCGCGTGGTCGAGCGGCGAGTAACGCTGCCGGGCTACGACGTGCCGGTTTCCTTCGCGGTGGCGGGCGACCGCACCGAGATGAACGTCGAAATCCAGGGCTTCAACACATGGCTCTTCGCGGCGATGGCGGCGATGGGCGCCGGGCTTCTCGTCGCGCTTCTCATCCAGGTCAGGTTCGGACTGCGTCCCCTCGAACGGGTGCGCCACTCGCTCGCGCAAATCCGCTCCGGCCGCGCAACCAGGCTCGAAGGCGATTTCCCGCTCGAAATCGAACCGCTGGCGGAGGAGCTGAACGGCCTGCTTGAAAGCAATCGCGAGGTGCTGGAGAGAGCCCGCACCCATGTCGGCAATCTCGCCCACGCGCTGAAGACGCCGCTCAGCGTTCTCACGAACGAAGCCCGCTCGCACAAGGATCCGTTCGGCGAAAGCGTCGCCCGGATGACGTTGCAGATGCGAGAGCAGATCGACCACCACCTCGCACGCGCGCGTATGGCAGCCTCGGCGAATGTGCTCGGCGCTCATACGCCCGTGGCGCCGGTGCTGGCGCGGATCGTCCGTGCGCTCGACCGCATCTACGCCGAACGCGGCATCTCGATCGAAATCGACTGCCCTGAAAAGGCCGGCTTTCGAGGCGAAGCGCAGGATCTCGAGGAAGTCGCTGGCAACCTGCTGGACAATGCCTGCAAATGGGCCGCCGCCCGCGTCCGGATGACTGTGATCGTCGACGGCGCGACGCGAAAGGGACGGCCCTTCCTGTTGCTCAGGGTGGAGGATGACGGACCGGGCCTGCCGGAAGACGCGCGCGAGACGGTGCTCAAGCGCGGGACCCGGCTCGACGAAACGAAGCCAGGCTCCGGTCTCGGTCTTTCGATCGTCACTGAAATCGCCGAACTTTACGGTGGCGAGTTGAAGCTTGAGAGTTCGGAAATGGGAGGGCTGAAGGCGGAGCTCTATCTGCCCGCTTCCGTCGCCCGAAGCTGAACGTCAGATGAATGGCCCATTCAGGGGCCGCTCAACCGCCATTCCCTATCTTCATGACCATCGGTTCAACCAAACAGGATTTGGGGTACGTGTCATGAAGATCAAAAGCACTCTCCTTGTAGGTGTTCTCGCCCTCGCGCTGGCGGGCTGTCAGACCGGCAGCCCCTATGGCGGCGGGTATGGCGGCACCGGCCCGAAGCAGGGCATCGGCACGCTCGCTGGCGCCGTCGCCGGCGGTCTCGCCGGCTCGCAGATCGGCGGCGGCTCCGGCCGTCTCTGGGCCACCGGTGCCGGCGTGCTGATCGGCGCGCTGGTCGGTAACAATATTGGCCGCAGCCTCGACCGCGCCGACCAGGCCTATCTCCAGAACGCGTCCTACGGCGCCTTCCAGACCGGTCAGACGACCCAGTGGCGCAATCCGGACAGCGGCAATTACGGGTACGTGGAACCCGGCCGTTCGTACCAGAGCTCCGGCGCCTATTGCCGTGAATACACCCAGACCGTTTACATCGGCGGCCGTCCGGAAAGTGCCTATGGCACCGCATGCCGGCAGCCCGACGGCAGCTGGCAGATCCGCGGCTGATGCCGCGATCTGCGACGATGAACGGCTGAGAAGCCGTTCGGCCTCACCTCGTGTCAACTCGTGCCCCGAGCAGCATAGGGTGAGGCCACCTCTTCAGGGGTCGAACGTGAAAAGGCCGCCGCTTCCCATCCGGAAAGCGGCGGCCAGTTCGAAACGGCAGCGACGCGGTCCACTTTATCTTATGTGCGGGACCGCCCCGTTTGCGTCCATCTATTCCGCTCAAAGAGTCGTCGCGCCGGAAAAGCCGTCACGACGATAAAGGTTAAGGGCTCAGGCAGAAAGGTCTCTGGAAGTGTCCAACCTAAACTGCCTCGCCACACGACCCTCTTTTGAGATCGAAACTTTGGCGATGGCAAACGGCGTCACCAAACCGTTAGACATCGGATCACCTCCTTTCAAATGTTGAACCAAGGATCTTCAGCCTGAATCCGCGAAGCGCCCACGTCAAGAAAATGTATGCGACGGTTCAACACATACTGCATCGAGTGGCTCGGGACCGCGTGATTGCGGGCTTTTCTGAATCGCCGCTCTCCGGTATGCGCGGCAATTCACTCGCCGGCGTCCCCGTTTTCGGGGCTCGCATTTTCCCGAATGACGAATCAATCCGTTAACGTGCTGCCGTCGCGGCCCGTTCCACATCAGGCTTTGTCTCGTCGGCTGCCATCAGTGACGCGATCGTGACGGAATCGACGAGCTTCGCCTGCTGTTCGTCCATCCTTTCGAACAGCGCCTCGACGCGCGGCTCGTGCGCCAGCGTGTCGTCGGCGACGCTTCGGCTGTACCGCTTCACGCGAACGGCGTTGAGGGCATCCGCCACGCAGGTCTTGTCGGCGGGGCGGCTCGGCACGAACCTGCTCGGCGTGCCGGTCGCGAATGTCAGAAGTCCCGACTGGCACAATGCGCCAGATATTTCCGCCATCGCTTCCATCGGCACATGAAGTCTGCGCGCGAGGGCCTCCTCGGTCCAGGGCGTCTGCCCCCGCTCGAACGCCTCGTGAACGAGAAGGAGCGCCTGGACCGCCATGCGGTCGAGCTGACGAAGCGTCAGCAGGCTCACCCCGGCAAAGGGCGAGAGATAGGAACGGTTCTGGTAGTAGAAGGCGATGGCGCAGCCGCCGAGCAGAATCAGCCATGCGGCATAGAGCCAGATCATGAAGAAGACGAGGCTCGCGAAGGCGGAATAGATCGCGACGTATTGAGCGGACTTCACCACGAATGTCGCAAAGGTCCAGCCTGCGGCACCCCATGTCACTCCCGCGACCAGCCCGCCCACCAGCGCGGCGTCCATCTGCACCCGCGTATTCGGGATCATGCGATAGATGAAGGTGAAGGCGGCGATCACGATTGCGTAAGGGACCAGCCGGCTCGACTGCTCGATGACATAGTGCACGAGCCAGTGATCCGCGAGGCCGCCCACTACGGAGTTCGAAAGGGCGCCCGCCATTATACCGAAGACGGTCAGCACCAGCAGCGGCCCGAGGACGCTCATGCTGACGATCTCGGTGAACTGCCGCGCGAGCGAGCGGCTCGCCTCGACGCGCCAGATGCTGTTGAACGCGGCCTCCACCTTGTTGATGAGCGAAACCACGGTGTAGAGCAAAAATGCGAAGCCGACCGTGCCGAGTATGTTGGCGTTTACCCGGTTCACGAACTCCATCATCTGCTGCGTGATTTGCGCGCCCTGATCGCCAAGCGGCGACAGGAAGTCGGACAACAGGGTTTCGATATAGCTGTCGAGGCCGAAGGCACGAAATATGGCGAAGGCAATCGCCAGCGCCGGCACCATCGCTAGCAGCGTCGTGTAGACGAGGCTCATCGCCCGCAGGCTCAGCGCACCGCTGAGAAGATCGCGCACGACCGCCCAGCCAATGCGAGCGGCAATAAGGAGGGCGCGATGCCAGCGCGGCAAATCGAGGAGCGGCCGATCCCAGACCAAAGAGTGAGCGCGCTCCAGAAGAGAGGCCGAATTGAACATGGCGGTCATGCTAGCGGCGCTTTGGGGGTTCGGCCAGTAGGGATGCCGACGCTGAGCCCGGAGATCAAAAGGCCCTCCACCGGGGTGGAGGGCCTTGATCGACTTTAACGCGGGGGCTCGGCCGCGCTGCTGCTTGATACCGGTTAGCCAAGAACCAGATTTTCGGCAGAGAAGCGACCGTTGCGCCCCTCAACCAGTTCGTACTGGATCTGCTGGCCTTCCTGCAGGGATTTTTGGCCTGCGCGCTCGACGGCGGAAATATGGACAAAGACGTCCTTGCCGCCGTCCGCCGGCGCGATGAACCCATAACCCTTCGTGGCGTTAAACCACTTCACGACTCCGCTAGCCATAGTGTCTTGAATGCCTCGTATAGGAATAACGAACGGACACCGGCTGACGCCGGTATCCGGGCAAAAACGCTATCATTGAATTTTCCGGGGGCCTATCGAAAATCTGCGGCCCCGAGGCTGCTTTCCCGGGTCGATTTCCGAGGTTTTCCGGACGCTGGAACTAATTTTTAAGCATGGCGCACTAGCTTGGCTTGGAACGAAACCACTCGCGGCGAAGCCGGGGTGGCTCGAGGGACGGTGCCCATCGGGGGCGCCATCATCCGGTTGTCCGGTGAGGCCGATGAAGACGGAAGCGCCAGCATCGCTCAAACAACGGCTCGCCAGCTATCTGGCGCAGTTGCCGCCGCCGACTGCGCTGAAGCTTGCCTCGGGCCTTGAGCGCGAAAAGCTGCGCGGCACCACCGGGTTGCCTTACGAGATGATCCTGTCGGGCCTGCGGCCGCTTCTGGCGTCGATTAGGGGCAAACGTCCCGGCGCCCCAGACCCGCTCCGTCAGTTTTGCCAGCCTTTCGAGGATTTGCTGATCGACGATGGCAAGCTGGACCGCCGTCAGGGTCGTATTTCGCGCGCCTCCGTCATCCGGGTCTGGGCCTGGCTTGAAAACGATCTCCTGCCGGACGCACTTCCGGACATGAAGCGCCGTATCGTTGACCACACGCTGAAGGGTGACCGCGCGGCGCTCGACGCGACGGTTTCCGTCATGCATGCGTCCGCCGCCGCCGCCATTCTTTCCGCCATCGAGGAGGCTCGCCAAGACGCCGCGCGACGCAGACAGGCCGAAGCACAACTCGGCGGCGAAAGCGGCTTCGAGGATGCGCGAGAGATTGCCGGTGTACTTTCCATCGCTCCCGCCATGCTGACGCTGCAATCCATGCTGCCGAAAACGATCGACAATCTGGATGAGGCAACGCTGTCTTCGGTGAGGGATCTCTACGACGAGACTCACAAAACCGCGCCTGCCGACGCACTCTACATTCCCTTTGCCGTGATGAGCCGCCTGGCCGAGCCTTCCCAGATACTGAGGTTCGTGCGAAAGATTGCCCAGCAGCGAAACGACATGATCATCAGCCGCTGCGATCTTGCCGTCTTCGGTGAACTGCTCCTCGCCGAAATGGAAAAAATCGCGCGCAACGCGGATGCGTTGCGCCCCGGCCATGCCGATCTTGACCGCTTGCTTGAAGACGTGCGCCGTTTCGCCCGTCTGTCGAAAGGCTTCACCGCCGAGATAGATTTGCGCCGCAATGGCGAGTGGGGACAGCGCCTGCTGGCCGCACGCGGCCGCGTTTCCGCCGCCATCTCGCAGGAAATGTCGCGCTTCGAGAACGAGCTCGTGCGTGCGCTACCGTTTCATCAGATGGGTGCGTATGGACGCGGCGGCCCGATGAAACCGGATTTGCAGAAGGCGCCGGATCCGGCCCGCGCCGCGCGCATGGAGGCCTGTCTTCGCTTCGTCGCGGGCGTAACGCTGATTTGCGAACCGCTGGGCGCGCAAAGCCATTGCCGGAGTGTCCGGCAACAAGTTGAAGCCTATCTGGCAGCCTATGAAGACCGCTTGCTGGAGGAAATCCGTGTGGCCACCGGTTCGGCGCGCGCCAACGCCGAACTCTTCCTCGACTTCGCCGCCGCCTTTCACGAGGCGCTGGGCGAAGACAAGCAGGCCGGGATATTGCGTCGCCGCGGCCAGGTAGCGGTCCGGGGCAGGTAGCTCAGAATTCTTCTTCGTAGGCGAACAGCCCCGGCATCCCGCCCGTATGCAGGAAGACGGCGGCTTCCCGCTTCGCATATTTTCCCGCCATCGCCTGCGCCAGAAATCCCGCCATTCCTTTCCCCGTATAAACGGGATCGAGCAGCACACCCTCCGTCCGCGCCACAAGCTCGACCGCTTCCCGCATCGCATCGGTCGGCACGCCGTATCGTTCGCCGAGAAAGCTTCCGTCCAGCGCCACCGCATCGGCTGCGGGGGCAGGTGCGTCGAGCAACGCCGTTGTCTTGCACGCAAGCGCATGAATGCCTTGGGCCATTGCCTCGTTGTCGCCGCGATAGACATTGATGCCGGCGATAGCGGGTCCACGTCCACGAAGCTGCGCGCCGGCGAGGAGCCCCGCTTGCGTGCCGCCGCTTGATGAGGCGTGCACGAGTACCGCATCGGCGATACCGAGCGCGTCGAGCCCGTCGGCGATTTCCAGATAGGCGGCAGCATAGCCGAGTGAGCCGGTTGCGCTCGAGCCGCCCACGGGCACGAAGTAGGGTTTGCCGCCCCGTGCTTCGATTTCGCCGAAAAGTCTTTTGAAGACTTCGCCTGCATCTGCGTCCGCCGCTTCGATACGGATTTCCGCACCGAGAATGCGGTCGAGCAGAAGATTGCCGGACCGGCGATAGGCTTGGCCTTCGTAAGGCACGCTGTCGAAGAGGACGAGCACGCAGGAAAGGCCTGCTGCCGCCGCAGCAGCGGCGGTCTGCCGCGCATGGTTCGATTGCAGGGCGCCGGTGGTTATGACGGTGTCAGCGCCTTGCGCCAGCGCCTCGCCAATCAGGAATTCCAGTTTGCGCGTTTTGTTGCCGCCGCTCGCGAGGCCGGTGCAGTCGTCGCGCTTGATGAAAAGGCGCGGGGGGATTTTTCCCGTGCGTTCGCTAAGCGCCGCGCGCAGCCTTTTCATCTCGACGAGCGGCGTCGGCAGGTGGGCGAGCGGGAACCGGGGGAAATCGGCGGGCGCCTTCGCCATGTTCAGATCACCCCTTCGGACCGGAACGCGACGATCTCGTCCTGCGAATAGCCGAGTTCGCCGAGAATGGAGTCCGTATGTTCGCCGAGAACCGGCGCGCGGTCGTGAATCGTGCCCGGCGTCCGCGACATGCGGATGGGCGTCTCCATGATGGGGGCGGGCTTCGGCATGCCCGGAAAGCCGAGCGGGTGCAGATATCCCATTTCTCGGATATGGCGGTCGTCCAGCGCCTGCTGAGGCGTGTATACGGGCCCCGCCGGGATGCGCGCCTTCTCCAGTTCGGCGAGGGCATCTTCTGTGGTGCGCGTCTCCGCCCAGCGGGACGTCCGCTCCGACAGAACCTCGCCATTGTCGCCGCGCGCGAGGTCGTCCTTGAAGCGGGGATCGGTGAGCCAATGATCCTCGCCCATCAGCCGTGCCCACCTTTTGAACAGCGGCTGACCGATCGCCTGCACGAGAATCCAGCCGTCCTTCGTGCGCACAATGTCGGCGGGGCCTGCGTAGGGCGAACGGTTGCCGATGGCGACGCGGTTCGTCTGACGGAGGTCCTGCTCGATCAGGTGAAAGTTGAAATAGGCAAGCGCCGTCGAAAGCAGTGACCCCTCCACCATCTGGCCCTTGCCCGATTGAGCCCGCTCCATCAACGCCGCCATCGTGCCGAATGCGGAGAGCGACGCCGTGCCGAAATCGACCCAGGGCGCATAGCTCTTCACCGGCTCGTCGGGATATCCCGTGAGGTAGGCCGCGCCGACCATTGATTGCGCAACACCGTCGAAACCGGTCCGCTCGCTGTAGGGGCCGCCATGGCCGAAGGCCGAGACGGTGGTGAGAATGATGTCCGGCTTCGCTGCCACGAGGCTCTCGTAATCGAGGCCCATCGCGATCAACGTGGACGGGGGCAGGTTGGCGACAACGACGTCGGCGGTTGCGACGAGCCGGCGCACGATGCCCCGTCCTGTCTCCGTCATCGGGTCGAGCGTGAGACCACGCTTGTTCCGGTTCATCTGGAGGAACATGGCGCCTTCGCCGCCTTCGCCCGGTCCCGCGCCGGGCACGATCGGCTGCACGAAACGGTCCTCGCTGCCTTCGCGCTTTTCAATGCGGATCACCTCCGCGCCCATGTCGCCCAGCAACGCGGCGCAATAAGGCCCCGCAATGTAACGGCCGAAATCGAGCACCCGGACGCCCCGTAGCACGCCTCCTTCTGCACCGTTCTTTCCGTCCACGTCGTTCCTCCATCAATTTTTTTAGTCTTGTCTCATTTCCGCACACCGGAAAACCGCGCAACGATAGGCGGCGCCTCGGGATTGAGGAAGGGCGACCGGGGAAATTTTGCATTTTATTTAGGCTTTGACACCTACTGTACCGAGCTTGAGGAAGCGAGCGCGCCAGCGTCCGCGAAGTCAGAGGGACGCCGCGTGCCGGGATCGGAACACACGACAGGGGAGGTTGTGCCTGAGGTGCATACAGCGCCGGAGGCAGGGCATGCCTTTAGCTGGACGGGCGAATTCGCCGATCCCGTACTTGAAGACGCTTATCTGCGCACCAGCTGGAGCGAAATGCATTCGCGGCTTCGCGCTCTCATGGTCGGCATCTACGTCTTCGTCAGTTGGGCGGTTTTCGATTTCCTGACCATCGGCTTTGGCTGGCCTTTCGTACTTTTGACATGCGCGCGGGTTTGCGCCCTTGGCGCAACGCTTATGGCGCTGAAATTCTACCGTTCGCTCGACGATCGTCGGGCATTCCTGATTTGTGCGGGTATCACGCAGGCCATCGTTTGCGTCGTCGCGCCTATCTCCCTCATGCTTGGCCAGGTTCAATTCGCCGCCGCGCTGCTGAGCATCGTCGTGATCCTTTTTGCCTTCTATGTCGGCCTGCCGACGCGTCTCTCGGTCAATATGACGCTTTCCTCCGGCCTCAGTCTCGGTTTCGTCGCAGTGACGCCATTCCTCACCGACGTCTCCCTGATTACGATTCTCGAAATTGCCCTGCTCTTCGGAGTGGTGAACGCCATCGGTGCCGAGCTGGTAAGAGCCACGAACCGCCTGCGCCGCGATGGCTTTCTCACGCTGGTACGCCAGCAGGAACTTTACGATCAGTTGAAGCGCGAAGTCGAAGTCCGTCAGGAAGCCGAGCAGGCGATGCGGGCGACCGAAGAAAGCTTTCAGAGCATTTTCTACGCCGCGCCGCTGCCGATCTCTCTCGTCGACCCTTCCACATTCCGCGTCATGCAGGCCAACATGGCGGCGCTGACGCTTTTCGGCATCGAGGACAATGAGGCGGACGGCTTCGACGTGCGGGAATTCTTCGACGAGGAAGATCTTCCCGCGCGCCTGGATCGTCTGGTTCTTGGCGGCCGTGGCGGTGCGCCCGTTGAGTTCCGCCTGAAGCGCCGCGACGGTACGATCATATGGGCGCTCGTCTCCGCCGCCCTCGTTCACTTCCAGGGCCGGCGGGCGCTGCTCATCGGCATTCAGGACGTGACGGCGCGGCACAAGGAAGCCGAGGCGCTGCGCGAGGCGCGCGACCAGGCAACCGCCGCCAGTCGCTCCAAATCGGAATTCCTCGCCAATATGAGCCACGAGCTTCGCACCCCCCTGAATGCCATCATCGGTTTTTCGGAGGCGCTGGAGCGCGAACTCTTCGGTCCCGTCGGCAACCCGCGCTACCGCGAATATGCCGAAGATATTCACGATAGCGGCGTTCACCTGCTCAGCCTCATCAACGATATTCTCGATCTTTCGAAAATCGAGGCCGGCCACTTCAAGCTGCACGAGGACGAAACGGACCTCGACCATATCGTCGCCGCCGCGACGCGCATCGTGCGTCACCGCGCGCAGCAGGCGAATATCGCTATCGAGTGCCGCTTGCCGGAACCCGCGCTTATGATCGTGGCGGACGAGCGCGCCCTGAAGCAGGTGCTGATCAACCTCGTGTCGAATGCGGTGAAGTTCAGTCCCGACGGCAGTCTCGTTGTCGTCGAGGCGCAGGTGACGGCCCATAGCCTTCGCATATCGGTCGCAGACAAGGGCGTTGGCATTGCGCCGGAGGATATTCCCCGCGCGCTCACTCCCTTCACACAGCTCGATGGATCTCTTTCGCGAACGCATGAAGGCACCGGCCTGGGCCTGCCGCTTGCGAAACACCTGACGGAGCTGCATGACGGCAGCCTGTCGATCGAAAGCGAAGTCGACGCGGGAACGACGGTCTATGTCGATCTGCCGCTGTCGCGCCTCGTCGGCAGCGTAGCGCCGAAACAGGTAACCCTCTGACGGCTAGCGCGTCTGCGTTCGCTCGCCCGGCCGATAGCTTTCCGCCACATGCTCTTCGAGATCGTCCGCGGTAAAGAGAACGGGCTTCGTCCGTCGCCCAACGAACAGGGGCGCCTGATCGGCGTAGTGCGGCGACGCCGTATCGAGTGTCGCGGAACCGTACTGATGTGCGCTTTCCGACGACAGCTTTCCCGCCTTGTCCCATTCCACGAACATGATGAGCGTGTCGCCGCCATGCGCGGTCAGCGTTCCATCTTCCTCGCGCGTCCCGTAGATCGCGCGCAGCACGTCCGGCGCGCCGTCGACGGGCAAATCCACCGGCCCGCGCCGGAAGCGGTTGACCTCGCCCCACTCGGGATCGAGCCGCCCGAAATGCGTCTTGAGACGCGTCATCGCAGTCCGCAACGTATCCATCGGGTCGGGTGGTGTCTGCCCCCGGATGCCGGCCATGACGACCGGCTCGGCCGTCAGGACCGCGAGTGCCGCCCCCCGGCTTCGAACGTCCGCCACGCGGTCCCATGCGCGCAAAATTGCCTGCGCTTCTTCCAGGTCGGCGTCGTCCGCCGGATCGGCCGCCAGTACCTCTTCGATGATTTTGGCCATCTGCGAGTGGTCGCTGTAGCTGACGTCGTATTTGTAGCGCCGGAATTCCGCGCCGCTGATCGACTCGTCCGTGCCGTAAGTCTCTTCCAGCCGCAAGGCGCGGTTGGTCATGTCGCTTTGGATGCCGAGCGTATCTGAAAAATTTTCCGCCTTGAGATTGTCATTCGCCGCCGTCGCGCGGAACGGCGTGTTGTTGGCATTGAACACATAACCCGAATTCGGGTTGACGATCATTGGCACCTTGTCGAACGGCAGGTAATCGTTCCAGATGAGCGATGAATCGTCGCCGGGCAAAACACCAGACCAGTCGGGGCCTTCTTTACGGTCGGGGAATTGTGCGTTGTAGACGTATGCGATGTTCCCCTGCCTGTCGGCGTAGAGATAGTTGATGCTCGGCAGCGCCTGCAGTTTCATCGCCTCGATCCACTCACCGAGCTGCGTTGCCTTGTCGAGCGCGTAATATTGCTCCACCTGCCGGATTTCGCCGATGCCTGCATAGCGGACGGCGAACGCGCCCTTTTCCGTTTTCAGAACCGGCCCATGCTCGGAGCGCAACACCTCGCGCCCCACCGTCCACCAGAACGGCCCCCAGAGATCGACGCGTATCCGTGCGGTGCTCTTCTCGAATTCGCGCCATTCGCCGTCGAGAAGATATTGATCTTCATTGTCGGGATTGACCGTCAGCCGGTAGACGTCGATCAGGTCCGGCTCGTTCACGGTGTTCGCCCAACCGAGATTGGCATTGTGTCCATGGAGCATGAAGGGTGAGCCGGGAAAAAAACCGCCCGCGACGTGCCAGCCTTCCTCGCTTTCGAGCACGGCCTCATACCAGGCCACCGGTCCCGTGAACGGCTGATGCGAATTGACGAGGAGGCGCGTCGCGCCGTCCGCCGAGCGGGCAGGGCTTACCGCTACGCCGTTCGAGCCGATCGGATGCGGTTCCTCCGTCGGCAGAAAGGCATCCACTCCCTCCTTGGACAATCCGCCCGCCTTGCCGATCCGTCCTTCGAAGACGGCAATCAGAACCTTGTCGAGCCCATAGAAGAAGGGCGACTTGAAAACGAAGCCGGCAGCGACATCCTTGCCCGTGAGCGGCAGAAAGCTGAGCGCTGCTTCATCCGGATGGAGCGCCGCATAGTAGTTGACGCCGTCAGCATAGGCTTCGATGACGCGGCGCACCTCCGGAGAGAGGTCGCTCTCATAGCGCGCATCGACTGTCGCCCACACACCCATCAGGTTGACGAGATAATCGGTAATCGCTGCCTTTTGCCCCTTCACGGAGGCAAGCTCGCCGCGTGTCGCTATCGCGACCTCCTGGATAGTTGCGAAATCATCCTCCGAATGCGCGAAGCCGAGGCCGAAAGCCACATCGGCATCACGCTTGCCGAATATGTGTGGCACACCCCAGTTGTCGCGTTTGATGACGACATCGTAATCCGCGGCCTTCGCGATCATCGGCGCCGGATCGGCAACTGCCGGAGCCTCCAGCACGGCGCGTGCCAGAACGACGGCAAGCACAATCAACGCAAGGCCGGAGAGGCCGAGAAATCCCGTCTTGATGATGCGCAGCACGTGACGTCCTCACTTCTTTTTCACCGGCCGCAGACTAGCGGCAAGCCTCGCCCCGTCAAACCCCGGCCCGCAAGCCCATATGAGCCATGCGGATAGCTGCGTCCCTCCGCCGCTTTCCGGGCTGGCTTTAAATCTCTATACAGGGGTTCGCTTTTCCGGGCCGCGCCCGGTTCATCCCCGCAAAGGCCGCCCTCGTGCTTCTTTCCGCGACCGACATTTTGCTCTTTCTCGCCTTCGCCGCATTGACCGGCGTTGTGCTGGTGTTGCTGCTCCGGCCATTGCGTGCCGGTGCCGCCGCCGCGCGCCCGGAAGCCGGTGAGAGCGAGGTTGCACTGTACCGGGACCAACTCGCCGAAATTTCGCGCGATCTCGATCGTGGCGTCATCGGCGAAGCCGAAGCCGAGGCGGCTCGCGTCGAGGTTTCGCGTCGTCTCCTTGCCGCGGACGAGGCACGGGTGGCCGAACGGCGAACCGCCGGAGGCGCCGATCCCCGCTGGCGCAAGGGTGTGGCGCTTGCCATGGCCATCGGCCTGCCGATGCTTGCGCTCGGCATCTATCTGGACGAAGGCTCACCCGGCATTGCCGGACAGCCTTTCGCCGAGCGCATCGCCGTGCCGCCGGAGGAGCTTCCACTGGAGGGGCTCGTTGTCCGCATTGAACGTCATCTGAAGGAGCAGCCGGACGATTTGCGCGGCTGGGAACTGGTCGCCCCCGCCTATCTGGAACTCGGCCGCTTCGACGACGCGGCGAACGCCTGGACGCGCGCCATGCTGATCGATGGCGTCACGGCACAGCGCCTCGTTGCACGGGGCGAAGCGCGGGCGCTAGCGGATAGTGGCTCTATCGGGGCCGATGCGCGTGCCGACTTCGAAAAGGCCGCCGGCCTCGATCCCGATCAGCCGCGTGCACAATATTTTCTCGGTGTCGCCGAGATCGAAGCAGGCGATCGAGCCGCCGCCCTTGCCCGCTGGAAGGCGCTGCTGGAGCGCGCGCCGGAGGACGCGGCCTGGGCGCCGGGGCTCCGTGCCCGCATCGCCGAGCTTGAGGGTCGCCCGGCCATTTCGCCCGAAGACGAGCCGATGATCCGCGGCATGGTGGAAGGTCTGGCGGCACGCCTGGCCGATGATCCGCGCGATCTGGAGGGGTGGTTGCGTCTCATCCGCTCCTATCGTGTGCTGGGCGAACGGGAGCAGGCGGAAGCCGCGCTGGCAAAAGCCCTTGATACTTTCGCGGGCGAGCCCGAAGCGCTGGAGCAACTGCGAAATGCGGAAGCTGGGCTTGCCGACTAATCCCCGCTTTTGCCTTCTGCGCTAGGATCGGTCCCGACTCACATGGGCGGGGAGGGCATTGTGCTCAGCGAACTTCAGAAAGAGGCCGCGAAGGCCATCGTCAATATCTTCGAGACCGGCAAGGCGCGGGGCGATTACGCCCGCGTCACGCTCCTCGTCGGCGATAGCGGCCACCTTACCTATGGCCGGGCCCAGACGACGCTGGGCAGCGGCAATCTCCACCTCCTCATCAAATCCTATTGCGACGCGCCAGGCGCCGCCTACGC
>NZ_JAUYUS010000011.1 GCF_030694575.1 Parvibaculum sp.
ACGCGGACACGGTGGATTTTTTCGCCCTTGGCGCCGAACCAGCGGCGATGCGGCAGATAGCCCGGGAGAACGTCTTTTTCCAGAGCGTCGAGATTTGCTCCCTGCACGACATCCGTCAGCGCCGGACGCAACACGAACGTATACCTCTCGACCTCGAGCCCAGGTGCGCCGCTCGACCAATCGGGCCCGGTCGCATCCAGTGAAAGTCTGAACCAGAGAAATCCGTATGGCGGCAGCGTGAGAAGATAGGGAAGCTGACCGATGGCCGGGAAGGCGGCGCCGCCGCTCAGTTCGACAAGGGCATGACCCTCATAGTCGATTAAGTCGAGTTCCACCGCTTGTGCGGTCCGGCTGAGATTGGCGACACACAGGATTATGTCGCCTTTATACTCGCGCAGATAGGCGAGCACCTTGCGGTTCGCCGGCCGGAGAAAGCGCTGGGTTCCCCGCCCGAAAGCCTGGTGTTCGCGCCGCACCGCCAGCATCCGCTTCAGCCAGTTGAGCAGCGAATGCCGGTCGCGCTCCTGTGCTTCCACATTCACCGCCTGAAAGCCGTATAGCGGATCCATGATGGGAGGCAGGGCGAGCGTCGCGGGGTCCGCCAGCGAGAAGCCGCCGTTGCGATCCGGCGCCCATTGCATCGGCGTGCGAACGCCGTCGCGGTCGCCGAGATAGACGTTGTCGCCCATGCCGATCTCGTCGCCGTAATAGAGCACGGGCGTGCCGGGCATGGTGAGCAGCAGCGCGTTCATGAGTTCTATCCGACGCCTGTCGCGCTCCATGAGCGGCGCAAGGCGGCGCCGGATGCCGAGATTAATTCGGGCGCGACGGTCGGCGGCGTATGTGTCCCACAGATAGTCGCGCTCGGCGTCCGTCACCATTTCGAGCGTCAACTCGTCGTGATTCCGCAGGAAAATCGCCCATTGGCAATTCTCGGGGATGTCCGGCGTCTGCCGCATGATGTCGGTGATCGGAAAGCGATCTTCCTGCGCCACCGCCATGTACATGCGTGGCATCAGCGGGAAGTGAAACGCCATATGGCACTCGTCGCTGCCGGTACCGAAATATTGCTGCGTATCTTCCGGCCACATGTTCGCCTCGGCCAGCAGCACACGGCCGGTATAGTGAGCGTCGAGATCGGCCCTGATCCTTTTCAGGACGTCATGTGTCTCGGGCAGGTTCTCGTTCGATGTCCCTTCCCTTTCGATGAGATAGGGAATGGCATCGAGCCTCAATCCGTCGACACCCGCGTCGAGCCAGAAGTGCATGACCGAGAGCACCTCGGCCAGCACCGCCGGATTGTCGAAATTCAGATCCGGCTGGTGGGAATAGAAGCGGTGCCAGAAATAGGCTTGTGCCTCCTCGTCCCAGGTCCAGTTGGATTTCTCCGTGTCGCAGAAGATGATCCTTGTGCCGGCATAATCTCGATCATTGTCCGACCAGACATAGAAGTTTCGTTCCGGGCTCCCGGCCGGTGCACGGCGTGCCGCCTGGAACCATGGATGCTGGTCGGATGTGTGATTGATAACGAGTTCGGTGATGACGCGAATGCCGCGGGCATGGGCCGCGTCCACAAAGGCGCGCGCCTCATCCATGCTGCCATAGTCCGGGCTCACATCCCGGTATTCGCCGATGTCGTAGCCGTCGTCGCGGCGCGGACTCGGATAGAAAGGCAGCAGCCAGATCGCGGTGACGCCCAGGTCCGCGATATAGTCGAGCTTTCGCATCAACCCGGCAAAATCGCCTATGCCGTCATTGTTGGCGTCGAAGAAGGATTTCACGTGAAGCTGATAGACAACCGCGTCCTTGTACCAGAGGGCATCGTCTTCGGTGGGATGATCCGTCATGCCGAACCTCCGGGCGCAACGCGCCAGAGGCGATAAGGCTCGGCGGGGTCGAGGCGGATGTGCTGGTTTTTGCCGTGCCAGTGAAAGCGGTGTCCGTTCGCCAGATCTTCCACGTCGATGCTGCCGTGATCGGGCAAGCCGAACTCCCATAGCGGCACTTCGAAATCGGCCTCCTGGGGATGGAAAGGATCGAGGCTGACGGCGACGAGGATGATATCCGAGCCGTCGGGCGCCAGCTTTCCGTAATAGAGGATGTTGTCGTTGTGCGCGACGTAGAACCGCGTGTTGAGATGTGTCTGCAGCGCCGGATGCGTGCGGCGCAGCCGGTTCAGCAGCGCGATGTCGGCAATGATGTTGCCCGGCGCGTTCCAGTCGCGGGGCCGGATTTCGTACTTCTCGGACCGGGCATATTCCTCCCTCCCCGGCAGGGGTGCCGCCTCGCACAATTCAAATCCGGAATAAATGCCGAAGAGGCCGGAAAGGGTCGCCGCCAGCACCGCGCGGATGCGAAAGCCCGGACGACCGGATGTCTGCAGAAAAGGCGGATTGATATCCGGCGTGTTGACGAAGAAATGCGGCCGGAAAAATTCCTTCGGCGCGGTCGTCGTCAGTTCGGTTATGTAATCGGCAAGCTCCGCCTTGTGATTGCGCCACGTAAAGTATGTATATGACTGCGAGAAGCCTATCTTGCCCAGGCGGTACATCATCGCAGGGCTGGTGAAAGCTTCGGCCAGAAAGATCACATCCGGATGCGCCGATCGTATCTCATCGATCATCCATTCCCAGAACGGCAGGGGTTTCGTGTGCGGATTGTCGACGCGAAATATTTTTACCCCGTGCCCGATCCAGAGCAGTACCACGTCGCGCCATGCAAGCCACAGGTCCGGCACCGCCTTGTCGGCGTAGAAATCCACATTGACGATGTCCTGGTATTTCTTCGGCGGATTCTCCGCATATTTCAGCGAGCCGTCGGGACGCCAGGCGAACCATCCCGGATGTTTCTTCAGCCATGGATGGTCGGGCGAACACTGGATCGCGAAATCGAGCGCGATCTCCAGTCCCTGCGCATGCGCCTCTTCGATCAGACGGTCGAAATCGTCGAAGCTGCCCAGCTCGGGATGAATGGCGTCATGGCCACCCGTCTCGTCGCCGATCGCATAAGGGCTCCCGGGATCCGCGGGGCCGGCGGTCAGCGAGTTGTCGGGACCTTTCCGGTTTGCGCGACCGATCGGATGGATCGGCGGGAAGTAGAGCGTGTCGAAGCCCATATCCCGGATCGCGGGCAGCCGTGCGATGACGTCGTCAAATGTACCGTGCCGCGATGCGTCGTTCGTCTGAGACCGGGGGAAGAGTTCGTACCAGCTCGAATAACGGGCCGCCAACCGTTCCGCGTCGACCCGTTGCCCGGCGGAGCGGATCAGGTGCGGCCGCTCGTCGATGCGGTCCATCAGTTCGGCCAGTTCCGGCGACAGCAACAGCGCCGCGCTTTCTTCTCCCTCGCCCGACTTGGCCAGCCAGTCGCGGATCTCCGCAAGCGCGGTTTTTGTTCCCTCGTCCGCTCGGGCCACGCCTCGATCTATCAGCGCGCGTCCTTCAGCATAGTCGACGGGTAGCGCCACACCGGCGTCGAGCTTCTTCGCAAAGTCACGCCGGAAACCGCCGAAGCGATCCAGCCAGGCTTCGATCGCAAACTCGTATCGGCCCAGCCGGTTGAGAGGGAACGTCGCGCGCCAGCGGTTGTTCGGCAGCTCCTCCATGCCAACTGCCGTCCAGCTCTTGTCGTCTCCAGTGCGCCATTGCAGTTCGGCGGCCAGTTGTTCGTGTCCGTCGGCGAAGATCGTCGCCTCGACCGTCACGGTCTCGCCGGTCACGCGCTTCACTGCGAAATCACCGCCCGCTACCGATGGCGTCACGTCTTCCACGACCAACCGCGGTTTGGCTGCGGCCGCCTTGGCGTTGCGGACCCCCGACCTGGTAGTCTTCGCAATCGGCTTTGTGCGCCGTGCGGTGAGCAGCCGAACCTCACCGCCGGCCAGCGGCGCGAAGGGATCCCCCTTCCCCTCCACGCGCGTGAAGCCACGGTAGCCGGCGCCGGCGGATGGAAGAAAGGCGCCCGGCTCGGGCGCGGGCTGAATGCCGCCGTCGGCATTGACCAGCAGCAGCATCGCCTCTTCCGCCCTTCGGATGTCGGCAGCATCGGTTTTCAACAGTGCCAGCACCGGCGAGCCGGATCCGGTAAGGCGGCGCATCTCGCCGCCAAAGCGCGCCGTGTCGTCGGCAAGGCGGAGCGCCCGCGCCACCGCAGCGTCGTCTCCTGCGCTCTCGATCAGCGGCGCGGGTACGATCATGCCGCTTCCCACGGTCGCGGCGGCGGCGAGAAGACGTGCCGTGCTTGCAGGATCGTCCCCTTCGCGAAGCTGCTCCGGGCGGATTTCCGAAATCAGCGGCGCGACCCGGCGCAAGGCCTCGTATTCCTCGATCAGCCAGGGCGCGTGGAGGTCCCACCAGCCGAACGACGAAATCAGGTAGTCGAGCCCTGCCCCCTCCAGCGCGCGCGCGGCCGCGCGGGAGAGACCGGGCGGACCTGCAATGAAAGTCAGATCCGGCTTTTCCGCACGCAGGTCGGCCATCAGGTGCGTGAGGAAGCCGGGATCGAGCCTTTCTGCATATCCGAGCCTGAAGCCGCTCACGCCGCGCGCGATGAACATCATCAACCGGTCACACATCGGGCCGCGCAGAAGGTCCGCCGTGTCCTTCGTCTTCAATCGCGCGCGCGCCTCCCCGATTGCCGGCAAGGGCGTTCGCGGGTCGAGTGGCGTCTCATTGGCGGAAAGACGACGGACGGCAAAGGCATCCGGATACTTGTCGACGAGCGGATGATCGATCGGGAACCGGTCAAGTTCGACTTCAACCAGCAGCTTCAGTCCCCTCGCCTCGCATTGCGACGCCAGTCCCTGCGGGACGTCAGCTTCGCTTGAGACTATGGAGGCGGCCGGTTGCCACAGCAGCCCGTCAAAGCCGAACTTCGCCGCATTCCTGAATGCGTGATCGAAAGTCTCCTCCGTTCCCGCCGGTTCGTCGGAACGGACCGAAAGAATGCGGACGGCTGAGTGCGGCAAGACGTGACTCCTCGGGCGGGGGGTGGAGTCATGTCAACTACGCCGGAGGGGCAAAGTTCCATCTGCCGCCATTCATCAGCGGGGGTGTGCCAGCTCCCATCTACCTGGTCTTGATTATGGGAGTTTTGAAGGCCGCCCTTATGCGCCCCCGGCCCTTATCGGCGGTGCCTTGCAGGGAGAGGAATGCTTGTTTCCCGCTCCTAATCCGGTATTGTATACAATATTGAATATAAAATCGGGGGAACGCCGAAGCGCGTTTGAAAGAACATGAAAAAATCCTGGGCCGCGGGTGCCGCGCTGGCAGCAATCGCCTGCAGCGCGCTCGGCATCTTTGCCTTCACCCATACTCATCTGGCGCCTGTTCTCGTGGCAAAGGCAATGCTGGACAGCGTCCCTCCGCCGCGCGCCCTGGCCCTGCCCGCCGTCGGCTCGTGGAAGCCGAATGGGGAACGCCATGCTTCGCCGGTGGAAACACGCATGGCCGATGCCGGCGTCTGGCGCGAGCGGCATGGCGATGGCCGTAATTCCGACGAAACTCTACTGGCCGGCGCCCCAACCTTCGGCCCGGCGCTGATCATCGGACAAAATGAGCTTTATTTCTCGGCGATCTCCTTCGACCGGGAGAGCAATATCTATGCAAGCCCAAGCGTCGCGATGGATGGCGTCTTTCTCCAGTCCTACGATATCGAAACGGGGGAACTGCGGTGGCGCATTACCACCGGCCGCGCCGTTCCTGCGGGCGGAGTCCCGATCATCCTGCCAAACGATGCGGGCGGCGAAACCGTCTACCAGATGAGCAGGGACGAGGCGATGGCCGTCGATACGAACGGCAACATCCTGTGGCGCAGCGATACCGGACTTCCCAAGCGGAGCGATAAGGACGATGTCGGCCTCATGTGGGGGCCAAGCTACAATCCCGGGCTCGACATCGTCACCGGCGTAAGCGGCACCGGGGAATTTGTTGCCTTCGACCGCGAAAGCGGCGAATTGCTGACAAGGAAGCCGCTCCATGTTCCCGGCGCGCCCTCGCCCAAACGCGACGTCGATATGCCCAGCCAGCTTCTTCTGCAGTTGACGGAAGGACTGGAAAAGGCGCTCGACCGGCCCCTCACCACGAAGGTCATCGAACGTGTTCTCCGTGTGGTCCAGGGAGACGGGATCAACATCGCCAATTATCACTCGATCGACCCAGAAACCGGCCGGCTCTGGCTGAGCGCGACGGCGCCGGACGAAGCGGATGGCAAGGCGGACGGCACGTCCGAATACGGTGCCCTCTACGGCATCGACATATTTCGCGACGAAGCCGACGGCGGGATAGGTCTTGCCATCGCATGCGAAGCCTATTTCAACGGCGGCAGTGCCTCCACGCCGGGTGTGCGGGGCGACGGGCGGCGGATCTATGTCGCGGACGGAGAGCAGCACCTCATCGCCTACGATTCCGACTGCCGGAAACTCTGGTCCGTCGAGGCCGGCGCGCAGATCGTCGCCTCGCCGAGCGTCGCACTCGACAACAATGAAATCTACATCATCACGGCGGTCTCGCTGCTGAAGGTCATCGACGAAGACAGTTCGGCCCGCATCGAATGGTCGGCCGCTTTCGACATGTACGATGCTTCCTTTCCGCTGGCGCAGAAGAATTTGCTGACGGCTGCCATCGCCGCCAACGGGATTTACGCACAGGCCGGCTTGGGCGTCGCCACCCGCCCGGGAAGCGAACGGCCGGGCTTTCTGCCGCTGCGACGCGGCGGCGCGCGTCTCGACCGGCAAACGGGGGAAGTGCTCTGGTATGCGGAAAGCACCGGCGATTCCGTGGCGGTGACCGAGATCGCGCCGAACGGCTCGCTCGTCATCCCGCAATCGCCGATCCGGTCCGTTCTCGCGGGCATCGCCTTTCCCGGACTTGAGGGCGAGGTGACCGGCGGTATTGCCGTCTTCGCGCCGGACCGTCCCGAACTCCTCGTGCTGGATGCCGCATGCGCCGCCTTGCCGATGATGGAGCAGGCGATGCGGGCCGGACCGACGGATGCGGGCGAAAGCTTCAAGGCCCATGCCCTTGTCCTGATCCGGCAGGCAAGCGACGCTTCCGGCAGAACGGGCAAGTTCGCGCCCTTTCAATCCATGCAACTTGCGGAGAAGTTCCGCGCCGCCTCCGCCGCCATCGAGGCTGGACGCATGTTGCGGGCGACCGGCGATCTTGCGTCTGTCTGCGGTGAACTCAAGCAGGCGACGGCGTCATGAGCCGTCGCCTGCGTCGATCAGTTCCTGCATGGCCTTGAAGCCGCGGGCATATATTTCCTCGACGAGGGTTGCTGCCTTGTCGCTCTCGCCGCGGACAATCGCATCGGCGACCGACTTCCAGCTCTTGCTGGACTGGGTACGCCGGTCGCGGCTTGCGACGATGAGATTGCGATAGGCCCTCCAGTTCGAGGGCACGCGATGCACGTCGTCGAGGATGCGCCGCAGGAACAGACTGTGCGCACCGTCGCATATGGCGCCCGTCAGCTTGATGGTGGCGAGCCTGTAATCCTGAGCCGACATGTCCGGCCCCTTGGCCGCGAGCTCCTTCGCCTGCTTCAGAATTTCGTCGCGCTCGGCCTCCGTGGCCTCGTTGGCGGCGCGGCGCGCTGCCAATGCGACCATCGCCGCGCGCACCTGGCCGATGGCAGCGAATTCGCGCCGGTCGTGGCGGACGATCGTCGCTCCCTTCATCCGTTCGATCTCGACGAAGCCTCTCGCTTCGAGATTGTGGAGCACTTCGCGGATGCGTCCCCTCGTAACGCCGAAGCGATCGGCGAGATCCTGCTCGCGGAGCCGCTCTCCGGGCAGGAAGACTTCATCCTCGATGAGCTTGACGATTTCGTCGCTGATCTCCGGTGCCGGCGGGCGATGAAACGCTTCCTTCGCCGGCGCCTTTGCGGAGGCCTTTTTCGCGGCCGGCCCTTTGCCGGCGGCAGGCGGTTTCGATTGTCCCCTGGTCTTGCTCAATCGCCGTTCCCCTCTTCGTCTCGCGGCGCCCGGAGGTCCAGGGCACCGGCATATTATACGCAATTTTGTGTACTCGATTCGTATCATGAGCGGCCGGGCATTTCGAGGCGCGCATCGCGACAAAAAAGAGGCCCGTTCCGCAACCGGAACGGGCCTCAAGGAACCGCGTGGGCATGGAAACCCGACACGGAGGGATTGCGTCAGTAGTCTCAGCGGCGGCCGGCGAGCCGCAGATAGTCGGGCGTGAAAACGGATTTATCGATCCGTCCTTCCTGCCCGGCGAGATAGTCGTAGGCCGGCTCCTGATTGCGGAGCTGTGCAGCGACGTAGCGGTCGGCGTTCAGGTCGAAGTGAAACTGGACCTGGTTGATGCAGGCGGGCAGTTCCCAGACGACGCCGATGGGACCTTCCTGCACGCGCCACAACTCGCCGCGACCGTCGTAAAGCTCCGTTGCCGCGATGATCCAGCTGTCTTCGTCGCTGTAAAGAACACGGCGGTTATAGAGATGACGGAGACCGGGTCTGAGCGTCGCTTCGACCTTCCAGACGCGATGCAGTTCGTAGCGCATGACGTCGCGCGCGGGAAAGCGCTGCTGGAGTATCTTGTCGTAGCTGTTCGCCTTGTCGTTCAGCTTCCAGTCGTTATAGGCGATGAACAATTCCTGTTTGCCGGCAAGCGCCCAGTCGTAACGGTCGAGCTGACCGTTATACATATTCGCCTGGTCGGCCACGATCAGGCCGTCGAGTTCGGCAATCGGGTTGTCGTAGCGGAAATCCGGCAAGCGGCGCACGCGGCGCTGGCCCGGCATGTACCTCCAGGTCTCGCGGTCTCCGTTCACCGATTCGCGGATCAGCATCAGCGAGCCCGCGATCTGCGTCGGGCTGAGAATCTTCGTGATCTGCTCGCCGCCGATCCCGTCCATGTCGGCATAGGTCTTCAATTCCGGATCGTAGAAGCGCGAATAGCTTGTGCGCTCCAGCACACCGAGCGCGAAGCGGCCGCTCTTCTTCAGGGGCGATGCCGTTACCAGCCGGCCCGTCGATCCGACCCCCTGATACCTGACCAGATGGTTCCAGACGACTTCCGCGCCGGTTGAAGGAACCGGGAAGAGAAAACCGCCCTTTCCGGCGAGCAGGCGCCCCTCCGCATCTATTTTCGCGACGGAAGTATTCGCCTTGGTCGCGTCGTAAACGGATTGCGGATAGGCGCATGAGCGGCGCGTTTCGTAGACGGGCATCGTATAGCCGTCATACCGCTTCAGCAGTGCAAGTTGTCCGGCCGTCAGCTTCGAGGCATAGGCATCGGCATTATTCCCGTCGATGACGAAGAGCGGTTCGTCCGCCGCATAGGGATCGGGTCTTTCATCGCCGGTCTTCCATCCGGGCGGCGGGGAAGCGATGCCGCCCGTCCATTCCGGGATTGTGCCTTCCGCGTTTCCGGCGCGCTCCGCGCCGACCGGCGTGAGGCTTGTGCCCAGGTCCGCGACGGTGGCGCCGTCCGGCGCGGCCGCCGCCGGAGAGAGCGACAGTCCGACAGCCGCCGCAACGATTACGAGATACTTCATTTTATTTCTCCTCCCGAGACTGACGAACCGGCGCTAGAACGAGTAGCTGATGCTGAGATCCACGAAGTCGCGGTCGTTCAGCAGATCGTCTCCGCCCGCGCCGAAATTGTTGGTGTAGGAAATGCCGGCCCGCCAATGGCCGAGATAGGCGCCCGACAGACCAACGGTCACGATCTTGCGGCCTTCGATGATCGTGGCGCCGTTCGGATTGTTCGGCTGCGTGCCGTAGACATCGTGCCGGAAGGCAATGCTTGGCGTGAGCGAGACACCCGTGCCGAACGCTTCCGGATAGGACAGGCCCGCGGCCAGGCGGTATCCCCAGGCGGTATCCGTCGGCACCGTTTTGCTGTCCGGCACGGCGTAGGGCACGCTCGGGTCGAGGCCGTCATACTTATTGCCGACGAGTTCGGTCGAAAGCGATCCCGACGTCGCGCCCAAACCGGTGATGGCGCTGCCGACGATGCCGTCACTCGGGCCGAAGGAGCTGATGCTCACAAGGGCCGCCTGCCACTTCTCCACCATCACGACGCCGGATTGCGCATAGAACCCGCCCATCGGTCCCAGCGCGGCCCTGGCGCGGGCAAGGGCGACGGTCGAAGAGAAATTCAGTGGCGCGGGGAAGTCCGGCTGGTACGAGATTTCACCGCCGATGGACGATCCGAAGAGCTGCGTGTTGAAGCTCGCGCCGTAGAGATCGATATCTTCCGAATATTCCTCGAAATAGCCGGTCGGACGCGTGAACGGAGCGACCGGAATGCGTTGTGCGTTGACACCGAGGATCGGCGTCTTGGCGTGATAGCGCAGGTAATAGAGGCCGAATTCGCTGCTCCAGTCGTCGGCGAAATAGCGAAGGGCGGCGCCCCACTGGCCGCCGTCTTTCGGCGTGCGGCCGGCCTGCTTCGGCATGTAGTTGAGATAGGCGGCGTTGCCGATGGCGCCGGGATCGGAGCCGAAGAAGAAGCCCTGCGTGCCCTCCCCCGTCAGATCGCCCTGCGAAAAGAATGAGCCGACGGGATCGAGTTTCGTCTTCTCCCAGGCAAGCTGGTAATAGGCTTCCACGCTCACATCGAAGGGAAGCATCGTCGCGATGCGCGCCATCGGCGTGGGCAGGGTGGCGAGTTTCAGTTCCGAGCCCGCCTGATGCAGCTTCGAAACGTCGACCGGATTGGTCGCGTTGATGCCGCCGGGGGTGAAGAGCGACTCGCCCCAGTTCACCGCCTGGTTGCCGAAGCGGATGTCGGTGGGCATGCCTGCGATGTTGAAAGTGCCGTAGACATAAGCGTCGAGAAGTTCGGCGCCCCGTCCGGCCTGGTCCCGGGCCGCGTCGGAAAGATCGGTCCGCCGCGTGGAGTCGGCATCGTTCAGCACCGCGTCGTAGAAATAATGCGCGCGCATGAAGGCGCCGAAGTTCCGCCATTCGAGAGAGAGGTCGTGGCTCACGGATGCCGGCGCCGATACGATATCGCCGCGATCGAAATTCAGATTGCCGTCGTCCCTGTTCGTCGCGCTTGCATTGCAGCCACCATTGGATGTTCCGACCAGACGGCAATCCCTCTTGGACGCGCGCATCGTGGCGCCGGCCGAGATGGTCGTGTCGAAACTGCCGGCCAACTCGCCGAACCTGAACTCGGTCGCTTGCGCCTCCGCCGCGAAAGCGGCGGCCGCCATTGTCGTCGCCATGGCAAACGCCACACCTCGATAGAACATGCTCCCCCCCTGTCACCAAGCGCCCGCCTTGCGAGCGGGCGCGTGCCGGCGGCCATCGCCGGGCTGCTGTTATGCGGATAATCGGGACTGCCTCCCTGGCGCGCCCCGTGCCGGCCGCCGGTCGGCGGCCCTTCATATCGGGACCCGCGACCAGCGAGATCAGATTGTATACAATTATGTATTTAATGCAAGCCGCATAAAGCGGGGCGAGCGGGCCTGCCGGTCAGCCCGGATAGACGTCGCAGACCGAACGGGCGCGGACGGCATCCACCGCCGGCAGGGCCGCCTTGCTCTCGATCACGCGGCGCACGATCGCCATGCCCCGCGCGGCCGGCGCTTCGACGACCGTCACCTCCGGCGATATGCCGGCGGGCCTTTCGGCGCCCGGCCCGAGAACGAGAACGTCCATGCCGGTGCCGGCGGTGTTCCTGTCGTCGAGCACGAAATAATTGTCGGTCGCGGAGGAATAGAGCGAGAGAGAGGTATAAGGCGCGGTCACGGGAATGCGCAGGCGCACCGGCCCCTGCGACAGATCGAGAACGCAGGCCGAATAGGCGAGGTCCGGGCTCGGCCGGACGATGGTGCGGGCCTTCGAGGTGGCGGGCGGCGCGTTCTTGATGATGTTGCTTTCGCCGTTGCCGCCTATTTTCGTCATCGCCGCGTTCATCGCAATGCGGGGCGTGGCCCAGACGACGAGAAGATGCGTTGCCGCCGCGAGAAGGATGGCGCTCGCCGCCATGAGAGCGAAGCGTTTCATTCGCAGCTCTCCTTTTCGATGACCGGCAATGCGACGGCGGCGGGATCGGCATGCACCGCAGCCGCCGGATTGTAGAGCCGCGCGGTCAGGTCGAAGCGCTCGCCGCGCTTTACCGGCAGCCAGTTTCCGGCCTGCCTCGCGGCGGAAACGCGCACCTCATATGAGCCGTCGGGCTCTCTCGCCACCGTCGTCTTCGAAAAGGAATAGATGCCCGCGTCATTGGCGATGAGATAGCTGTCGGCGCCATAGGCCGTCACGCTCCACCAGCGCGCCGTGAGGTCCTGACCTTTCAGAAGATAGGTGCAATCGCCGGAGAGGCGCTCGCCCGCATCGTCGACGCTTGCGGTGTAATAGACCGCCTGCTCCTTGTTGAGGGCGAGGAGGCCGAAAAGCGCCACCCGCGCGCGGGTATACATATCCGCGTCGCTGCTGCCATAGACCATGCTCGTGACCCAGGGGCCCGCCGCGATGTTGCCGCGCCCGCTCCCGATCGCGAGCAACGAGGCGCCAAGGCCGATGGCCAGGCCGAGCACGATGGCCCCTGCCCATTGCCAAGCTACGGATATACGCACGATTCACTCCCTGTCTGCGCCACCGCCCCCTTGCGGCGGCGGCTTCACATAGTATTTCAACAATTCTTTGTCTACAATATTGTTGAAACACCGGAAGACAGAGAGGCTCGGATCAGCCGATGCTGCGCGTCTTTCCTTCCCAATAAGGCTTGCGAAGTTCCGTTTTCAGAATCTTGCCCGCGCCGGAAAGCGGCAGGGGCTCGGTTCTGATTTCCACCGTGCGCGGGCATTTGTAGCCGGCGATGAGCTGCTTGCAATGCGCGATGATGTCCTCCGCCTCCGCCGAGGCGCCCTCCTTCAGCCGCACGATGGCGTGGACGCGCTCGCCCCATTTCTCGTCGGGCACGCCGATGACGGCGCATTCGGCAACCGCCGGATGCGCGGCCAGCGCGTTCTCCACCTCGGCCGAGAAGACGTTCTCGCCGCCGGAGACGATCATGTCCTTCACCCGGTCGACGAGATAGACGAAGCCCTCCTCGTCCATGTAGCCGGCGTCTCCCGTGCGCACCCAGCCATCGACCAGCGTCTTCGCGGTGACGTCCGGCAGGTTCCAGTAGCCCAGCATGACGCCCGGTCCGCGCGCGACGATTTCGCCGACGGTGCCGAGAGGCTGCTCCACCACGTCCTCGTCGACGATGCGTACATCCATGCCGTAGATCGCGCGGCCGGCGGAGCGCAGCCAGGACTTTCCGTCCTTGCCCGGCTTGTGGAAGCGGTGTTCAAGCAGCGTGGCGCAGGGAGAGAGTTCCGTCTGGCCGTATGCCTGCATGAATTCGGCGTTCGGAAACATCTCCATCGCCTGTTTCAACAGGCTTTCGGAAATCGGCGAGGCGCCGTATTTCACCTGCCGAACGGAAGTCAGGTCGGCCGGGTGTGCCGACAGATATTCGCCCAGCATGCCGAACATGGTCGGCACCAGCACCGCCGCGGACACGCGGTGGGCCTCGATGGCCTTCACCACGTTTTCAGGGCTGAAGAAGGGCACGACGGCATGCGTACCGGCACAGATCGTGACGCCGACAACGCAGGCGGCGTCCGCCAGATGGAACATGGGCGGCGAATGCAGGAAGACGACATCCGCCGGATAGGGAACAACGGCGTTGGTTGCAAGAAAGTTCGAGATCAGGCTCTCATGCGAGAGCATCACGCCCTTGGAGCGGCCGGTCGTGCCGCCAGTATAGAAAATCCCCGCAAGATCGTCGCCCTCTCCGCAGACATCCTCCATCGGCGCGTTGCCGCCGATGAGGTCTTCCGTCCTTTGCAATCCGCCGGGTGCGGGCGCCTCTTCTGCGTCGAGCAGAAGAACGCCGTCGAGATCGCACGCGGCCGCCAGCGGCTCGGCCAATGGCGCAAAGGCCCTGTCGACGAGAAGGAAGCGCGCGCCGCTGTCCTGCATCGCATAGATATGCTCCGGCGCGCTCCAGCGGAAATTTCCGGGCACGATCACGCCGCCGGCCCAGGCAATCGCGTAATAGGCCTCGATATAAAGGTCGCTGTTGAAGGCGATGACGGCGACGCGGTCGCCGCGCTTCAGGCCGAGCGCGGCGAGCCCCGCTGCGAAGCGCGCCACCCGGTCGCGAACTTCGCGCCAGGTGCGGCGGCGGGTGCCGAAAATCGTCGCCGTTCCCTCGGGCCGAACCTGGACCGAGCGATGAAGCCCTTGTGTCAGACGCATCTTTCCCCTCCTCCTCGACGGCGGAGCATCACAAATTGATGCCGCCGCCAACAATAAGCACCTGTCCGCTGACATAATTGCTCTCGGGAATGCAGAAGAGATAGACGGCACCCGCCGCCTCTTCCGGCGTTCCGGCACGGCCGACCGGCACCATGGCGGGCAGCATGTTGCGCGTCGCACCCGGCACGCCGACCTGCAATTCGCGGCCTTCGATGGTGACCTTCGTGTCCTCGTTCTCCATGGCCTGCGTCAGCCGCGTGTCGATGAAACCATAGGCGACGCAGTTGACGTTCACCTTGTAGCGCCCCCATTCCTTGGAGAGCGTCTTGGTGAGACCGACAAGCGCGGCCTTGGCGGAGGAATAATTCGCCTGCCCGGCATTGCCGTTGGTGCCGGCCATGGAGGAGATGTTCACGACCTTGCGGAAGACTTCCCTTCCCTCCTGCGCTTCCTTCTTCGCCAGCACGCGAATGGGCTCGGCGGCGGCGCGGAGAATGCGGAATGGCGCCACCAGATGCACGTCGAGCATGGTCTGGAACTGCTCGTCGCTCATCTTCTGGATGACGCTGTCCCAGGTGTAGCCGGCATTGTTGACGATGATGTCGAGGCCGCCGAACTTGTCCATCGCCATGCCGACAAATCTCTCGGCAAAGCCATCCTCGGTCACGCTACCGACGCAGGCGACGGCTTCGCCGCCCGCCTTCCCGATCGTCTCGACGACTTCGGCGGCGGGCGCCTCGTCGAGATCGTTGACGACGACACGCGCGCCTTCCGAGGCAAGCTTCAGCGCCAGCGCGCGGCCGATGCCGCGCCCCGATCCGGTGATGAGCGCGACTTTTCCCTGCAACTTCGACATGACTATCCCTGCTTCGATTGCTATTGCAGCGCGATGATGGCGTCGCCTGCGAGCGTGTGCAGCCCGCCATCCGTTTTTGCGTTGATTTCGAGACGGACGCGCTTCTCCCCGTCCTTCTCGAACTTCTCGACCACCTTGCCGGTGCAGATCACGCGGGCGTGGACCGGCGTGATGGCGGTGAAGCGCACGCCCCAGTGGCGGATGCGCTCCTGCGGCACCCATTTCGTCAGGAGTTGCGCGAGAAAGGCCATCGACAGCATGCCGTGGGCGAACACATCCGGCATGCCGAACTTCTTCGCGAAGTCGATATCGACATGCATGGGATTGTGGTCGCCCGACGCGCCGCAATAAAGCGCGAGCGTGTGACGGGAGATCGCGGCGCTGGTGTGCTCGGGCAGATCGTCGCCGACCTCCACGGACTCATATGTGATGGTCATGTCCTCACCCGTTCCTGACGACGATGACGGTGCGCGATACGCCGACGCTTTCGCCTCTCTGGTTCACCGCTTCCATGTCCTGGACGATGAAGTCGAGCGCGCCGCCCTTCTTGTCGTAGATGTCGGAGATTTTCGTCTTCATCGTGATCGTGTCGCCGGCATAGATCGGCTTGCCATAGGTGAACTGCTGTTCGCCGTGCAGCACGCGGCCGATATCGACGCCGAGCTTTCCCATGATGCTTTCGGAACTCGGTGCCATGGTGTCGAGGCAGAAGAGAAAGGTCGGCGGCGCAGGCAGCGCCGGATGACCGGCGGCTTTCGCCGCCTTCTCATCGAAATAGACCGGGTTCGTTTCGCCCGTCGCTCGGGCGAAAAAGCGAAGCTGCCCCTTCTCGACCTCGGCGGAGCGGGGCTCCGTCTCGAGGCCGATGAAAGATTTGTCGAGCATCGCCGTTACACCCTGCCGTAAAGCGTGACGACGCAGGCGCCGCCGAGGCCGAGATTGTGCTGCAGCGCATGGGTGACGCCTTCGGTCTGGCGCTTGCCGGCCTCGCCGCGCAACTGCCAGACGAGTTCGGCACATTGCGCAAGGCCCGTGGCGCCGAGCGGATGGCCCTTGGAGAGCAGGCCGCCCGACGGGTTCGTCACATACTTGCCGCCATAGGTGTTGTCGCCGTCCCAGATGAATTTCTCGGCGGTGCCTTCGGGCGTGAGACCCAGCGCCTCATAGGTGAGAAGTTCGTTGGCGGTGAAGCAGTCATGCAGTTCGACGACCTGCACGTCGTCCGGGCCGACGCCTGCCTTTTCATAGACGCGGCGCGCGGCTTCCTTCGCCATGTCGTAGCCGATGAGCTTGATCATCGAGTGGTCCTCGAAGGTGCTCGGGCCGTCCGTCGTCATCGCCTGCGCCTTGATCGCGATGTCGGATTTGACGCCGTGCTTCTTCGCGAATTCCGGTGTGCAGACGATCGCCGCCGCCGCGCCGCAGGTCGGCGGGCAGCACTGGAAGCGCGTCAGCGGCCCGTAGATATGCGGCGAGCCGAGCACTTCCTCGACCG
Organism: Parvibaculum sp.; assembly: GCF_030694575.1. Lineage (GTDB taxonomy): Bacteria > Pseudomonadota > Alphaproteobacteria > Parvibaculales > Parvibaculaceae > Parvibaculum. Next base: position 16,579 of record NZ_JAUYUS010000011.1, read on the forward strand.
AGAGCGGATCCTTGAAAATGGCGAAAGGATTGTGCTGCGCGTGGGCACGGGCCTTGGACGCGATCTTCGCGAAGGTTTCGCGCCGCGTGCCGTATTTCTCGGAATATTCGCGGCCCGCGCCGCCGAAGAACTGCGCGGCGAAGGGCGCCTTGTCGTCGACGCCCTGCAGCTCGATCATTTCGAGGCTCTGGCGTTCCATCGGGTTCGGCCGGTCGGTGAACATCGCGCCGAGCGCGCCGGGGCGCATTTCCTCGAAGCCGAGAGCGAGCGCGCAATCGACCACGCCGCTCTCGACCGCCTGACGCGCAAGGAAGAGCGCGGAGGAGCCCGTGGAGCAGTTGTTGTTGACGTTGACGATCGGCACGCCGGAGAGACCGAGGCGGTAGACTGCCGCCTGCCCCGCCGTCGAGTCGCCATAGACATAACCGACATAGACCTGTTCGGCGGCGCTGTAGGGCAGGCCCGCATCCTTGAAGGCGGCGGCAGCGGCTTTCTCGCCCATCACATTGTATGTTTCGCTCGCGCCGGGCTTCGTGAAGGGGATCATCCCCACGCCCGCGACAATCACCTGGTTCGACATGATCGGTTCTCCCTGTCTGGAAATCGGTCGGCGCGTCAGAGCCTGCGCGCGATCGAGAATTTCATCGCTTCATTCGTGCCGGCATAAATCTTCCGCATGCGCGCATCGGCATGCATGCGGGCGGCGCAGAAACCTGTCCGCCCGCCGCCCATCCTTGTTTTTTACTGTCCAGTAAGTAGAATAAATCCCCGGGATGTGAGAGAGTCAAGCGCTTTCACGGCGAGATGAAGTCGCGCCGCGCGTGACGTTGGGGAAGACCGGGAGAAAGAATGGCGGGGCGTCCGAAGACGAAGAGCGAGACCAGCGCCAAATACGAGCAGCGGAAACTCGAAGTGCTTCGGGCCGCTGCGCGGACGTTCAACCGGCTGGGCTTCCATATCGCGACGCTCGACGATGTCGCCGAGGAACTCGGCGTCACGAAGCCGGCGCTTTATTATTATGCGAAGAGCAAGGACGAGATCCTCTTTGCCTGCGGGCAACTCGCGCTCGATGCCCTGCAAGGCGCGCTGGAGACATCCGGCGAGGAAGAGCTCAGCGGGCTCGACCGCCTCACCCGCTTCTTCCGGCTCTATGCCGCGATCATCTGCGAGGATTTCGGCCGCTGCCTCGTCCTGTCGGAACCGCGCGACCTCGCCACGCGCTCACGCAAGGCAAACGTCTCGGGCCGCCGCGCGCTCAATCTTGCGGTCCGCGACATGATCCGGGACGGAATCGAGGACGGTTCGATCCGCCCTTGCGACGAGCGGGTACTCGCCATCGCACTCTTCGATGCCTTCAACGGGCTGGGGCGCTGGTTCGATCCGAAGGGCGCTCTCGAGCTGCCGGCCATCATCGACCGCTATCTCGACATCTTCATCGGCGGAATTGCGGCTCGGTGAAATGAAGCGGCGCCGCGACGAGCCGCTTTCCTCCCGGGGAAATCCGGCCTCGCATCCCCGGGGGGAGAGTGGTGCCCAGGGGCGGAGAGCTGGTGGAGACTATCTATCTAATCTGGTTCACGTTTTCAGGGAGCTGGAATTTTCGGGCCAGCGCGCATACCAGCATTTTCATGCGCTTTGGTGAGGGCAGATGTTCAGTGTTGGGATTCTATGTTGGGTGGGAAGGTCTATTGAGATTTGGTGTAGCGCAGTGTTCATTGCGCCGACAGAGCCATCACCTTTCGGCCGGTGATGTAGCGCATCGTCTGGCTGGAGGCGAATGGCACGCCGACCATGCCGTGGGTGATAGTCACATCCCTTTTAGGACGAGAACCGTCCCAGGTGGGCAATATCTGCAGCACCTCTTGAGCGGCAAAGGTCGAAAAAATATCCGATGGCTCGATCATTCATGTCGAACGTCGTCGCCTCGCCATCACCTGCCGGATGCGAGTGTGCTCGCTGTCATAGTCGAAGGCAACCGTCGCGGCGGCGAGCCGATGGCGTTTCAGCGATGAATGAGAATAGTGCCCAAGGACGGACTGCTGGCGGAGGCTATCTATCTGACCGGTGTTAGGTTTTCTGGGAACTGTGTCTTTCAAGCCAGCGCGCCTACAAGCATTTTCATGCGCTTTGGCTGGAGAATATGTTCAGTGACGAGAGGTATGTTTGGCAACGAACTGCGCGGCGCTATGGTGATCAAAGAAGTCGGAGAAGCTAGCTCGACATTACCAGCTGCGGCCGCTACGCAACGAAGCCTCTACCGGCTCAGACATAGTGACAGCACTTTGAGTTGCGCAGCCCAAGACCACCACCTTCCTGAAGCTAGCTCTTGTCGGACGATTGAAGATGTAGAACGTCTCTATCACGCTGTTCAACTTCCGGTGACCAGAACTTAAGGTAGCCAGTTGGCTATGCCGATCGTGTGTCGAAATCTTTAGACTTTTATGATCGAAGTAGCCTGCAAACTTTCCTGAATTGTCTTATAGGTACCTACGCCAGCGAGCCCCACATTCATCGGGACTTCATCATCCGGAAAGATAAAAAGAGCGTCAGCTTCACTACGAAAAAGACACCAGCACACTGAAACCATCTTACCATTTTCTTCTTCGTCAGCCTGAGCAATCCAGGGACCAAGTCCAAACTCTCCAGAACTTGGGCCTACTTCCATGAACTCAACCGGAAATCTTAACCTTGGCGGCCAAGCTGAAACGGGAGCAAATGGCGGCCGCGCGGTGCTGATGTGCCGCGTTGCCCACTCGTCTGAAGCATCTACAAATCTCAGTCTGAATTGTTCCTGACCGTTATACTCGGAGCAATCCACATATACTAAAATGTTTTCTTCCCTCTCATTGCGGATAAGAATTGAAGGAACCGACCATACCCCTGAGAGTTGTTTCGACTCGTAGCTTATCTGCCCGCCACAAGTCTCAACACTTCTCCATCTGGAGCGCAGAAGGAGGTGAGCAGGCCGCATTTCTGGTAGTTGTATTAACGCTCGATCCATCGACATAGAGATATTACTTTCCTCGTTGAGCTATCGGCGCGGGGAATATGAATTGTTTCACCGTTGGGTCGAGGGCCTCTACCCGGCAAGTCTAGTCTGTTTGTACCATCTGGATTGATGCGAATCTGCGAACCGTCTGGAGCTGTGCGGCGAGTTCCACCATTTGGCATCTCAATCTGCTCAATCTTATGGCCGCGCGTTTGGTTTCGGAAGATGCTCTTGGCCGTTGAACGATCTCCAGTCAGGTCAGTGTTTGTTCGGTTTTTTGTGTACGATGGGTTCTGCCCGAGCAGGGGCTTAGCACCGCCTCCACCGCCACCAAGCCCCGCACAAGGCGTTGGGCCAACAGCAGCGACCAGACAAGGCTCGGCGTATCGGCCAATTGATCTGCCTGCAATATCGTAGTTACCATCTTCCCACGACTTGGCTAGGTATTCGCCCAAGCTCTCTTCTTCCACCTCCGGAGAGGCGTCATAGGCGGCAGCGGATTGCATTGCCCTTCCTACGGCATAACTGAACGCGCCTGTCACGGCGCCGTTAGCGAACTTACCGCCGCCGAGGACGGAGGCTGTGCCGCCGATGGCGGCGGAGGCGGTGGCGCCGACGATGATGTTGTCGTTTGCGACCTGATCGATGTAAGGCGATGCAATGGCAGAGAACCCCGCCGCCAGGAAGCCGGACTGGAAGTCGCCGCCCTGAGCAACGCTGGTGACGCCGCCCGTGGTGCCATAAGCCGCAACTCTGGTAAAATCGTCCAGCTTTGCGGTTCCGAGCCCGGCGAAGACGGCGCCGACGAGGATACTTCGTAAATCCCCCCGCTTGTAATGCCGCCGGCAATCGCGCCGCCTATGGCGCCCGCTATGATCGGCGCCGCCGCCGCTTCGGCGGCGGTGGCGGCGCCGGCCGCCCAAACCTGTCCGAAATAGATCGCGACGATCACCACGACGATAGCGATGATTGTCCTGACGAGCTTTCCGAGGGAGAAGTAGCCTGTCGGGTCTGTGTAGGAGAGGGGATTGTTGCCGACATAGGTGTAGCGGTTGAGGCTCTGGGTGTCGGTCGGATCCTGGACGATCGGATCGGCCGACATGAACCGGCCTATCTCGGGGTCGTAGATGCGGCCGTTCATGTTGACGAGGCCCACATCGTCGATCATCTCGTGGCCGATGGACGCTCAGTGGCGCTTATTTAACTGCAGGGAAGATCAAGATTCCGTGGCTCACTTTTATAACTCAACTCGAAGTCACCAATCACCTCCGGCCAAGGTTCGTCATAGGAATATCCTTCAAGCATATCCAGACGTCCGTCACGCACAAAAACGACGAACCCCGCCCCATGCTTCAGACCGGCGATCTGGGCATTTACGTCACCGAACTCAAAATCCAAATGCCGTGCTAATGGCGTCACATCTGATGGCACCGTAAAGACGCAAAAAAAACCTGCACCAGTATAGTCGCGTGAAGACAATTGAGCTCTCTCAGCTTGCGAACGGAGTGCAATCAATAAAGGGTGATCTCCGGCAAGCAGTTTTGTGAGCACTGCATTCTCGAAATTATTTAGCCCTTCCATGTTAACTCCAATCAACGAATATAGAACGTGCCAATGCGAGCAGTACCATTTATCACCTTGCCTGTGACCACAACGCGTTGGCCCACTATATTTACTGTTGTTTGATATTGACCGGTGAGACCTTGATTCCTAACAGCCGCTTGAGTTGCGTTATGAACGGCCCTGAATACAGCTTCTTGGGAGCCCATTTTTTGAACCAGCGGATCGAGGTTGTGTCGTGCCTGGCCAAAAATATGAGCAATCTTGTTCGAATCGACAGTCAGCGCTCCCGCCCTTGCAGCGAGTCCTCCGCGAACAAGCTGCAATCCCTTTCCGCCTGCGCGTACGGCAACGCTCGCCGCACCACCCCCTATGAGATAAGAGCCGGGATGCTTCAGCAGAAGGTCAATCGATCCGGATAAAAATTCTCCAAGGGTCATCTCACTGACAGCGGTCGCAGTTCCGCGGCCCCAATTGTAGTTCTCGATGCATGCATCGCACATTGTGCCGTTGTCGTTTGCGGCGACCTGATATTCGCCCGATGCCTGATTATCATTCGCTGGTGTGAGCCCTCGTCCCAGTGCATATGCGAATGCGCCTGTCACGGCGCCGTTAGCGAACTTACCGCCGCCGAGGACGGAGGCTGTGCCGCCGATGGCGGCGGAGGCCGTGGCACCGACGATGATGTTGTCGTTAGCGACGCTGTCGATATAGGGCGATGCGATAGCTGAGAACCCGGCGGCGAGGAACCCGGACTGGAAGTTGCCACCCTGAGCAACGCTGGTGACGCCGCCGGTCATGCCGGCCGCGACCACATGCTGCGTCGCGGATATCTGCCCGGCCTTTGCCGCAGCGCCGAGCCCCGAGAAGGCCGCCCCCGAAACCGCACCCACAAGGACACTTCGCAAATCACCGCCTGTTATGCCGCCTGCTATGGCGCCGCCTATGGCCCCCGCTATGGCATAGGCTGCGGTACTTCCCTCTGCCGCCAGACCTGCTCCAGCGACCCAGTATTGTCCGTAGATGGCAGCCACTACGACGATAACGATAGCGATGATTGTCCTGAGGAGCTTTCCGAGTGAGAAGTAGCCTGTCGGGTCTGTGTATGAGAGTGGGTTGTTGCCGACATAGGTGTATCGGTTGAGGCTCTGTGTATCGGTCGGGTCCTGGACGATCGGATCGGCG
>NZ_JAUYUS010000024.1 GCF_030694575.1 Parvibaculum sp.
CAAGACAGAAGTCATAAAACAGCTGCGCCGGCGCCACCTGCGTTCCCATCATCGCTCTGCCCTCCGATAAGCACAGCACGATGGAATCACGCACCGAAGGCCCGTTCAACCGCCGACTTAATCAACACAATCCGCCAGAAGGGGACACTCAACGCTGATCGAAGAGCGGCACCCACACAGCGCACGCGGCAGCCTGCCACCCGCCACCCCTGCCCTTACTCGACGCTTCCGTGATGCGACGGGGCGGGAAGCTGAGCGTTCTCGATCTCCACGCCCACCCTGGTGCATCACCGAGCCCAACAGGCTCAAATGTTCAACAGACTCCGCTTTCCGCTGGGCAAAAGCTGGGACTCAGGGCGACGCTTCCGAGTCCGGTTCCGCGCTCCCTTGAATGGCTCTTTACCTCTCAGATCGGGCATGATACCCAATCTCGAAAAGTTCGGGTATGAGACTCAAACTTGGGCTCGAAGATGCGTCTGGTCACGACACGGGAAGCGTCCCGCCTTACGGGCCTCTCGACGAACAAGCTTCGCGAGTGGACCAGCAGACGCGCGCTCATTCCCGCCGACGTTCCCCCGAAGAGCCAAGGTTCGCCGGCCCGGTATTCTTGGCAAACGATTCTGCTGCTTCGGATTGCCGTCACGTTGCGCGACCGCTTCCACCTCGAACTGCAAGCCCATCGCCAGGTTCTTACCAGTCTGCACACGAGTCTGCGAACCACGTCCTTCGTGTCTCTCTGGGGTAAGTCGCTCGCCATCGATCCCGATCAATGCTGGTCGTGGATTGACGATGCGGATTTCGGCGCGGTTACGGGCGATGCGATCGTCGTTCGTCTATCGCCTCATCTCGACGCGCTCTCGCAGGATTTCGCCCTGCCCCGACCTTCGAGAATGCCGGGTCAACTCGATCTCTTCCCGGCACGGCCCGTTGCCGGACCGCCACCGCCTACGGCTGCTCCCGCCCCGCATCGGTCGCAAGCAACGCAAAAGCGCCGGAGGTCGGCGTGAGCAGCCCAGCATTTAAAAAGGTACTGGAGGCGACGGGCTATCTGACCCCAGCCGGAAAGTCGGTGCCGGGATTGGTCACCGCTGGCGACCCAGCGTCGGCGAACCTGAAGAAGGTCTTCGCCGATGACCGGGTCGGCTTGAACGCCGACGCCGTGTTCACCGCGCAGAGCTCCGCCACGAGCATCTTCAAGGATGCCGGAACGAACGAGCCGAGCGCCACCGATCTGAAGCGATGGCACGAAGCGGCATGGAATGTGGGAGTCGCACCGCTTCTGTGGATCATTACGCCCACGGAAGTGCGACTCTACGATTGCTACGCATCGCGCGCGGAGCGTCCGGACGACACCGCGCCGAGTCCCCTCGACAACTTCCCGCTCCAGTCCGAGGACCGACTGCGTCTCCTCGATTCGATGTGTGGCCGTTTGGCGACCGAGACCGGCGCTTTCTGGTCGAGTGCTATCGGGGCCAAGATCAATCGCCAGCATCGCGTGGATCGCGACCTGTTGGAGGAGATCAGCGCCCTTGAGGATCTGCTCACCGGCTCTGCATCGCCATCACGGCCCGGGGGGACCACGGGCGACATGCCGAGGGAGATCGCCCAGCGCTTCATCGGCCGGTGCATCTTTACGTGGTATCTGCTCGACCGCGGAATCGCGCAGCCGTTCCTGCCGAAATCGCTTCCTCCGGATTTGAGCAAGATCTTCGACTCCACGACCACCGCCTTTTCACTGTTCAAATGGCTGCGTAAGACGTTCAACGGCGATCTGTTCCCGATGGACGATCCGGGCGCCGAGCGCGAACATCTCACAGACCAACATCTCGCGCTGTTTCAGGATTTCATCGAAGGGCGCAGCCTCGTCGCCTCACGCCGAGGCCAGGGACGCCTCTTCAGGTTCCGGTTCGATGCAATCCCGGTCGACCTCATCAGCTCGATCTACCAGCAGTTTGCACGATCGGCGGCAGAGGACGAGGCCGCTTCCCAAGGACTGCACTATACGCCGATCGAACTCGTCCACCTGACCCTCGACCCCGTTTTCGAGCAGCTGCCGGCGAAAGCACGCATCATTGATCCCACCTGCGGCTCCGGCGCCTTTTTGGTGGAAGCGTTTCGCCGACTCGTTTGGCGTACGACGCAGGGACGCCCGGCCAGTCGAGAAGTCGTCCGGAATATTCTCTATACGCAGCTATTCGGAATCGACATCAATCGGTCGGCGCTCGGCATTGCCGCGTTCAGCCTCTATCTCGCCGCGCTCGAACTCGACGAGCAGCCGATCAACGATGTTCGCGATCTAAAGTTTGACCATCTCATCGACACGACCCTGTTCGAGGCGGACACGATCGGTGAGACGCTCCCGGCGAAGCTGACCGATAGCGCATTCGACGCCGTCGTCGGCAATCCGCCCTGGACCTTCGTTCGGCGCGCCGACGGATCCCGGCCGCGGCAGTCGGGTCAAACCAAGACGCTGCGTCCGCGGCGCAGCCCCGACCAAGCGTTCCTGAGCGTCGCCGCCGATCTGGCGGGTGAGAGCGGACGCATCGGCATGGTGATGAAGGCCACGCCGTTTTTTTCCAAAGACGTCCATGCCGTGGCGGCGCGCTCCGCTCTTCTAGAGCGCCTGGCGCCTGTCGCCCTGGTCAATCTCTCTTTTCTGCGAAAGGAGGGTCTCTTCCCCGATGCGACCGGGCCGGCACTGCTCTTCTTCGCACGCTGTGCCTTGGCATCGACACCCGATCAGATGCTCGTCGGCTCGATACCCTGGACGCCCGACTTCAAGCGCACTGGCGTTTTCCATTTCGGGCCGGCGGAAATACGGGCCGTGCCGTTGGCGCGCGTCCTCAGAACACCAACCGTTCTGAAAGCCGCAACCTTCGGCACCGTTCGCGATGGATGGTTGATCGACAAACTTGAGCAAGCCCTGCCGACGCTTGCAACCGTTTTGGACCATCTCGGTCGAACCGATGGCGAATTTCGGGGACAAGGTTTTCAGGTCCACGGCGACGCCAATGAGCCACCAAAGCACTATCGCTCGCTCAAGGTAATCTCACCTGACGTCTTTACGCCATTCAGGATTGCAGAGGCCACCCTTCCGACTTTCATTCACAAGGTGCTGCACCGGCCTCGCCGCGAATCCATCTTCCGCGGTCCGTTGCTACTCTGTCCAAAGGGGGGAAACAAATCTGGTGCGGAACGGGGGCGATACATTGCCGCCGTTCATCCAGAAGATGTCCTCTACACGGAGAGTTTCTTCGGTGTGTCCTTCCGGGGTGCTGACACCACCTTTGCCTATGTTCTTTCCGGCATCCTAAACTCGAGTATCACGGCCTTCCAGTTCGCCTTTGGCGGCCCGACTTGGGGATTAGAACGTCCCACGGTCGAACCACACGATCTGCTGTCACTGCGTATTCCCCCCCTGTCCTCCACTGACGGACGACTCCTCAATGCGGTAGTCGATGCCGAGAAACAAGCCGCGACCAATCCCGAGGACAAGGACAATCTCCACAAGCTAGATGAGGCTGTGTTCGATCTTTACGACCTTGAAGCCGACGAGCGCATCCTGGTCCGCGACAGCGTTGCGCGAGCGCGATACCTCATCTTCGAGAATCGGGCCGAGCGGATCGGCGTGATCAAACCGCCGACGTCCGATCTGTTGAAGGCATATGCCAAACAGGTCGCGTGTTCCGTAGATGCCTATCTGCGTACGCGGGGCGAACGTCACCTGGAAGCCATCGTTTACACGAAAGGGCTCACAAAAGGAGACCTGTCCACAGGCGTTCCCGGCATCACCGCCGTACGTTTCGTCATGGCCCCTGGAGCCCCGAAGCGAGGCGCCGTCGTTCGCGAGGGCGATCCGGCCGATCTTGAGAGGCTCGCTGGACTGTTGCGCGGCCGCTTCGATGCCGACGTTCCGCCTTATCTGAACGAAAGACGGCAACTGCGCCTATACGGTCCGGACGATCTGTTCATCCTGAAGCCGACGGAAGCCCGCTATTGGACCACCACCGTCGGGCTCAACGACGCCGACGTCATTCTCGCCGACCATTGGCTCAGAGGGCGAGATGCCGCTTCTTACGCCTGATATTCCTTTCGGCCAGCCCGCCTTCTCGCTTTCGTCGGATCAGATCGCCACGGTCATCGATCTCGTTTGCCGCGGCGCACAGGAAGCCCAGGAGGACATCACGTCTGGAATGCTCGAAGTCCCGACGACGATGATCGTCCGCAAAGCGATCCGGCGCGTGAAGAAGAGCCTGTCGCTCACCAACCTCGAAATCCGGGGCGAGCACGAACTGGAGGATATGGCGACCACGGATGCGTCCATTCTCGGGCGGATCGATATCACCCTCAAGTTCCTGCATCAGTTCGGAAACGAGGACGCCTATGTCGCCGTCGAATGCAAGCGGGTCGGCGCCGGGCTGTCAGCCCTCAATTCGAGCTACGTCTCCAACGGTGTGGACCGCTTCGTCACGGGTCAATATGCCGCCGGCCACGAATGGGGGTTCATGCTCGGATACGTGTTGGCCTTGCCCGTTGAGTCCGTGGTCCAAACGATCGACGATCACCTGAAAAAATCCTATGGCGCCCCCGCCAAGCTGACGCCGGAAACCGCCCACGCCTTGTCGCTCGCTATCCTCGAAGGTGTACTTATCCAGAAGGGCGGTCATGTAATTAGGATGAAGCACATCTTTGTGAACATGACGGTAGCCGCGTAGATGTTCTTCCCCAAGATTGGGAGCGGACACTTTGGAGCATTGCCGGTTGTCGATATGCAGATTTGAAGCGTTTGATTGAACTCTTAAGTGGTTGACCAGTCCCGGGAAACTGGACCGTTTTGAAGCTGCAAAATTCCAGTTTCGCATCGTCGTCTTGGCAGAGGACAAAACAATCAACCCATCAGTTCTGCTCTACTAAGGAGCCTGCGGGAACATGAAGATATCAACCCAGGGATAGCGGTCTGTTTCCCTCCCTATGACCGCTTCTGGCGCTTATGCGCCAAAAGCGAATGTGGAACTTGCTTCAAGTCCGAAAAGGTGAGCGGGCTTTAGATTATCGATCATGTGATGTCAGCGACGAGTTCCCAGAATTCGGCGCGCGACAACCCATTTGTGGACTTCCGTCGGGCCGTCATAGATCCGCATTGTGCGCAGTTTTGCGGCCATTAGATGCAAGGGTAGCTCTTTGGTAACGCCCATTGCGCCGAACGTCTGTATGGCGTGGTCGACAATGGTCCATGCGATCTCCGTCGCATATGCCTTGATCATGGATATTTCCACCCTCACATCACGGCCCGCATCAAGCTTCCAGGCGCAGTCATAGGTCATCAGCCGTGCGGCATGGATTTGCGTGGCCGCATCTGCGACCCACCATTGAATCGCTTGGCGCTCGGAGAGAGGCAGGCCAAACGTTTTCCGCTGCGGCGCATATTCAATAATCATGTCAAGCGCCCGCTGAGCCATGCCGATCGACCACGCCGCCATCTCGATGCGTCGTGTCCCCAGCCGCAATTGCATAGGCGCGAAGCCGTTGCCCTCGCGTCCCAGCAGTTTCCAGGACGGCACACGACAGTCATCCAAAGCGATCTCGTAGGTCGCCGCGCCGCCGATCATTGGAATCTTGCGGATCACGTTGAAGCCCGGTGAGTCATTGTCTACGAGGAAGGCGGAAATGCCGCCATGCGCACGCTTTTCTTTGTCGGTGACCGCCATCAGGATCGTGAAGTCTGCCTCGGCCGCGCGGCTGATCCAAATTTTCCGGCCATTGATGATCCAGTCGTCTCCGTCGCGCACTGCCGTCGTTGACATGGCTGCGGGATCTGCTCCGGCCCCCGGTTCGGAAATGCCTATGGCTGAAATGGTTTCACCTCGTACGTAGGGCTCGAGATAAGTCGTACGCTGACGGTCATTCACTGTGGCCATCATCATGCGCAGATTTGGGGAGTCGGGCGGGAGCGTATAAGGGGTTATAGTCCGCCCCAGTTCTTCGTTGACACCGACCATCGCGACGGCGGGAAGGTCGGAGCCTCCTATGTCGGTTGGAGCGTCCAGCCCCCAGAGCCCGAGCTCCCTCGAGACCTCATCCACCTCCTTCAGAACGGCCGGTTCGATGCCGAGACCTCGGCCCTCGGCTTCGCATTGCAACGTATTGCCCTCCAGCGGGATCAGTTGGTCGTCAACAAACCGGCGTACGAGATCCTTCAGCATCCGGTGCTCTTCGGCGAGTTCGAACTGCATATCCCTCCTCATGCGCTGCTGAAACCTTGCCGGATAGCGCCCGCATTGTGACGGCTGGAGCCTGAGACCGGCGCGTTGGCGAGACCAAGTGAAGCAAAATGAACATCAAGTCAATGACTGTTGACTCAGAAATCATTAGCACATAACATCCGCATCATTGAGGGAGATGGCGTAACGGTTTGGCCCCGATTTACCCGCTCGGAAGATCGGGAGATTCCGCGAGGTGGGTATGGCCCGATTCCACGGGCTGAATGAAATGACGGGCTGCCGCCAAGGCCGCTCAGTCAGGCATCCCGGGTAACCAGCCGCGATGCCGAGAGATGGCAGGCGCGAATCGCTGCAAAGGACGGAGCCATTCTGGGGCTGCGCAAAACAATGCGCCCCACGAAGGGCGCGACTGAGAAAGCGGCGTCGCCGCTCAAAAAGAAACGACGTGGAAGCGCGAAGGGGAGGGTAAAGACAATGGCGGCAGAGAACGCCACTCTGAGAGGGCGTGCGCAGGGATCGAAAGTCGGACTTCTCCGGCGAGGATTATCTGCCGTAAGCATCGTCTTTCCTGTTCTCGTTATCTCGGGACTCTTTTACGCGGCCTTCTTCGTGAAGCCCGTCGCGCGAATTGTCGTGACGCCGACGCCCGTCATCGAGACGCGCGACCTCTTCTACAGCACGGTCGCGGCGGGAGATGGTGTGCTCTGGGCGGCAGGCAGCCACGGCAAAATCATTCGCAGTGAAGATGCTGGCGCGTCGTGGCGGGCGCAGGCAAGCAATGTGAATGTTCATCTAAAGGGATTGGCCGCATGGGATGAGAAAATGGCCATCGCGGTCGGCAACGAATACACGATCGTACGCACAGTTGACGGAGGGCATACATGGGAGAAGGTGGCCCTTCCTGACAACATGCTCGACGTTAAACTCCTCAAGGCGCGGACGGGAAATAAGCCGGGCAATGGCGTCGCCATCGGCGAGTTCGGCACCGTTCTCGCGACGTCGGACTTCGGGCAGACATGGACCCTGGCGTCCACTGGCGCCGACGTCTCGTGGAACGACGCGGCGATGCTATCCGAAAGCAAATGGGTTCTCGTCGGAGAGTTCGGTCAAATTCTTCGTACGGAAAACGCGGGTGAAAGCTGGGAAAAGCTGGAAAGCCCCGTCGAGTCGAGCCTGAACGCGGTTTATTTCCGCGACACCGAAAACGGCGTCACTGTTGGAACCGAAGGCGTAATCCTCGTCACGAACGACAGTGGAAGAACATGGCGCGCTACGACAGGCGTAAACCGCACGCACATCTATGACGTGGCTTGGGACGGACGGCGATGGATCGCCGTCGGAGACAGGGGCCTGTTGCTGACCGCGGAAACGAGTGGTCTGCGCTGGAACGACAAGTCCATGGCGACTAGCGCCGGCTGGCGAAGCCACATCGCATTCGACGGTGGGCGCTACGTCCTTTCCGGGCGCGGCATCGAGCTCGCCGATATCCCCTCTGAAACGACGAATGTCGGAGCCAAGCGATAATGGATTCACTTCTTGAATGGAGCATCCGCCGCCGCAAGACGATCCTCGCCTTTCTGGCGCTCATAACTCTTGTGATGCTCTTCTTCGCACTGCGCGTCGAAGTCAAAACGGTGTTTGAGGATCTGTTGCCTACGGACCACGCCTATGTCCAGGTGAACGACAAGTTCAAGCAGGATTATGGCGGCTCGAACGTTGTCAGCATCATGGTCGAGGTGGATGAGGGCGACATTCTTCGTCCGGAAATCCTGAAGAAGATTAAATCGATCACCGAGCAGGCGGCCCTGATTCCGGGTGCCGACCCCTTCCAGGTGACATCGCTCGCCACCAAGAAGCTGAAATCCATTACAGCCTCAACATCCGGCATCGAAACCAAGCCGCTGATGTGGCCCGATCTTCCGGCCAATCAAAAAGAGATCGACGAGCTGCGGCAGAACATCGTCAACAGCCCGCTGACCTACGGCGCCTATGTGGCGCATGACTTCAAGTCAGCGCTCATCACCGTGGACTTCTTCGACAATCTTCTGGATTATCGCGTCTTCTTTGACCATATCACGAAGATCATAAATGAGCATAAGGAGCCGGGCTTCACAATCCGCGTGGTTGGCGAGCCAATGCTCTACGGCTGGGTGAGTTACCATCTCGCCGAAACAGGACTTCTATTCCTTGGCACCATCTTCGGACTTTTCGTTGCCCTGCTGCTCATTGCGCGCACATGGCACGGCACTATCATTCCGTTGATTTCGGCCGGTGTGAGCGCCATATGGGCGATGGGCTTCGCCGGAATGCTGGGTCTGACTCTTGATCCACTGGTCGTTGTCATTGCGTTGTTGATCTCGGCCGTCGCGGTCTCGAATTCGGTGCAGGTCATCCAGAAGTTCGACCGTGAGCAGATGACCGATCCCATCGGTCGCGACGGCAAGAACGCTGCCCTCCTTGCCCTGAAAGACCTTCTTCGTCCGGCGAGCCTTGGCATACTCATCGGTGGCGGCTGCATTCTGGTCGTCGCCAGGACGCCCATACCGCTTCTTGAAATGATCGCAATTGTTGGCGGTTTCTGGATCTTTTCCCAGATTGTGTGTGCCTTCCTTCTCCCCGGCCTTCTCGCCTCATGGACGAGGGGTGGTGTCAAGGCAGTGCACCCGCTCAATTTACATCCTGTTCTTCTCAGTGTGCTGGGTGTCTTCAGCTACCTCGCTATTTCAAAATGGCGCTATGGCGTCATTGGCATGGCTGCCGTCATTCTGATCGTGTCGGGATACTACGCCTTCGGACTTAAAGTCGGCGATGCAAATCCCGGGTCGCCGATCCTTCATGCCGAATCGTCCTTCAATCGCGACGCCGCACGCCTCAACGCCGTTTTCCAGGGTGCGGACCGCATGTTCGTCGTAATTGACGGAAAAGAGCGCGATGCGATCAAGCAACCCGAAATGCTCGACACCATGGAACGCTTCATGCGCTACATGGAGGCGCAGCCGGAAATAGGTGGCAGCACGTCCATTGTCGACATTCTGCCGAGCATCAATCGCGTGCTCCATGAGGGGAACCCGCGCTACGAGGAACTTGGCGCCGACGCCGTGGTGAATGGCGAATTGGCCTACCTCTTCATATCGGGCTCCGATCCCGGAGATCTGCAACGCTACGTCGCACCGGACTTCTCCAACGCATCCATCACGTTGTTCTTCCGCGACCATCAGGGAGACACGATTCGAAATGCCCTGGAGCGTGTGGAGCGCTTCATCGCGGAAAACCCGCTGCCAAACGGAGGCGAATACCTTCTGGCGGGTGGCTTGATCGGAGTGCTTGCGGCGGTGAACGACGTGATCCTTGCCGGCCAAATCCAGGCAATAGCGCTTGCGCTCCTCGTCGTTACCCTGCTCGGAACGGTCATCTATCGGTCATTCGTGGCTGGGACATTCCTGATGATCCCGATCATCATCTCGAACACCCTGACCTTCAGCTACATGGCCTATAACGACATCGGAATGACGATCAACACGCTGCCCATCGTCGCGCTCGGCATCGGTTGCGGCATTGACTACACGATCTTTGTGCTCGACGCGATTCGCCAGCAGATGCGCAAGTATGGCGATTTGAAACAGGCGATTGCCTATGCACTTGAGACCGCCGGTATGGCCGTTCTCATTACAGTGTTCACGCTGGTCGTGAGCGTCAGCCTGTGGTCGATTTCATCGTTGCGCCTTCAGTCCGAGATGGCGTTGCTGATCTCGATCTGGCTTTCAATATCTGCCTTCGCCGCATTGATCGTGATACCGGCGCTGGTCTACGTCATCAAACCAGCATTCATCGTTGGAAAGAAAGAGGAACCGGCAGCGGGCACGGTATTCGCCGCTGCCGAATGAGAGTGCTCGCGTGAGGAAAAGTTGAAGCTTGCGCCGTCCTAACTAATGTGGCGGCACTGGAAAAGGGGAGGTTTA
This sequence comes from Parvibaculum sp., assembly GCF_030694575.1. GTDB lineage: Bacteria > Pseudomonadota > Alphaproteobacteria > Parvibaculales > Parvibaculaceae > Parvibaculum. Next base: position 10,181 of record NZ_JAUYUS010000024.1, read on the forward strand.
CAGAGTGATTTATCGCAGAAAGAAACTCGGGCGGCGCCTTGTGGCAGGTGCCATGATGACGGCGATGTCGATGCCGATCGCGGGGGCCGCGTTCGCCGACGACATCATCGATAATTTTCGAATGGGCGGCTATCTACGCACCTGGGCGTCCTTCAACCTGAATGATATTCCCGACACGCCGGAGAACGACAGGGGCGATCTTTCGATGCTCCGTGCGTCGCTGCTTGTCGACACGGATTTTTCTACGGGTCCGGTCGGCTGGAAGATGATTTTCCGCGCTGATCGCGAATACAAAACCGATTATGTGAAGCGTCTCGAGAACCTGACGCGTAATAAGTTCGGCGGCGCATTCGCAGGCGGCCCCGGCAGCGACGTCATGGAACAGTATGACCAGACGGAATTGCGTGAGTTCTACGCGGACTTCGACGTCGGCGGGCGCACAAAGCTGCGTCTCGGCAAGCAGCAAGTTGTCTGGGGTGAAACCGACTTCTTCCGCGCAATGGACGTGGTGCATGGTTACGACATGCGCTGGCGCTCGTTCCTTGAGCCTGAAAATGAGGAACTGCGGAAACCGCTTATCCTGGCCAACGCCACTATCCAGGTGCCCGAAGCGCAGGGCGCGCTACAGATCATTCTGCGTCCGGGCTGGGACAGAAAGCGCGATATAGGTAACTCATACGACATGTACGGCGGACGCTGGACGCCGCAAACATTTACCGGCGCCGACTTCCTCGCCGGCGGTATGACCATGGCCTACGACTACAATCATCCGGATGGCGACGAGAACGACGTAACCGGCGGTATCCGTTGGAAGGCGCAGGCAGGACCCATCACCTACTCACTTGCCTACCTAAAGACCTTCAACCCAGATCCAATCGTTAACTCCGCCTTTGCGCCCTACATGAAAGCGCCAAGCAATCCTTTCGGCGACTGGATTTATCCGGAGATCGATCTGGTCGGCGTCACGGCGAGCGGCTTTGTGGAGCCCATCGATTCAATTCTGAGTACGGAAATCGTGCTGTTTATGGATGCGCCATACAACGTTGGCCTTGATGTGCCGGGCAGCAAATTCAGCACCTGTCCAGGGGGCTGCCCGCTCGGAAGCCCGAATACGCTTCCCGGCTTCGGCGGTGTCATCAAGAAAGACACACTGCTGACTATGTTCCGTGTGGATAAGCCACTCAACCTGAGGTCGATGCTGAATACCAGCAGCGATTCGTTCCTGTCGTTTCAGGTCTTCGACAAGTGGATTCTTGACTACAAGAAGTCTGACGAGATCGTAGACTTGGCGGGATACAACGCGGCGAGAGACGAGCACACGACTGTCATTACAGGCATCCTCGCTATGAACTTCAAGAGTGACACGATCAATCCGACGCTCGCAGTCGGCGTTGATCCATGGAACGCCGGGGGCTTCGTCATTCCTTCCGTCGATGTCGTGCTTGGCGACAACTGGCGCCTGAGGGTCGAGGCCGACCTGTTCTTCTCCAAGGACAAGAGAACGCCGTCGGCTGCCTCTGTGAACGGTCTGTCCGAAGGCGACACCAGGCTTTTCGGCTACTTCAACAACCGCGACCAACTTCTGTTCCGCGTCACGAGACAGTTCTGATGCAGGGCGTCATGGTTAAACTTGGGAGGAAAAAAGTGAAGTATATCAAGAGAAAAGTGCCGGCAGTCTTGCTCGCATGTGCTTCGGTGCTAATGTTTTCACCGTCGCAGGCAGCCGAGCTCAATGCGGGTGACATCATCAGCGCCGCCAATATCGACCAGGTGATGAACGACACTTTCGAAGGCCACACCATCCGTGAACTCGTGACGGACAAGGTCGAGTACATGATCCGCAATCACGGATTGAAAATTCCGCTGAAGAACTCGGAAGTGATTGAGTTTCCGGAAATCGACCGTGAGAACACGCAGAAGTACGCCGGTGACGTGAAAATCGACCCCAACACGTTGGAGGTGACCGGCTACAAGTCGGGTACGCCTTTCCCGGAAATCGATGTGAACGATCCGCTCGGTGGTCACAAGGCGCTCTGGAACTATTATTACCAGAACACCTACGGCAACATGTTCGAGGGGAACTATACGTTCCTTTTCATAAACACGAACCGTGGCGTGGAACGCACCCAGCGCTGGTACACGCTTTCTCTGAAGATGAAGGGACGGCGTACCGGCGAGCCGGTTCTTGGCGATGGGAGCCTTGTGAAGAAGCAGCTTCTATATGCAACCGAACCCTACGATATCCGTGGCATCGGCATTTATACGCAGCGCTACGACAGCCCAAAGCTGGAAGACAATTGGGCCTATGTGAAATCGGTTCGCCGTACGCGTCAGCTTTCCGGCAGTTCCTGGATGGACAATCTCGCCGGTGGTGTGCAGCTCAACGACGAGTATGACGGGTTCAGCGGTCGTCCGAGCTGGTATCCGGAGTCGAAGATCGTGCGTAAGCGTTGGGTGCTTGCCGTTGCGCATCTCCCGGCTCCGCTTGTGGTGGAAGGCGCGTCGAACATTGACGAGCGTTATCCAACATTGGACCTTCAGAACGCGCCGTACGCCATGCCGACCACCAATGTGAAGTGGGAGCCGCGCGAGGTCTATGAGATCGAGCTGAAGATGCCGCCCGAGCATCCCTACAGCAAGCGCGTGATGTACATGGAAACGCAATTCCCGCGGATCTACAATGTGGAGCACTACGGCAAAGGCGGCGATTTCGCGAAGATCTCCTTCGTGTTTTCCAGGCCCATCATCGGCGGCGAGGGAACGCTTGGCATGTTGCCCGACCAGGGCATCTGCTTCGACATCAACCGCCAGGAAGCATTTGTCTATCTGGTTGAGGACGGTGTGACGGATCGTCCCAACGTCGGTCCTCAGGATGTGACGCTAGGCCAGCTCGAGGCCGCTGCACAATAAGTCTGACACGTCAAGACCTGTAACAGAGCAGGTGGGGGCGGACGTTGCACATATGCTGTCCCCACCAGTTTTCCCCAAGAACCCGGATACTGGCGAACCCGAAATGCAGATCGATATGACCGGTTGGAAAACAAGGCTGGATGCAGAAACCATCGCCCGTTTCACGCAAAGCGGTGAGTGGAGCAACATAACGCTTGCTCACAATGCGGCGGACAAGGCAATCCGTAAGGATAGGGACGTTGCGGTTGTCGATGGCGACCGAACACACACATTCGCCGAGATGGCCGAGGAAGCTTTCGCGCTCACAAACTGGCTCCGTTCTGAAGGGCTGAAGCCGGGCGATGTCATCAGCTTCCAGCTCCCTAACTGGTATGAAACAGCCACAATAAACTTGGCGGCCTGTATTGGGCGTTTCGTGGTAAACCCCATTATCCCGATCTATCGAGACGCGGAAGTTGGCTACATCCTGAAGAATTCAAAGAGCCGCGTCTTCTTCATTCCCGAGTCCTTCCGCAGCATCGACTATGTGGAAATGGTCGAGAAGCTGCGTCCCTCCCTTCCCAATCTGCAGCATGTGGTGACTGTGCGCGGCGAGAAGGTGAGAGAAGGATTCACGCGCTTCGGTGATTGGGATACGCCGAAGGCGCCTTCATCGGCGGATGAACTCGCCAAAGAGATCGATCAGATCGATCCGAACACCGTGAAAATGCTGCTCTACACTTCGGGCACGACGGGCAATCCGAAGGGCGTACTCCATAGTCACAACACGATTCAATCCGAAATTGACGCGGTGAAGAAGCTCTGGGGCCTGTCGCAGGACGACATCATTCTGATGCCCTCCCCGGTCACGCATATCACAGGCTACATTTACGGCATCGAGATGATGTTCGATCTCGGCAACAAGCTTGTCTATATGGACAAGTGGGATGCGGACCAGGCGGTCGATCTCGTTGCGAAGCATGGCGTCACATTCAGCATCGGTGCCACGCCGTTTCTTGTGGAGCTTGTGTCAGCGCTGGAAAAGCGCGGCGAGACGCTCCCCTCTCTCCGTCTTTTTGCCTGTGGTGGTGCGCCGGTTCCGCCCGAAATCATTCGCCGCGCGAAGACCGTGCTGCCGAACTGCCTTGCCTTCCGCGTCTATGGAAGCAGCGAGGCGCCCACCATCACGGCAGGCGTTGCGCCCGGCGACCCGGATGAACTCGGCGCCACCACGGATGGCTGCATCCTGAACCACGAGGTGAAGATCGTCGATCCGGAGACGGGCGCGGTGCTGCCGGACGGGCAAGAAGGCGAAATCCTGACGCGTGGCCCTGAACTCATGCTCGGATATACGGAATGGAAAGACACGCTCGACGCGTTTGACGATGAGGGTTACTTCCGCACCGGCGATCTCGGCTTCATCAGCCACGAACGCTACATAACGATCAGTGGACGGAAGAAAGACCTCATCATCCGTGGTGGCGAAAATATCAGCGCCAAGGAAGTCGAGGATATTCTCCACGCCCATCCCGCCATCGCCGAAGCCGCCGTCGTGGCCATGCCGCATGAACGAATGGGCGAAACGCCCGTCGCCTATGTGGTGTTCAAGGAAGGCAAGGCCGTCGATTTCGAAGGCATGAAGAGCTTCCTCGAGGAAGCGCGACTTGCACGGCAGAAGTTCCCGGAGCGGCTGTTCGTGCTCGAGCAAATGCCGAGAACGGCGTCGGGCAAGGTGCTGAAGCATGTGCTGAGAGCGCGTTGCCGCAGCGGATCAGACAATCCGGAGATTGCAGCATGAGGAACGCTGCCGTGATTTCCGTTTATGAGATTAGGCCGAACAAAGGCCTGATAGTGAACGCCGTAGTCCCCCCGACTTACACGGCGTCGCTGCCCTGAAAGGGCGTCCCCTCCCAACTCCCCGCTGATGCTCCCTTCGCATCAGCGGGGCTCTTTTGGGAAACAGAAATCGGGATCGCGCGGGAATTTCCCGACGCGGCCGGCGAAAACGGAGAGAAAAAATGACCGCCTATATCATATTTACGCGTGAACGAACGATCGATGAGAATGAGTTGGAGGTCTATCGTCCGAAAGCCCGCGCTTCAATGGAAGGCAGGCCTGTCACGAAGCTTGTCGCATATGGAAAACAGGAAATGCTGGAGGGCAAGCCGGTAGAGGGCGTTGTAGTCCTGTCGTTCCCGAGCTTCGAAGAAGCAAAGGACTGGTATCACAGCAAGGCCTACCAGGATGCTTGCGCACACCGGTTCAAGGGCGCTGAATATCGTGTTGTGATCGTCGAGGGTGCGTGACGGTCAAAGGTTTGCCGGATGGAGACATCCGGCGAAGCGGCGGTGCTGAGCAGTGCGGAAAAGCGCATAGCTGTATCCGCATGTGAACGTTCAGTCAGTGAGCAATTAGTCACAAATGAGGATGCGGACGGTGATCCGCATCAGAAATGGGAGGAAACAGAACATGGCCAGCATTCAGTCCGATGACATCATCGCCCTCTACAAGGGCTGGGTTAGTGAGATGACGAAGAACCCGGGGATGTCGGTGGAGGATCTTCGCAGGCTCTTCGATCATTGGGGAGACGTCACTCACGAGCCTGGCGAAGTCGACTACCTTGAAGTGGACGCCGGCGGTATTCCCGCCATGTGGGCCAATCCGAAGGGTGCGGCACAGGATCGCGTGCTTCTCTGCGCACACGGAGGTGGCTATGTGGTCGGCTCGATGTACAGCCATCGCAAGATGTTTGGGCATATCGCAAAGGCGACCGGCGTACGCGCGCTCATTGTGAACTACAAACGATCGCCGGAAAATCCACACCCCGGCCCCGTCAATGACATGGTTACGGCATATCAGTGGCTGCTCAAAAGCGAAAAGGTCAAGCCCGAACACATCGTCTTCACCGGAGACTCGGCCGGCGGTGCACTTGCCCTGACGGCGATAGCGGCCGCAAAGGAGAAGGGCCTGCCTCTCCCCGTGGCATCGATGCCCATGTCCCCGTGGGCCGGGATGGATACCAGCGGCACCACTTACGACACGAACAAGGACAAGGACGCGCTTGTGTCGCGAGAAACGACGACGGCGCTCGCTTCCTTATTTATCGGCGAGTGCGATCCGAAGCACCCGCTCGCGAACCCTCTTTACACTGACTACAGCGGATTTCCGCCTATCTACATCCAAGTGGGCGGTGACGAAAGCCTTCTCGATGACAGCCGGCGCATCGCTGACAGCGCCAAAGCAGCCGGATGCGAAGTGCGCATCGATATTTTTCCGGAAATGCAGCACGTCTTTCAGGCTCTGGCGGGTAATGCGCCCGAAGCGGATGATGCTGTTCAACGCATGGCGGAGTGGGCGCGTCCAAAGATCGGCCTCTAGAACGACGCAGCGTGCCTGGAAGCGATGCGACGTGGATCGCTTCCGTGGCAACGACCGAAGAGCACGCCTCCAGCTTGACGGAAACGAACAGAGGAAATGGATCGAAGCCTGTCGGCAGGGCAGGGGAGGAGGAGACCGATCCACCACATTCGAGCAGTCCGTTTCAACTGTTCCGGATGTGGGAAATGACAGACAAGGATAGCTGAAATGAAGCCGAAAAATGAAAGTAACGCCGATCTCGATGTCATAGTGGTGGGCGCCGGTTTCTCCGGAATGCACATCCTGCACGAGTTTCTGAAACGCGACTACAATGTGCACCTTTTCGACGATGGAGAAGGGGTTGGGGGCACATGGGATAAAAACAATTACCCCGGTGCGCGAGTGGATTCCGAAGTATGGATCTACCAGTTCACGGATCCGCAGATCTGGCAGAACTATACGTTCACAGAGAAGTTCCCGACCTGGCGCGAATTGAAGCCCTATTTCAATTTCGTGGCGGACCAATGGGGCTTGCGCCCGCATATGACGTTCAAGACCCGCCTCGAAGGGGCGTCCTTCGACGAGAACGAGTGCGTGTGGCACGCCAAATTCAATGACGGCGTGACCCGGCGCGCGCGCCATCTTGTCTTGGCTATGGGGTCGACAACGACGCCGGTCATGCCGAAGTTTGCCGGTATCGAAAGCTTCAAGGGCGAATCCTATCATAGCGCTCGCTGGCCAAAGCAGGAGGTCTCGTTCAGCGGCAAACGTGTGGCCGTGATTGGCACCGGTGCCTCGGGCGTTCAGGTCATTCAAGAAGCCTCCAAGACGGCAGACCATCTAACGGTTTATCAGCGTACCCCCAATCTAGCTCTGCCTATGGGGCAGGAGAGATATACTAGGGACGAATACGCCAAGATGAAGCCGCTGATCTACCCCGCAATGGCATATAGCCGGCAAACCTTTGGTGGCTTTCCCTACGATCTGATCAATCGCCGATGGAACGATCTGAACGAAAGCGAGAGAAACCAGATGATGCGTCAGAACTGGGAGCAGAAGGGCTTCCGTTTCTGGTTGGGAGCGCCGGCCGATCTCTTCTTCGACGAGGAATGCAATCGAGCGCACTACAATTTCTGGCGTGATGAGACCCGCAAGCGGATCAAGAAGGAGCACTTGATCGAAATCCTCGCGCCGACGGAACCACCGCACCCCTTTGGTGCAAAGCGCCCCTGCCTTGAGCAGTGGTATTTCGATCTCTACAACCAGGACAATGTGGATTTGATCGATACGAATACGAGCCAGATCGAGCGCATTACCGAGAACGGGATTGTTGCAGGCGCCGTCGAGCGAGAGTTTGATTGCATTGTCTATGCAACCGGTTTCGACAATTGCACCGGCGCGATTGGGGCTCTCGACATCAGGGATGGAACGGGACGGACCATTGGAGATGTCTGGGACGAGAAATACCTTACCTATCTGGGCAAGATGGTTCCGGGCTTTCCCAACCTTCTCTTCACCTATGCGCTACAGAGCCCGTCGGCATTTCTCAATGGCCCCACAGCCGCCGAACTTGAAGGCGACTGGGTGGTGAATGTCGTCGAGGACATGAGCGCAAAAGGGATCCGGCGCTACGATGCCAAGCCGGATGCTGCCCACAAATGGGCGGAGAGATGCAACGACGTGGCCAATATGAGCCTGCTGCCCAAGGCGAAATCATGGTACATGGGCGCGAACGTGCCGGGCAAGCGCCCGGAAATACAGCCGTTCATCGGCGGCCAGGTCGCATACAGGGCTGCGCTGAACGAGGAAATCGAAATGGGCTACCCGAATCTGGTGCTCGAGAGGGCCTCGTCAGCCACCGCTGCGGCCGAGTAGCAAGTCGGGTCAGGTCGGAGTTGTAACAAGGGCGTGTAACATCGTGAGGTAAGGGCTTTCACACGTGCGAGGCGGTGCCGGATTTGGATCACTCCGACGGCACCGCCTTCGGAAGTTTCGACGAGTCGAATGGTCCTTCTTCCGAATATAATCATTGACGTAAAGTGAAGTATTGGCGGCAATAGGTAAATGGAGAAGTCAAGCCGGAAGCGTGTAAATCCAGTGCAGGATGGCAAGACCTCGATTTACTGAAATGGGGATGTCTGAGAAGGGATAGCTTGGTGGGAAGAACAGCCAAAGCGACAGAAAAACTGCCTTCCAAAGGCACAATACGTCCGCGCAAGCGGCTCACACGAGAAGAGCGCTCCGCTGATGTCCGCGAAGCTATATTCCAGGCTGCCGCGAAAGTCGTCGGGGAGTATGGATATGCAAATGCGTCGATTTCCAAGATCACGGAATTGGCCGGCTTTGCTCAGGGCACCTTCTATCTCTACTTCGAGTCGAGGCAGGAACTTTTCGATGAGTTGCTGCCCCATGTGGGCGCCGACATGTTGAGATATATCCGCCCGCGTGTCGCTGGCGCCAAGGACATCTATGAGATGGAAGAGCGGGGCATCCGAGCTTTCTTCGATTATTTGAACGAGAATCCAGGTTTCATCCGTGTCCTGAACGAAGCCGAAACCGCCGCTCCGATCGCCCACAGGAAGCACTATCAGGTGCTGGCGACAAAATATGTCGCTGCGTTGGAAAGGGCGGCGCGTGCGGGCGAAATCAAGAACTTCGATCGGGAAGAGCTTGAAACGGTCTCTTATATGATGATGTCTGCCCGCAGCTACCTCTATATGCGCTACTTCAAGAACAGGGATCAGGCAAAAAAACAATCCGAGAAGGTGATCAAAGCCTACATGAAAGTCGTGAAAAGCGGACTCAACTAATCTTGCACGGGTGCCGATCGGCATGGGATGCGGCCCGATCCCCTTTTTTCCAGCTGACTGACTCTCTCTAGAGAACAAATATGTGCAGCGGAAAAGTTGCCTATCGACGCGCGCGAGTTTTTATGAATATATAGTCAGTGACTAATGAATCATCATTTATTGCCGGGCGGCGATTCTCGACATCGAGCCCCGATCCTTACGCTTCCTCCGGATCTCGCGCAGAAGACAACAAAAAGGAGTAATCATGCGATTTGCCAATTATCAGACCCTCGAATTCGCCTATAGGGGCCGAGTTCTTAACATCACGCTCAACCGCCCCGAGAAGCTGAATGCTGTGGATGCCGTCATGCACGAGGAACTGGCGCGGGTGTTCGTGGACGCGTCCAGCGACCCCGACAGCGACATCGTGGTGCTGACCGGCGCCGGACGCGCTTTTTCCTCAGGCGGCGACATTGGCTGGATGCAGGAAATGATCGACGATCCGGCGCGGTTCGAGAAAACGGCGCGGGAAGGTAAGCAGATCGTCTATACGCTCCTGGATTGCGAAAAGCCGGTGATTGCGAAGCTCAATGGGCACGCGACCGGCCTTGGTGCGACCATCGCGCTCTTTTGCGATGTGATCTTCGCGGCCGAGAACGCCAAGATCGGCGACCCGCATGTGAGTGTCGGGTTCGTGGCGGGCGATGGCGGTGCGGTGATCTGGCCGCAACTCATCGGCTTTGCGCGCGCAAAAGAATATCTCATGACGGGCGACCTCCTGTCCGCGTCGCGGGCTGCGGAGATCGGTCTCATCAACCACGCCGTGCCGGCGGATGATCTCGACGCGCGCGTCGATGCATTCGCAGACAAGCTCGCTGCGGGCGCAACCAAGGCGATCTTGTGGAGCAAGATGTCGGTGAATATAGCCCTGAAGAAACTCGCACACTCCATGATGGATGCCTCGCTTGCCTATGAGGCGCTTTCCAATATCAGTCCGGACCATCAGGAAGCCGTGAACGCGTTCCGCGAGAAGCGTCAACCTGTCTTCGGCGCGAAGCGAGGCTGAAATGGATTTCTCAGAACCGGAGCACCTACGCCACCTGCGCGACATGCTTCAGCGTTTCGTCGAAAAGGAAATGCCGCGAAGCGCCGCCCGCGAATGGGACAAGAACAACCATTTTCCGCGTGAGATATTCAAGAAGCTCGCAGACCTTGGTGTTATGGGGCTCACAGTTCCGGAGGAATATGGCGGCGCTGGTCGTGATATCCTTGCGACTATGGTTGTGGTCGAAGAGCTCTCCCGCCGCAGTCTCGCCGTGTCGGTGCCTTATCTGATGGCGACCTGCTACGCGGGGATGAATATCGAGGAGTGCGCCACGCCTGAGCAGAAGAAGAGACTTCTGCCGAGGGTAGTGGATGGATCGCTTATCTTTGCCTATGGCTGGACGGAGCCGGATACGGGTGCGGATCTCGCCAATGTGAAGACGCGGGCGGAGCGTCACGGCGATGTGGTGCGCATCAACGGTGCGAAGCGTTTCTGCTCCGGCGCGGAAATCGCCGACTATATCTATACCCTTGTCCGCACCGGTCCCGAGAACGAGCGCTATGGCAACCTTTCTCTCGTCATGGTTCCTCCGACTACACCGGGCGTATCGATTACCCGGATCGAAGGAATGGGCATGAAGGGAGCCGCCACCACCGACATCGCCTTCGATGACGTGCAGGTGCCCTTCGAGAATGTCATGGGCGGTGAGGAAGGCTGGAACAAGGGGTGGTCGATGATTGTCGGTTCCGGCCTCGATGTCGAAAAGCTGGAAGTGGCGGCGATTGCGGTCGGTGTCGCCCAGGCGGCGCTCGACGACGCATGGCTGTATACGCGCGAAAGAAGGCAGTTCGGCAAGGCAATCGGCGACTTCCAGTCGGTGCAGCACAAGCTTGCCGACATGAAGACGCAGCTACATGCCGCCCGCCTGATGCTCTACCACTCGTGCTGGCTTGCGAACAACAAGACGAGATGTGGTGTCGAAACCTCAATGACCAAGCTTTTCGCGACTGAGGTCGCCAAGAACGTGGCGATCGAGAGCCAAACGATTTTCGGTGCCTACGGTTATGTGAAGGACTTCGACACCGAGCGCTACGTACGCGACGCACTGCTTCTTCCGATCATTGGCGGATCGTCCGCTATCCAGCGAAACAACATATACAAATGGTCAAACAAGAACATTTGATATGAGCAAGCAACAGCATCAGAAGAAAAGAGTGCTGGTCACCGGAGGTGCAAGCGGAATTGGCGCCGCCGTGGTCAACTTTTTCGACGAGATTGGGGAAATTGTCTGCAGCGCAGACATCACACAGCCTTCGATGTCCACCAAGGCCGCCGGCATGCACCTTCAGGGGGACGTGTCTTCCAAGGAAGATGTGGCCCGCATCACCAGCATGGCGATAGACAAGATGGGAGGGATCGATGTTCTCGTGAACAGCGCGGGCATCGCTGATACGATCGCGCCAACAGCAGACCAAGACATCGAAACCTGGCGAAAAATCATCGAAATAAATCTTACCGGCACCTACCTTATGTGCCGAGAAGTTGGAATGCATATGCTGCAGGAAGGGAGGGGGAGCGTCGTGAATATCGCTTCAGTCGCCGGCATATCCGGTTTCCCGTGGCGCAATGCCTACAGCTCTTCCAAGGCGGCGGTCATCAATCTCACCCGTTCGCTGGCCTGCGAATGGGGGGACAGGGGAGTCCGCGTGAATTGCGTTGCACCCGGATATATCCGCACCCCGCTTGTGGACCAACTTGAGTCGGCCGGAAAGATCGACACTGGGCATATCAATGGGTGCACTCCGCTCGGCCGCCTCGGGCGCCCCTCGGAAATTGCCCATGCGGTTGCTTATCTGTCGTCGGAATGGTCGTCCTATGTCACGGGCGCAATCATTCCTATTGACGGAGGCTGGACCGCCTTTGGCGGTCGGGAGAGGTAACTAGCTTCTGACTACGGATTGATCGCGCAGGGCGCGGTGCGGTCCTGGCACCGATCTTCAGGCGAAGGTCAGATCGTCTGTTGCCTCCAAGCCTTTCTCGAATGCGGGCTGCTCACGCCACTTCCGGAGGGTTTGCATATCTTGTGACCGATGCCATGCACCAATGGCTGTGCAGGGAAAAAATTGAATTAGCCCGGCATTCTCGACGGCCGGGCGGGGAAAAATTTCGCGAGTGGGCGACGATATGAGGCGACAGACGAATGCGGAACGCATCTTTCGCGAGCACGCCGTAATCCGCATGGTCGATCCATGTGCAGCATTAACCCAGAAAGAAACGCATGACGCGGCGTGCAGACTCTGATGCAGGCTCGCAAAGACCTGACAATGGAGCTGCGATTCAGGGTGTAATCCATCGCGTAAGGTCACCGCAATCCTGAGGGGCGGGATTGTTTGCCAAGGATACCGTGTCGCCGAACCCTGCATCTGGGGAGGACTCAAACTTCTCATCCCGTCGCACCACGGAAGTGTCAAACATGGTTACAGATGGCGGGGGGGGGGCGGGCTGCCTAGAGGCCCCTTCTTTGACCAACATTGAGTGGCCGCTCCTGGCGTAGAGCAGCCCTTCGAAGGGAAGAGGGAACTTGTTCGTTTAGCTAGGGTTTCATCTTCAACTACTGAGGCTTGATTCCGTTGTGCATGCCATCATCCAAATCGGCCTGTATTCCGGCTTGCGTCAGAAGAACCTGCGCCAGCTCCTGATCTGTAACCGTAGCGAGGTTCCGCTATCGGAACGACGGCTCACGGAACTCAAGCGAGGTCAGCTGCGATGGAACGGCCGCATGTCAGGCTGGGAGCTGTTCATTCCATCGGCCGCTTTCAAGAACGCAAATTCTTCCTACTTCGGCAACAAGCCGTTTCAACTGGTGCTGCCGGATCTCGGCGGATTGTATGAAGCGATAGACGCCTATGTCCGTCGTGGCAGGCCGCGGCTTCTTCATGGTGCGCCGGATCCTGCCACATTCTTCGTCAAGACCGTGAAGGCCAGCTCGGCAATTGCTGCCTATGACCAGACGACCTTCTATGAGGCCTGGCGGCTCACGATACAGCGGCACGGCATCTACAATCCCTATACCCGTCGAGGGGCGATCGAAGGGTTGCTGCCGCATGGGCCCCATAATGTCCGCGACGTGCTCGCGACCCATATCCTGAAAAAGACCGGCTCCTATGAGCAGGCGAGCTACGCCATTCAGGACACGCCCGATATGGTCGCAAAGCACTACGGCCGGTTCCTGCCGCAGGACAAGGCGGCGCTCGCTGCACAAGTTCTCAACAAGGTCTGGGAGGCGTCATAGGCGAGCAGGCAGAGGCGGGATGCAGAAGTCCCGGTCCCTTCCGATATCAACTTGATCGGCAGTGCTGAAACCGCGAAGCTCCATATGCTGTGGGTTCTGCCTCCAATGGGAGATTGGCCATGACAGACCGGAACACGAAATCTGAAAAGCGGTCCTTTACCGGTGATATCGACGCGCAGGCGTCGGTCAAGGTGAAGAGGAATGACCGGTCTGTTGCGTTGAGGCTGACAAAGACCCTGATGAAGAAAATCGGGTTGCGCGGAAATCGGTTGTTCGCCGCCGCAGTCGAACTCGAGCCGGGGCATTCGATCCTTCTGATGATGGACGAGCAGACTGCGTCAGGGCATCTAAATGTACTGCGCACCGGAGAGGGCCGGCTTGAGCTTGTTCTCCAAAGCGAAGGTGAGGTCGAGGTCGACGATCTGACGGAAGCCTTTCTCACTATCAAACGTGCCCAGCTGGAGAAGGGTGACTTGCGTCTTTCGGGGCCGATGTCGGCCGATGATTGGGCGAGGCATGCGCAGCTTGCCTACAACACCGACGCAAAGACATAGCAAGCGCGGTCGATGCGTCGGGATAGCGGGGCTGCTTTCTGTCAGTTCGGCTGTGTAGGCCTGCGTGGCGAGAAACAGACGCTGGCTTGACTGCCCAGGCTGTTTGGACAGGGTTTCAGGGTTAAGTCGTTGATAGATAACGGTTTGCCCCTCAAACTGGTAAAAGCCGCATTTTCTGGGGCAAACACAACAGATTCAATGGGTTCGCAGTTTTCCGGCGTCCCGCCGCGGACGGCACCGGCAGTGATCGCTCGTGGTGAAGAGAAGCGCGGGTGGGTTGGTCTTTGTCAGGCCAAGACCCTGGCCACTTGGAACCTGCGCCCTCACCGCCTCCGTCTCGCGCCTGCTCTCAAAGGGAGCGTGTCACTGGGCACCCGGTGATCGGCACAACGACCGCGATTACATCGGACTTGCGTGCCTTTGCGCCTGATCTCGGCTAAGCGAGCCCAACCTCACGCTATTACAGACTCGAACGATCTGGCGATTTGTGATCGCAGATCATTTTCTGGGCGCCGGCCCGCCAGCTCCGATCATATTTACCAGAGCCGACGGGCTGTATTCAGCGCCGCCGTAAATCGAAAAACAACGCTGGAAAAAGGAAAACAAGGCTTTAAAATAGAAAAATAGGTGGATTCAAGTAATCGATTTTTCGGAAAAAGACATATTTTCGAATTTCTAGATGTTATCTCATTTGATACTATAGACACCCTAGCTTGTTTCGACGATGACTTGACAACAGCCCCGATTCTGCTTCACAAAAACAAAACCGCCCGGCAGCTGTAACTGCCAGGCGGCTTGACCCCTTCAAGGGTCAAACACGTGCGCTTCTACTACAAGCGACGTGACTGGGTGTGATTCTACCCAGTCCTGGATGCGCACGCAATTGGATTGCGCGCGCCCCGGAGGAGCCGGGGAACGCCTTGGGCGTCGGCTCCGCCGTGAGCGTTCGTTTTGAAAAGGAAACGAACGATGAAGCACAGGACTGTGGGAGATTTGCTGCCTCCCGAAATGCAGCGCTCGACCGGATATCAAGCGAGGTTTCAGTCGGACGAAGAGGCATCGGAAGGAGCCTCCTGTCTCGATCCTCGATGTGAGCCCGCCCTTGGCGGGTGCCGCGAGATAGCACATGAAAAAGCCCAAGCGCGAAACATTGGGTCTTATGAACCTTGGTCCATTTGGCCGGACGGAGGACATCTGACTGACGAACCGACCCCAGAGCTTATTGCACAGGTGAAGAAAATCGCTCCCGGTCGAGATGTCGTCAAAAAGCAAAGATGGGGGCGGGTTCGCATCGTTCCGAACATGAAGCCGGGAACGGAATTTGTGGCGGAATCGTCTCTGGAACGAAACTTCTATCTTCACATGCTGCTCGACAGAGATGTCGAAGAACTCGGAGGCCAACCGGAGACTTTGGAGTTCTGGGTGGATGACCGCAAGGTTCGCTACACGCCCGACTTCTGGGTCAGTCGTAGGGGCGTGCTTTTCTACATCGAAGTCAAGCCCGCCCACGCGCTCGCGAAGCGGGATATTTCGGTAAAGCTCGAGGCGGCTGCGAAACTTCTGAAAGCGCGCGGAATACGCTTCGAAATCATCACCGACAGGCGGATTCTCGAAGACGTTCCCCTCAGGAACGCGGACCTGGTCTATCGATACCGTCGGTGTCCCCTCGAGCATTACATCATTGATCGGATCGCCACTTGTCTCGGCGCCGGACGACATGTCTTCAAGGAAACTGAAAACGCACTCGGAGGGCCAAGCTTTCGACCATACATCATGCGATCCATTCTGGCCGGACACATTGGATATGCACCACGCATCCCGATCTCCGAACATTCTCTCATCTGGTGGCATAGGGAGAACAGACCATGACTGGAAAGCTCCTCGCTCCGAGTGAGAAGGTTGAGCTCCGCGGAAAAAGCTGGGTGGTCGTCGATGTAAACGAAGACGGAGACACGATTCTCCAATCGAGTGAGAATGGACGATACCTTGCAGTCTCTGAACTGGAGCTCAAGATTGCCTACAAGAACGGTGACTTGAAGCCGACGCCCGGCGGCCGGGGTTCGAACAAGAAAACTACGGACCTCCTCGATCTTCCGCAAAAATATCAGGAAGAGCTTCAGCGCCGGCGTGACTATCTACGCTTGTTGCAGGCTCGTACGAAGAACCCTGGTCGAGATGAACTCGAGCGCAACATCAAGATCGTTGGAAGTGTGTTGGGAGACCCCAAGTCGCCATCCGTTTCAACTATCTACAGGTGGAAAAAGGATGAGGCGACGGCGAAGTCGATGGGCGATCATCCGATTCCGGGATACCGCCGAAGAGGAAACAGAAACGTCAGAATCACCAAGAGCGTTCAGGATATCATCCGGACAAAGATCAACGAAGATTACATGAACGGCAGGCGCCTGTCGTTAAAAAGCACCTGGAAACACATCGTCCAGATCGTTGACAGCGAAAACAGTAAGTTGCCCAAGGAAGAGCAGCACACTCTCCCCGGGATAGGCGCAGTTCGGCGTGTTCTTCACAGAACATTCTCCCCATATGAGATCTGTCGAAAAAGAGAAGGCCCCATTGCTGCAGACCGGAAGTTTCGGATTTCGGGAAAGTCGCTCGAGCCAGACTATCCAATGCAGCTCGTGCAGATAGATCACACTGTGGCGGATCAGATTGGCTTAGACGAAGATCTGGTTGCCATACTAGGACGTCTCAATGTATCGGCAGCGAGTGACGTTTACTCCGGTATGATCGTCGGGCTGCAGGTCGGATTCGAGCCACCAAGCACAGCATCCCTTTTCAGCTTGATCAGAAACATGATCCTTCCGAAAGCCTATGTGCAGGAGCGATGGCCGGAAATTCAAACCATTTGGGAGTGCGATGGGCCAGCCGACATACTCACTATCGATCGGGGTAGAGAACTACTCAGCAAGGCGCACGTTGCCTTGTGTGGAGATTTTGAAATGGAGGTCGATATTTGCGGTGCAAGACGCCCGTACCAGAAGGGGGTGATCGAGAATTTCTTTGGACTTCTCTCCCACAATTTCTCCAGGAGAATTCCAGGGGCGACTTTTTCCAACCCTCGTGAGCGGGGAGAGTACGACTCAGTTAAGCAGGCGTGCCTTGCCTATACTGACATTGTCAGACTACTTCACCAGTGGGTCATCGAAGTACACGCAAATCAGCCACGGAATGAAGGTGAGGGGCGCACGAGGCGGGAGATATGGAACGAGGGAATGGCTAAGCGTCCTCATGTCCCGATCCGGCCAATTACAGACTTCGGAGTGTTCATGGCAGGACGTGCCGAGCCTATGCTCAACGGCAAAGGCGTACGAGTCTCCAATGAATTCTATAGGTCGCCTGATCTCGAGCTCTTGCGAAGACGGACAGGCGACAAGAAGGTCCGGGTCCGCTTCGATCCGGCAGACATGAGTGAGGTTCATGTCTTTGATGCGCAGTATGACCAGTGGTTGACAGCCTACAATGTCGATCCATTGCACCACGGCCAGTCGCTTTACCAACTCCGTTTGGAGCGCAAGGCGCGCCTTGGGCCCGAGTCTGCTGCGGAGCGCGCCCTAAGATCTGCAAAACACGAGGCCAGATTTCAAGAGGATCTGGACGCAGCAATAAAGCGCTCCAAGCGGCAGGGCGCCAAGCGTCCCAAGATCAATGCGCGTGCAAACGGTGTCGGCATTCAGGCCCATTCAAACATCGGCCAATTTGCAACGCACAAAAAATCGTCTCTCCCGATCGTTCAAAAGCGTGCTCAAGATTATGTCGGTGATGATGTCGATTTTGGAGAATTCCGCAATGACGACACCAAATGAAATCCGACAAGACAGATTCACTCGTATGCGCGACGAGGCAATTGAGGGCGCGGTTCGGCACAAGACCTTTACCAGGTGTCTTGATCGGTTGGCCCGATTCCACCAATCGTCACTCTCCGAGTCAAAGTGTCGCTGTGCGTTCGTTACCGGTGAGACTGGAGCTGGAAAGAGCACTCTCATTGAATACTACGCTTCGCAACATCCGAGAGTGTCGGGGCGGAACGTTGATTGTGCGCCGGTTGTATGCGTCCGAGCTCCAGGGCGGAGCACGGTCAAGGGTCTCGGCAGCGCAATTCTCATCAAGTTGGGAAGTCCGTCGCCCGCTTCATGGTCGGATTTCGAGATCACAAATCATGTCATCAAGCTGATCCGTGCAATGGATGTCCAGCTTCTGATCATCGATGAGGTCCAGGACCTACTCGAATGGAAACGGAATTCTTCTCTGTTCCCAACGCTGGTAGCTAACTTCGTTCAGTCGATAATCGATACTACGGCCACGGGTGTGGTGCTGGTTGGACTGCCAAACATAGAGACGATTGCTGACCAGGAAAGGCAGCTCGCTGGTAGGACTGGCGCCTATATCAGAATGACGGGACTGCGCCCGACGAGTCCCACTGAGAGAGCGGATTTTAAGCTGCTGATGGAAGCATTAGGGATGCGCTCTCATCTTCCGTTTTTTGCCCCCTTGGATTCGCCATTGATTGCGCTCCGGATTCAGATTGCCTCAGCAGGATATATCGGCGAGGCCAGACGACTGGTTCGATTTGCAGTCAATTGCGCAGAAGACGAAGGAAGTGCTCTGGTACGGCTGGAAGATTTCAGCGCCGCATTGAGGGACATGACGCCGGGGGATTCCGTCCGTGTCGATCCGTTCAAGATGTCAGATGTTGATTTGATGGCATGGATCGAGATTGATCCCAAGAAGGCGATAAAGGATGCGGGGCCAAAATGGATAGAATAGCTTCCATCGAGGGGCTTTATTTTCCGCTACGCCCGCCGCCTGAACCTGATGAAAGTTATTTGGGATATGTGCTGCGGCTTGTTGCAGAGAACGGGGTCAAGCTTCGGCGTGGCTACTCGGCGAGAATATTCGGTGCTGACTTGCCACGGCTCCCGATAGATCAGAAGTGCATTGCCGAAGCAGTGCGACTTAGCGGCACTCACGGTGCCTGGCTGAAGCAGGCGGCCTATCACGCCGGAAGACACAGCCGACCAGGAAAAGAGCTTGTGTCATTTCGAGGCCAATTTGTGAGGCGCAATTGGCTTGCGTTGGGAAATCCGAGAGTATGCCTCCAATGTTTGAGGGAGGGTGGCGAGCATCATCGATTCCTCTGGGATTTTCGCCTTTTCAGGCGGTGCCTCATTCATGGAGCCGTCCTCACAAGCAAATGCAGGAACTGTGGCGACGAGCTTACATGGTCAAGGTGGCTTGATCTGCAGACAGAGGATTTTCGATGTATTTGTGGATATCGACTTCTGGATCTGGATGGTGAGGTAAAGAGCAACCCTCTGTCGAGTGGGCGACATTGTAGGGCTGGAAGACTTCTCGCCAATCGTATTGCACCTGAGGTGTACCCTGCTTGGCATAGGGACCTACATCCGGATATCGCCCGGTTGCCGCTCGAAGCGATTGTGGAGCTCTGCCTCTATCTCGGCGCAATTGCCGATCAGGCGAGCGCCAGAAAGCGAGGCCGTTTTTCTCCAACCAGTGCGGGATACGTCGAGAACAGGGTCTCACTGGGTGTGAAAATTGTATCAGGGTGGCCGACGGCTTTTCACCGAACTCTTAGACAGCTGGTCGAGAAGAACATTCGCCGTGGACGGACGTCAGTGAAGACCGTTTTGGGATCCTGCGCGCAAGAGAACTTGCTGGAGGATTTGGGGGCCGCGGAACGACTTGTTCGAGCGGAGCTGGTGAAGTTCCAGGAATCGTCATTTTTTGTCGATGAGGTTCTGTGTCGGAAGCGCCCCGCAAGAGGAACTTATATTCGTCTCTCGGGAACTATCAGCTCTTCGCAGGCGCTTGACGTCCTGAAGCTAAGTCCATCCTCATTACGATGTCTCCTGCGAATAGCAAAGAGAGAGGGGGTGGAGCATAGCCTCCACGCGGGACAGTGGTGGTTCAATGCCGACCAGGTTCATGCTGTGGCAAAAACTTATAGTGTTCTTGTGGACTTAAAGCAGATTGGGGAGATAATCGGCGTCGGTCCTCATATGCTCTCAGAACTAAGGCGATCTTTTCACCTGCGCCTGGTAATGCGTTCAGTAAACGGCCGAAGAGCGCTGACCTGTGAGGCAGAAGAATTCGAGAGACTGATTGAAAAGGTTGGGTACATTTCACAGAACGTTGTAGCGCGTGGAGGTTACCTTCAGGGAAAAGAAGCGGCTCGCGTGTTTTCCAGGCGGGGCTTGTCGTGTGCGGATCTTGTCGATGCAATCATGGACGACATGTTGCCGGCGGTAAGGATTGTCGGTTCAGACCCGAATACGGGTCGGCTCTACTTCGAGAAAAGGGCAGTTCATGAGGTGGCCCGGCAACTCTCGGCGCGGTCAACTGACGAACCTAGGTGGGACGATAATGGCTATTAAATCGAGACTCCGACTTTCATGAGTTCGATACCACCGGGCGGTTGGCTTTATCAGCTGGGGAGCAGCCCGTGGTGGAGATAGTATGTATTGTGAGTGCGCGCTTCCACTTAGACACACAGACCTATACTGGTCGGCCAAGCTATTTGCCGCTGATGACGTATTCTCGCTTTTTGCGCGCACAAACGTTGTTATTCTCACGTTATAGCCATTGCGGGCATCATCGTACGCAGTAGCTTGAAAAGCTAACCCATTGATTTGATGACAGACGGAGTCCTACTTTATGCTATCCGTCGCACCGGGCCGCGAACCCTCCTCTTCCCTTGTGCCCGCCAAGACGCGGGCTAAGATCGATCAACAAGAAAATCGGGAGGATGGCGTCATGGCTCGTGAAGCGAGTGCGTCCGCGCAGGCGGATATGAAGGAATTCGATGCGGTGGTGGTCGGCGCCGGTTTCGCCGGAATGTACATGCTGCACCGGCTGCGGGGCCTCGGCCTCACCGCCCGCGTTTTCGAGGCGGGCGACGGCGTCGGCGGCACCTGGTACTGGAACCGCTATCCCGGCGCGCGCTGCGACGTCGAAAGCCTCGAATACCAATACGGCTTTTCCGACGAGATTCAGCGCGGCTGGACCTGGACGGAGCGATACGCCGCCCAGCCCGAAATCCTGCGCTACCAGAATTACGTCGCCGACCGGCTCGACCTGCGCCGCGACATCCAGTTCGAGACGCGCGTGACTGCCGCCACCTATGACGAGCGCGCGGGCCTGTGGACCGTCGAAACCGATCGGGGCGACCGCGTGACCGCGCGCTTCTGCGTCATGGCGACGGGCTGCCTCTCCGCCGCCCGCGTGCCGGACTTTCCGGGCCTCGGCGACTACGAGGGCGAGTGGTATCACACGGGCGACTGGCCGCATGCAGGCGTGGACTTCACCGGCAAGCGCGTCGGCGTCGTCGGCACCGGCTCGTCCGGCATCCAGAGCATTCCGCTGATCGCCGAACAGGCCTCTCATCTCACCGTCTTCCAGCGCACCGCGAATTTCACGCTGCCGGCCGGCAACCGGCCGCTGGCGCGCGAAGAGATCGAGAAGTCGAAGGAGACCTTGCTGGACGACCGCGCGCATGCCCGCACGACGCCCGGCGGCATCATCTGCTTCGAATACAACGAAACGCTGGCCGCCGACATGACGCCGGAGGAACGCTACCGCGAGCTCGATAAGCGGTGGCACCAGGGCGGCTTCGCTTTTCTGGGCGCCTTTGGCGATCTGATGGCGTCACCGGAAGCCAACGACGTCGCGGCAGATTATGCGCGCGCCGAAATGCGCAAGGTCATCAGGAACCCCGCCGTCGTCGATATTCTCCTGCCCGACGATCATCCGGTCGGCGTGAAGCGACTCTGCCTCGACACGCATTATCTTGAGACGTTCAACGAACCGCATGTCGACATCGTGGACGTCAGGGCGGCACCCATCGAACGGATCACGCCGAAGGGGATCGTCAGCGGCGGAAAGGAATATGAAGTCGACTGCATCGTCTTCGCGACCGGCTTCGACGCCATGACGGGCGCGCTGAACAGCATCGACATTACCGGCCGTAACGGCACGAAGCTTCGCGAAAAATGGGCGGCCGGACCGCGCACCTATCTCGGCCTCGGCTCGGCGGGCTTCCCGAACCTCTTCTTCATCACCGGCCCCGGCAGCCCCTCCGTTCTGAGCAACATGATCGTTTCCATCGAGCAGCATGTCGACTGGATCAGCGACTGCATCCGCAAGCTGACGGCGGGAAATATCCGCTCGATCGAGGCGCGGCCCGATGCCGAGGACCAGTGGGTCGAACATGTCAACGAACTGGCGAGCGCCACGCTCTACCCGCAGGCGAACTCCTGGTACATGGGCGCCAATATTCCCGGCAAGCCCCGCGTCTTCATGCCCTACACCGGCGGCGTAGGCGTCTATGGAGAGAAACTCGCGGAGGTGGCCGCTGCCGACTACGAGGGCTTCACGCTCGGGTCGTAGCGGCTGCAGGACAGAAAGGGCGGGCGATTGATCGACATCAATGCCCGCCGGACAAGTGCGACTAGCCTTCATGTACCGCGGCCCGTTGAAAACGGCGGTCGATGCGGTACTTCCCCTGGCGTCGAAAAGCCATGTGGACGAGGGTGGATATGGCCGACTACCGCACTGCGCATGAACACAGAAAATCGCATCAGCCGGCGCTGACCGGCATGCTGCGCGCACATGCGGAACCTTTGCCGCCGCCCCTGAAGGCAGAAGAATTCGGCGGATTCTTTGCGCGGTTTGCCGACGCTCGCGTCGTGTTGCTCGGCGAGGCCTCGCACGGCACCGCCGAGTTCTACAATGCGCGGGCCGCCATCACGCGCGAACTCATCCAGCATCATGGCTTCAACATCGTCGCCGTCGAGGCGGATTGGCCGGATGCGGCACATATAGACCGCTATGTGCGCCACCAGGCGGCGCGGCCGGGCCGGGGCGAAGCCTTTTCCCGCTTTCCGACATGGATGTGGCGCAACAGGGAAGTCGTGGCTTTCGCCGACTGGCTGCGCGCTCACAACGAAGCTCTGCCGCCTGCCGCGCGGGTTTCCTTCAATGGCCTCGACGTCTACAGCCTCGACGAATCCATCCACGCCGTTCTCACCTATCTCGACCGCGTCGATCCCGAAGCGGCGGGTCTTGCGCGGCGGCGGTATGGATGTCTGACCCCATGGCAGGAAGAGCCGGCGCAATATGGCCGCGCGGTTCTCTACCGGGGCAAGGAGACCTGTGAGGGGGAAGTCGTCAGGCAGCTCAACGACATGCTCGCGCGCCGGCTCGACTACATACGCGAAGACGGTGAAGACTGGTTCGATGCGGCGCAGAACGCACGCGTCGTGAGAGCGGCGGAACACTACTACCGGATCATGTATCGCGGCTCGACGGAATCCTGGAACCTGCGAGACCGGCATATGTTCGACACGTTGACGGCACTTCTCGCCGCGCGAGGTCCTGATGCCCGCGCCGTGGTATGGGCGCACAATTCGCATATCGGCAACGCGGCGGCGACCTCCATGGGCTGGCAGGGCGAGTTCAATATCGGAGAACTCTGCCGCACGACATTCGGAGACGGCGCGGTCGCGATCGGATTCGGAACGGATCGCGGAACCGTGGCTGCCGCCAGCGATTGGGGCGGCACGATGGAATTCAAATCGGTCCTCCCTGCGCGAGCCGACAGCTACGAGTATGCATTCCGGAAGACAGGCATCTCCCGTTCGCTGACGGATTGGCGTGGCCCCGCCCGCAGCGAGCTTGCCGAGGCCCTGCGCGAGTCGATGCTCGAGCGTGCGATCGGCGTCATCTACCGGCCGGAAACGGAATTCCTCAGCCATTATTTCGAAGCCGTGCTTGCCGATCAGTTCGATGCCTATGTCTGGTTCGAGGAAACGACGGCGGTGACGCCGCTTGCCGCCGGGCGTCCGCATGGCGCGCCCGACACTTATCCGTTTGGACTCTGAAAAATGGTCGTCATTCACGAACCCTTTGCCGTCGAGATAGGCCCGCAGAAACTCCAGGCATATCTCGCCCTGCCGGACGACCCGAAAGGTCTCGTGATCTTCGCGCATGGCAGCGGCAGCGGCCGCATGAGCCCGCGCAACAACTATGTCGCCGCCGCCTTGCGAAAGGCGGGGTTCGCGACATTGCTTCTCGATCTGCTTACGCCGCTTGAAGAGAAAGACAGAAGCAATGTCTTCGATATCGCGCTGCTGGCGAGTCGGCTTTCGCTCGCAACATCGTGGGCGGCGGAGCGCGCCGACACCGGCAGCTTGAATGTCGGCTATTTCGGTGCCAGCACAGGTGGGGGCGCGGCACTGATGGCGGCAGCGGAGCCGGATGCCCGGGTCGCGGCAGTTGTGTCGCGTGGCGGACGACCGGATCTTGCGGGTCCGGCACTCGCCCGCGTGCACGCACCGGTGCTGCTCATCGTCGGCGGCCTGGACGGTCCGGTCATCGGCATGAACCGCGACGCTTTCGCGCAACTGCGTGGGGAGAAAGAACTCGTCATCATTCCCGGCGCGGGGCATCTGTTCGAAGAACCGGGCACGCTCGACCAGGTCGTGCATCACGCGGTCCGGTGGTTCCTGGCCCACCTGCCGAAACCCGGGGAATGCTGACATGGCGAAGACGCAAACGGGCTCCACAGACCGCATGTTTCTGGACCGCCACGATGCGGGGCGGCAGCTTGCCGCCGCCTTGCGTGGATATACAAAGGACAATCCCGTTATCCTTGCGCTGCCGCGCGGCGGCGTGCCGGTCGCCTTCGAGGTCGCGAAGGCGTTGGGCGCGGAACTCGATCTCCTGTTCGTGCGCAAGATCGGTGCGCCGGGCCATGACGAACTCGGCATTGGCGCGGTGGTGGACGGGCTGCATCCGCAGCTCGTGCTGAACGAGAATCTGGCGCGCCGCACCGGCGCCGGAAGGGATTATGTAGAAGCAAGAATGGCGCGCGAACTGGACGAAATAGAGCGGAGACGCGAAGCCTACAAGAAGGGTGAACCGCCGGTCGATCTCGGCGGACGCGTCGTCATCCTGGTCGATGACGGTATCGCGACAGGCGGCACCGTGAAGGCGGCGCTTCGCGGCATAAGCCGCAACAGTCCCGCGCGGCTCGT
Source organism: Parvibaculum sp. (assembly GCF_030694575.1). Lineage (GTDB taxonomy): Bacteria > Pseudomonadota > Alphaproteobacteria > Parvibaculales > Parvibaculaceae > Parvibaculum. The sequence continues at coordinate 35,176 of NZ_JAUYUS010000024.1, forward strand.
ACTCGCCGTACCGGTCGCGCCCGAGGAAGCGATAGAGGAAATGAACGCGCTGGCCGACGAGGTGATCTGTCTTGCGACGCCTGAGCCCTTCCAGGCGGTCGGCCTTCACTACAGGGATTTTACCCAGACATCGGACGGCGAGGTGGTGCTCCTGCTGGAACTGGCGAAGGCGTGGCGCTCGCCTTCATGATGGCTAAACCCGCGCGATGGCGCAGAGCAGCATGCTGATTTCGCCTTCGCCCCAAAGCGGCAGGACGAGACGCGCATAGTCCTTTGCCTTGTAGTAGGTCGGCGCGCGGCCCTCGACGGTTGCGCTCGCTTGCGCGCGGAAAAAATCGAGCGGCGGTTTCACGTCGACCTCATCGACGAAGCGGCCGGCAAGTCCCCCATTGTGGGAAGCGGAGATATCCTTGCCCACGATCTCGAAGCGAAAGCGCTCCGGTTTGGTGAAAGCCGCGACCAGCATCAGCCGGTCGGCAAGCGCCGGAAGCGCCGAGAGATTCACATCGTCCCAGTAAGGCATGTCGCTCGCCTTGCCGCGTATCAGGCCACGCCAATAGGCATGAACCGTTGCGAGATCGGCTTCGAGCGTTGGCGGCAGGGCGTAGGGTGTCGGGAAATCTGTCATTTGAATTCGCGGCTTTCCGTCTTTCGGCGTCGCAAGGAAGGCCGCCAAAGTTACTCCGCCTCGCTTTTAGCGACAACTTCTTTGGCCGCGGCGAAGCCGGCCTCCGATGAACTGCCTGCAAAAAATTCGAATATGACCTGAATCAAGGAAATCTCCTGCAGCGTTCGGCAAACTAAATAAATTGGATGGCCATGGTGCCTCCGAAGCACAGGAGGATCGACATGAACGCGCGCTTGACCGCTTTTCTTCCCGCCTCTGCCTTCGGCAGCGTCACGGGTTTCGCCTCCCGAGAAAATTCTCATGCAACGGCTGAGCGCAAGTCGGGAGAGGCTGCGCCGCCGGTTCTGGTTCCCTTGTGGGTTGCCATGGGTATCGCCGGCGCGGCGGCGTTGCTGCCGTTCTACGGCGCCGCCTTGTGGGCGCTGCCGGCACTTGCTTTCCTGGTGGCCTGTCCACTGCTTGTTGCCGGCGTGGTTTTGATGGAGGGCAGCGCGCCCGCCGACTAGTCGCGACGCGGTTGCGGAGAGACGAAGATGCTCACCATCAACCCCGAGAAAGTCTGCCACGTCGTCGTCAAAGCGCGGGTGCTCGACGCGAAGGAGAGTGTCAGCGATCCGTCGTCGGGCTCCAATCCCACGGACGATGGCGGCACCGACATTCTGGAGGATTTCGCAGACGATCCGACGCGCCAGGAACTCATCGAGTTTATTCGAGCCCTGGACGAGGACGAACAGGTCGAACTCGTGGCGCTCTCATGGCTCGGACGCGGCACTTATGAATTCGACGAATGGGAGGAGGCGCTTGAGGAAGCACACGCCGCGCATAATGAGCGCACGGCTGAATATCTGACCGGACTGCCGTTGCTTGGCGACTACCTGGAGGAAGGACTCGCCGCATTCGGCGAGAGTTGCGAGGACTTCGAGAAAAACAGGTTGTGATCGCGCTGCGGAGACAGTTGCTTTTCGGTGCGCGGAATTCACCGCTCACCAAAATCAGGGAGACCGGACATGAAAGTCAAAGACATCATGCACAGCAAGGTGACCTGGGTGGGCCCCGACGAGACCCTTTCCCGGATTGCCACGAAAATGCGCGACGACGATATCGGTGCGATACCGGTGGGCGAGAACGATCGTCTGGTCGGCATGGTCACCGACCGGGACATCACCTGCCGTGCGGTCGCCGGGAGCGGCGACATGAAAAAACTGAAGGCACGCGACGTGATGACGAAGAATGTCGTCTGGTGTCACGATACCGACGATATCGCGGAAGCGGCTCATCTGATGGAAAGCAAGAAGATCCGCCGCCTTCCCGTCATCGACCGAAACAAGCGGATGGTCGGCATGTTGAGCCTCGGCGACTTCGCGGGCCGCGCGCCGAAGAGTCTTTCCGGCGAAATCGTTGCGGCGGTCGCTGCCCATCACGGTTGACGTGCCGGCAGAGCCGGGATCGAAACAGTCCAATACAGGAGAATGACCCTCGAAGGGTGTTCCGAAGGTCGAGGTGCCGAAACTGGCCAAAGCGAAGAAAGCCAGCGGGAAAATCGAAGTCAAAAGTGCCTGAGTCCCGCGAGATAGCGCGGGCAAACGGGAAGCCCGGGTGCCCGCGCATCATTCAACAAAATTTCTCGTGATTTTGGGTGGCCGCCCCGCGAGCCGCAGGGTATCTTGAAAGTTGGCTTTCACTATCCGGGTGGCGGGGATGGGTACCGGCGCGAACACGCCGTTCAAGGACGCGGAAAACGCGGCGCTCTTTCGTATGCTTGTTGCGACAGCGGTGGACGGCATCATCGTCATCGATGCCCTGGGAACCGTGCGGCTCTACAATAGTGCATGCGAAAGTCTCTTCGGCTATGGGCCGGAGGAGGTGTTGGGCCGCAATATCAGGATGCTGATGCCCGCGCCTTATCGCGAAGAGCATGACGGTTACATCGATGCCTATCACAGGACCGGTGAGCGCAAGATCATCGGCATCGGCCGCGAGGTGTTCGGTCAGAACAAGGATGGCTCGACCTTTCCGATGTATCTGTCCGTCGGCGAGGGCATGTTCGAGAACGAGCGGGTCTTCGTGGGCATCATTCACGATACCACGGAACGGCATGTTGCAGCCGCGCGCCTGCGGGAAGTGCAGGGGGAGCTTGTCCATGTTTCGCGGATGAACGAAATGGGCCAGATGACCTCGGCCCTCGCGCATGAACTGAACCAGCCGCTCACAGCGATCATGAATTATATCCGCGCGGCGCAGCGGACCATTGCCGCGCTCGACGATCCGGCGGTCGTCCGCGCGAGGGACCTGATGGAGAAGGCTGCCGACCAGACGGGCCGGGCGGGGCAGATCATCAAACGGTTGCGGGATTTCGTCGAAAAGCGGGAGGCGATCCGCGCCGAGGAGGATCTGAACAGGACGATCGAGGAAGCGATAGCGCTTGCACTTGTCGGCGCCTCGGATACGAACGTCAAGGTCGTCGTCGATTTCGACCGGGGCATCCCGCCTGTCGTCATGGACCGGATACAGATACAGCAGGTGATCCTCAATCTGGTGCGGAACGCGGTCGAGGCCTTGCAGGACGTAGCCCGGCGAGAGCTGACAATCGCAACGAGGTCCGACGAACCGGACTACGTCCACGCGTCTTTTGCCGATACCGGGCCGGGACTGCCGGACGAAGTATCGAGCCGGTTGTTCCAACCCTTCGTCACGACCAAGGAGAAGGGCATGGGCATAGGTCTCTCGATTTGCCAATCCATTGTCGAAGCTCACGGAGGCAGACTCTGGGCGGTGCCGAATGAGGGTGGCGGCACCGTCTTTCATTTTCGCTTGCCCATAGCGGGTCTGTAGAAACGATGAGGACCGAAGAGACAGTTTTCATCGTCGACGATGATACGGCGGTTCGCGAGTCGCTCCGCGCCCTGCTGGAATCGGCGGCGCTCAATGTGGATGACTTTTCTTCCGCGGCCGCCTTTCTGGGCTCTTATGTACCGCACCGGCCGGGCTGCCTTGTCGTCGATATCCGGATGCCGGACATGGATGGGCTGGAACTTCAGGAGGAGCTCGTTCGCCGCAGCATTGAATTGCCGGTCATCGTCGTCACCGGCCATGCGGATGTTCCCCTCGCCGTGCGGGCGATGAAAGCCGGCGCTGTGGACTTCATCGAGAAGCCCTTTGACGACAATTTGCTGCTCGACGGGATCGGCCGCGCTCTTGAGGCGGGCCGGCAGCGGCGGAGCCATGCCGATTTCTCGCAAGCCGCCAGGACCCGCATCGCCGGCCTCACCCAGCGCGAAAGAGAAGTGCTGGAGCACCTGGTTTCCGGCCAGTCCAACAAGGTGATCGCCTACGAACTCGACATATCCCCCAGGACCGTCGAGGTGCATCGCGCGAACCTGATGGAGAAGATGCGGGCTCGTACACTCTCCGATCTCGTGCGCATGGCGCTGGAAGCGGGCGTCGGCCACGGAGACAAAACCTAGTTAAACTACGTATATAGCGCCACGTGCCGCCGCTCTATTGTCCACAATGGGCAGGGTTGGTCGTTTGGAGGCGGCAGTGAAGTATACGAGTACCTCGACAATCTACATCGTGGACGACGACGATGCTGTGCGCGATTCGATGCGCGCGCTCCTCGAGTCGCATGGCCTGACGGTCCGCGAGTACTCATCCGCGCATCGTTTTCTCGACGATGAAGAGCCTCATGGGCGCGATGGATTCCCCCGGTGTTTGCTGCTCGATCTGCATATGCCGGGCATGGGCGGCGCCGAACTTCTGGAACGGCTGAAAGAAAAAGGCAGCTTCATACCCGTCATCGTCCTTACCGGGCGGGCCGATGTCCCATTGCGGGAACGGGTAGTTCGCGCGGGTGCCCGCGTATTGCTCGAGAAGCCGGTCGACCACGACGATCTGATGCGGGAGATAACACTCTCGCTCGCAGACAAAGCTGCCGACTGACTGCGACTACGGGTATCTACGGATTTTTCCTCCTCTCCCTGCGTGACATGGTTGTTCCGCTGCAGAAGCTAAAAAGCCGCAGCGCTTGAACGCGATGTAAGAGGGGTCTCCGAATGTCCGCCACGCTCGATGCAACCCATTCAATCCGTCCGCGCTACATTCCTGGCTATGCCATCCGCGACGACGTTTCGGCCGAGAGCCGCAGGAAGGGCTTCGCCGACGTTGAGGGCTGGGGCAATGTTTCGGTGCTGCAAAATGCCGGGACGACGCTGAAGGTCGAGCGGGGCAAGACGATTTTTCGCGATGGCGATCTTGCGGAATTTTCCTACCGGGTCATTGGTGGTGCAGTGCGGCTGTGCAAACTGTTTCCTGACGGCCGCCGGCAAATTGTGGATTTCTGTCTTCCCGGAGATTTTTTCGGCTTCGGATCGCCCGACGAATATGCGCTGACCGCCGAAGCGGTAAGCGACGCGACCGTCATCCGTTATTCGCGGAAGCATATCGAACACCTCGGACGAGTGTCGCCGGACTTTCGCGATCATCTGATGGCGCTTCTCCACCGCGGCCTCTCTTCCGCCCAAAACCATCTCTTCATGCTCGGCCGCCAGACGGTCAAGGAACGCGTGACATCGTTTCTGCTGATGATGCTGGATCGTCAGGGACGTGCGGGCGAGAACGGCGACCGGCTGGACCTCCCGATGGGACGCCAGGACATAGCCGACTATCTCGGCCTCACGATCGAGACTGTATGCCGCGCGCTCAGCGACCTGAAGCGCAACGGTGCCATCAAGGCACCCGGTACGAGAGAAATTGTCGTGACGAATGCCACGCTGCTACGGGCGACCGCCGAAGGCGACGCATAGGAATCCGAACCGGACGGCATCTCGATCGCCGCTGCCTTCCCCACCCCCGGCCCTCAGCGGTGATGGAGGGGAGTTCCGCGCAACCGGAACTCCCCTCACATTTTTTGGCCGCGTACTCTCAGCCCGGCTCGCCGGTCGGCAGATCGTCAACCGGTCCGATTGCCGACCGGTCGCGACGGAACAGCGGCTTCGATTGCATGTAAAGCACGAGCAGGCGCGCGAGGGCTTCCAGCGAGTCGAGATGAACCCGTTCATATCCGTGCGACGCATCCAGACCGAAGCAGAGCAGGGCGGTGCGGATGTCGTTGCCGGCTTCCAGCGCTGCCGCGGCGTCGCTGCGATAGTAGCGGAACACGTCGCGCGAATGCTCGATATCGTGCTCCGCGCAAAGGTCGAGAAGGCTCCGCGTTCTCGCCGCGCATTTTTTTAACGCGCGGCAATCCGTAAAGTTCCATACATCGAGGGAGGCTTCAGATTTAGTCGGCGCTGGCCGCTGCGTCTTGCACTTGCAGCTCATACAGCGTCTTGTAGACGCCGCCCTTGGCGATCAGCTCGTCATGGCTGCCGATCTCGCGCACTTCGCCGCCGGCAAGCACGACGATGCGGTCCGCCTCGCGGATCGTCTGCAGCCGGTGCGCGATGATGATGGAGGTGCGCCCCTGCGTGACTTTGGTAAGCGCGTCCTGGATGACGAGTTCGGTTTCCGTGTCGATGCTCGCCGTCGCCTCGTCGAGGATCAGCACTTCCGGGTTCATCGCCAGTACACGGGCGAAGGCCAGAAGTTGCCGCTGACCGTGGCTGAGATTGCGCCCCCGCTCGGTCAGCACCGTGTCGTAACCCTGCGGCAGCGTGCGGATGAAGGGATCGGCATGGACGAGCTTTGCCGCCTCGCGCGCCTTCTCCCGCGTGATGGCGGGATTTCCGAGCGCGATATTGTCGTAAACCGTACCGGAGAAAATGTGGAAGTCCTGCAGCACCACGCCGACACGCCTCCGGATTTCGGAAGGCTCCACATCCATGATGTCGATGCCGTCGATCAGGATCGAGTTCGCGGGCACGTCGTAGAAGCGGCAAAGCAGGCGGATGAGGCTCGTCTTGCCGGAGCCCGTCGGCCCGACGATCGCGATACGTTCGCCCGGCGCGATGTCGAAGCTCACATCGTTGAGGATCGTCGTCCCCGGCGTATAGCCGAAGGTGAGATGGTTGAAGGTGACGCGGCCTGTCAGGTCCTTCGGCAAGGACTTCGGTTCCGCCGGTTCCTGCAGGGCCTCATCCCAATCGAGCGCCTGGAAGATGCGTTCGCAACTCGCCATCGCGCGGAAAACGACGTTCCACTGCTCGCCCATTGCGACGATGGGCCGAAACATCATGTCCGCAAACTGCGCGAACAGAATGACGCTGCCGAGTGTGGCCGCCCCGGCGAACACATGCTGCCCGCCGAACCAGACGATGGCCGCCATGGCGAGAAACGCCATGCTGTCCATCGCCGGGCCGTAATAGCTCTCGATCCGGACCGCGAGATTTTCCTGCGCCCGGTTCTCTTCATTAATGCCGGTATAGCGCTCGAAGTTGATCTGCTCGCGGCCGTAAAGCTGCACCACTTCTATCCCCGACAGGTTCTCCTGCAGGTTCTCGTTGAGTCGCGACATGGTGGAGCGGATACCGCGATAGACCTGCCGCGAAACGATGCGGAAAACCCAGGTCGCCAGCGCGGCAACAGGCAGGAGCAGCATCAGCTCGAATGTAAGCGTCGGATTGAGCGCCAGCATGATCGAGACGGCGACGAAGAAGGGGACGAATTCGCCGAGCAGCACCCCGAAGCCGGCAAGCAGTTCGAACAGCGTCTCGATGTCGTTCGTGAGGCGCGTCATGACGCGGCCGACGGCGACGCGGTCGTAGAAGCTCGACGGCCGCGTTTCGAGATGCGCGAAGAGATCGCGGCGGAGGTCGCGCAGCCCGTTGAGAACCGTGCGCGCCAGCATGACGCGGAAGCCGTGGCCGAATGCCGCCCAGAGCACTGTCCACAATCCGTAAAGAATGCAGGCCGCGACGATCGGATGAAGCGCGAGGAGATCGGCAAGAAATCCGTTGAGCGCCTTCTGACCGAAATCCGGCGCGCCGATATCGGCTGTCGGCAGCAGGATGCCGTCCACGACCACACGGCTGACGACGACCGGCGCGAGCACGGCGGCGCTCGCCGCAAGCAGAACGAAAACGAGGGCAATGATGCCTTGCCGGCGGTAGGGCCGCATCCAGTGCATCAGCCGGACGATGAGGCCGAAATCGAAGCCGCGCGTCTCCATCTCCGCGTCGAAGACGGAATGGTCGCGGGCTTTCGGTTCTGTGGGCGGCAAATCGCTCATGCCTCGCCTCCCGCATTCTCCGCCAGCGTCTGCGCGAGTTCCTCGCGGCGTCCCTGCTGGCGCTCCAGCGTGGCGTAAAGCCCGCCCTTGGCGATCAGCTCCTTGTGGGTGCCGATCTCCGCCACCCGTCCTTCGTCCAGCACGACGATACGGTCGGCATGGCGCGCCGTCGAAACGCGGTGCGAGACCATGACGGTGGTGCGCCCCTGCCGCAGCGTCTTGAGCCGCGACAGGATGAATTCCTCCGTCTCCGTGTCCACGGAAGAGAAGCAGTCGTCGAGCAGCAGCACCGGCGTTTCGCGTATGAGACCGCGCGCGAGGCTCGCACGCTGCTTCTGTCCGCCGGAAAGCGTGACGCCGCGTTCCCCCACCATGGTTTCGAGCCGGTCGGGAAAGCGCCGGATCGTCGCCTCGAGATCCGCGCTCTCCGCCGCGCGCCAGACTTCATCCGTCGCGCGATCCGGATTGTCATAGGAAATATTCTGCGCGATATGCGTCGCGAACAGGAACGGGTCCTGCGGCACCAGCGCCACCTCGCTGCGCACCTGGGCGAGCGGCAGCATGCGGATGTCGCGCCCGTCGAGATAGACGGTGCCGGGCGGCGGATCGAGCAGCCGCACGATGAGCCGCAGCAAGGTCGACTTGCCGGAGCCGACGCGGCCGAGCAGCGCGATCATCTCGCCCTTGCCGATTTCGAGGGACACGTCGTTGAGCGCCGGCCAGCCGCCTTCGCCGCTGCTCGCCGGATGCACATATGAAAGATGATTGAGCGTGATCGATCCGCCGATTTCGTCGAGCGGTGCCGCATCCGGCGCGTCGCCGATCTCCGGCTCGTGGTCGAGGATTTCGAATATGCGCGCCGCCGCCGAGCCGCCGCGCTGGAACAGCGTTACCATCACGCCGCCTTCCTTGATCGGCGCCAGCATCATGTTGAGATAGAAAATGAAGGCCGTGAACGTGCCGAGTGTGATCGCGCCCTCGACGACCTGCATGCCGCCATAGCCGACCACGATCAACGTGGTGAAGCCCGTCGCCACGAGCATCGCGGAGGTGAGGCCCGAATTGAGGAACATCAGCTTGTAGTAGCTGCCCGCATACTGATCGGATGCCGCCTCGAAGCGCGCCACTTCGCGGTCCTCCTGGGCATGAGTCTGGATCGTGCGGATACCGTTGAGGTTTTCCTGCACCTGCGCGGAAAGCGAGGAGAAGCCCTCCTGAACCTGCGTCGACTGCATGAAGATTTTCTTCGCCAGCACCCAACCGATCACCGCGAAGACGGGCAGCGCAGGAAGCAGCAGCAGCGTCAGCGACGGCGACTGGTGAAACATGAAGATGAAGGCGATGATGCCCGAAAAGCCGAGCACGAACAGAAGCCGCGTGCCCATGCCGATCAACTGGCGGATGAGCATGATGTCGTTGATCGCCCGCGCCATCAGGTCGCCGGTCGTATAGCGCGCGAAAAAACGCGGGCCCTGCAACTCCAGATGCCAATAGAGCCGCTGGCGCAGATCGAAAGCCGCGTCGACGCCGACCTCGCGCACATAGCGCCGTCCGAGGTTGAACGCCCAGTAACGGAAGACCATCAGGCCGAGAATTGCGAGGGCGGGAAGTGCGAGCCGCATGTCGCCGGCCGCGATCCGGTCGATGCCCATCTTGAGATAAAGCGGCATGAAAGCTTCGAGCAGGCGCCCGGCATTGATGAGCGACATGCCGCCCCAGAAGCGCCATTTGTGGCGCTGGACGAGGGGCACCAGGCGCCACAAGGGGCTGGCACGGGAGGTGCTGTCCGTCGGCAACGTGCGCGCGCGCGATTCCACGGCTGAAAGTCCGGGGCTTGGCGCGGCTGCGGCCGCGCCGTCATGGGCTGATATCGCCCGGCCTCATGTCCCGGGCAAAGCCGCCGGGGCGGGGCAGGGAGACGATGTTTCCTGGGGTTTTAGCGATCTTGCTCCGACTATACGCCTCTCCATCCGATTCGGAAGCGGCCTTGTCACGCCCCAGTCACACGGGCTTCACACAATCCCTGTAGCAGCACTTCAAGCGGCAGGCCTCCGCCAAGGCGGAAGCCCTCGCGATTCGCGAACGGAGAATAGAGACCTTGTCCGACACCGCAGCCGACGTCCCTTCCGATGCCGTCATCGACAGCGTGATCCCCGCGAGTGGCCGGCACCATGTCCGCCGCCGCCTCGCCGCCGCGGTCCATCGCCACAAGCCGGTGTCGAAGGAGGGCCTCACCGAACGCCTCTTCACCTGGCTCTTCACCGGCCTCGTCTATCCGCAGATATGGGAGGACCCGGCCGTCGACATCGAAGCCATGGCGCTGACCGCGGACACGGCCCCGGACACGCGCATCGTGGCCATCGCCTCCGGCGGCTGCAACGCACTGTCCTACGCCACCGTCTCGCCCGCGCGCATCACGGCACTCGATCTCAACCCGGCTCACGTAGCCCTGGTCAGGCTGAAACTCGCCGGTGCGGCCCATATGCCCGGCTACGATCATTTCTTCCGCTTTTTCGGCCGCGCCGACACGCGCGAGAATCTGGACATCTACAAGCGCTTCCTGAAGGACCGCCTCGACGAGACGACGCGGGCATATTGGGACAAGCGCCCCTTCCACTTCCGCCGCCGTATCGCGCTCTTCGCGCGCGGCTTCTACCGCCACGGGCTGCTCGGCCATTTCATCGGTGCGGCGCATCTGGCCGCGAGGCTCTATGGCGTCTCCTTCCGCGCCCTGCTCGCCGCGCCGACGCTGGAAAGCCAGCGCCGCTTCTTCGACGAAAAGCTTGCGCCTCTCTTCGAGCGCAAGACCATTGCCTGGTTGACGGACAAACCCTCGACTCTTTACGGCCTCGGTATTCCGCCGGCGCAGTATGAAGCGCTCGCGGGCGGCCGCGAAATGCGGCTCGTGCTGCGGGAGCGGCTCGAACGTCTCACCTGCGGCTTTCCCCTGAGCGAAAACTATTTCGCCTGGCAGGCTTTCGCCCGCGCCTATGCGCCGGATGGCAACGGCCCGTTGCCGCCCTACCTGCAACGCGAGAATTTCGCGGCGCTTCAGGCCCATGCCGGCCGCGTGGAGGTGCTGAACGCTTCCTTCGCCGACTATTTGCGCGACGAGGACGAGGCGAGCGCCGACCGCTACGTCCTTCTCGACGCACAGGACTGGATGACCGACGAACAGTTGAACGACCTCTGGTCGCAAATCACCCGCACGGCGCGGCCGGGCGCCCGCGTCATCTTCCGCACCGCCGCCGAACCGTCGCTGCTGCCGGGCCGCGTGGACGAGGCAATTCTCGCGCGCTGGGAATACCGTGCCGAAGAGTCGCTCGCCTTCACCGCCCGTGACCGCTCCTCGATCTATGGCGGCTTCCATCTCTATGTATTGAAGGATTGAGCGGCATGAGCGCCGTCGGACATGGCGAACAGGATCACGGCCGGTTGATGGACCGGGTCTACCGCCGGCAGCGCCATTTCTACGATCTGACGCGCCGCTACTATCTGCTCGGCCGCGACCGCCTGATTGCCGGCCTCGCGCCCTCGCCCGGCGGCACCGTGCTTGAAGTCGGCTGTGGCACGGGGCGCAACCTCGTCCAGGCGGCGAGGCTCCATCCGCAGGCCGAACTTTACGGCATGGATATTTCGCACGAGATGCTCGCCAGCGCCCACCGCGCCGCGACGCGGGCGAACGCCTCCGCCGTTATCCGCCTCGCTTGGGGCGACGCCACGCGCTTCAATCCCTACGCATCCTTCGGTGTCAGCCGCTTCGACCGCATCTACATGTCCTACACGCTGTCGATGATCCCGGATTGGCAGGCGACGCTGGCACAGGCGATCTGCAATCTCGCACCGGGCGGCAGTCTTCATATCGTGGATTTCGGCCAGCAGGAGCGACTGCCGCGCTGGTTCCGGGCGGTCCTCCGCGCATGGCTCGCGAAATTTCATGTCAGCCCGCGCGGCGAACTCGACCGCGTCCTCCACGCTCTCGCGCAGAAGCTCGGCGCGGAACTGGATTTCCGCCCCCTCTACCGGGGCTACGCCTGGTACGCGGTGCTGAAACTGCCCGGCGCCTGATCGCCTGCGGCGACGATGCCTCTCGCCATCCCTGCTCCTTCCGATTACATCTGGAAAAGATGAGGGCTCCGCGCCCGTCGTCGGAAGGTGAGGCGTCGTGACCAATCGGCAAGGCAGGCAGGGAGGACAGTGGCTTGCGATGATCGCGGGCGGATTGCTCGCCGTCTTGGCCGCTTTGGCGCCGGGCCGCGCGGAAGCCCGATGCGAAGACCCGCTCGCGCGCCTTGAGAGTGTTGGGCCTCTCCTTGACGGCATTGGCGACATCGCGGGTTTGAAAGAATTGTACGGCCTGTGGGGGCCGGAATGCGCATGGAATGCCGAGGCGGCATCGGTGCTGACCGCTATTTTGCGCCGCGTGGACGAACACGGTCTTCCGCCCTCCGCTTTTCTCATGGACCGGCTGGAGCGCGGGCAGCGCACAGACGACGTAGAGCGCGACCTGCTGCTCACCGCCGCCGCCTTGCGCTATGCCCAGGTCATGCGCTCGGGCCGCATCGACCTTGCGCGTCTCTATGGCGACGTCGCCATTCATCGCTGGAGCGTCGGCGGGGCGCCGGAACTGGCGGCGGCATTGCGAAGCGGCAACCTGCGGCACTGGCTGGAAGCTCTGCCGCCCGCGCAGCCGGAATACGGAGGGCTGGTGCAAGGCCTGGCATCCTATCGCGCCCTCGCGGCGCGCGGCGGCTGGCCCATGCTGAGCTTGCCGGACGGCAAGAGATCGCTGAAGCCGGACGAAACAAGCCCGCTCGTGCCGGAATTGCGCGCCCGGCTGCTTATCGCCGGCGATATCGAATCCGCCGATGGGACCGAGACGTTCGACGCTGACACTGTGGCCGCAGTTCGCCGCTTCCAGGCGCGCCACGGGCTGCTTGTCGACGGTATTGTCGGCCGCGACACGCTGGCGGCGTTGAATGTATCCGCCGCCGTCCGCGCGGAACAGATCGCGCTCAACATGGAGCGCTGGCGCTTCATGTCTCATGCCATGCCGCCCACGCGGATTGAAGTCAACAGCGCGGCTGCGGATGCGGTCGTGATGAGGGACGGTGAGGTTCTCTTCCGCATGAAGACGATCGTCGGCACGAAGGTCACGCCGACGCCGATGCTCGCCAGCGCCATCATGCGTGTCATCGTCAATCCGCCCTGGGTCGTGCCCCATTCGATCTATCGCGGCGAGATTGCGCCCGCCATCGCGCGCGATCCGGATTATCTCCGCAAGCACGACATGGCCTGGCAGGGCGCTCATGTTGTGCAGGCGCCAGGACCGGGAAATGCGCTGGGCCGGCTGAAATTCGAATTCCCGAGTCCCTTTGCGGTCTACCTGCACGACACAAACGCACCATCGCTCTTTGCCACCGAAAACCGCTTCCGCAGCCATGGCTGCATCAGGGTCGAGAGGCCGACGGAGCTTGCACTTCATCTGCTCGCGCCCTCCGGCTGGTCGCGCGAAAGACTCGAGACGCTGATCGCGGCGGAAGAGACGGTCGCTGTGCCTGTTGGACCGCCGATGCCGGTCGTCGTCGCCTATTGGACGGCCTTCGTCCAGCCCGACGGTACGGTCGAGTTCCGCGACGACATCTACGGCCGGGACGCGGCGTTAAAGGCGGCACTGGAGAGCGCGGCCCCGCGGCCTCCTGTTTTCGAAGCTTCGGGTGACTGTGGAGCGTGATCCGCTCTTTCCATAATAGTTCATGAAGATCAATAACTTGACCTTCTTCGCATGATCCTCAGAATGCCGGAGTTCTACAGTTTTCAAGAGGGGAATTATGGTATCTCAAGTAACGCGGCGCGGCCTGCTTGGGCTCGGCGTCGCCGCGGCGGCTGCCGCCTTGGCCGAGCCTGTCCTCGCGTCGCCGCGCCTGCCGCTCCTGCGGCCAGATCCGGCGAAAGCCGTATCCGGCGTGCAGCTTCGCGGCGGCGCCCGTGAACTCCGCCTCGTCAATACGCATACGGATGAAAGCCTGAAGATCGTCTACTGGGCGGATGGCCGCTTCGAGCCCGAAGCGCTGAAGGAAATAAGCCGGCTGATGCGCGACCATCGCTCGGGGGAAGCGCATGAGATCGACGCCGCGCTGCTCGACACGCTTTACGCCTTGCGGTTGAAGCTCGATACGAACGAGAACTTCCAGATTATTTCGGGCTATCGCTCGCCCGCGACCAACGCAAGCATGCGCGAGGCGAACGCCGGTGTCGCGAAGAAGAGCTATCACATGCGCGGCATGGCGGTAGATATCCGCGTGCCGGGCCGCGAACTGCCGCGGTTGCGCAATGCCGCGCTCGACATCGGTCATGGCGGCGTCGGGTATTATCCGCGCTCGGATTTCATTCACATCGACGTGGGCCCTGTCCGCCAGTGGGGGACGCGCAGCGCCTGAATCCATTGCGGATGAAGGTGCAAATGAGTAGCGGCGCGTCTGCGACAAGATGCAGGATGGCCACGTCTCATGCGGGACGAGCATATTCGAACCGGGGTTCGAATATGGTTGGTTTCAAATGTCGGTGTTTCACAGGATTCGGCTCTATCACGCTGCGCTCGCCATTCTCGTCGCCGCGGCTTATCTCACGGGCGACGAACTTGACGACCTGCATATCTGGCTCGGATATGCCGTCGCCGCCGTCATCCTGTTTCGGGTTCTCTGGGCGGCAATCGGTCCGCGGCAGCTCGGCATCTCCCGGCTCTTTCCCGATCTGACGGAGCTTGCGAAAGTCCGGCGCCTCAATCATCCGATGATAAGCCGGACGCTTCTCGCCGGTATCGTCATCAATCTTCTGCTGGCGACTGGAACGGGGCTCCTGATGGAACCGTCGCCAATCGGACAACTTGCGGCTGAGATGTCGATCGCACCGGCCTTCGCGGATGACGACCGGGAGCGCGAGCACGACCGGGACGGCAAGAAGAACGAAGCGCTCGAGGAAGTTCACGAGACGACAGCGAACCTTCTGGTTCTCTTCGTCGCCTTGCACGTGGCTTATCTTCTCGCCTTCAAGCGGCCCATGGCGCTGTTCATGCTCTTCCTGCGCGAGGCAGGCGCACCCGTCGCTCAGAAGAAAGCCTGAATGCCCGTCTGCTCGCGGCCGAGGATCAGCGCATGGACATCATGCGTGCCCTCATAGGTGTTCACCGCTTCGAGGTTCATGACGTGGCGGATGACGTGATACTCGTCCGAAACGCCATTGCCGCCATGCATGTCGCGAGCGACGCGGGCGATGTCCAGCGCCTTGCCGCAATTGTTGCGCTTCATCAGGGAGATGGAGGCGGGCGCTGCCGTCCCGGCGTCGAACATCCGGCCGAGTTGCAGGCAACCCTGCAGCCCGAGCGTGATTTCCGTCTGCATGTCGGCGAGCTTCTTCTGGACGAGCTGGTTCGCGGCGAGCGGCCGGCCGAATTGCTTGCGGTCGAGCGTATATTGCCTGGCCGCATGCCAGCAGAATTCCGCCGCGCCCATCGCGCCCCAGGCGATGCCGTAGCGCGCCCGGTTGAGGCAGCCGAAGGGACCGGCAAGCCCGCGCACATTCGGCAGCAGGTTCTCGTCCGGCACGAAGACATCCTGCAATGAAATCTCGCCGGTGATCGACGCGCGCAAGCTGAACTTGCCCTCGATCTTCGGCGTCTCGAAACCCTTGAAGCCGCGCTCGACCACAAAGCCTCGGATCACATCGTCTTCCGTCTTCGCCCAGACGACCGCGAGATCGGAAATCGGAGCATTGGTGATCCACATCTTTGCGCCGTTCAGCACATAGCCGCCATCGACCTTCTTCGCCCGCGTCTTCATGGAGCCCGGATCGGAGCCGTGATCGGGCTCGGTCAGGCCGAAACAGCCGACCCATTCGCCGGTCGCGAGCTTCGGCAGATATTTTTCGCGCTGCGCTTCGGTGCCATAGGCATAGATCGGGTGCATGACGAGCGAGGATTGCACGCTCATCGCCGAGCGATAGCCGCTGTCGACGCGCTCCACCTCTCGCGCGGCGAGCCCGTAGCAGACATAGGAGAGCCCCGCGCAACCGTATTTCTCCGGCAGCGTCAGCCCGAGCATGCCCTGCGCGCCCATCTCGTTCATGATCTCGCGATGGAAAATCTCGTGCCGGTTCGCTTCCTTCACCCGCGTGAAAAGCTTCTCCTCGCAATAGGCGCGCGCGCTGTCGCGCACCATGCGTTCTTCCTCGGTGAGCTGTTCGTCCAGCAGCAACGGGTCCTGCCAGTTGAAGGAGGCGAGCGGCGGATTGGGCTTCTCGCCGGATTTCGCGGGGCTGGCTTCGGCGGCTTTGCTCATGGGGAAGTCCTCGGGACGCAAGGGAAGGCTGGTTCGCGATTGATATAGCAGGGCAGGGCCCGGCGGGCGATAGCCTACTTGGCCGCCGCTTTTTTCGCGGGTTCCCGCATGCCGTGCCGGACATAGGCGCTCATTTCCTCGGCCAGATGGTCGAACATCAGCCGCATCCGCCGGCTCGTCTTCAAATCCTCATGCATGGCGATCCAGACATCGAGCTCGAACTCGATCGCCCCCGGCAGCACCGGTACGAGATCGGGATAGCGGAGCGCGAGCGGGTACTGGCACATGCCGAAACCCACCCCGGCCCTGAGCGCCGCAAACTGCCCGACATCGCTGTCGCAGCGGAACGCGAACAGCTCGCGGCTGAGCGGAAAGCCGCCGAGGTCCTTCAGCCGCCGGATCGAGGATTCCCGGTCGAAACCGATGATCGGGTATTGCGTGAGGTCCTCGACCGATTGGGGCATGCCGAAGCGCTGGATCAGGTTCCTGTGGGCATGGAGACCGAGCCCGATCGTGCCGCATTTCCGCGCCACGAGGGAGGATTGCGTCGGCCGGATCATGCGAATGGCGATGTCGGCGTCGCGGCGGATGAGGTCGTCCGTCCGGTTCGACAGCACGAGCTCGATGGCGATGCGCGGATGCTTCTCGCAAAAGGCGGCGAGGATCGGCGGCAGCACCTCGGTGCCGATCATCTCGCTTGCGGTGATGCGGACCGTCCCCCGGTCTTCCTCCGCCTGGCCGGAAGCCGCCCGCTGCAGCGCCTCCGCCGCCATCGACATGGCCTCGGCATGAGGCACCAGCGACAGGGCCGCTTCCGTCGGCGCGAGGCCGCCCTGCGAGCGGGTGAAGAGGCCGACGCCGAGCGCCTCTTCCAGCGCATCCACATGCCGCCCCACGGTCGGCTGCGTCAGGCCAAGCTGCCGCGCCGCGCCCGAAAGGCTCCCCTCCCGCACGACCGCAAGGAAGGACCGGTAAAGCTCCCAGCCGGGTTGTTCGTTGTTCATACAAAAACGTATATCAGATAGGAATATTTAGGCAATTCATATTCATACGTGAATACACCATTCTCCAGCCAACGAAACGGCGAACCGGAGAAAGACAATGACCTCCACGGCCCTCATCCTCGGCGCGACAGGCGGCTTCGGCGGCGAAACGGCGCTGGCGCTCCACCGCCACGGCTGGCAGATCCGCGCCCTTCACCGCAATCCGAAAGCCGCCGCCCGCGCCCTGTCCGACATGCCCTTCATCGACTGGGTGAAGGGTGACGCCATGAACGCCGGAGACGTCCGCGCCGCCGCCGTGAATGTTGATGTGATCGTCCATGCCGTGAACCCGCCCGGCTACCGCAACTGGGGCGGTACCGTCCTCCCCATGATCGGCAACACGATCGCCGCTGCGAAAGAAGCGGGCGCCCGCATCGTCTTCCCCGGCACCGTCTATAATTTCGGGCCGGATGTCTTCCCGCTTCTCGCCGAAACCTCGCCGCAAAATCCGAAGACGCGCAAAGGCGCCCTCCGCGTCGAGATGGAACGCCGCCTTCGCGCCGCCTCGGAAGAGGGCGTGCCCGTGCTGATCCTGCGCGGCGGCGATTTCTTCGGCGGCCGCAATGCCGCCAACAACTGGTTCGCGCAGGGCCTCGTGACGCCCGGCAAGCGGCTGCGTTCCGTCACCTATCCGGGCCCGCATCGTGTCGGCCACAACTGGGCTTATCTGCCGGACATGGCGGAGACGGTGGCGCGGCTGCTGTTGTGCGCGGATGAGCTGAAACCCTTCGAGGTCTTCCACTTCGGCGGCCATTGGCTTGAGCAAGGCATCGAGATGGCGGACGCCGTCCGCTTCGCCGCCCGCAAGCCGGACCTCCCCGTGAAGCGTCTCCCCTGGTTCGCGCTCACGCTTCTCTCGCCCTTCGTCGAGACGTTCCGCGAGATGCGCGAGATGCGTTACCTCTGGAAAAAATCCGTGAAGCTCGATAATGCGAAACTCGTCGCCTTTCTCGGCCACGAGCCCCACACGCCTCTCGACATCGCCGTCCGCGCGACGCTCGCCGGCCTCGGCTGCATCGATATGGCGGACCCCTCCTCCCGTCCCGCAACCCTCTCCCTCACAGAAGGAACGATCCGATGACCCGCATGAACCGCATCGAACGCATGTTCAACGTCCTCGTCCTCACCACTCTCGCGCTCTACGTCATGAGCTTCCTGCACGAGACGGCCGGGCAATACCTGGTCTGAGGCTATTGGAAGTAGCGTGCCAGATCGTCGGGGATCGGCATGGGTTTCACGGGGCTCACATTCGCACGGCCTGTATTGCCGAGCGGCACGGCACCCACCAGAGATCCCGCCGAACCGGCGATCCTGACGATCTGGCCTCTGACTTCCTTCCGGTCGCCCTTGCGCCAGCCCGCCTTCAGCATCCAGTAGTGGCTGACGACATGCGGAATATAGTTGCGCTGCCCGAGTATATGCGCGCGTTCGAGGCGCGAGAGGCAGCCGTCATAATCGCCCGCCCGATAGAGACGCTTCGCCGCCGCCATTTCGGTCTCGTAAGCCGCGCGCAGTTCCTTCCGCATATCGTGCCCTTTCCGGTTGCGGATGAAACCTAGGCGCCGCCGCCTTTCGGTACTTGAACAAACCGGCTGTGGCGGACGACGGCGAAGGGATTGATGCCGAACATTTTCTGACAGGTCCGGCTGAGATGGGCGGAATCGGAAAAGCCCGCCGCATGGGCCGCCTCGGTGAGCGTCGCGCCTGCCATCGCCCTGTCCATCGCATCGTTGAGCCGCAGCCACAGCAGATAACGCCGGATCGGCACGCCGGTCTGCTCCTTGAAGATATGCGTCAGACGGCTGTCCGAAAGCCCCACCTCCTTCGCCAGTTCGCGGAGCGTCACCCGCTTTTCCGGCAATGCGCGCAGGTGGTCGAGAAGCGCCGCGATCCGCACGTCCATCGGTGGCAAAGGCTCCATGTCCGGCACGAGCTCCCGCGCGAGATCGCCCAGGATCGAGGCTGGTTCATCAGGGGCGGGCCGGGCAAGCAGCGCCCTTGCGGCGCCGGCAATATGCGGGGGCAGGGTGACGAAAGCGCTGTTCTCCAGCCAGCGCATCCCGATCCGTCGCGCGTGGACCTCTTCGGGTTCGAGAAGAAGCACGGCCACTTCCATGCCTCTGCTGTCCAGCCGGTGGAGAATATCGGATCCCGCCACAACGCCTTCCGCCCGAACGGATCGCCCGTCGCATTCGAAATCGAAAGCGCCGTCGAGCCCGATGGAAATTTGAAGCGCGTGGTGGCGATGCGGCGCAACGTCGATCGTCTCGCCCCGAATGAGGATCGACATGTCCCGTCTGGACACACGCAGTCCGGAAATCGCGCGGCGTTCACCCATGCCTTATTGATCGCGATGGGGAGTGAAATGGCAAGGCTGTGAAAACGGCGGCGGAATCCGTTCCGCCGCCGTCCTGTGCCGAAAAGCCGGAGCTTTACTCTGCTGCCGCCCTCGAAGCCGTCAGCGCTTCCGCCGGCATCCGCTCCGCGAATTCGCGGCAGGCCTGCACATATTCGCGCTTCAGCCGGTCCACGAGTTCCTGCACGGGCGGCGCGTCGACGATCTGGCCGATGCCCTGGCCGGAGCCCCAGATGTCCTTCCACGCCTTCTGCTTCATGTTGCCGCCCGAGCCGAAATTCATCTTCGACTTGTCGGCTTCCGGCAAATTGTGGGGATCGAGCCCCGCCGCCGCGACGGACGGCGCGAGATAATTGCCGTGCACGCCGGTAAAGAGGTTCGTGTAGACGATATCCTCTGCCGCATACTGGACAAGATGATCCTTGTACGCCTGATCGGCGTTCGCCTCGGCCGTGGCCACGAACCGCGTGCCCATATAGGCGAGGTCGGCACCCATCGCGAGCGCGCCCGCGATGCCCCAGCCGTCGCTGAGTGCGCCGGACAGGATCACGGTTCCCTTGAACCACTGCTTCACCTCGCGCACCAGCGCGAAGGGCGACAGCGTGCCCGCATGTCCGCCCGCACCCGCGCAGACGAGGATCAGCCCGTCCACGCCCTGTTCCGCCGCCTTCTTCGCATGCTTCACATTGATGACGTCGTGGAAGACCTTGCCGCCATAGGTATGCGCCGCGTCGATCACCTCGGCCGGCGGGCGGAGCGACGTGATGATGATCGGCACTTCGAGCTTCGTGCAGACGTCGATGTCATGTGCCAGCCGGTCGTTCGAGGCATGGCAGATCTGGTTGACCGCGAAAGGCGCAACCTTCTTCTCGGGATGCTTCGCCTGGTATTCGCCAAGCTCGCCCTTGATCCGCGTGATCCACTCTTCCAGTACATGTGCCGGCCGCGCATTGAGCGCCGGGAACGAGCCGACGATGCCCGCCTTGCACTGCGCGATCACCAGCTCCGGGCCGGAAACGATGAAGAGCGGAGACCCGATGACGGGTATCTCCAGGCTGTTTTTCAGAATGTCGGGTAGCGCCATGTCGGTGTCCTCCGCAAATTCACTGTGCTCAATATGGACCGGATCACGCTGTTATGCCTGTTCAGCGCTGAATGCCGGGGTGTTCGGATACGTTCAGGTAATATTGCGTCCCGCCAGCCGGTCGCGGTCCACCTTCGCCTTCTCGCCGAGGAAATCGATGACGGCGCGCACGGGCGCGGTATCGCGCAGGTCGGGATGCGCGAGCAGCCACATCTCCGTGCCGTTGGCGAGCTTCTGCGGCGCGATGCGGATGAGGTCGTCATAATGGTCGCCGGTCAGGCAGACCAGCGTCGAGATGCCGACACCCGCCCTGACCGCTTGTACGAGATCGGCGTCCGAGAAACAGCGCAGCGCCACCCGCGCGCCCTGCGTCACATGCGCGAGCCAGTCGGCGAGTTCCACTTCCGCCGCCCGTCCGCCGAAGCCGATGATCCGGTGCTCTTTCCATTCCTCGCGCTTCGAGGGCAGGCCAAAGCGTTCCGCATAGGAGCGCGACGCATAGAAGCCGACGCCGATGCGGCCGATCTTGCGGCCCACCACGTTCTCGCGCCCCGGCCCATAGGGCCGGATCACGATGTCGGCGTCGCGCCGCTTCACCGAAACCTGCGTCACCTCGTTCACGATCTCGATTTCGATGCCGGGGTGCCGCGCCGCGAATTCGTCGAGATAGGGCATGAACCAGTAGGAAGCGATGCTGTGCGGAATGGCGACGCGCACCAGCCCCTGCGCCTGGCCGTCCTCGCTCGATGCCGCATGCAGCGCGCGCTCGGCGGCAAGCGACATCGGCTCCACTTCCGCGCGCAATCGCTCGCCCGCGCCCGTCAGCGCATAGCCGGTCGGCTCCCGCACGAAAAGCTTGGTACCGAGCCGCTTCTCCAGCGTCGCGATGTGGCGGCCGACGGTGGCGTGGCTGAGCTTCAGCCGCCGGCCCGCGCCGGAAAGGCTCTGCGTATCCACCACCGCGAGGAAAATGCGATAGGCGTCCCAATTGGCGTCGTTGTTCATGGCTGAACAATCCATTGTCCGATCTTGTCGCGGCAGACTGCGCCGGTTTTTCGCTCTTTTCAAGAACTTGCGAAGCCTTGGGAGACGCTGCGGCAACGTGTTTTTGCCGTCGTCCCCGCCGATTCCCGGCGTGCAATGCCGATCCGCCTTCTGCTAAAACAGCGCCATACAAGGAATTAGGGAGGTCCGGCACCGAACGCCCGGACCGGCAGAGGGAGAGACGACGTGCTCAAAACCAGATTCACGGAAATGTTCGGGGTCGATCACCCCATCGTGCAGGGCGGCATGCAGTGGGTGGGCCGCGCCGAACTCGTCGCGGCGGTCGCGAATGCCGGCGCGCTCGGTTTCATCACCGCGCTGACGCAGCCGACGCCGGAAGACCTCGTGAAGGAAATCGCGAAGTGCAAGGGCCTCACCGACCGGCCCTTCGGCGTCAATCTCACCATCCTGCCGGCGCTGAAGCCGCCGCCCTATGCCGAATACCGCCAGGCGATCATCGAGTCCGGCGTGAAGATCGTGGAAACCGCGGGCTACAAGCCGCAGGAACACGTCAATCACTTCAAGGAACACGGCATCAAGGTCATCCACAAATGCACAGCCGTCCGCCACGCGCTCTCTGCCGAGCGCATGGGCGTCGATGCTATTTCGATCGACGGCTTCGAATGCGCCGGCCATCCGGGCGAGGATGACATTCCGGGCCTGATCCTCATTCCCGCCGCCGCCGACAAGGTGAAAATCCCGATGATCGCGTCGGGCGGTTTCGGCGATGCGCGCGGCCTCGTCGCCGCGCTCGCGCTCGGCGCCGAAGGCGTCAACATGGGCACGCGCTTCATGTGCACCAAGGAAAGCGCCATCCACCAGAAGGTGAAGGAACAGATCGTCGCCAATGACGAACGCTCGACCGATCTCATCTTCCGCACACTGCACAACACGGCCCGCGTCGCGAGAAACGCCGTCAGCCAGGAAGTCGTGGAAATCGAAAAGAAGGGCGGCGCCAAGATCGAGGACATCGCCCATCTCGTCGCGGGCGCGCGCGGCCGCGTCGTCTACGAGCAGGGCGATCCCGATTACGGCATCTGGTCGGCCGGCATGGTGCAGGGCCTGATCCACGACATCCCGTCCTGCCAGGAACTCGTGACCCGCATGGTCTCGGAAGCCGAAGCCATCATCAAGACCCGCCTCAACCGCATGGCCGGCATCTCGGTGGCGCAGGCCGCGGAATAATCCGCCTCCACGAAACAAAAGCCCGCGCCGGAAACGGCGCGGGCTTTTTCATGGGCGCTCCGCCGCCGCCAACCGCCTCAACGCCGCCGCATCGCGAATACCGATCTCCCGGTAGCCAAGCGCGACCACCCCCCGCCTCTCGAAATCCCTCAATATGAGATTGACTGTCTTCCGCGACAGGCCGGCCATTTCGGCAAGCTCATCCTGGCGTATCGGCAGCGTGGCGGTGCCGTCTTCATTGGCCCATACGGCCGCATAGGCCTGCAGCCGCGATGCAACCTGCGTCTGCGGCGGCAGGCGCGATCGTTCCGCGAGCACCTTCACCGCCCATGTGAGCTGCTCGGTCGCCAGTTCCGCGAAATGCAGCCAGAGCGACGGCAGGTCGCGGGCAATCGCCGCCAGTGCCTGCTGCGGAATGAAAATGATCTCCGAGCGTTCATGCGCCACCGCCGTGGTGACGCGCCGCCCGCCGAGTACCTGCGCGGCATAGCCGAAGATTGAACTGGGCCCGGAAATATTGACGGGCACGTCCTCGCCATTGTCGAGCGCCACATAGGTCGTCACGGAGCCGCTG
This sequence comes from Parvibaculum sp., assembly GCF_030694575.1. Classification (GTDB taxonomy): domain Bacteria; phylum Pseudomonadota; class Alphaproteobacteria; order Parvibaculales; family Parvibaculaceae; genus Parvibaculum. The sequence continues at coordinate 58,591 of NZ_JAUYUS010000024.1, forward strand.
AGCACGCCATAGAGACCGTGCGCCTCGTCGCCCGCATCGTAGATCCAATGCCCCGCTTCCACCGTCGAAACCTGCGCATGGGCGACAAGCTTGCGCCGCAGTTCGGCCGGACGCCGCGCGAACCAGTAGTTCCGCCCGAGCATGGCCGCCACGCGTTCGGAGGTTGGGGTCTTTTCCATGATCTAAGCCCTAATTGTTACTTCCGTAACAATCTATACTCCGCACAGGCTTAGCCTCAACCCCATGACCGGCAAACCGGCGCTTCACGTGGAGGAAATCATGGGTGCGATCGAAGTACGGAAAATGACGGGCGGCTGCGGCGCCGAAGTGCTTGGCGTCGATCTGGCGAAGCTTGGCAACTCGGACATGGAGGCCGTGCGGCAGGCCTATGTCGACTACGGCGTCGTCTTCTTCCGCGACCAGAACCTCACACCCGAGGATCACATCGCCTTCGCGCGCCGCTGGGGCGAGATCGACATCAACAAGTTCTTCACGCCGACGCAAAATCCGCTCATCGCCGAGGTGCGGAAGGAGAAGGATCAGACCGTCAATATCGGCGGCGGCTGGCACACGGATCATTCCTACGACATCGAACCCGCAATGGGCTCCGTGCTCGTGGCGCGCGAACTCCCGGACGAGGGCGGCGACACACTGTTCGCCAGCATGTATGCCGCTTACGACGCGCTGACGCCGGGCCTGAAGAAAACGCTGGAGGGCCTGCGCGCCGTCCATTCCAACGCGCATGTGTTCGGCGCCGCCGGCTTCTACAAGAACAGCGATCAGGGCAAGGGCTTCAAGGGCGAAAATCTCGTCAGCGAGGCGGTTCACCCCGTCGTCGTCACGCATCCGCTGAGCGGCAAGAAGGCGCTCTACGTCAATCCCGCTTTCACCACCCATTTCGAGGGCTGGAGCTGGCTGGAGAGCAAGCCGCTCCTCGACTATCTCTTCGCCCATGCGGTGCGGCCCGAATTCACCTGCCGCTTCCAGTGGCGCGACGGTTCGGTCGCCTTCTGGGACAACCGGGCCACCTGGCACTACGCCGTCAACGACTATCACGGCGACAAGCGCCTGATGCACCGCATCACCATCGCGGGCGCGCCGCTGCAATAGGTCCCCTGCAATAGGTTTTGCCGGGCGAGCCGATGTGGCAATCTCTCCCGAAAGCTCCACGAAGGGAGCAGGGGAGGGAACCATGTCGCAAGCCGCCGCGAAACCGCGCAACATCCATGTGACGCCGAACGCCACCGGCTTCGGCGCCGAAATCACCGGCCTCGATCTTTCGCGGCCGCTGCCGCCCGAGGTGCTGGCGGAAGTGAAACAGGCATGGGCGGACCACGCCGTCGTCTGGTTTCCCGATCAGCCGCTCACGCATGATGAGCTCGAAGCCTTCACGCTCCAGATCGGCCCCTTCGGCCACGATCCCTTCATCGCGCCGATGGAAGGCCGTCCGCATATCCTGGAGCTTCGCCGCGAGCCGGATGAGAAGGCGCGGAATTTCGGCGCCGGCTGGCATTCCGACTGGAGCTTCCAGCACGAGCCGCCCGCCGCGACCCTCCTTCATTCCAAGGTGACGCCCCCCGTCGGCGGCGACACGCTCTATGCGGATTGCACGCGCGCATACGACGCACTCTCGGACGTGATGAAGAAGATGCTCGCCGGCCTCACCGCCATTCACAGTGCAGCGCTTCCCTACGGCACCAAGGGCATCTTCGCGCAGGAAAAAGAACAACGGACAATGAAAATCATTGTCAGCAAGGAAGCGGAAAAGACCTGCCCGCATCCGCTCATCCGCACGCATCCCGTGACGGGCCGCAAGGCGCTTTACGTCAGCCCCGTCTATACCGTCGGCATCGAAGGCATGACGCATGAGGAGTCCGCCGCCATTCTCGGTTTCCTTTACACCCACATGACGAAGGACGAATTCGTCTACCGCCACAAATGGCGCGAGAACATGCTCACCATGTGGGACAACCGCTGCACGCTGCATTTCGCCGACGGCGGCTATGACGGTCATCTGCGTGTCATGCACCGCACGACTGTCGCTGGTGATGTTCCGCATTAATTGATTGCGGCGGGAAACTGCCCATTTTCAGGGCACCTGTCCCGCTGCGGGACAGGCAGTAGAATCATGCGTCTACGGACGAATCTGCTTTCAATAAAAACCGCCCTGCACTAATCTCGGTCCGTCGGTGATCGCCCGGCGACACTGCCCCCAGCCCCGACGGGCGGGACCCGATAGCTGTTCCATGCTGAACTGTTGAGTGCATACGCGGAAGCCGATGCGGATCTGCCTTCCGTCCGCTCCGGTCTCCGATGAACGACGCGTTGGCGCGCGCCCCGAGCGCACCGGCGCGGCGGATGCGGAAAGTGTTGCCGGCGACCCCTTGCCCCCCCAACGCCGCGGCAGCATGCAATCGCCATCCGCTATCGCTCCCCGGGGTTCGGCGCGAGCCGGGCTCCGGGGCTGCGATGTCTCAGCGAACGAAAATCAGCAACAGGATGCCGCCGATCACCAGCGCGATGCCGGTGAGTTCCAGCGCGTTCGTCTTTTCCCGGAACAGGAAATGCGACGAGGCGAAAGTGAACACGAGCTCGATCTGCCCGAGCGCGCGCACATAGGCCGCGTTCTGGATCGTCATCGCCGTGAACCAGCCCATCGAGGCGAGCGCGCCCGCAACGCCGACAAGCGAGCTCACTTTCCAGGTCCGGAACGCCGCCGCAAGCTCGGCCGGATGCCGCCACCGCAGCCACACGGTCATGACCACCGTCTGGATAATGAGAACGGCAACCAGCGTATAGGCGGCGGCGACCAGAAAGTCCGGCCGCTCCAGCGAGAGCGACGCCGCCCGGTAGCAGACCGCCGCAATGCCGTAGCAGGCGCCGGAACCGATCCCCATCAAGGTCGGCTTCTCGCCGAGCGACCGCCAGAAGGCCCCGGCGGTCAGCTTCGATTGCGCGATGGAAATGGCGATGACGCCCGCAAGGCTGATGAGAATGGCCGCGAAGGCGCCGAGGCTCAGATGATCTCCCAGCACGATGATACCGAAGAGAGCGGTCTGGATCGTCTCCGTCTTGGAATAGGTCGTGCCCACCGCGAAGTTGCGATAGGCGAACAGCGCCACCAGCAGCACCGTCCCCCATATCTGTGCGAGCCCCCCCACCGCCGCATAGACGAGAAAAAGAAGGTTCGCCTCCGGCAACTCAACGCCGGTGAAAGCGACCAATCCCCAAAGATAGACCAGCGCCACCGGCAGCCCGTAGGCGAAGCGCACATAGGTCGCGCCCAGTGCCGACATCTCGCCCGTCAATTGCTTCTGCAATGTCGAGCGCAGGTTCTGCAGGAACGCGGCTGCGATGGTAAGCGGAATCCAGAGCGGCATGATAGCGGACGTGCCGCTTCCTCAATCGATGATGGCGCCGTAGACGAGCTGCTGCAGTTGCGGCCGCAGCGGATAGGTGGAGGAGGGATAGAGCTGCGTCATCAGGATGGCGATCAGGTCTTCCTCCGGGTCGATCCAGAAATAGGTCGAGGCCGCTCCGCCCCACGAGAAATTCCCCGCCGAGCCGATCGCCTGCGTCACCGCCGGGTCCAGCACCACCTGGAAACCGAGCCCGAAGCCAGCGCCCTCCGCCGCCAGTTCGCTGAAGGCGGAGATCGACATTTCCTTCATTTCCTTGCCGCGCGGCAGGTGGTTCATCGTCATGAACTCGATCGTCTTCGGCGAACAGATGCGCACGCCGTCGAGCTCGCCGCCATTGAGCAGCATCTGGCAGAAGCGCCAGTAATCCGTCATCGTCGAGGTGAGCCCGCCGCCGCCCGAGAGAAACTTCGGCGGCTGGGCATAGCTGCTCGTCTCGTCGCCGACATCCATGATGCCGGATTTGCCCGTCTTCGGATTTTTGAAATAGTTGGTCGCGAAGCGCCCGAGCTTTTCCTTCGGCACGAAGAAGGCGGTGTCCACCATGCCGAGCGGCGCGAAGATGCGCGAGGTCAGGAATTCGTCGAGCGGCCGGCCCGACAGCACCTCCACGAGATGGCCGCAGACATCCGTCGAAACCGAATAGTTCCAGTGCTCGCCGGGCGAGAACAGCAGCGGGATTTCCGCCACCGCCTCCACCATCTCCTTCAGCGTCAGGTCGACCGTGTTCGCGCCCTCGATACCCGCGTCGCGGTAGAGCTGGTCCACGGGATGCTCATACATGAAGCCGTATGTGAGGCCCGACGTATGGGTGAGCAGATCGCGGATCGTCATTTCGCGTTCGCAAGGGCGCGTATCGTATTTCTGCGCCGTCCCGCTCGCCCACACGCGCAGCTTCTTGAACGAAGGGATGTAGCGCGACACCGCGTGGTTGAGCTGGAAGTGCCCTTCCTCGTAAAGCATCATCAGCGCGAGGCTGGTGATCGGCTTCGTCATGGAATAGATGCGGAAGATCGTGTCTTTCTCCATCGGCAGCCCGCGCTCGCGGTCGCGCATGCCCGCCGTCTCGAAATGCGCGATCTCGCCGCCGCGCGAAACGAGCGTGGAAAATCCAGCGACCTTGCCCCGGTCCACATAGGACTGGAAATAATTGGTGATGTTGGCCAGCCGCGCCGGATCGAAGCCGGCATCTTCTGGTTTGGCGATGCGGGGCATGACGTTCATGGGGCAGTTCCTCCGGATGGTTTCTTTGCGGTTTTCATGTCTGTTCGGGCGGCCGGCCGAGCGCGCGGAAAAGCTCTTCGGCGCTCCGGGCGCGTGCCGCCACCGAGCCGGCATCGTCCGTCCCGAACGCGATGGCTTCCCAGCCTTCGGGCGTCTTGCGCAGGCGGAAGCTGGGCCTCAGTTGCCCGCAGCGCGTGAGATAGGGAGCGAGAACGCCTTGGCCGTTGGTGCGGAATTCGAGATCGAACGGGGACCCCTCGGCGGCCGATGTCAGTCGCCGCCGGTCATGCTCCGTGATGAGATCGCCGGGAAATCGGACGATGCTTCCCAAGTGCCGTGCCCCTGTTCCGAGTGCAGGCAGCAGTCTACACACAGCGCGTGGCTTTTGGCTCCTGTAATTCGCCGCGAATGGCGGTGCGGGCTGTCCCGGTCCGGCTCACGCGCCCCTGAAACAATCCACGATTTCGGCGATCCACGCCTTCTGGTTGAGTTTCATTTCGAGCGACGTCTTGCCGTGGCGCACCACCACCATGTCGAGCTCCGGCACGACGACGGTGTATTGCCCCTCGAAGCCATTGGCCGAAAAGCTCCCCGGCCCCGCAAGGCCGAGCCACCAATGCGCGCCATAGGCCCCTTCGGCGCCCATCTGCTGCCAGGTCGGCGTCCGCGCATAATCCACCCAGCCCTCCGGCAGGAGGCGCTGTCCCTCCCACACGCCGTCGCGCAGATAAAGCAGCCCGAAGCGCGCGAAGTCTCGTGGCGTGCAGAAGCAGAAGGACGAACCGATGAACGTCCCCGCCGCGTCGAATTTCGGCGCAGCGCTTTTCATCCCGATGGGATCGAACAGCCGCTCCCGCATGAAACCCTCGAAACCCGGCCCGAATGCATTCGCCGCCTGCGCCGCCGTCCGCGCGACGATGTTGGTCGTCCCGCTCGCATAGGACCAGTAGCTGCCGGGCTCATGCTCCAGCGGAAACGACGCCGCGAAATGCGCTACATCGTCCTTCCCCGCGCCCCACAGCATCTCGATCACATCGGAGGGATGCTCCGGCACATAATCCTCGCGAAAGGCAAGCCCGCTCGACATCCGCAGCAACAGGTCGAGCGTGATCGGGCCGCGCGGGTCGCCCGCCGCCCGCCATTCCGGCACATCGGCGGGCGCGTGAATGTCGATCTTGCCGTCCTTGACGAGAATGCCGACCAGCGCATGGGTAATGCTCTTCCCCTTCGACCATGACGGGCAGGTCACGTCCGGCCCGAAGCCCGTCCAGTACTGCTCATGCACCAGCTTGCCGCCCTTGACGACGACCACGGCATGCGTCTCGCCGAGATCGGCAGGTGCTTCCGCCGCAAAGGCATGGTCCATCAGCCGCCGGAACCGCGCCTTGTCGGCGCCCGCCGGAAACTCGCCCATGGGCCATTCCACGGTCGGCCAGGCAACGCCCGCAGGCTGGGCGGGCAGGGCAGGGAGTTTTTCCTTCGTCGGCGCGTTCATGTCTCGGTCCCGTTGTTGCCCGCCGATGCTGCCCGCTGCCGCCCGGAGATGCAATCCGTCCTGTCCCGCCGCGCCCATGCCCGCTATCCTCAATCCAACGATATAAAAGGGAGGACGGAAATGGCGTTGCCGAGGCTCGGAATCGAAGGCGAGTGGTTTCAGGGAACGGATGGCCGCAAGCGCATCCTGCGCGGCGTCAATCTCGGCGGCGACTGCAAGGTGCCCTATACGCCGAACGGCCACACAAATATCCCGACCGATTTCGCGGATCACCGCACCGTCTCCTTCGTCGGCCGCCCTTTCCCGCTCGCCGAAGCCGACGAGCATTTCTCCCGCCTTCGGGCATGGGGCTTCAACTGTCTGCGCCTGCTCACGACATGGGAAGCCGTCGAGCATGAAGGCCCCGGCCGCTACGACGAAGCCTATCTCGATTATGTCGCCGAACTCTGCCGCAAGGCCGACGATTACGGCCTCTATGTCTTCATCGATTTCCATCAGGACGTCTGGAGCCGCATGACCGGCGGCGACGGTGCGCCCGGCTGGCTCTTCGATGCGGTCGGCCTCGACTTCACGAAGTTCCACGCCGCCGGCGCCGCGCATGTCATGCAGTACAAATACGACTTCGCGAAGGGCGGCCGTCAGGAAGACAACTACCCGACCATGACCTGGTCGCAGAACTACAAATACCCGGCCAACGCGATCATGTGGACGCTCTTCTTTGCCGGCAACACCTTCTGCCCGGACTTTCTGGTGCAGGGCCGCCCCGCGCAGGATTTCCTTCAGGAACATTATCTCGGCGCGATGGAAGCGGTCGCCCGCCGCATCAAGGACCTGCCCAACGTCATTGGCTTCGACTCGCTGAATGAGCCCGGCTCCGGCTATGTCGGCCTGTCGCTGAGCTACCGTCACCTCGGCCCGAGCGAGAAAAATCCCATGCCCGCGCGCCCCGGCCTCGCCTGGTCGCCGCTCGACGGTTTTGCTGCCGCGCGCGGCCTCGCCCGCGAAATCCCGGAAATGCACATCGACTGGGACCAGCGCGCCGTCGTGAAGAAGCGCGACGTGCTGGTGAACGGCGATGGCGTCTCGATCTGGAAGCAGGGCCGCCACTGTCCCTTCGAGCGCGCGGGCGTCTACCGCATCGAAGGCGGCCGGATCGAAGCCCTCGAGGAAAATTTCTTCCGTGAGCGGAACGGCCGCAAATACGAGATGGAAAAGGATTTCATGGGCCCGTTCTTCGCCCGTGTCGCCGAACGCGTGCGCGCCGTCAACGACGACTGGCTGCTCTTCGCCGAACTCGATCCCGGCGCTGGCCTCGGCCACGGCTTCCCGCCGGACACGCCCGAGCGCACGGTCAATGCCAGCCACTGGTACGACATCGTCACCCTCTCGACCAAGCGGTTCGACTTCCCCGTGAAGATCAATCCCTATACCGGCCGCACCACCGAAGGCGCGGAAGCGATCGAAGCCTCCTACACGCGCCAGCTCGGCCGCCTGAAGGACGCCTCCCACGCCCTGAATGGCGGCACCGGCGCACCGGCGCTGCTCGGCGAATTCGGCATCCCCTTCGATCTCGACGATGCCGCCGCCTACAAGGCATGGAACGCGGGCGACCGCACGGACGCCCCGTGGGAGAAGCACATCATCGCGCTCGACCTCATGTACAACGCGCTCGACCAGTTGCTCATGCACTCGACGCAATGGAACTACACCGCGTCGAACCGCAACGATCAGGCGGTCGGCGACGGCTGGAACCAGGAAGACCTCTCGGTCTACAGCATCGACCAGCGTGTCGATCCGTCGGACCTGAACAGCGGCGGCCGCGCGCTCGCCGGTTTCGTCCGGCCCTACGCCCGCGCCGTCGCGGGCCGTCCCCTCAAGATGAAGTTCAAGCGCGCCACCGGCGCTTTCCGTTTCATCTATCAGGCGGAAGGCGAGGGCGAGACTGAAATCTTCGTGCCGAAACTCCAATACCCCAACGGCTACGACGTCGAAGTCGAAGGCGGCACCGCCACCCGCGACGACGAAAACCAGAGCCTCCGCGTCCATGCCGTCGGCTCCGACAAAGTCGGTGTCATGATTACGAGGCGGTAGACCGCTCCTCGAGGTTCGCCGCAATCGCCGCCGCGGTGCGTTGCAGCGCCGGAAGGTAGCGCTCTACGGCTTCCGCCTCGCGCACAGCCGAGCCGATATAGCGCATGTTGATGCAGGCGGCGACGCGCTCGCCCAGCATTACCGGCAGCGCGAGCCCCATCGCCGGGTCGCCGCGCACGGGCGCCGTCGTCGCATAGCCGCGCTTGCGGATGCCCTCGACCATCGTGGCGACATATTTCTCGTCGCGCGCCACCGCGTTCATCTTCGATTTGGAATGGCGCAGCAGCGTCAGCAGCACGCGGCGCTCTTCCTCCGGGCAGAAGGCGATATAGGCGCGGCCCAGCGCCGACACGAGGATCGCCAGCCGCCGGTTCAGCCAGTCGGGATCCATCGCGAACGGGCTCTCGTGCCGCGTCGACAGCCTGACCAGCATCGCGTCCTTGTCGAGCGTCGCAAGCCCCATCGGCCACTTGTGTTCGGCCGTCAGCGCCGACAGAAAAGGCCGCGCCGCCTCGACCACCAGGTCGCCATGCCGGTAGCCGCTCGACAGCCTCAGCACGCGCTCGGTCAGCGTATAGCCCGCCATGCGCGACACGCGCCGCACATAGCCCGCCGCGATCATCGTATCGAGCAGCCGCACCAGCGTCGGCTTCGGCAGGCCCGTCTCCTCATGCAGCCGCGCAAGCGTCGCCGTCCCGGCGGCGTTGAGCGCCTCCAGCAGGTTCAGGCTGCGCAGCACCGGCTGCACGCCTTCCATCTCCTTGACCGAACGCGGCATGGATTTTCTTTCTTCGGGTCCCGCCGCAGTCTAATTCCGCCCCGCGGAATATCCAAACCGGCTCAGTCCGGCGCGGCGAGGTCCAGAAGCTCGGCCACCGCGGCGCTTGCCGGTCGCGCCATCACCTCTTCCACGCTTCCCGTCTGCAGGATCTGCCCGCGATGCATCACGCAGATGCGGTCGGCGAGCCGCGTTACATCGTCGAGATCGTGCGTCACCAGCACCACCGGCATCGGCAGGTCGCGCCGCAACTCGGCAAGTTCGCGTCTGAGCTTGCGCCGCGTCACCCGGTCGACGGCGGAGAAGGGCTCGTCGAGCAACAACACGTCGGGCCGCCGCGCCAGCGCGCGTGCCACGGCGACGCGCTGTTGTTCGCCGCCGGAAAGCTGCGCCGGCCGGCGGTCTTCGAGCCCGTTGAGATGCACCCGCGCCAGCAGCGCCATCGCTGCCGCGCGCCGCGTCTCGCGAGGTGTGTCGCTGAGCGCCTCCATCACATTGGCAAGCGCCGTCAAATGCGGAAACAGCGCATAGGACTGGAACACGAGTCCCGCCCGCCGCTGCCGCGCCGGCAGGTGAAGGCCCGTCGCGCTGTCGAACCATACCTCGCCATTGCAGGCGATCTGTCCGTCCGCTGCACGGTAGAGCCCGGCAATGGCGCGCAGCACCGTCGTCTTCCCGCTGCCCGACGGGCCGACCAGCGCCATCGCTTCGCCGGGCGCGACCGAGAACGTGACATCGAGTGGGATCGGCGTTTCCTGCTGCAGCCGGACGGCGAGGCCCTTATCCATAGCGCCGCCCGATGCGTTGCGTCAGCAGGTAACTCGCGGCGATGGTCGCGAGCGACACCAGCAACAGCACAGCCGCCATCTGCCCGGCCGCTGCCTCGTCGAAGGCCTGCACCCGGTCGTAGATCGCTATGGCAATGGTCCGCGTCTCGCCGGGAATACTGCCGCCGACCATCAACACCACGCCGAATTCGCCCAGCGTATGCGCAAAGGTGAGCACCGTGCCGGTCAGGATGCCGGGCCAGGCGAGCGGCAGTTCGATCCGCCACAGCGTCCGCCGGCGCGACAACCCGCAGCTTGCCGCCGCCTCGCGCAGCTCCGGCCCCACCGCCTCGAAGGCGCGCTGGATCGGCTGCACGGCGAAGGGAATGTTGACGATCAGCGACGCGGCGAGCAGCCCCTCGAAGGTGAAGACGAGTGTCTGCCCGAACAGCCGCTCGAACATCTGCCCGAACCAGGCCCCCGACCCGAAGGCGCTCATCAGATAAAAGCCGACAACGGTCGGCGGCAAGACCAGCGGCAGCGCAAGCCCGGCCTCGACGAAGGCGCGCCCGCGCATCCGCGTTGTCGCCAGCCAGCGTCCGGTCAAAATCGCAACCGGGATCAGCAGCAGCACGGTCAGCCCGCCGAGCCGGATCGTCAGCCAGAATGCTTCCCAGTCCATGAGCCGTTCACATCGTTTCGCCGGGAAGAACGAAGCCATAGCGGCGCATGATCGCGCGGGCTTCCTCTTCCTGCATGAAAGCGTGGAAAATCCGCGCGGTCTCGTTCCTGCGGTCGAGCAGCACCATGCGCTGGCGCAGCGGCTGGTGCGCCGTCTCCGGTATCAGGGCGTAGGTGCCCCGCGCGCTCACCTCGGGCGACAGCGCCAGCGAATAGGCGACGATGCCGCCTTCCGTATTGCCGGAAAGGGCGAATTGCGCGGCCTGCGACACGTTCTCGCCATAGACCAGCCTGCTTTCGATCTCGTCCCAAAGCCCCGCCTCGCGCAGCGCCTGTTCGGCCGCGCGGCCGTATGGCGCGTGCTCCGGATTGGCGATGGCAAATTTCTTCAGCCGCCCGTCCTTCAGCGCCGCCGCGAGATCGTTCAGCGTGCCGTCGGCCGCGAGCGGCGAGCCATGCGGCACGATCAGCACGATGCGTCCCACGGCATAGAGCGTGCCCTCATCCGCCGTCCGTCCGGCATCGGCGAGCCGCTGCACGAAAGCTTCATCCGCCGAAAGAAACATCTGGAACGGCGCCCCCTGCCGGATCTGCCGGAAAAGATTCCCCGACGAGCCGAAGGAGAGCCTCACCTCCCTGCCGGTCTTCGCCTTGAACGCCGCCGCCACCTCCGGCAGCGCGAATTGCAGGTCGGAAGCCGCCGCGATGGCGGGCATGTCCTCCGCCTGCGCGGGCACGGTAACGGCGGCAAGAAGGGCGAGCAGCAAGGCGGCGAATTTTGGTTTCATGACGCGGGCTCTCTATGGGGCGTTGAACATATCGAAGGCGGAGAAAGCTGGATATAGCCGCCGGTTTCCGGGTGAAATTCCGCCCGGCGGAATTCGGGAATTTGGCGGGCGCGCCGAAAGGCCGAACCGCCTTACCCTCCCTTTCAGCGGGATCGGGGAGGTCCCCTCATCCGGGAGGAACACCCATGAGCCAGGCCGCCATCGCGCCGCAACCGGCGCCCTTCACCGTCTCGCCGCTGACGCCGCTCATCGGCGCGGAAATCTCCGGCATCGATCTCGCAAAGCCGCTCGACGACGCTGCGCTCGCCGCGCTCCGCGCCGCGCTGCTCGACTGGAAGGTCATCTTCTTCCGCAATCAGGAGATTACGACCGGACAGCACCTCGCCTTCGCCCGCCGCTTCGGCGAACTCGAAGTGCATCCCTTCGCCCCCCAAAAGGAAGGCTTCCCCGAAGTCCTCGCCATCACCCATGACCGCGACCGGCCGGGCCGCGAGAACAAATGGCACAGCGACGTCACCTGGCGCGAATGTCCCTCGCTCGGCTCGGTCCTGCGCGCCGTCGAGGTGCCGGCTGTCGGCGGCGATACGCTCTTCGCCGACATGTATGCGGCCTATGAAGGTCTCACGGACGAGGTGAAGGAAAAGATCGACGGCGCCATCGCCATCCACGACTTCGCGCATTTCCGCCAGGCCATGCGCACCCGCGGGAAAAGCGAGGCCGAGATCGAGGCGATGAACCGCAAATATCCGATGGTCGAACATCCCGTGGTCCGCACTCATCCGGAAACCGGCCGTAAGGCCATCTATGTCAACGTCACCTTCACCCAGCACATCGTCGGCATGGAGAAGGCGGAGTCCGACACGCTCCTGAAGCACCTCTACGCCCAGGCCGCGATCCCTGAATACCAGTGCCGCTTCCGCTGGAAGAAGAATTCCATCGCATTCTGGGACAACCGCTCGAGCCAGCACTACGCCGCTTCGGATTACTGGCCGGCCCTCCGCCGCATGGAGCGCGTCACCATCATCGGCGACCGCCCCCGCTGAGGGCCGCCGCACACAAGAGAGAAAAATGAAAGCATTCATCTACTGGGGCTCCGCCCTGGCGGCGGCGCTCGTCGTCGCTTTGGGCACCGCCTGGTGGCTCGTCACCGATTACGATGGCGGCTACCGCTCCGGCGCATGGACCACCTCGACCGCCTATGGCAGCGTCGACGCGGACATGTACACCCGCGCCCGCGTCGCGCTATTCGGCCTTCTCGCCCTCGACAAGCGCGAGACCATGTACTACCAGGCCCGCACCGACAGCGCCGGCGAGCCCCTCTCGGGCAATTGCACCTACCGCCTCGAAGGCGGCGATCTCGCCGCCCATTGGTGGAGCATCACCGCCTATGACGCCGACAGTTTCCTGATCGCCAACGAGCGCAACGTCTTCTCCTTCTCGCAGACCACGACGGCGCGCGAACCGGACGGCAGGTTCGTCATCCGCATCTCCGCCGATCCGCAGGAGAAGAACTGGCTGCCGGTAAAGGCGGGCGAGAGCTTCGACCTGACCGCGCGCTTCTACAACCCGCAGGCCGCGATCTACGCCGGTCCCGCCGCCGCCGTGCTGCCCGTCATCGTGAAGGAAACCTGCCGATGAACCGCAAACTTCAATGGCTCGCCGTTGTCGCGGCACTTGCCGTCATCCTTCATCTCGCCATCGTCTGGGCGGTTCCGCGCGTCATTATGTCCGTCGCCATGACGAAGATCGGCGGCGAGGGCGCGCTCAACACCTTCACGCATCCGCCCCGCGCGACCGACGCATCGCGCGCCGTCGTCCGGCCGAGCCCCGATCTCGCCTATTCGATCTGCCTTCTCGATCTGTCGGCGGGCCCCGTCCGCATCGAAGTGCCGGCCAGCGCGCCCTACACCTCGCTCGCGCTCTATTCCTCGATCACGGACAACTACTTCGTCCGCAACAACCGCGAAGGCGAGGGACTGCGCGACGGCGAAGTGATCGGCCTCGTCGTCACCGGCCCCGGTGAAGAGGCGCCTGCGAACCTGCCGGAAGGGGTTGAGGCGGTCACATCGCCGACGAAAAAAGGCCTCGCCCTTGTCCGCCGCGTCATCGAGAACGACGCCGCCATGCCGAGGCTCGACGAAATCCGCTCGCATTCCGTCTGTGCGCCATACGGAAGCTAGACCTTGGCGACCGGCTTCCTCACCACATGAAGCAGGGCGCTTGCGGGCCGCGTTCGGGAGGGGACGCGGCCCGCAACTTTATGGCCTCACGCGAGAAACCGCTCCAGCACGTTCCGTGTGATCTTCTCGACGAAGGGATTGCCCGCCTTCAGCCCATAGGCCCATTCCGTCGTGCCCGAATTGAACACCTCGCCCTTGCCGCGCTTGAATGTCGCGAGCACCGCATGCCCCCGCATCATACGTGCGCGGTTCTCCGGTGAGTCGTATCCAGCAAAGGCCCGCGTCAGCGGTCCCCAGGCTTCGGGCGGCACGGCGCCTGCGAATTCCGACTCCGGCTCGCCCAGCGTCACGGGCGCCGTCGCAATGATCTCGAGGTTCGCCGGCACGCCGAGCCGCGCCACCGGCTTCGGCAATCCATCCTCGCCGAAGGTGAGCGCGCAGCCGTCATTCTCGTAGCCGATCAGCCGGCAATCGTCGCCGAACACATCGCCCCAATAGAGGTCCGCGCCTGCGAGCGCCCAGTGCCTCTCGTCCCACACCGTATAGCCACCGATCCCGCGCGCCACGCAAAGCCCGAAGCGGTGATAGCCGCCGAAGAGAAAAGACAGCCCCGTCAGTTGCGCCTCCGGCTTGCCGATCCACGGGCTCGACCAGAGCCCGGAGGTGAGGTGCCGCTTCTCCGGTATCGCCGCCAGCGGGTCCTCGTCCTCCGCCCGCGCCTTGTGCGCGATGAAAGTCCTGCCGCCGTCTTCCCAGCGGCATTGCCAGTAGCAGGTGTTGCCCGAAAGAATGATCGCGCGCCCGCCCTCGTCGACGAAGCGTTCCACCTCCGCGCGCTGCCCCCAGCTCCAGTATTCGCTGTGGCCCACGAAGAGCGCCGCCTTGTAGCCGTCCAGCACGCCCGGCTCCGCTTCGAGGTCGTAGTCGGTGAGATAGTCGAGCGCATATCCCGCGCCTTCCGCCCAGCCAACGAAGGCATGTTCCCATTTGTCGGTGAAGCCCGCCGGGCAGTCCCATCCCTGGCCGCCCGCCTTCACCTCATGCACGACTTCGCCGGGCGATACACGCTCGCGAAAGCCGCGCCGCGTCTCGCTCACCAGCCGGTGCTTCTCCGCCGCCGGTTGCATGATGCCGCGCGAGAACGGCCGCGCCGCCGAAAGCCGCGCCGCCACGACATGGCGTCCTTGATCGGCGGGGGTAGGCGCGGGCAGGGGCCCGCCGATCCACACATAGGTGTTCGCGCCGCCCCATGAGTTGTAGGCGTGATAGGTATTGGTCGCGAGAACGATGACGGCTTTCGCGCCGGGCTTCGCCGCCTTCACGCAGAGCATGTGATGCCCGCTCGCCCCGTCCGCGCCGGTGAAGCGGATGTCGTAATAGCCGGAGCGCCACTCCGCCGGCACGGTCAGCCGGAATGCCTCCGGCCAGCCGCATCCCTTGATATGCGCCTCCTCCGGCGCCTCGTGCCGCCCGGCGGCAACGCCTTCCTGGCGCCACACCGGCTCCCGCCCGGCACCCAGCCGCGAAATCTCGATATCGCAACTGCCGCCGGTCGCCGACATGAAGAAGGTCACCGTCTCGCCGGCCCGCGCGCTCAACTTGTCGGAATAGCCCCAGATCCACTTGTCCACGAACCGCGCCTCTTTCTGAAATGAATGTTCCTCACATCAGAAAGAATCGTGGCCCGCCACGCAAGCCGTTCACGCGCGTTCCGTCACCGCCAGCGCGAAGGCATAGACCCGCGCCACCTCCTTCAGCCGCTCGAAGCGGCCGGAAGCGCCGCCATGCCCCGCATCCATGTTGATATGGAGCAGCGTCACCGCATCGCCGGTCTTCATCTCGCGCAGCTTCGCCACCCACTTCGCCGGCTCCCAATAGGTCACGCGCGGATCGGTGAGCCCGCCCAGCGCGAAGAGATGCGGATAGGCCTGCGGCTTCACATTGTCGTAAGGGCTGTAGGAAGCCATGTACGCGTAGGCTTCCTTGCTCTCGATCGGGTTGCCCCATTCGTTCCATTCCGGCGGTGTCAGCGGCAGCGACGCATCGAGGATCGTCGCCAGCACGTCGACGAACGGCACTTCCGCCAGAATGCCCTTGAAGAGATCGGGCGCCATGTTGGAAACCGCCCCCATCAGCATGCCGCCCGCGCTGCCGCCATGCGCCACGATGCTCCCGCGCGACGTGAAGCCTTCTTTCGCCAGATGCTCGCCCGCCGCGATGAAATCGGTGAAGGTATTGCGCTTCTTCAGCAGCTTCCCGTCCGTGTACCAGCGATAGCCCTTCTCCTTGCCGCCGCGAATATGCGCGATCGCATAGACGAAGCCGCGATCGACCAGCGAAAGGCAGGTCGTGGAAAAGGACGCCGGAATGCTGATCCCGTAGGAGCCGTAGCCGTAAAGCAGGCAGGGCGCGCTCCCGTCGAGGCTCAAGCCCTTCCGGTGGACGAGCGAAATCGGCACCGTCTTGCCGTCCGAGGCGCGCGCGAAAATCCGCCGCGTCACATAGTCCGCGGGATTGTGTCCCGACGGCACTTCCTGCCGCTTGCGGAATGTCCGCTCCCGCGTCTCGACGTCGTAATCGTAGACTTCCGCTGGCGTCGTCATCGAGCTGTAGGAAAAACGAAGCCGCGTCGTGTCGTATTCGTAGCCCGCTCCCATGTTGAGATCGTAGGCTTCCTCGTCGAACGCGATCTCGTGTTCCGCGCCGTCCTCGAGCCGCCGCACCGCGATGCGCGGCAGCCCGTCGCGCCGTTCGAGCCGCACATGATGGCCGCGATAGGCGGTGTGATGCAGCAGCAGCGTTCCCGGCCGGTGGGGCACGAAGTCGCGCCAGTTCTCGCGGCCCGGCGCCGCTTCCGGCGCCTCCACGATCTTGAAATCCTCCGCCTCGTCCGCATTCGTCAGGATGAGGAAGCGCGAGCGCGGCGCGTCATGCTCGATATCGTATTCGACCGTCTCTTCGCGCGGCGCGACGAGCAGCGGCGGCGTCTCCGGTGCATCGGCGGGGATCAGCCTGCATTCGCTCGTCTGGTGGTCATGGCTCGAAATGACGAGCCACTTGCCGCTCTGCGTCGTGCCGACACCGACGAAAAAGCCTTCGTCCTTTTCCTCATAGACGAGCTTGTCTTCGGCGGCGGAAGTGCCGACCACATGGCGGAACACTTTCAGCGGCCGGTGTTCGTCATCCACCTGCGTATAGAGAAAGCTCGTGCCTGCCGCGTCCCATGCGATGCCGGGCGAGGTGTCCGGCACCTCGTCGGCAAGGTCCACGCCCGTCGCGGCGTCGCGCAGCCGCACCGTGAAATATTCCGAGCCCTTGCGGTCCGCCGACCACGCGATCAGTTTGTGCGTCGGCGCGTGGTCCACATCGCCGATCTTGAAATAGGCCTCGCCCTCCGCTTCCTTGTTCGCGTCGAGCAATATTTCCTCGCCCGCTTCCGCGTCTCGCGGCCGGCGGCAGAACAGCGGATGCTGCGCCCCTTCGACGAAGCGCGTGTAATAGGCAAAAGCCCCGTCGGGCGACGGCACGGAACTGTCGTCCTCCTTGATCCGCCCCTTCATCTCCTTGAAGAGCGTCTCGCGCAATTCGGCGACAGGCTCGAGCGACGCCTCCGTATAGGCGTTCTCGGCGTCGAGATAGGCGCGGATGTCCTTGTCGAGAACATCCGGGTCGCGCATCACCTCGCGCCAGTTCTCGTCGCGCAGCCACGCATAATCGTCGGTCCGCGAAATGCCGTGATGCACATCCGTCTGCGGCCGCTTCGAGGCCAGGGGCGCAACGGCGGGAGGTGTGAGTTTCATGAAGGAAGGATCACTTCTCCGACGTGTCGTCGGGTTTGAAATCGAGCGCCGTGCCGTTCATGCAGTAGCGCAGTCCCGTCGGCCGCGGCCCGTCGGGAAACACATGGCCGAGATGCGCGTCGCATTTCGCGCAGACCACTTCCGTCCGCCGCATATTGTGGCTGTCGTCATTATGCTCATCGACCGCGCCCTGCTGGATCGGCGCGTAGAAGCTCGGCCAGCCGGACCCGCTCTCGTATTTCGTGTCCGAACGGAACAGCGGTTCGCCGCAGCAGATGCACGTGTAGGTGCCCTCGCGATGCTCGTTGACCCACGGCCCCGTAAAGGCCCGCTCGGTCCCCGCCTGCCGCGTCACCGCATATTGCTCCGGCGTCAGCGTCGAGCGCCACTCGTCATCCGCCTTGTCCAGCTTCTGCTTCGTATCGGCCATGAGATGTCTCCCTGAAAGGGGCCTGAAGGGAATTGTCCAACTGCGTAACTATATGGGCCGCACCCGCCTGCCCGGCAACCACATGAACAAATCTTCCACCCTCCCCCTGCGGGAGGGTCAAACCGCTGCAAGCGGTTTGGGGAGGGGTTGCGTCGCTCCGTCAACCCCTCCCCGAAATACGCTCGGCTGGTGCTTATTCGAAAATCAGGCTGATCGTCTCGGCCACCATCGCCGGCCGGTCGTTGCCTTCGATTTCCATGGTCACTTCATTGACGATCTGCGTACCGCCCGCCTTCGGGCTCGCATCCTTCAGCGTCACGCGGCAGCGCACGCGGCTGCCCACCGGCACCATGTTCGTGAACCGCACCGAGTTCGAACCGTAATTGATGCCGCGCGTCGCGCTCTTCACGCCGCTGATCTGGCCCATGAGATGCGGCAGCAGCGACAGCGTCAGGTAGCCATGTGCGATCGTGCCCATGCCGAGCTCTTTCTTGGTGCGCTCGGGGTCGATATGGATCCACTGGTGGTCGCCCGTCGCATCGGCGAAGAGGTTCACGCGATCCTGGTCGATCGTGACCCAATCGCTGACGCCGATCTCCTTGCCTTTTTCCGCGACATAGTCGGCGACCGTATCGAAAACGCGCATATCCTGTCTCCATTCGCTGTCTGGTAATTTTTGTGCGGCCGGGCCGCCGGATCGGGCCTAAAGGTAGCGGCCCCGCTCCAATATCTCCAACGTATATTCGCGGTAGGTGAGGCCCAGCGCCTCGGCCCTCGCGCAACGCCGTTTGATGACCTCCAGTGGCGGCGTTTTCCACGCTCTTTCATGGGCTTGCCGCCATGCATAGGCGTGCCATGCCGTCGGGGCGAGAATGTCGGGGCCGTTATTGTGTCCGAGCCATTCGCTGAGCGGGATCACGATGCCCGTCTCCGCGAGCTGCGTTTCCTTCTGGCGCCGCGCCGTTTCCTCGCGCGCGCGGACAAGGGCGAGGGTGGCCCCTTGCGGGCGGCGTGCCGGGCGCGGATTGAACTTCGGCGCCGCCATCTCCCATCACCTCGAAAGCCGGATGCGGACGCGGCGGTCTTCCTTCGAATCCCAGGTCAGCGTCTCCTCCAGCCAGCCCCAGGCCTCGCCCTCCGCCAGCGTCGCGATTTTCGCGCGCGGCCAGCCCTGCGCCTCCAGCCCCGCCGCCACGTTCTGCGCGCGCTTCTTGGACAGGTTGATGTTGCCCGCCTGGCTGCCGATCTTGCTCGCCTTGCCGAACACGCAGATCTGCTGCGCGTTCTGCCCCTTGGCGAGTTTCACGATGCGCGCGAACTCCTTGTTGTATTTCGGATCGACCCGGCTCGAATTGGTCTCGAAATAGACGTAGTAATTCTTGTCGAACACCTTGTTCGACTTGCCGAGGTTCCGGCACTGGTGCCCCTGCATGTGCATCTCGGATGTCTGCGCCAGCGCCCCGCCGCCAAGGGCCACCGCCCCCAGAGCCAGAAATCCGGCCACCGCCAACCCGCGCATCGTCATCTAAGCCTCCATGCAATGAATCGCCCCAATCTAGCACATAACGTGTGAGTGGGCGGCGCGTCATCCCGCGCCGAAAAGCAAAATGGCCCGGCATTGCCGGGCCATTTCCACTTCTTCTTCTGAACGCGCTCAAACGATCTTGCTGTCCCGGTTGCCCCAGTAGCGGTCGCGGATGAGCCGCTTGTAGAGCTTGCCCGTCGGATGCCGCGGCAGTTCCTCCTGGAAGTCGATGGAGCGCGGGCATTTGATCGCCGAGAGCTGCTGCTTGCAGAATTCCATCAGCTCCGCTTCGAGCGCCGGTCCGGCATCTGCCCAGTTGGCGGGCTGCACCACCGCCTTCACCTCTTCGCCGAAATCCTCGTTCGGCACGCCGATCACGGCCACGTCCGCAACCTTCGGGTGCATGACGAGAATGTTCTCGGCTTCCTGCGGATAGATGTTCACGCCGCCGGAAATGATCATGAAGGCCTTGCGGTCGGTGAGGTAGAGATAGCCTTCCTCGTCCACCTTGCCGATATCGCCCAGCGTCGACCATGTCGGATGGTCCGGATGGCGCGACTCCTGCGTCTTCTTCGGATCGTTGTGATACTCGAACTTCGTGTCGCTCTCGAAATAGATCGTGCCCGCTTCGCCGACCGGCAATTCATTGCCCTCGTCGTCGCAGATATGCGCGATGGCGTTGAGCGGCTTGCCGACCGAGCCCTTGTGCGCCAGCCA
Organism: Parvibaculum sp.; assembly: GCF_030694575.1. Classification (GTDB taxonomy): domain Bacteria; phylum Pseudomonadota; class Alphaproteobacteria; order Parvibaculales; family Parvibaculaceae; genus Parvibaculum. Next base: position 78,486 of record NZ_JAUYUS010000024.1, read on the forward strand.
CTCTTCGGAATTGAGTGCCGTGAAGCCGTTGCCTTCCGAGCCGGCGTAATACTCATAGATCACCGGGCCCCACCACTGGATCATCTGCTCCTTCACGGGGATGGGGCAGGGCGCGGCGGCGTGGATCGCGACCTTCATCGAGGAGACGTCGTATTTCTTCCGCACGTCTTCCGGCATCTTCAGCATCCGCACGAACATCGTCGGCACCCACTGGCTGTGCGTGGCCTTGTATTTCTCGATGCAGCGCAGGCTGTCTTCGGCGTCGAAATGCTCCATCACGACGACGGTGCCGCCGAGGCGCTGCACCGTCATCGACCAGCGCAGCGGCGCCGCATGATAAAGCGGCGCGGGCGAGAGATAGATCGTCTTGTCGTCCATGCCGTAAAGCAGCATGGCGAGCCCCGCCAGCGCGCTCACCTCGTCGATGGCGCCGCCCGTCAGCGGATGCTTCACGCCCTTCGGCCGCCCCGTCGTGCCGGACGAATAGAGCATGTCCGTGCCCGCCGACTGGTCGGCGATCGGCGTCTTCGGAAACTTGTCGCGCGCCGCCTCGAAATCCTCATAGCCGGCGAGCGATCCGCCGGTCGCGAATTTGCGGGCGACCTTCGGCAGGTGATTGTCTTTTGCCAGCTCTTCCGCCGTCGCCGCGAGCGCCGTCGACGTGAAGAAAAGCTTCGCGCCGCAATCCGCCGCGATATAGGCGATCTCGCCCGCCGTCAGCCGCGACGAAATGCAGGTGAAGTAGAGGCCCGCGCGCTGCGCCGCCCAGCAGATTTCATAATAATGGACATTGTTGTCCATGAAGATCGCGATGGCGTCGCCCGCCTTGAGCCCCGCATCCCGGAAAAGATGCGCGACCTGGTTCGAGCGTTCGTCGAGCTCCTTGTAGGTCACGGTCTCGCCGGTCGCCGCCATGATGTAGGCAGGCTTGTCCGGCGTCGTCTGGGCATGGATGGAAGGATGCATCTGGCGTTGTCTCCCGGGGGTACTGAAGAAGCGGACATCGCTTTTATGCGCGTCCATTGTTATATCTGGGGCCAGCGAATTCGTGGCTGTCAGGGCGCAAAGACACAGCAATATGACGTTCGCGTCAACTTGCTTCGGCAGGGGAAGCTTGACGCAGCGGCAGGGCCCGCCACGCATGAAATTCAGGCAACAGCCATCGACAGGGAGTGAAAACGAATGGCCTACGAGACGATCAAATACGAAGTGGCGGACAACATCCTCACGCTCACGCTGAACCGTCCGGACAAGCTCAACGCCTTCACGGGCCAGATGATGTTCGAGATGATCGACGCCTTCGACAAGGCGGATGCCGACGATAATGTCCGCGCCGTCATCGTCACGGGCGAGGGCCGCGCCTTCTGCGCCGGTGCCGATCTCTCCGCCGGCGCCAAGACCTTCGATTATGCGGCCCGCGAGGACCGTCCCGAAAAGGCGAACACGCCCATCATGGCCAATGGCGAGATCGACTGGAGCCATGAAAGCGTGCGCGACGGCGGTGGCCGCGTGACGCTGCGCATCTTCGACAGCCTGAAGCCCGTCATCGGCGCCATCAACGGTCCCGCCGTCGGCATCGGTGTCACCATGCAACTGCCGATGGACATCCGCCTCGCTTCCGACAATGCGAAATTCGGTTTCGTCTTCGCCCGCCGCGGCATCGTTCCCGAAGCCTGCTCGAGCTACTTCTTGCCCCGCGTCGTCGGCATCAGCCAGGCTTTGGAGTGGACCTACTCAGGCCGCGTCTTCGGCGCCGAGGAAGCATTGAAAGGCGGCCTCGTCCGTTCGCTCCACAAACCCGAAGACCTCCTCCCCGCCGCCCG
>NZ_JAUYUS010000031.1 GCF_030694575.1 Parvibaculum sp.
TGGGTGCTCGGCAGCATCGCCCTGCTGGCCGGCGGCTTCTTCGAGCCGACGGCGCTCGGCATCGCTTTCGTGATTGCGCAAGGCGTGGCGGTGGCGCTCTTCGCCGAGTTCCAGTTCATGGGCCTGCGCCGCGACGCCTGACATACCGGCAAACCGGAAACGGAAGGCCGCGGGAGCGATCCTGCGGCCTTTTTCGCTTTTGGGAGAGAGTGCCGGAATTCCGCTTGACGTTATCATGGTACCAAGATACATAAGTGGCATGTCAAATCCTGTTGTTGAGCGCGTCCAGACGGGCGTCCGGATCGAGAAACGCCTCCTCAAGGTGCTGAAGGGGCTGGCCGAATATTTCGACATCTCCCTCGGCGATCTCCTCGAGGGGATCGTGCTGCATGCCTTCGAGGGCAAGGCGCCTCCATTCCGGCCGGAGCATCTGAAAGCCATCGAGGAGCTGAAGCGCGTCTACGGTCTCGACCTGGACTCGAGCGCCAGCCACCGCATGGTCGAGCGCAACCCGCAGGACGAGAATTAATCACCTGGTGGGGAGTACGCGCGATGCGCCGTTCGGTTTTCTGGTTGCTCGATCAATATGCGGAGACCGGCGAAACAGTCGCCCGGATCCATGCCACCGCGCTTCATCAGGCGCGGCTGGCGGATGAACTCGGTTTCCATGCGCTGTGGCTCGCCGAGCATCATTTCATGCCTCTGGGCACGGCGCCCAATCCGGCCGTGGTGCTGGCGGCAATCGCGCAGGCGACGACGCGGCTGCGCGTGGGCCCGGCCGTTGCCGTCCTGCCGATGCGCAATCCCATCCTGATCGCGGAAGACTATGCGCTCGTCGATGTGCTATCCGGCGGACGTCTCAACATGGGCGTCGGCACCGGTTCGCAGGCGGCTGAATTCACGGGCATGGGCGCGGACTTCGAGGGCAGGCGGGCCGCCTATGATGCGGGGCTTTCGGAAATCTGCGCGCGATGGCAGGCGGCAAGCGGCGGCGTGCGCGGGCCCGAGGGCATGAACGTACCGCCGGTGCAGATGCCGCGCCCGCCCATCTATGTCGCCACCGGCACGGATGACGGCGCCTATGCGGCAGGCAAGGCCGGGCATTCGCTGCTGACGCTGGTCTCGCCCGCGATGCAGGGGCTTGGCGATGTGGAAGCGCGCAACGCGGCGCATGCGCGTGGGCTTGCCGATGGCGGCCACGCGGCGGAAAGCGCGGAGTCGGTCGTCGTCGTGTTTGCGTATGTTGCTGCAACGGAAGAAGCGGCCAAGGCCACCGCACTTCCCGCGATGCTGAACTTCTTCAAGGCGGCGGCGGGCATCGTGCCGCCGGACCCGGACGGGATGTACAGCTACCTCTGCGCCAGCGATCTGGCACTTGCCGGCACGCCGGAACAGGTGGCGGCGCAGATCGAACGCTACGCGGCCATCGGCGTTCGGCACCTCGCTTTCGTGTCGCGCTTCGGCGGCATGGACGCACAGGCCGCCGAAGACAGCCTGCGCGCGCTGGCCCCGGCCGCCTGACACCTACGGGCAGCTTCCATCCACGATGTCCGGACCGCCATCGAAGCCGATGGTGCCGGTGAAGCTGCCGGGCGCGGCGGTGCAGAGATTGTTGCCGATGGTGGCGGTGTTCTCGTTGCCGGAACCGGAGAGCGTATTGCCCGTACCGTCGACGGTGAGGATGTCTTCGCCAATCGCACCTTCGAACACGGAATTGGAAACCGAGAGCGTGTTGTCCTCGTCGATATAAATGGCGCTGAGGTCGATGTCGCGGAAGGTGACGCCGGAAAGCGTGAGGATATTGTCCGCGATGGCGGACAGGCCGTCATTCTCCGATTGCTCGATCGAGCTGTTGGTGAGGGTCAGCGTGTTGCCGACATTGAGGTTGATGCCGTTCCAGCCGGTTCTGCTGAGGGCGAGATTGTCCACGATGAAGATATTGCCGGAATTCCCCTCGATGCCGGAATCCCAGAATTTGTCGAACACCGCATTGTTTATCGTGACCTCGTTGTCCCGGTCGACAACGACGGCCGAGCCGGCGTCGATGTCGGTGATCGAGATATTCGTGAGGCTGATCGTGTTGTAATCGTCGGCCCGCACACCCGCGTAGTGCAAGACGTCCATCGTGGAGTTGGACACAGTGAGGCGGTTGTCGTCGTCGATATAGATGCCGTAGATGTCTTCGTAGAAATTGACGCCGTTGACGAATATCTCGTTCCCGTCGCCGGCACCGATGCCATAGACCACCTCGCGTATTTCGAGATTCGTGAAGTGGAGATTGGTTTGACCGGCGCCGATATAGACGCCGTAGTCGGCCGTACCGGCCTGACCGTCGAGCAGCAGACCCGTGACATGCGTGTTGCTGCCGAAAAGCGTGAGGATGTCGCAGCCGCAAAGCTGGGCGACGACAGTGGGCGTGGCGCCGGGGATGGCATAATTGACGAGCGTGCCGGAGCTGACGCCGCGCAGGGCGAGGCTGGAGCCCGCGCCCGCGATCGTCTGGTCGCCGAGGATCCAGGCGCCCGCGACATCGCCATTGCCGCCATCGACGATGATGAGGCTGTTGGCGCCGGCCGCAAGCGCCGTCGCTTCGAGATCGCCCGACCCGTCGACGCGCTCGACGCGGTCGAAGGTGACGCCGGTAAGGGCGTCGGCGACCTTTTCCGTCTTGCTCGGCACGGTGACGATGTCGGTGTCGCGGACGAGCGCCTCCGTCATGCGCCGCTCGATGGGCGCGAGATTTTTCGGCGCGTCGCCGGCGAAGAGCGGAATGCGCAGACGGAAGCCCGCCTCCCACTGGTCGTCGCGGTAGCTGTCGTGCTGGAAGCTCGTCTCGAAGGAGAGGCGCGAGCCCGCGAGGCCGGGGATCGCGTCGTTGATGCGCCATTCGGCGCGGACGCGCGGGCCCTGCACGGGCTTCGAGAGTTCGCGGTCGTCGAAGCGGTAGCCGCCCGCATAGACGCGGAATTCGTTGCGCTCCGCATCGGCGCCGAGGTTTTCGAGCGGCACGCGCCAGCCGAGTTCGCCCTCGACGCCCCAGAGCGGCACTTCGCGGCCGCCGGTCATCAGGATCTGCGAACCGGCGAGTTCGATGGTTGTGAGGCCGCCGCCCGCTTTCGGATCGCTGGTGGGCACATAACCGTTGAGGCGCGCGTCGTAATCGACGGAGAGGGCCTCGAGGCCGAAGGCAACCTGGCCGAACGTGTTGCCGGTTTCGGATTCGCGGATGTCGTAGCCGCCCCAGACGCCGAGGTTCCAGCCCTGCTCCGTCATCCGGCGGTAGCCGAGCGCGAAATTGCCTTCCTTCACGCTTTCGGAAAAGAGCTTGCCCTTCACGTCCGCGAAGAGAAGACCGCGCTCGTTCTGGAGGAGCGGCACGAAGGCCGTCGCCTCGCCCCGGTCGCGCTCATTGGAGAGAAAGCCGCCGCCCTCGATCCAGGGGCTCCATTTGTCCGCATGGGCGGGCGCCGCGAGGAGCACCGATGCCGCCAGAACGGCTGCCGCCGTGAGCCGGATTTGCGCCTTCCAGACCATGAGAGCCCCCGCTTCCCACCCCGTGCCATTCCGGCACGCTCGATTCCTAGGGGAGAGGGGGAAGGCTGTCTATAAAAACCGGCGTTTCGGGAAGTAATGCTGGGCATTGCGGATCGTTGTCATGGGCCTTGTTATGCTGAATTCAGGGAATCCACCGACTACGGGATTTCCGTATTTTTGTTGACGCTACGGGATTTCCGTATATGCTGCCGAACGATGGACCCGAAGAATTCGAGTGGGACGATGAGAAGGCGGAAGCCAATCTCGCCAAGCACGGCGTTCCGTTCGAACTGGCGGCTGAAGTTTTCAGCGACCCCGACCGGCTCGATGTCGGCGACGACCGCTTCGCCTATGGCGAGGAGAGGCGTAACGCGGTGGGCGCCGTCGAAGGGGCCGTGCTGACGGTGAGCTACACAATGCGAGGCGACATTTGCCGGATCATCTCGGCGCGCCGCGCGAGCAGGAAGGAGCGCGACGCCTATGGCGACCGTTCGATATAAGCGCAAGGAAAAGAAGGCGACCGGCTTCTCGGAAGCGAGGAAGTCGCGCTTCGACGCGCGTGAGCCCGTGCCCGATGCCGACGCGCCGGAACTGACCGATGAGCAACTGGAGCGCGCCAAGGCCGCGCGCTTCGTGAAAACCGTGCGGGTGGAAACGGGGTTGAGCCAGGAGGCATTCGCGGCTCGCTACCGGATCAACGTCGCGCGGCTGCGAGACTGGGAGCAGGCACGCTCGAAACCCGATAGCGCCATCATCGCCTACTTCAAGGTGATCCGGCGGGAGCCGGAGATGGTGGCGCAGGTGGTGGACTGAAAAATAGTCCATACCGTCTCGTCATTGCGAGGAGCGATAGCGACGAAGCAATCCAGA
>NZ_JAUYUS010000034.1 GCF_030694575.1 Parvibaculum sp.
TATCTCGCCTGCCTGCCGGGCTTCGTCGTCATGGCGGCGGCGGACGAGGCGGAGCTGAAACACATGGTGGCGACGGCCGTCGCCATCGACGACCGCCCCTCTTCGCTGCGTTATCCCCGGGGTGAAGGCATCGGCGTCGAAATGCCCGCCATCGGCACGCCGCTCGAAATCGGCAAGGGCCGTATCCTGCGCGAAGGCAGCAAGGTCGCGATCCTGTCTCTCGGCACGCGCCTCCCCGAAGCGATGAAAGCCGCCGAACAGCTCGGCGCGCTCGGTCTGTCGACGACCGTTGTCGATGCCCGCTTCGCAAAGCCGCTGGACGAAGACCTGATAGCGCGCCTCGCCCGCGAACATGAATTGCTGATCACCGTGGAAGAAGGTTCCATCGGCGGCTTCGGCAGCCATGTGCTCGATTTCCTCGCCCGTTCCGGCGCGCTCGATTACGGCCTGAAGGTGCGGCCCATGGCGCTGCCCGATATTTTCATCGATCAGGACAAGCCGGAAAAGATGTACGACATCGCCGGGCTGAACGCCGCGCAGATCGTGGAAACGGCCCTTTCCGTGCTGGGGCTCGAACGGCAGATCGCCGATTTGCGGCAGCTTTCGCCGCAGCCGCTGCCGAAACTCGTCTGAGAAAAATGGCGGATGAAAAGCGGCGCCTCGATCTCGCGCTGGTCGAGCGCGGTCTCGTGCCGACACGCGCCCGCGCGCAAGGCGCGATAAAGGCAGGGCATGTGCGTGTCGGCGGCAGGTCTGCGGTAAAGCCTGCCGATCTCGTAGGTCCGGGCGATGAAATCGAACTTGTCGGCCTCGAACATCCTTACGTCTCCCGCGCCGCCCTGAAACTCGTTCAGGCGCTCGACCGGTTCGGGCTCGACCCGGCCGGCCGCGCATGCCTCGATCTTGGGGCATCGACGGGTGGATTTACTCAGGTCTTGCTCCAGCGCGGCGCGGCATCGGTCGTTGCAATCGATGTCGGCCACGGTCAGTTGGCGGAAGAAATTGCATCGGACACCCGCGTCCGCGCCATCGAGGGGCTGAATGCAAGAGATCTGACGCGCGAACATATCCCCGGTCCGATCGATTTCATCGTGGCGGATTTGAGTTTCATCGGTCTGACGAAAGCCCTGCCGCCCGCGCTGGAGCTCGCCGAACGCGGCGCCTGTCTGGTGGCACTCATCAAGCCCCAATTCGAAGTTGGCCCCGAAAATGTCGGGAAAGGCGGTATTGTCCGCGATCCGGCATTGCATGAGCGTGTCACTGCGGATATTGCGGGCTGGCTGGAAAAAGAGATGGGATGGCGCGTGATCGGCATTGTTGAAAGCCCGATACAGGGCGGCGATGGAAACCGCGAATTTTTGATCGCGGCATGCCATGACCGCTGACATTGAAGTCGAGATATCCTCCGTCGGCGCCCAGGGCGACGGCGTTGCCGAAACACCGGATGGCCCCCTTTACGTGCCTTATGTTCTCGCCGGCGAGCGTGTGTGCGTGCGGCCGGCCGGCGAAGACCGGGCCGAACTTCTCGGCATAGTGAGGGCGTCGCCGGAGCGCGTGGACCCGGCATGCCCTCATTTCACGCTTTGCGGCGGCTGTTCGCTGCAGCACATGGAGGCGGCCGCTTACGCCACATGGAAGTGCGCGCAGGTGGACGCCGCGTTGAAAGCGCGCGGCATCGCCACTGAAATCGGATCGCTTGTCACCGCCCGGCCTCGCAGCCGCCGCCGCGCCACATTCGCGGCCACGCGCACCAGGAAAACGCTGACGCTCGGCTATTACGCGCGTGGCAGTCACACGATTATCCCCGTTTCCGAATGTCCTCTCGTGGTACCGGAGATCGAACGCGCGCTGCCCGCGCTGGCGGCGATGATCGGTCCCGGCCTCTCCCGCAGTTCACGCGCGTCGATACTGGTGACCTCCACCGCAAGCGGTCTCGACGTTGCCGTCACAGGCGGCAAGCCGCTGGACGGACCGTTGCGTATTGCGCTCGCCGAACAGGCCTCCGCCGCCGATGTGGCGCGGCTCTCATGGGAAGGTGAGATCGTTGCGGAGCGGCACATGCCGGCCGTCAATCTCTCCGGCCTTTCGGTCACGCCGCCGCCCGGTGCATTCCTGCAGCCGACACGGGAGGGCGAGGAAGCTCTCGTCCGTCTCGTGCAGGAGGCTGTTGGCAATGCGGCACGCATCGCCGATCTCTTCGCCGGCTGCGGTACATTCACCGCGGCGCTGGCAAAGAAAGCCACGGTTCATGCGGTTGAGGGAGAGGCGGCGTCACTGGCGGCGCTTGCCAGGTCGATCCGCGAGCAAGGCCCGGTTCTGGGGCTGAAGCCCGTCACCTGCGAAACCCGCGACCTGGCCCGGCGTCCGCTTCTGGCGTCCGAACTGGACCGGTTCGAAGCGGTGGTGTTCGATCCGCCGCGCGCCGGCGCGGCTACGCAGGCAGAGGAAATCGCGAAATCGCGCGTGCCGCTCATCGTCGCCGTCTCATGCAATCCGGCGACCTTCGCTCGCGACGCGCGGACATTGCTCAATGGCGGCTACAAGCTCGTGAAACTGACGCCCGTGGACCAGTTTCTCTGGTCGCCGCACATCGAACTCGTCGGCATATTCACGCGCGGGTGAAGCGTCTCAGACGGTGTATTGGATGTGCCGCCGGACCGCCGCTTCGATCGTTTCCGGCTTCTTGTCGAGCGTCGAAAGGTG
>NZ_JAUYUS010000051.1 GCF_030694575.1 Parvibaculum sp.
GCCGCTCGCGCACGCATCGGACGGGCTCGGCTCGATCCGCATTCCGGCTGCCTGTTGCGGCCTTGTCGGCATGAAGGTGACGCGCGACCGCAACCCGCAAGGACCGGACGATTACGACCGCGCCATCGGCTTCAGCGTCGACCATGTGGTGAGCCGTACCGTGCGCGACAGCGCCGCGATGCTGGACGCGACCGGCTATCCCGAACGCGCCTCGCCCTATGCGCCGCCGCCGAAAGAGCGGCCCTATATGGAAGAGATCACCAAGAGCCCCGGCAAGCTGAAGATCGCCTGGTCGAGCGAGACGCCGGGCGGCAAGCCCATCCATCCCGAAATTCAGGCCGCGCTGGAGAAGACGGTCGATGTGCTCGCGAAGCTCGGCCACACCGTGATGCCGCGCGGCCTCGGAATCGACTACCGTCAGCTTTACCGCGCGCAAGGCGCCGTTTCGGGCTCGAACTTCGCGGCGGGCATGCTGCGGCGGATCGAGACGATGGGCCGCGAGCCGGAACAGGACGAGCTGGAGCCGCTGACCTGGGCGGGCTTCAAGAACGGCAGCAAGCTCACCGGCGCCCAGGCCATGTGGGGCTGGCAGCAACTTCGCCTGATGAACCGGCAGGTGCTGTCGGTGTTCGAGGAGGTGGACATCTATCTTTGCCCCGTGCTCGGCCAGTTGCAGCCGGAAATCGGCTTTCTCGGGCCGGACCAGGAGGCACGCGAGCTCAACAAGCGGCAGGGCCAGGTCTTCCCCTTCACTCCGCCCTTCAACTTCACCGGACAGCCCTCGCTCTCGCTGCCACTCTGGCAGTCCGAGAATGGTCTTCCCATCGGCATGATGTTCACCGGGCGCTATGCCGACGAGGCGACGCTGTTCCGGCTGGCGGCGCAGCTTGAGAAGGAACTGCCCTGGAGCGGGCGGAAGCCGAAGGTGTGGAACTAGACGGGAGGGAGTGCTATCTCCTCGCTCCATGAGCAAGGACATCAAACCCGTACACGTAATCGGCGCCGGCATGGCCGGCTCCGAGGCCGCATGGCAGCTCGCGCAAGCGGGCGTGCCCGTGGTGCTGCACGAGATGCGGCCCGTGGTGAAGACGGACGCACACCACACAGACGGCTTCGCCGAACTCGTCTGCTCGAACTCGTTCCGCTCCGACGATCATGAACTGAACGCCGTCGGTCTGCTGCATGAGGAAATGCGGCGCGCGAGCTCGCTGTTGATGGAAGCCGCCGCCGTTGCGCGCGTGCCGGCGGGCGGCGCGCTCGCCGTCGACCGCGACAATTTCTCGAACTACGTGACGGAGAAGCTGACGGCCCATCCGCTGGTGACGGTGGAGCGCGGCGAGATCGACGGACTGCCGCCCGCGGATTGGGACAATGCGATCATCGCGACGGGGCCCCTCACCTCCGACGCGCTGGGCAAGGCCATCGGCGAGCTGACCGGCGCGGACGAACTCGCCTTTTTCGACGCCATCGCCCCTATCGTCTATCGCGACAGCATCGACATGTCGGTGTGCTGGTTCCAGTCGCGTTACGACAAGGAGAGCGCGGGCAGCGCGGCGGGCGCAGGCGGCGCCGGCAAGGATTACATCAACTGCCCGATGACGCGCGAGCAATACGAAGCCTTCATCGACGCACTGCTGACGGGCGACAAGACCGAATTCAAGGAATGGGAAAAGGACACGCCTTATTTCGATGGCTGCCTGCCCATCGAGGTGATGGCGGAGCGCGGGCCCGAGACCTTGCGCTTCGGTCCGATGAAGCCGGTGGGTCTCACCAACCCACGCGCACCGGACGTGAAGCCCTACGCAATCGTCCAGCTCCGGCAGGACAATGCGCTCGGCACGCTCTACAACATGGTCGGTTTCCAGACCAAGCTGAAGCATGGCGAACAGACCCGAGTCTTCCGCACCATTCCGGGTCTTGAAAAAGCGGAGTTCGCGCGGCTCGGCGGGCTGCATCGCAACACCTTCATCAACAGTCCGAAACTGCTCGATCCCGTGATGCGGCTGGCGAAGGAACCGCGCCTGCGTTTCGCCGGACAGATCACCGGCGTCGAAGGCTATGTCGAAAGCGGCGCCATGGGGCTTCTTGCCGGGCGTTTCGCGGCGGCTGAACGGCTTGGCCGCGCGCCGCAGGTCCCGCCGCGCACGACTGCGCTGGGTGCCCTCCTCGCCCACATCACCGGCGATGCCGACGCGACGACCTTCCAGCCGATGAATGTGAATTTCGGGCTCTTCCCACCGCCCGAAGTGCCGCTCGACGGAAACGGCAAGCGCCCGCGCGGCAAGGCGAAAGCCCCCGCCCGCAAACGCGCCTATACGTCGCGCGCATTGGCGGATATCGACGGCTGGCTGCATCCCAGAGCGGAGGCGGCGGAATGATCAGATTTTCTTGCGGAGATTGCGGCCGAGAAGCTTGAGCTGCCGAAGAAAGGCGGGAACATCCGTCCGCTCACGGAACGGATCGAAGCCGGGCGCCGTCATCATGTCGAGATAGCGGTCGCAGAGCGACGCCGGCATAAGCGCAGGGAGAAGCTGCGGATCGAAATCCGCCATGCGCGCCGCCGAGAGATGGCTGAGCGCATGATCCGCGACATCGCGGATGACGGCGCGAAGGCCTTCCGTCATTTCGCCGGCCAAAATCGTATGCGGATCGACATTGCGCCGGAGCAGCACATCGGCGGGCATCGTCAGCCTCCCCTGTGAGGCATGAACAGGAAGCGCCCGGAGAAGCCCGGTCAACGCATAGGCGATACCGGCATGGCGGATGGCATCCGCCGCCGCCCCCGCCTTTTCCTCACCGCCGAGCGCGCGCGCCGCTATTCCCATGACGGCAGCGGAGGTTTTAGTCGCATAGTCGTCGAGCGCGGCCATGTCCTCGAACACATCCTCCGACAGGTCGCGCTCCCGGGCATCGATCAGGGGCTGCAATTGCCGGATGTCCAGACCGGATTCGGAAAGAGCGACGGCCGCCGCGTGCCCCCTCGTCTCGCCGTTCGCCAGGCCTTCGAGCGTTTCCCGCCACCATTGCAGCCGGATATGGCCCATCATCGGCTCGGTGACGGTTTCCGCGATGCGGGCGATTTCCAGATTGAAGGCGTAGAGCGCGATGAGCGAAAGCCGCTGTGGCATCGGCGCAAAGAGCAGCGTCAGAAAGCGGTCGTGGTCGTGCAGACGGACCTCGTTGAGGCTTGCCGTCATGCTCGTACTCATCGCTTTCTGCGCCATGATCCCTTACCTAAAGCAAACGGGGCCGCCTTCAAGGCGGCCCCGCTCCGTTCCGCAGCAGCGGAAATCAGTAGATGTTCTGAGCCGAAACCATCGCAAAGAGCATCGGAACCGACAGCATGGTATTCGTGCGCGAGAAGAGCATCGCGGTCCGCGCGGCGGCGGGCTTCGATTCCGCCGGCGCATCGACGATGCCAAGCGCGATCTTCTGGTTCGGCCAGATCACGAACCAGACGTTGAACCACATGATGGTGCCGAGCCACATGCCGATACCGATGGCGATGTTCTTCGGAACGACGAACCCTTCGATGGCGCCGAGTGTATAGGCCTCCACGAAATAGCCGTTCATCAGTGCCAGAATGATGCCGGTCACGATGGTCGCCATCGCGCCCCAGCGGAACCAGAACAATGCGGCCGGCGCGATCACCTTGCCGATCGCAGGCTTCTGCTCGTCCGGGATCTTCGGCATGTTCGGAATCTGCACGAAGTTGAAATACCAGAGCAGGCCGATCCACATCACGCCGCTGATGACATGCAGCCACCGGAAAATGAATGCCCAGAAGCCGTGACCGAGGGCGGACCCGTCCCAGTCGCTCCAGTTGAGATACATGAGCAATAGAACCGCCGCGAGTACGAAACCGGCAATAACCGTGTTCCGCAGTGAAGTCAGAATTGCCGCCATGGTGTTTCCCCTTCTCAGTGCCAGACGCCGCGTCCGCGGCCGATAGGGATGCCGAGAGGCCCCCGATGCCGCATCTGAACGCGGCCCGTCATCGTGCGACTCAATGTCGCCATGCTGCGGAGAAAGCTAGGAGTTTCTTGGGAAAAAGCCAAGCCTGACAACCGGCCAAGGTCAGATGACGGCGATCAACGCCGCGGCAACGCGGCGATTTTCCGACATCATCAGATTGTAGGTCCGGCAGGCCGGCCCCGTTGTCATCACGTCGGGAAAGACGTCTTCCGAGGTGAGTCGCCGATACACATCTTCCGGCAGCGAAGCCGCGGTCTCGCCAGAACCGACAATGAGAAAATCGAATGTCCCGACGGCTTCCATGACGGGCGCCAGCGAATCCATCGTGACATCGGAAAGGGACCTCATGTCCCATGGATAGACACCGAGAGGTGTCACGATAAGCGAGCCCTCGAAACGCTGTCCCGCAAGACGGAAGCCGCCATCGCCATAGGCCTCAAGCGCGGGCTGCCCGTCGAAACGCGGCTTCATCGCCATCGTTCACGCCTTTTCGGGCGACTTCTCCTTCACGGCACGGCCGAGACCACCGGTCGATGCGTCGCGCGTGACGCCAACGGCCAGCAGCACCGGCGCCGCGATGAAGATCGAGGAATAGGTGCCGATGAAGATGCCGAAAATCATCGCGAATGTGAAATCTCGCAACACTTCGCCGCCGAAGATAAAGAGGGCGAGAAGCGCCAGCAGCGTGGTGCCCGATGTCATGACCGTGCGCGACAGCGTCTGGTTGACCGAAAGGTCGATCAGATCGCCCAAATCCATCTTCTTGTACTTGCGCAGGTTTTCGCGCACGCGGTCGAACACGATGACCGTGTCGTTCATGGAATAGCCGACGATGGTGAGGATGGCCGCGATCGATGTCAGGTTGAATTCGAGCTGCAGGATACAGAACAGCCCCATCGTCGCCATGACGTCGTGAACCAGCGCGACAACGGAGCCGAGGCTGAACTGCCATTCGAAGCGGAACCAGATATAGATCAGCATCAGCGCGACGGAGATAACGACGGCAAGGACGCCGTCTTCGACAAGCTCGGCACTGACCTGCGGTCCAACCACTTCGACGCGACGATATTCCACCGTGTCGCCAAGTTTGGCCCTGATCTTGTTGACGACCTGCTGGGAGGCGTCTTCCGCGTCGTCCTTCGGCGACTGGACGCGGATCAGCACGTCGTCGGCCTGGCCGAATTCCTGGATCTGCACCTCGCCGAGACCGAGGCCGCCGATATCCGTTCGAAGCTGCGAAATGTCAGCCGGACCGTCCGTCGAGATTTCGATGACGATGCCGCCTTCGAAGTCGATGCCGAAATTGAGCCCGCGCGTGAAAAGAAGCGCCGCCGAAACGATCATCACGACCAGCGACAGGCCCACGGCCACGTAGCGCCACCTGACGAAGGGTATCTTCGTGTCGTCGGGGATGAGTTTGAGATGTCTCATGATTTCAATTCCATCCCGCCGATCACAGATAGAGCGTCTTGGGACGCCGGCGGCGCAGCCACACCGACACCATGAGGCGGTTCACGGTGAATGCCGTGAAGACCGACGTAATGATGCCGATAGCGAGCGTGACGGCGAAGCCGCGAACCGGACCGGATCCCATCTGGAAGAGGATCGCGGCGGAAATGAGCGTGGTGATGTTCGCGTCGAGAATGGACGAAAGGGCGCGGTTGTAGCCCGCTTCGATGGCCTGTATCGGCCCCTTGCCTGCCGCGACTTCTTCCCTGATGCGCTCATAGATGAGCACGTTCGCATCGACCGCCATGCCAATGGTGAGCACGATACCCGCAATACCGGGAAGCGTGAGCGTTGCCTGCAGCACCGAGAGTACGGCAAAGATCATCGCCACGTTGAGGAAGAGCGCGATATTGGCGAGTACACCGAAAAAGCCGTAACTCGCGATCATGAAGACGATGACGGCCACGGACCCGATGATCGCCGCGATTTCGCCTGCGCGAATGGAGTCGGCACCGAGACCCGGCCCGACGGTACGCTCCTCGAGCACGTTAAGCGGCGCGGGCAATGCACCCGCGCGGAGCAGGATCGCGAGATCGTTCGCCGCCTGGACGGTGAAGCTTCCGCTGATCTGGCCGGAGCCGCCCATGATGGGTTCGTTGATCCGGGGAGCGCTGATGACCTTGTCGTCGAGGACGATGGCGAAGGGCCGGCCGACATTGTTGCGCGTCACTTCGCCGAACTGGCGCGCACCCGCGGAATCGAAACGGAAATTGACCACCGGTTCGCCGTTGCGCTGATCGAAGCCCGGTTGCGCATCAATGAGACGGTCGCCGCCGACCATGATCCGGCGCTCGACCAATACCGGCGTGCGCGGCTCGTCGGAGGTGTAGAGGATTTCGGTACCCGCAGGCACGGTGCGGCTTGCGAGCGCCTGCTGACCCGACATGGCATTGCTGACCAGCCGGAAATTCATCTTCGCGGTCTGGCCGAGCAGTTCCTTCAGGCGCTGCGGATCGTCGAGACCCGGCACCTGCACGAGGATGCGGTCCACGCCCTGCTGCTGGATGACCGGTTCCGTGGTACCCAGCTCGTCGATACGACGGCGTACGATTTCGATCGACTGCTGCACCGCCGACTGGGTGCGCGCGATCTTTTCGGCCTCGGTCAAGGTCACCGTGATCTGGCGCTCGCGGGTAACGACGGCAAGGTCCCTCTCCGGCAATGTCGAGAAGCTGTTGCCGGAAACGATCGTGGAAAGTCCCTGAATTGCCTTTTCCGCCGTATTGACATCTTCTGGTTTGGTAATGCGAACGGTGACGCCTTCGCCCTGCAGCCCAAGCCCCGTATAGGCGATGCGCTCGTTGCGCAGCGCGTTCCGGACATCGTTTATGAGGCCCTGCTGCCGATCGCGCACGATCGAATTGGTATCGACCGCGAGCAGCAGATAGGAACCGCCGCGCAAATCGAGACCGAGATTGATCTGCTGATGTGGCAGCCAATCCGGCACGCCCTGCAGCGACGACTTCGAAATGAAATTCGGCGCCGAATAGGCGAGGCCGGCAAAGCAGAGCACCAGGATCAGAACGATCTTCCAGCGATCGAAATGCAGCATATTGGTTTGCTCCCCTCCCGGGCGGCGCAGGCGATGGGCTTAAGAAGGGGTGTTCGTATTGGCCGGAACGGGTTCCGACTTCGAACGCACATCGGTGAGCGTGCTCTTGACCACGCGAACGCGGACATTATCGGCGATTTCGACCATGACTTCCGCGTCATCGACCTTAGTGATCTTGCCGACAAGCCCTCCCGCCGTCACCACCACATCGCCGCGGCGGACATTCGTCACCATCTCGCGGTGCATCTTCACGCGGCGCTGCTGCGGGCGCAGGACCAGGAAGTACATGATCGCAAAGAGCGCAATGAACGGAAAAAGCTGAATCATGAATTCCGAAGCGCCGCCACCACCCATCGATGTCTCCTGTTCTGCCGTCTGCGATGCGGCAGCCACGAAAACGGCTGCCGTGCATTGATTTGCGCGGACTATACCGACAGGCAGGGCTTTTGCAAACCAGCACCCATCCGTTGCACAAGGACCGCTAAGTTTTGGGATATACAGGCATTTCCGGGCAAGGTCCGAGGTGCTAGGGTCGCCGCCCCGAGGGTTCCTTCGCCATCTCCGACGAGCCATCTTCCATGACCGATAAAACCGGTGCCGCCCCCTTCCTGAAGCGTATCGCCGAAGCTCTGGAGCGCCTGTCACCGCCCCCCGCCGCAAGTGCCGGTCTCGACAAGGCGGACGCCTTCGTGTGGAACGCAGAAGGTGGCCGCCTCGACCCGGTGCCCGAGGTGGCGCGCGTCGACCTCAAGCTCATCAAGGGTGTCGACCGGGTGCGCGACATCCTGCTCGACAACACGCACCGTTTCGCACGGGGCCTGCCCGCAAATAACGCCCTTCTTTGGGGCGCGCGCGGCATGGGCAAAAGTTCGCTGGTGAAGGCGGCCCACGCGGCCATCAATACGGAAACGCCGGGCAGCCTCATCCTGATCGAAATCCACCGTGAAGACATCGAAAGCCTGCCGCGGCTGATGACCCAGCTGCGCGGGCAGGACCGGCGCGCGGTGATCTTCTGCGACGACCTTTCCTTCGATCACGACGACACGAGCTACAAATCGTTGAAAGCGGTGCTTGAGGGCGGCATCGAGGGCCGGCCGCGCAACGTCATTTTCTATGCGACCTCGAACCGCCGCCACCTGATGCCGCGCGACATGGTGGAAAACGAACGCTCGACGGCGATCAATCCGTCCGAGGCAGTCGAGGAAAAGGTTTCCCTCTCCGACCGGTTCGGCCTCTGGCTCGGCTTCCACAATTGCAGCCAGGCCGAATATCTCGACATGATCGACGGCTATGCGAAGCACTACGAATTGAAGATCGGTACGGAGGCCCTGCATGCAGAGGCGATCGAATGGGCAGCAACGCGCGGTGCGCGTTCCGGCCGCGTCGCATGGCAGTTCATCCAGGATATCGCCGGGCGGCTCGGCCAGACGCTCGATTGAGGCGCTGCTCGACTAGCGGCCTATCACCGTCAACGGATCGAGCGCCTTCGATCCTTTTCGCACCTCGAAATGGACCTGCGGCGTGACCACGCTGCCGCTGTTGCCGGCGAGCGAAATCGTCTGCCCGCGCAGCACCTTGTCGCCGCGCTGCACCAGCAGCTTGCTGTTATGCGCATAAGCCGTGATCCAGTCGTTCTCGTGCCGCACCAGCAGGAGATTGCCGTAGCCCTTGAGCTCGTTGCCGGCATAGGCGACCACGCCGCTTTGCGATGCCTTGACCGGAGCGCCCATCTCAGCGGCGATGTTGACGCCGTCGTTATGAAGTCCGTTCGCCTTCGGCCCGAAACTCGAGAGAATTTTACCCTGAACCGGCCATTCGAAGCTCCCGGTGGCGGCGGGCGGTTGCGGCAGCGGCGACTTCGGCACAGTAACCGTGGTGGTGGTCGCGGCGGGCGCCGCCGGCTGAGCGGCCGCCGTTCCCGGCCGGGCAAGCGGCACGCCGGTCCCCGGAGCCGACGCCGTCTGCGTGGTGCCGCGTGACGGCACCTGCAATTTCTCGCCGACCTTGATCGTATAAGGCGGCTGAATGCGGTTGAGGCTCATCAGGGACGTCGTATCGACGCTGTAAAGGCGGGAGATGCTGTAGACCGTTTCCCCCTTTTGCACGACGTGGAAGCGGCCGGCCGGAATGGTCAGCCTCTGGCCGACGCGAATGTCGTACGGTGGGCGGAGATTGTTTGCGTCGATGACAGAACGCAACGGGACGTCATGCGCACGGGAGATGCTGTAGACCGTGTCGCCGCGCTTCACGACATAGGCGCCGCCCGGCGAGACCCGCTCGATGGGCCTGGGGGTTGCACTGGAAGTGCCGCGCGCACCGGAACCATCCTCCCACCATGGACGCTCACGGCTGCCGCACGCGGCGACGAGAAACGCGAGCGCCAGAACGCCCGTCCATCTCGCCGTTCTCCGCATCTGATCGCGCCGCCCCATCGCCTCGCCTGCCTTCATGTCGGTCCGATTTCGCCGCTCAGGACTCCTTGGCAACACCTTCCACTAGCGGTACGAACCGCACCGGCAGGAGCTCCTCACGCTTCACACCATCCCCCGTCCGCTCGATCCGGACAAGTTTCTGTTCTCCACGAGCACCGGAAACAGCCACCGGAACAATCATCAAGCCACCTTCCTTCAACTGATCGACGAGCTTTTGCGGCACGGAAGGCGCTGCGGCAGTGACAATGATTCGGTCGAAAGGTGCCTGCTCCGGCCAACCCTGCCCCCCGTCGCCGACTTTCGCCGTCACATTGTGGATATGCAGCTCCTCAAGTCTTTTGACGGCGTCCTTGAGAAGCGTCCGGTAGCGTTCGATCGTATAGACCCGGCGGCAGAGGCGGGAGAGAACGGCGGCCTGATAGCCGGACCCCGTGCCGACCTCGAGCACCTTCATGCGCTCACCGACATGAAGCTGCTCGGTCATATAGGCGACGATGTAGGGCTGGCTGATCGTCTGGCCGCACTCGATGGGCAGCGCGTGGTCCTCGTAAGCCTGCTTGCGGAACGTCGCGCTGATGAACTTTTCGCGCGGCACGCGCTCCAGCGCAGATAGAACGCGCTTGTCACGGATACCCTGCCGCCGCAGGCCCATGATGAGTTCGATCTTTTCCTGCTCGGCTTCGTCCATGGACGTTTCTTCGTTCATGGGAACAACTATTTCGGCTTACGCGGCTTGCTGCGCGGGCGCCGCTTCGGCTTGGGCTGCGGGAGCCCGCCGAGCGCATCGTTGAGCGCCTTCGCGGTCTTCTGGTGCGTGAGATCCATATGGAGCGGCGTGATTGAGATACGCGACTCGTAGATAGCCCGCAGATCCGTCCCCTGGGGCGGATTGCTGAGAATGCGCTCGAAGCCGAGCCAGTAATAGGGATTGTTACGCGCGTCGATGCGCTCTTCCACACGCACCAGCGACTGGTCGCGCTTGCCCTGCCGCGTCACCTCGATACCGGTGACGGAAGCGGGCACGACATCCGGGAAATTGATATTGATGAGAATTTCTTCCGGCCAGCCGGCCGCGATGAGTTTCTTCAGGATATCGGGCGCGAAATGCTCCGCCGTGGACCATTTGACGTTGGCGCCGCCGCTGAAGCCGAAGGCCTGGCTGAGCGCGATGGATGGTATGCCCAGCTGCGTTCCCTCCATCGCCGCCGCGATCGTGCCCGAATAGGTGACATCATCCGCGATGTTCTGGCCGCGATTGATGCCCGAGAGAACGAGGTCGGGTTCCGCTTCCTTCATGACGTGGCGCACGGCCATCAGCACACAGTCCGACGGTGTGCCGCGCACGGCATATTTCCGGGACGTGAGCTTGCGGATGCGGAGCGGATTGGCAAGCGACAGCGAATGCGCCGAACCGCTCTGCTCTTCTTCAGGCGCGACCACCCAGACATCGCGCGAGAGCTTGTGCGCGATCTTTTCCAGAACCTTGAGGCCCGGCGCATGGATGCCGTCGTCGTTGGTGACGAGGATACGCAGCGATTTGGTGTCGGTTTTAGCCATGAAGCGCAATGACCTCCTGCCCGCCCATATAGGGCTGGAGCACCGAAGGAACAGCGATGGAGCCATCGGCCTGTTGATAATTCTCCATCACCGCAACAAGCGTGCGTCCGACCGCGAGGCCAGAGCCGTTCAGCGTGTGAACAAAGCGTGTATTCTTCTCGCCCTTGGGCCGGTAGCGGGCATTCATCCGCCGCGCCTGAAAATCGCCGCAGACCGAACAGGATGAAATCTCGCGGAAGGCATTTTGTCCCGGCAGCCAGACCTCGATGTCGTAGGTCTTGCGAGAGGCAAACCCCATGTCGCCGGTCGAAAGTGTCATGACGCGGTAATGCAGGTCGAGGCGCTTCAGCACCTCCTCGGCGCAGGAAAGCATCCGCTCGTGTTCCTCGATGGACTTCTCCGGCGTCGTGACCGAGACAAGTTCGACCTTGGAGAACTGATGCTGGCGGATCATGCCGCGCGTATCGCGGCCGGCGGACCCGGCCTCGGCGCGGAAACAGGCCGTGTAGGCGGTAAAGCGCTTCGGCAGCTCCTCTTCGGAGAGAATGCTCTCGCGCACGAGATTGGTCAGCGGCACCTCAGCTGTCGGGATCAGCCAATATTTCTCCTGATCGTCGCGAGCCAGGCCTTTGAATGTTGCAAACTGGTCGTCCTCGAACTTCGGCAGCTGCGCCGTGCCGAACATCGCATCGTCGCGCACCATCAGCGGCGGCGCCACCTCTACATAGCCGAACTCGGTCGTGTGGAGATCGACCATGAAATTGCCGATGGCTCGTTCGAGCCGCGCAAGTTGTCCCTTGAGCACGGTGAAACGCGCGCCGGATATTTTCGCAGCCGCCTCGAAATCCATCAGGCCGAGCGCCTCACCCAGGTCGAAATGCTCTTTTGGTGCGAAGTTCATCTCCCGCGCCTTGCCGTGGCTGTGGCGCACGACATTTGCGCTCTCGTCCGGACCGACGGGAACGTCTTCGAGGGGAATGTTGGGAATGGAGGCGAGCGCAGTCTCAAGCTCGGCATTGACCGCGCGCTCTTCCTCCTCACCCAACTGGATGCGGCCTTTTAGAGACGAGACCTCATCCATCAGCTTCTGGGCGAGCGCCTCATCCTTCTTCGCCTTTGCCTGACCGATCGATTTGGAGGCGTCGTTGCGCTGCTGCTGCATTTCCTGCAGCGACGTGATGATTTTGCGGCGGCGCTCATCGATCTCGATAAGGCGCGCAGCCTGCGGCGCGAGCCCGCGTTTCGCAAGCCCGGCATCGAATGCCCCGGCGTCGTCGCGAATGGCCTTGATGTCGAACATGACACCCCAGAGGTGGTGAGATTTTCCGGAACTACGGCGACAAAAACGGCCGAATCAGCCATCCGGCCACCCGGCCCGCTTTCGGGGCTCTGTATACGCGGAAGGGCCCCAAGCGTCCAGACGAGGGACCAGGATCAGACTTCGCCGGCCTCCGCTGTCTCGTCGACGGCAGCCCGCTTTTTCTCCGTCCAGGCGACGCTGAAAATGGAAAGCTCGTACAGAAGCAGCGTCGGAATCCCGAGGGCGACCTGGCTGAAGAAATCCGGCGGGGTCAGGAAGGCGGCGACCGCGAAAATGATGACAATCGCATAGCGCCGGCCGCGCCTGAGCTGCGCCGCATTCACAATACCGGCGCGGGCCAGAAGCGTGAGGATGACCGGCAACTGAAAGCAGATGCCGAAGGCGAGGATGAAGGCCGTAACGAGGTTCAGATATTCGCTGACGCGCGGCAGAAGCTCGATGGTCGCGCGTCCATCCTCGCCGGTCTGCTGCATGCTCATGAAAAAATTGAGCGTGATCGGCAGCGCCCCGAAATAGACGAGGCTCGCCCCGAGCAGAAAAAGGACGGGCGTGGCAATGAGGTATGGAATGAACGCGCCGCGCTCGTGCTTGTAGAGGCCGGGCGCGACGAACATGTAAATCTGGGCCGCGATAACCGGAAACGCGAGGAAAATCGCGCCGAACATCGAGAGCTTGAGCTGGGTGATGAAGAATTCCTGGGGTGCTGTGTAGATCATGTGCGCCCCGCCCTCGGATGCCACGATCCGGTTATAGGGCTCGACCAGCACGTTGTAGATGTCCTTCGCAAAGAAGAAGCAGATACCGAAGCCGACCGCGAAGGCGAGCAATATCTTGATGAGACGCGAGCGAAGCTCGATCAGGTGATCGAGCAGCGGCGCGCGCGAAGCCTCGATCTCGTCTTCGGGATTGGAGCCGGGGCTCGGCTCCGCCGACGGCGTGCTCATACTTCATCCCGCTTCGGGGGGGCGGCGGCCTCTCCCGCATTGGCCGGATCGCTGGCGCCATAAGCCTCGACGGCTTCGGCTTCACGGACCGCCTCGGCCATTTCGGGCGAAAGGCCGCTCGTATCGAGCGCCGCTCTTTTTTCTTCTTCGGCCCGGGCCGCAGATGCGGCCGCTGCGGCGGCCCCGGCCCCGCCGCCGCCGATGGCGAGCGGCTTGTTCATTTCCTGCTGGAGCGAGCGCAGGGGCGCGACGGCCTGGTTTCGCAGGCCCGTCACTTCCTTGCGCAGTTCCTCAAGCTCGGTTTCCCGGGCAAGGTCTTCAAACGAGGTCTGGAATTCGCGCGCCATGGCCCGCGCCTTGGCGACGTATTGGCCAATCGTCCGCATCATCCGCGGCAGGTCCTTCGGACCAACGAAGATGATGGCGATCGCTGCAAGGGCGAGCAGCTCTGACCATCCGATGTCGAACATGAGGTATCCCGAAATGCCTCGGCCGCGCCGCGGGCGGAGCGCCCCCGACGCCGGCGTGCCTCAAATACTAGCCGTTGGAGGCCTTGTTCTTCGTCTCCGCGCTTTCCTCGCGCGACACGGTGGCGTCGATGGTTTTCGGATGCGATTGAGCCGCCTGGCTCTCATCCTCGTCCGACAGCCCCTTCTTGAAGCTGCGGATGCCCTTCGCGACATCGCCCATCATGTCCGAAATCTTGCCGCGTCCGAAGAGCAGCACGATCAGCACGATGACAATCAGAATTTGTGTCCAACCCGGCATATCGATCTCCACCCGGCGCAACTTTGCCGCGCCTCGGTCAAAAAGCACTACCTCAAATCAATATGGGCGTTCCGCGCGAAAAATGCGACAGCAATCCCCCAAACTTCACCGCCCCGCCGGACAGAAACCATATGGTTAACAGAACGGCCCAACCATATGGTTTTAAGTGAAATTCGTCTTCTTCTAAGATATTGGACGAAGTGACGATCAATCTTCCTCGACGGCATCCTGCGCGAGATGTTCGTCGATCGCCGCGCCATATTCCTCTTCGTCCGAGAAATCGCCGTCGCCATCTCCGCCCGTCTCGCTCGGATTGGGAATGTCGAAACCGGGCGGCAAGCGGCCATCGAGAAGTCCGGCTGCCTTCAACTCATCGGCACCGGGCAGGTCGCCGACGCTCTCCAGGCCGAAATGGACGAGAAAAGCTTCGGTGGTTCCGTAAGTGACCGGACGCCCCGGCGTGCGCCTGCGGCCGCGAAGCCGTACCCAGCCCGTCTCCATCAGTACGTCGAGCGTGCCCTTCGAGACGGAAACACCCCGAATTTCCTCGATCTCGGCGCGCGTAACCGGCTGGTGATAGGCCACGATGGCGAGCGTTTCCATGCCCGCCCGCGACAGCCGGCGCTGCTCCACGGCCTCCCGCTCCATCAGGAACGAGAGATCGTCGGCGGTACGGAACATCCATTTATTCGCAACACGGACAAGGGTTACACCCCGTCCTTGATAAGCCGTCTGAAGGTCCTCGATCACGGCCCCGACATCCGCGCCCTCAGGCAGGCGGCCGGCAATGCTGTCGATGTCGAGCGGCTCGGCGGCGGCGAAAAGAAGCGCCTCCGTTATCCGCATGAGCTGCGCATGCTCGGTCGCGTTGACCGGAAAGCGAACGACGTTCTCGGATCCCTCGGCCTCGTCGCCTTCGTCCTGCTCTGGCTCGTCTGCTGCCATCTCGATACCGTTTTCCGGTTCCGTCAAACTCGTCTCGTCGTTCATTCTTCAGTCTTCTCAGGCGTCTCGGCCGTACCGAACGGCGGATTGTCGGGTGAACTCTCGCGGCGGCGTACGAACAGCGGCCCGAAGGCGCCGGATTGGCGAATTTCCATGACGCCGTCCTTGGCCAGAACCAGAGCCGCACTTAACGTGCTGGCGATAGCCGAACGGCGAAGCTGCGGGCTCATTTCTTCCATGGGCAGATAGACGTCGATCCGGCCCCAGTCGAACATCATGCCCATCATGCGTTCAAGGCGGTGGCGGGCAGCCTCGATCGCCATGATCGGAAGTCGCTTCGGCTCCCATTTCGTCTCGTGGCCCTTCAGGCGCTGGTCCGAATAAGCCTTGAGAAGCTCGAAGAGCGTTCCCGAATACTCGCTGGTTTTGACAAGGCGAATGCCTTCCGGGCGGCCACGCGGAAAAACGTGCATCCCCATCCGGCATTGGCGCGCGAAAATTTCCTGCGACACCTTGCGCATCGCCTCCAGACGCTGCAGCTGGAAGGCAAGCCGCGCCGCCATCTCTGCGCCCGACGGGCCCTCTTCTTCTTCCGGCGGCGGCAGCAGAAGCTTCGATTTCAGGAAGGCCAGCCACGACGCCATGACGAGATAGTCGGCGGCAAGATCGAGCTCCATCCGCCGTGCCTGCGTGATGAAGTGGAGATACTGCTCGGCAAGCTTCAGGATCGAGATCCTGGTGAGATCGACCTTCTGGTTTCGCGCAAGCGCCAGCAACACGTCGAGCGGCCCCTCGAAACCATCGAGGTCCACGATCAGCGTGTTCTCGTCCCCTTCGGGAAGCGCGCGTGGGGGCCCTTCTTCGAAGGACGCAGCCGTGTCGCCGGCAGCCCCGTGGGGTTGCGCGCCGTCTGCGTCACCTGAAGTAGGCGCCTCGGTCATGACAGCCTGTTGCATTCGATCCGAAATATTGAGTGTCCCGCATCCTCGTCCGGTTTCCCCGCCGGAATAAGGAGATAGGCCTTTATACCCCGCACCCCCCGGCGCGGGTACCCCGTTTCTCAGCTTATCCCCAGCGATCTCATCAGGCCGTCGCGAGCCATTCACTGAACTTCACATAAGCCGAATCGGTATCGACCGGCGCGGAAGGCTCCGTCAGCCGAGCGAGAGCCGCCTTGGAGCGGGCAAGCGGCTTTCCCGACAGGACGGGGACCTCGGCGGCGACCTCTTCCATCTCCGCCATCCGGCCGTTGCAGTGAAGGGCGAGATCGCAGCCGGCGGCGAGGCTTGCACTCGCCCGCTCGCCGAGCGTGCCGTTGAGCGCCTGCATCGAAAGGTCGTCCGACATGAGAAGGCCGTCGAAGCCGATGGTACCCCTGACGATGTCGCGGATGATGGCGGCGGAGGTCGTCGCCGGATTGCCGGGATCGAGCGCCGTGTAGACGACATGCGCCGTCATGCCGAGCGGCATCTGCCGGAGTGCGCGGAATGGTGCGAAGTCGATCCGCTCCAGGTCGGCCCTCGGCGTGTCGACCACCGGCAAACTCTTGTGACTGTCGACGCCGGCGCGACCATGGCCCGGCATGTGTTTCACGACCGGCAGCACGCC
>NZ_JAUYUS010000057.1 GCF_030694575.1 Parvibaculum sp.
GCCATGTCGTAGACGAAGACCTCGTTCCAGACCGTGGCGAGGCTGAAGGGTATGCCCTCGCCTTCCACAAAATGTTCGACGGGGACTGCATAAGGGCTGTTCCAGAAGGCATCGAAGCTGGCGGACACTTCCTTCGTCAGCGGGCCGGCGATGACGACGTCGAGGTCGAGGAAATAATGCGCCGCGTCGAGCGCGAAATAGGTGTCGTTCACATTGCGCCCGCCGACAATGGCGACCGTGTTGTCGACGGCGATGATCTTGTTGTGCATGCGCTGGTTGAGGCGGGGAAAGTCGATCAGCGCTTCGCCGTAGCGCAGGTAGCGCGGCCAGAAGGAGGTACGGAAGGCATTGTAGATGCGCACGTCGATATTGGGATGGTTCACGATCTGCTTGAGCGGCTCGGCGCTGCCGTCGACGAGATAGCCGTCGACCAGCGCGCGGACATGCACGCCCCGCTCCGCCGCGCGGAACAGCGCCTCGCTGATCGCGCGACCGCTGCCGTCGAAATCCCAGATGTAATATTGAAGGTCGATGGTGTGCGCCGCCGACTCGATGGCGAGAAGGCGCGTCTCATAAGCATCGAGCCCGCCTTCAAGAAAGAAGAAGCCGGAGTGCCCCTCCGCGGCTTCCTCCGGCGGCACCAACGCATGCCAGAGTGCCGTCTCTTCCGGCTCGGCCAGCGCAGCGCCGGGCGCCAGCGACGGGTCCTGCCGCACCGACGCACAGGCGCCGAGCAGCGGCAGCGAAAGCCCGAAAAGGACCGGCAGGAAGGCGAGGCGTTTCATCCATTTCCCCCCACGAACGTCCCGCGCTGCCCCGCGCGGTTCCCTTCACATAACGTCCAGGGCAGGGGATGGCTCCATGGCAGGCGGCCCCGGCCCTTCCATCCCTTGCCCCAATGACAGGCTGCAGGCAAACTGCCGGAAAGGACAGAAAATTCAGGGAGAATTCGCATCATGGCGCAGCATGACCTCGTGATCCGCGGCGGCACGATTGTGGACGGAACGGGCGCGAAGCCCTTTACCGGCGATGTGGCTATCGATGGCGGCACGATTTCGGCCGTGGGCAAGGTGGAGGGCAAGGGCAAGCGCGAGATCGACGCGAAGGGCCTTCTCGTGACGCCGGGCTTCGTCGACATCCACACCCATTACGACGCGCAGGCGACCTGGGACCCCTGGCTCACGCCCTCCTCGCAGCATGGCGTGACGACGGTGGTGATGGGCAATTGCGGCGTCGGCTTCGCGCCGGTGAAGCCGGAAGCGCGGAACGAGCTGATCGACCTCATGGAAGCGGTGGAGGACATTCCGGGCGCGGCGATGCATGAAGGCATCAAATGGGAATGGGAGAGCTTCCCGGAATTCCTCGACGCGCTGGACAAGCGCCGCTTCGCCGCCGATATCGGCACGCAGATGCCGCATTGCGCGCTGCGCGTCTATGTGATGGGCGCGCGCGGCATCGACAACGAAGCGGCGACGCCAGACGACATCGCGCAGATGCGCGACCTCACCTATGAGGCGATGAAGGCGGGCGCGCTCGGCTTCTCGACCTCGCGCACGGATTTGCACAACACGCTGAAGGGCGACCCCGTGCCCGGCACGCTGGCCGCGACCGACGAACTCTTCGGCATTGCGGATGCGCTGAAGGAACATGGGTCGGGCGTCTTCCAGATCGCGGCGACGCATCGCGAGATGGAACAGGAATTCGACTGGATGCTGCGGATGGCGAAGGAGACCGGCCGCATGGTCACCTTCCAGGTGCAGCAGATCGACGAGGCGCCGGACCTCTACAAGAAGATGCTCGGCCATCTCGACGAGGCGCGAGCCGAAGGCGTGACCAATATTCGCGGCCAGCATTCGGGGCGGCCGGTCGGCCTGCTCATGGGCTGGCAGACATCCGTGCATCCCTTCATCGGCTTCCCGGAATACCGGCCTTACGCGCAGATGCCTTTTGCAGAGCGGATCGAGAATCTGAAGGATCCGGAGGTGCGCGCCGAAATCACCGGCGGAAAAAACGTCGACAAGCTCGGCGCCTTCGGCACCTTCATCACGACGTCCTTCCACAAGATGTATCCGATGGGCGAGCACGAGAATTACGAGCCCGCGCCGGAGGATTCGATTGCCGCCGTCGCGAAGCGCGAAGGCAAGACGCCGGCCGAAGCCGCCTATGACGCGATGATGCTGAACGAGGGACAGGCAATGCTCTATTTCCCGCTGTTCGGCTATTCGACCAATGACTGCACGGCCATCGAAGAGGCCCTGCGCCACCCGCAGGCGGGGCTGAGCCTCGCCGATGGCGGCGCCCATGTCGGCGCGATCTGCGACGGCGGCACGCCGACCTTCATGCTGACGCATTGGGCGCGCGACCGCACACGGGGGCCGAAGCTCTCCATCGAGGAGATCATCCGTATCCAGACGAAGGACACGGCGGAACAATACGGGCTCTACGACCGGGGCGTGCTGAAGCCCGGCATGAAGGCCGATGTGAACGTGATCGATTTCGAGAACCTCACCTTCACGCATCCAGAAATGCGCTTCGACCTGCCGGCCGGCGGCCGCCGCCTCTGGCAGGGCGCGAAGGGATACCGCGCGACGGTGCTTTCCGGTGTCGTCGTGGCGGAGAATGACGAACCGACGGGCGAGTTGCCGGGGCGGCTCATTCGCGGGGTGCAGACGGCAGCCTAGCCGCCGGGACCACCCTCCCCCTGTGGGAGGGTCGAAATTTGCGAGCGCAGCGAAGGAAATTTCGGGGAGGGGGACGCCGCCATCGGCAAGGAGCGCGCTTTCCGTTTCCCCCGCTTACCCCTCCCCTAAAAATCCTTGCGGATTTTTAGACCCTCCCACAGGGGGAGGGTGGCAGCGAAGAGACTTTGGGCTTTTCCAGCGTTACGGTTTCCCGCGCCCGAGAAAGGCGGCCAGCGCGGCCCAGGGCTCGATGCTCCAGCTTCGCCGCGCGGCGCCGGAGGGGGACGAGAGCACGAAGACCTCCGGGAAGCCGGGGCGGCGCGGCTGATGGCCGTGGAGAATGCGGCCTGTCGGCACGCCCATCCAGACGCTCGCCGCCTTCTTCGACGTGAAGGCGACGGCGCGCGGGCGGCAGCGCAGGATTTCCCTCTCGAAACGCTCGACCTCGAACAGCGCCGGATCGATCTCGTGATCCATGCCGGAAGCGCGCTTCGCCATGTCGGTGAAGCCGATGCCGAGATGGATGAGTTCGGCATATTCATGCGGCTGGTAGAGGCGCGGCGTGATGCCCACCTCAAAGAGCGCCGGCCAGAAGCGGTTGCCGGGATGCGCGTAATAGGCGCCGACGGCGGCGGAGCGGCGCGACGGCGCCGTGCCGACAAAGACGACATCGAGGCCGGGCACGAGAACGTCCGGCAATTTCTCGCCGCGCGTGTTTCGCCGGAAGGTCATGCGTCAACCCGCTTGTACGGTGTTCGAGGCGGGAGCGGGATCAGTCATATTTCTCGAGACGTTGAGGCGGGATGGAGAAAGTCCGGACGATCCGCATTTGGCGATGAAACCTTTATCGTCCGCCCACGGACCCCGGCTTTCGCCGGGGTGACACTGTTTTTTGTGGGCAGTCATCAAACCAAGAATGTCACCCCCGGGCTTGACCCGGGGGTCCAGGGTGAGGGACGGAAGTGCCGGCGGTTTTTGCTGGCGCCAAGAGAGTTTTTTCCTGACGCCGCTAACGCGGCTCCTGGATTGCCGGCCTCCTTGATTATTAAGGAGGGCCCGGCAATGACAAAGGAGGGGACAAACAGAGTGTCGTCCCTACTCCGCCGCCTTGCCGCCAAGCGCCCTGTTCGACGCCTTCACCGCCGCGTCCGCTTCCTCGAGATAAATCTCGCCGCCGGAATTGCGGAACTCCGACGCCATTTCGGCCATGCCGCTTTCGGCATAGTCGCGGACTTCCTGCGTGATCTTCATCGAGCAGAATTTCGGGCCGCACATGGAGCAGAAATGGGCGACCTTGTGGGCTTCCTTCGGCAGTGTGCGGTCGTGGAATTCCTTGGCGCGTTCGGGGTCGAGCGCGAGGTTGAACTGGTCTTCCCAGCGGAATTCGAAACGCGCGCGGCTGAGCGCGTCGTCGCGAAGCTGCGCGGCGGGATGGCCCTTCGCGAGGTCGGCGGCATGCGCCGCGATCTTGTAGGTGATGACGCCTTCCTTCACGTCGGCGCGGTCCGGCAGGCCGAGATGTTCCTTGGGCGTGACGTAGCAGAGCATGGCGCAGCCGAACCAGCCGATCATCGCGGCGCCGATGCCTGACGTGATGTGGTCGTAGCCCGGCGCGATGTCGGTCGTCAGCGGCCCGAGCGTGTAGAAGGGCGCGCCGCCGCAATGCTTCAACTGCTTGTCCATGTTGACCTTGATCTTGTGCATCGGCACATGACCCGGCCCTTCGATCATGACCTGGCAGCCTTTCCTCCACGCGATCTGCGTGAGTTCGCCCAGCGTTTCGAGTTCGGCGAATTGCGCTTCGTCATTCGCATCCGCGATGGAGCCGGGGCGGAGCCCGTCGCCCAGCGAGAAGGAGACATCGTATTGGCGCATGATGTCGCAGATTTCCTCGAAATGCGTGTAGAGGAAACTCTCCTTGTGATGCGCGAGGCACCACTTCGCCATGATGGAACCGCCGCGCGACACAATGCCCGTGACGCGCTTCGCGGTGAGCGGGACATAGGCGAGGCGGACGCCCGCATGGATCGTGAAATAGTCGACGCCCTGCTCCGCCTGTTCGATCAGCGTGTCGCGGTAAACTTCCCAGGTGAGGTTCTCGGCAATGCCGTCGACTTTTTCCAGCGCCTGATAGATCGGCACCGTGCCGATGGGGACCGGCGAATTGCGCACGATCCATTCGCGCGTGTTGTGGATGTTGCGGCCGGTCGAGAGGTCCATGACATTGTCCGCGCCCCAGCGGATCGCCCAGACCATCTTGTCGACCTCTTCCGCGACCGACGAGGCGACGGCGGAATTGCCGATATTGGCGTTGATCTTCACGAGGAAATTGCGGCCGATGATCATCGGCTCGAGTTCCGGGTGATTGATGTTGGCCGGGATGATGGCGCGGCCGGCGGCGACTTCGGCCCGCACGAATTCCGGCGTGATGAATTCGGGCACGTCGGCGCCGAAGCTCTCGCCCTCGGCAATGCGGTGGGCTGCGTTCGCGGCGGCCTGCTTGCGGCCCATGTTCTCGCGTGTCGCGATATAGGCCATTTCGGCGGTGACGATGCCGGCCTTCGCGAACTCGTATTGCGTGACCGGATGACCCGGCAGGCCGCGGCGCGGACGGTTCGCGACGGGGAAGGCGCGCGCGAGATGTTTCTCGCCGACATTGCCATTGTCTTCCGGCTTCACGTCGCGGCCTTCGTAAAGTTCCGTGCCGCCGCGCGCTTCGAGCCAGGCCTCGCGGACGCGCGGCAGGCCCTGTTCGAGATCGATCCGCGCGGCCGGGTCCGTATAGGGCCCCGACGTGTCGTAGACGCGGACCGGCGGTTCCTTGGCGGAGGGGTGCAGCGCGATTTCGCGGAAAGGCACCTTCACATCGGGAAAGCCTTCCGGCGCGGTGAAGATTTTCGTGCTGGCGGGAAGCGGGCCCGTGGTGACGGTGAGGGCCTCATCCTTGCGGGGGGTGTGGACGTTCATGAATTACTCCTTGGCGCCTTTGAGCGCGACGGCGGCGACGAGGCCGGCAAGCGCCGTCGCGAAGGCGACGCCGATGATCGTGGTCAGGAAATCGAAGGGAATGTTGGTCGTGGCGGCGGCCGCCGCCGTCGGCTCGATGAGCTTGCCGAAGAAACTCGGATAGAGCATGCCGGCGGTGGCGCCCCAGGCGCCCGCGAAGGCGGCGCGGCGCGCGATCGTGTCTTTCGCCATCAGGAAGGCGGTGACGACAAGCGGAATACCGATGAAGAAATCGTCGGCGACGAAAAGGAAGGGCCGGCCCATGCCCCAGCTTCGGATCGTCTCGCCGATCATCAGCGAGGCACCGAGGAGCCCCGCAATCCAGCGCCAGTAGATCATCGCTCCGTCTCCATGAATGGCGGATCGCGACGGAAAAAGGGCGGGATGTGAAATGACAACAAGACTCCCGTCCCTTCGCCGGCATGACCCGGATCAGGTTCTAAGGGTGGTGGGCCCGCGTCAGGACCATCTCAGCCGGCTGCAGCCGGCCCCCCTCGGAATGGAGCGAGTGTGACTCCTCGCGCGTTTGAGGTAAAGGGTTAGCGGGGCCAAATCAGGGAGAGACGACATGGACAAGACAGCAGCGCTGACCGGGCTTCTGGGCATCGACCTGCCGATCCTGCTGGCGCCCATGGCGGGCGCCTCGACGCCGGAACTGGCGGCAGCCGTGTCGAATGCGGGCGGCCTCGGCGCGCTCGGCACGGCGATGATGAAGCTGGAACAGGTGCGCCAGGAGACGGCGACGCTGCGCCAGCTCACCAACCAGAGCTTCAACCTCAATTTTTTTGTCCATGACGAGCCGAAACTCGGCGGCTACGACGCGGGGCCCATGCAGCAGGCGCTGGCGCCCTTTTATTCGGAGCTTGGCCTCGGCGGCGTGCCCGCGCCTTCCGTGCCCGCGCCCGCCTTCAACGAGGAGATGCTGGCGCTGCTGCTGGAGCTCAGACCGCGCGTGGCGAGCTTCCATTTCGGCTTACCCGCGCCGGAGACCGTCGAGCGGCTGAAGGAAGCGGGCATGGCGGTGATCGGCAGCGCGACGACGGCCGCGGAAGCGCGCGCGCTCGAAAGCGGCGGCGCTGATGCCATCATTGCGCAGGGCCACGAGGCGGGCGGACATCGCGGCACGTTTCTCGATCATGTCGATCTCGGCACGGTGGGCACCATAGCGCTGGTGCCGCAGGTCGTGGACGCGGTGGATGTGCCGGTGATCGCGGCGGGCGGCATCGGCGACGCTCGGGGCATCGCCGCCGCCTTCATGCTGGGCGCGGCCGGCGTGCAGCTCGGCACGGCCTATCTCGCCTGCCCGGAAGCGAACGTGCATCCCGTTCACCGCAAGGCACTGGCGGAAGCCTCCGACCATTCGACGGTGGTGACGAAACTTTTCTCCGGCCGTCCGGCCCGCGCGATCCGCAACCGGCTGACGGAAGACCTGCATGCGCATGAGCGCCACGCGGCGCCCTTCCCAGCGCAACGGCCGATGGTGGCGCAACTAACGACCGCGAGCGCGAAGGCGAACCGCGCGGAGCTGATGCAGCTCTGGTCCG
The DNA here is from genome assembly GCF_030694575.1 of Parvibaculum sp. GTDB lineage: Bacteria > Pseudomonadota > Alphaproteobacteria > Parvibaculales > Parvibaculaceae > Parvibaculum. The sequence goes on from NZ_JAUYUS010000057.1 coordinate 7,232, forward strand.
GACAGGCGGCGCGGCTGTCGAAGGCGGAACCGGCAGCGGAGAAGACCGTGCGGCTGATGAAAGAGGCGTATAGATTGATGGGGCGGTAGGACAAAGCAATGGGGGGAACGCCAATGACCGTCGAAATCGCAATGCTGTTCTGGGCCGCCGTGCTCGGGCTCGTGCAGGTGGGCGCGCAGAGCTTCGCCTACAAGGCCCAGGAGGGGAACGCCTATACCGTCGGCGCACGGGACGAGCACCGGCCTGCGACAGGCCTTGCGGGCCGCATGGAGCGCGCGCTCCGCAACTTCCTCGAAACCTTCCCGATTTTCGCGGCCGTGATCCTCGCCGTCTATGCAACCGAACGCTCGAACCAGTGGAGCGAGATCGGCGCGCAGGTCTATTTCTGGGGCCGGCTCGCCTACCTTCCGGCCTATGCCATCGGCCTGCCCTGGGTGCGGACGGTCATCTGGCAGATCGCCACCATCGGCATCGTGCTTTGCATGGTGCCGCTGTTCGACCGGGCGCTGCTGACCGTGCTGATGGAATAGTTCACCCGCCCGAAGGGGCGGCGGCGTGAGCGAGGTGTGATTCGTTTCCGTCCACGGATGAAGTTCCGGGGTGCGCGGAGCCCCGAATCGGGCCTAATCTCAATTCCGGTGGCAACCACTGGGGAGGAAAACCCATGACTATGGAACTCTGGTCGCTCGTCTGGGGCGGCGTACTTCTTTTCATACTGATCGCGCTTTCGGCCAATGCCAACGTCTCGGCGATGGGCATGGGCTGGGGCATCGGCAATCGCGACGTGCCGGCAACGACGACAGGCTGGGGCGCACGCGCGCGCCGCGCCTATCTCAACCATCTCGAAAACCTGCTGATCTACGCCGCGATCGCGATACCGGCGCATCTCGCCGGCGTGAGCACGGAACTGAGCATCCTCGGCGCGCAGATTTTCATCATCGCGCGCATCCTCTACGCGATCGTCTATGTGGCCGGGCTGACGGTGGCGGGCATCCGCACCATCTGCTGGCTCGGCGGCGTAATCGGCTACGCGCTGATCTTCGTCGCGTTGCTGCAGAACACCTGACAGAACGTACACGGATAAAAGAAGGGCGCCGGTGGAAACACCGGCGCTTTCTTATTCTGCCAGCACCTTGAGATCGATCTTGCCGTCAAGTTCGATCAACCGCATCCGCATTGCGGTCCTGCTCGGCCAGCTCCCCAAGGCGCGCATATAAGCCACCCGGAAATCACTATCATTCGTGTAGGCAAGTGCGTGACCCGTTTTAGTCTTTACCACGTTGTGCGGTATATCCGGAATTTCCTTGTCCGGCGCATGCTCGCCACTACGAAATGCCAGCTCGCGCAGAACTTCATGGATATGCCCGAAAGAACCGGACGAACGAAACTTCGCATACTGATCACGGGAAATCGTCACATACCCTCCGCGCCTGAGGGAGCCACCATCTGTGGAAACATAGACGCTGCGCGGCATTCCCTGCTTGTTCTTGCCTGCGGGAAGCAGCGCAATGCCTTCCGGGACGCGAGAACTCGGCATGAGAAACGGCGACGCAAGCGCGCCCTTCTGCTCTGCCGATGAGAGACCGAGATGCGGGATCGCTTTCACATAATCGTCGAGCGCAGCTTCCAGAAGCGGCGTATGGCGATAGATCATGTGACTCTCGATGGCGTCGCCATGCACCTTTCCGAGTTCGAATACGCTCGCGGCCGGCCGGGCACCCGCAAGCTTTGCGACATCGCCGAAGGTCGTCAGGATCGAGATATCATGTGCATCGAGCAGCAGGTGGCTGTAGACCGCGCCGACAAGCGGGATGAGCGTTACGCCACCTCCCTCGGCCGGCGGCGACCAGCCGACAACGCAGCCGAGAGGCGCGCCCATACGATCCCGCCGCCGCTTGAGGGCAATACAAACAAGCGCGCCAAGCGAATGGCCGGTGAGGTCGGTGATGGCGGCAATGTCGTCCGGCTTGACGCCGCGCTTCGGCGCTTCCTCGAGGGTAAAATCTGCAAGAAATCCCTCAACCGCATCGATCTGACGCAACAGGGCACCGCGCGGATTGGCAGACGGATCGAAGAAGTTATCGAAATTGGCAAGAATATCGTGCCAGGACTCACCCTTGCTGCCGCCCGACATCGCCGTACCGTCGACGCAAAGAACATATCGTCCCGTGAGGCGGTCGCGCACAATGCACATATCGGCACCGGTCGGATTGCCCTGCGTGCCACTTCTTCGGGTGGCGAGGATCGGTCCGTAGCGCTGCTGAAGAATTCCGGCTGCACGGTTGCCCCAAAGGGCGTTGCGCTTGAGATCTTTCGGCACACGGCGGACGAGTTCATCCATCACCCACCCGGCCGCCCCGGACCCGTCACCGAAGTCGCCTTTGGCAAGGCCGTTCGAGTAGACGATTTCCGACAGCAGCGCCTTGTCGCGCGCCTCAATGAGATTGAGCGGCTTTGCCATGTCTCCCTCCCCGGTCTTCCCGACCGGATTAAGACTAGCAGAGGAAAACCGTCCGGGTAAGGAGTTAGTGACGAGACATGAAACTCAATCCTCGAACGGATCCTTCATCAGGATCGTGTCGTCGCGTTCGGGCGAGGTGGAGAGGAGCGCGACGGGGGCTTCGATCAGTTCTTCCACGTAGCGCACGTATTTGACGGCCGCCGCGGGGAGTTGCGCCCATGAGCGCGCGCCCTGGGTGCTGTCCTTCCAGCCTTCAAGCGTTTCATAGATCGGCCTGACCTTCGCCTGCGCGTCCATGCCGGCGGGCAGATGATCGACCAGCTTGCCGTCGATCTCGTAGGCCGTGCAGACCTTGATCTCGTCGAAGCCGTCCAGCACGTCGAGCTTCGTCAGCGCGATGCCGGTGATGCCGCCGGTCTTGATCGCCTGCCGGACCATGACGGCGTCGAACCAGCCGCAGCGGCGCTTGCGCCCCGTGACGGTGCCGAACTCGTGGCCGCGCTCGCCGAGGCGCTGGCCGACTTCATCCGTAAGCTCGGTCGGGAACGGGCCTTCGCCGACACGCGTCGTATAGGCCTTGGTGATGCCGAGCACGAAACCGATGGCGCCCGGACCGACGCCGGAACCGCCCGCCGCCTGCCCCGCCACCGTGTTCGACGAGGTGACGAAGGGATAGGTGCCGTGATCGACGTCGAGCATGGTGCCCTGCGCGCCCTCGAAGAGAATGCGCTGGCCCTTGCGCTTCGCCTCGTCGAGCACGTTCCAGACGGGGGCGACGAAAGGCAGCACGCGCGGCGCGATCTCCTTCAGCGCCTCGACGATGGGACCGACTTCGAGTTCCTCGAGATTGTTGCCGCGGCGGAGCGCGTTGTGATGCGCGAGCAGGCCCTCGACCTTGATGGCGAGCGTCTTCGGATCGGCGAGGTCGATGACGCGGATGGCGCGGCGGCCGGCCTTGTCTTCGTAAGCAGGGCCGATGCCGCGCTTGGTCGTACCGATCTTCACGCCGGAATTCGCGCCTTCGCGCATCTCGTCCAGTTCGCGGTGAACGGGAAGGATGAGGACGGCGTTTTCCGCGATCTTGAGATTGTCCGGCGTGACGGTGACGCCCTTGGAGGCGATCTCATCCACTTCCTTCGCGAAGGCCCAGGGATCGAGCACCACGCCATTGCCGAGGATCGACAGCTTGCCCTTGCGGACGATGCCGGAGGGCAGCAGCGACAGCTTGTAGGTGACGCCGTCGATGACGAGCGTATGGCCCGCATTGTGACCGCCCTGGAAGCGCACCACGACATCGGCGCGCTCAGAGAGCCAATCCACGATCTTGCCCTTGCCCTCGTCTCCCCACTGGGAGCCGACTACCGCCACATTTGCCATATGATTCAAAGCCTTAGGAAGTGGATGCCCGCCCTGGCCCGCGCCTCACGCGAACCCCCAGACAAGCCGAAAGCCCCCTTGGCCTTTTGGGCCGGGGGCTTTGGCATTGTCTATCCGATCGGGAGGCCGATGGGAAGGGGTTTGGGGCCACTTCCGCCTTGTTGGCGGGGCGGATATGGCGGAATCTCACAAGAATGACGGGGCGGCCTGCGCACCATCCGGATAGCGCGACAGAAGGAGCATTCCCATGAGCTGGCTACCCGACAAGGAACCGGAACCTGGCGACCGCAAATCCTGCGAGGCGCTGGAACTCGCGATCGTGCCGAGAGCGCGCGATATCGGCAGCTTCGGCCAGAGCTTCGAGGTCCGGCGCGCGCTGCCGCATGGCAAGCGGCAAATGGTGGGGCCTTTCATCTTCTTCGACCAGATGGGCCCGGCGATACAGGCGCCCGGACAAGGCATGGATGTGCGGCCGCATCCGCATATCGGCCTCGCGACCGTCACCTATCTCTTCGACGGCGCGATCATGCATCGCGACAGCGAGGGCAATGCGCTGGAAATCCTGCCCGGCGCGATGAACCTGATGACGGCGGGACGCGGCATCGCGCATTCGGAGCGCTCGCCGGACGCGCAGCGTGCGAGTGGCCAGCGCATTTCCGGCATCCAGAGCTGGGTGGCGTTGCCGAAGGCGCTGGAGGAGACGGCACCGGGTTTCGAGCATTACAGCGCCGACAGCCTGCCCGTCGTGAGCGATCATGGCGTGACCGCGCGCGTGATCGCAGGCGACGTGTTCGGCAAACGCTCGCCGGTAAAGACGCTCTCCGACTGGTTCTATGCCGATGTGTCGCTGGAGGCAGGCAAGAGCGTGCCGCTCGACAGCGATTATGAAGAACGCGCGGTCTATGTGGCCGAAGGCGCGGTGACGATCGCGGGCGAGACCTTCGAAGCGTCGCAGATGCTGATTTTCCGCCCCGGCGACAGGATTACCGTGACGGCGGCGAAGCCCTCGCGCATCATGCTGCTCGGCGGCGCGGCCATGGAAGGTTCGCGCTATATCTGGTGGAACTTCGTCTCGTCGAGCCGCGAACGGCTGGAGCAGGCGAAGGAAGACTGGGCGCAGGGCCGCTTCAAGCCGGTGCCCGGCGAAACGGAATTCATTCCCCTGCCCGAGCGTTGAGGAAAAGCATGGCGACGAGCGTACATCTGACAAGCACATCCGGCGTCTTCCAGGAAATGGAAGCGCGGCAGCACAAGATGACGGCTGACGAGCCCACGAACAATCACGGCACCGACAAGGGCCCGGCGCCTTACGAGCTGCTGCTGGCATCGCTTGCCGCCTGTTCGTCGGCAACGCTGCGCATGTATGCCGACCGCAAGGGCTTCGCGCTCGGCACGATCACGGCCGACCTGAAATTCAAGCGCGACGCTGACGGAAACGAGAGCATCGATCGCGTCATCTCGTTCAGCGAGACGCCGACGGAAGAGCAGATGGAACGGATCAGGGATATAATCGAAAAAACGCCGGTGACAAAGACGCTGAAACGCGGCACACCGATCGCGACGCGCTTTCTCTGACAGGCAGGAAATCTTGAAACAATTGAAATCAGTCCGCGCGGCAATGCTGATGGCCGCGATATTCGCCGTCGCGTTTCATCATGCACCCGCCATGGCGCAACCGACGCCGGAAGTGGAAGCGCTCGCCGCCAGGATCAAGGCGGATCAATACAGGACCATCATCAATTGCGAGGGCTGCAACCTTGCGGGCGCGAATTTCGACGGGCAGTTCCTGCGCCTCGCCGCCCTGCAGGGGGCGGATATGCGGGGCGCGAGCTTTCGCGGCGCCGACATGACGGGCGTTCATTTCAATCGCGCGAAGCTCGACGGCGCCAGTTTCGCGGGCGCCAACATGGCGGGCGCGGTGCTGCTCGGCGCGAGCCTGCGCGGCGCGGACCTTTCCGATGCGCGGCTCGACGCGGTGCGCGTGCATGACGCCGATTTCACCGGCGCGAACCTTCAACGCGCCAATCTGCGCATGCTCGAATATGTGCATCGCCTGACATTTGCGGGCGCTGACGCGCGCGGCGCCATCTTCCGTCACTCTTATCTCGCTCGGGTGAATTTCACCGGGACGGACCTCAGGGGCGCGGACTTCACCCGCGCCAAGGGCCTCACCGACAAACAGCTCTCCCTCGCCTGCGGCGACGAAACGACGATATTGCCGCCGGACCTGACCATTCCGCGATGCGCGAATTGAAGCCAGGTCAGGCCGCGAGCGGAAAGGCGGCGCAGCGAAGGCCGGACGGCACGTCGGCGGCGACGAAATAGCTGGCGCCGCGCAGTATCTTGTTCACGGCTCCCGTCTCGTCGACCAGCGGCATTTCCACCGCCTCCATGCCAAGCCAGTTGCGCGTGTGCCAATCGAGACGCGTGAGCCGCCTGTAGGGCCGCATCTCCTCGACGATCACGCGAAGCCCGTCGAAAATCTGTGGAGCGGCCTCGCCATAGAGCTCGGCATCGACCCAATGCCCGGTGGCGTCGCGACCGAGCTTGTCGACGATCTCGGTGCCGATGAGACGGTGCCGAAAGCCTAACGGCTCGTGGCACACGTCCAGCAGGTTCAGGATCGGGAGAAAGTGTTTGATTTCGGCCGGATCGAGATCGGCCCGCATGGGTGCCGGCCGGTCGGCTTTTTTCTTCAGCCAGTAAGCGTAAAGCCGCTCCAGACGCGGGTCGCGAAAACCCGTACTTCCCAAGTGCATCTGTGCCCCCCGGCATTACCTGGTACTTTTACTGAGAGAAGTGTCACTTCGCGATAGTTAAGGGAGAGTTACCGGCCGTCGCGGCTGGAAACCGGAGCGTTTCAGGCAGATCATGACCGCCAAGCTCCGGCGGCGGAGATGTGAGCTTTGGGGGAAAATCAATGAGCGAGAAAGCCGACGATCTGGCACGCCGCATTCAGGCGCTTCAGCTCGAACTCGAAGCGGAGGTCGCCCGGCAAAGCGCGGCGCTGCGCTACGGGCTCGAACATGGACGCGCCGTCTTCGAGGAAGAAATACTGCGCCGGCACCGCGAATTGCAGACGCGGCTTTCGAGCTACATCCTCCATGCGAAGCCGCTCGTCGTGCTGACGGCGCCGGTCATCTATTCGCTGATCGTGCCGCTGGTACTGCTCGACATCTGCGTCAGCATCTATCAAGCGGTGTGCTTTCCGGCCTATGGCATCGAGAAGGTGAAGCGGAGTGACTATCTCATTTTCGACCGCGGCCACCTCGCCTATCTCAATGCGCTGGAAAAACTGAACTGCGCCTATTGCTCCTATGCGAACGGCTTGCTCGCCTATGTGCGGGAGATCGCCGGACGGACGGAAGCCTATTGGTGCCCGATCAAGCACGCGAAGAAAGCCATCGGCGCGCATGAGCACTATATGGGGTTCGCCGCATTCGGCGATGCGGATGCCTATCGCCGGAAGATCGCCGCGCTGGACGAGACCGCACAAAAAAACTAGGCGGCGATGGGCCAGCTCATGCGGCGCGCGACGCCCCAATCGGCGCCGACGGTGAAATGGCTCGCGCCGCGCAGGATCATGTTGACCCTGCCATCCTCGTCGAGGAGGGGCATTTCGAGCGACTCCATGGCAAGCCAGGGACGGTCGTGCCAATCGAGACGCGCGAGGCGGCGGTAGGGACGTATCTCCCAGGCGACGGCCGCGAGACCGTCGAAAACCTCGGTGGTGGCGGGACCGTAAAGCGTCTCGTCCACCCATTTTCCGGTGACGTCCCGCCCCACGCGATCGACGATCTCCGCGCCGACAAGCCGGTGACAGAAGCCGAGCGGGTCCTGGTGAACATCTATGAGGTGAACGATGGGGATCAGGGGACCGAGTTCCATCGGTCTGATGTTACGGCGCGCCGGCGCCTGACGGTTTCCCCTCTTGCCGCGCCAGTAGTCGAGGAGGCGCGCGAGGCGCGTGTCCCTGAACAGGTCTTCCATATCGCCACCCCCCCGAAACGCCACCACACCCAAGGCCCGCCTCAACTCAGAGGCCAGCAAGGTCTTAGCGCGACGGAAGGAAAGGCGCAATAAAGCGGCGGACCCGAAGGCCCGCCGCTCAATTGCCACCCAAAGCCGTCAGAAGCTCAGCGACTTCACCTGCACCACATGCGGCAGGGCCTGGATTTCGGCGAGGACGGCCGGCGTCACATCCGCATCGACCTCGATGAGGCAGATGGCGTCGCCGCCGGCTTTCTCGCGGCCGAGATTGAAGTTCGCGATATTGATCGAGTTCTTACCGAGGATCGAGCCGAGCGCGCCGATAAAGCCGGGCTTGTCCTGGTTCGTCACATAGAGCATGTGCGGCCCGAGCGCCGCTTCCATGTTGACTCCCTTGATCTGGATGAGGCGCGGCTTGCCGCCCGAGAATACGGTGCCCGCGACCGAACGCTCCTGGCGCTCCGTCTTCACGACGAGGCGGATATAGGTTTCGTAGGCGCCCTGCTGCTCGCGCTTCACTTCCGAGACCTTGATGTTGCGCTCTTTCGCGATCACCGGCGCCGACACCATGTTGACGTCCTCGAGCTGCGGCTTGAGGAGGCCGGTAAGGGCGGCATTGGTCAGCACGCGCGTATTCATCTCCGCGACATCGCCCGCATATTCGACGGTAACCTCGGAAATGCCGCTCTCCGTGAGCTGACCCGCGAAGGAGCCGAGCTGCTGCGCGAGCGTGAGGAACGGCGTGAGCTTCGGCGCTTCTTCCGCCGAGACGGCCGGCACGTTGATCGAGTTGGTGATGGCGCCGTTGAGGAGATAGTCGGCCATCTGCTCGGCGACCTGCAGCGCAACATTTTCCTGCGCCTCGTTGGTCGAGGCGCCGAGATGCGGTGTGCAGATGATCTGCTCCATGCCGAAGAGCGGGTTCGACTTCGCGGGCTCCTCCTCGAACACGTCGAGCGCGGCACCGGCAACATGGCCGCTTTCGATGGCCGCCTTAAGGTCCGCTTCGACAATGAGGCCGCCACGCGCGCAATTGATGATGCGGACGCCCTTCTTGCACTTCGCGAGGCTTTCCGCATTGAGGATGTTGCGCGTCTTGTCGGTGAGCGGCGTGTGGAGCGTGATGAAGTCGGCACGCTTCAGAAGCTCTTCAAGCTCGACCTTCTCGACGCCCATGTCCTGCGCGCGTTCCGGCGTGAGGAAGGGATCGAAGGCGATGACCTTCATGCGAAGGCCGAGCGCGCGGTCGGCGACGATGGAACCGATATTGCCGCAGCCGATGATGCCGAGCACCTTGGCCGTCACTTCGACGCCCATGAATTTCGACTTTTCCCACTTGCCCGCATGGGTCGACGCATTCGCCTGCGGAATGTCGCGGGCGAGCGCGAACATCATCGCAATGGCATGTTCGGCGGTCGTGATCGAGTTGCCGAAAGGCGTGTTCATGACGATGACGCCGGCGGCGGTGGCGGCCGGGAGATCGACATTGTCGACGCCGATGCCGGCGCGGCCGACGACCTTGAGCTTCTTCGCGGCGGCGAGAACCGGCGGCGTGACCTTGGTCGCCGAGCGGATGGCGAGACCGTCGTAATCGCCGATGATCTTGATGAGTTCGTCGCGGTCGAGGCCGGTCTTCACATCGACTTCAAGGCCGCGATCCTTGAAGATCTGTACGGCGGCGGGGGAAAGCTGATCGGAAATCAGAACCTTGGGCATGGGAGCCTCCTGGTTGAACGGATACCTGACCCGCAAGCGATGCTTGCCGGGTCAGGATCGAAAGGAATGGATTTAAGCCGCTGCCTTGAGCGAGGAGAGCGCTTCCGCGAAGGCCCAGTCGAGCCACGGCATCAGCGCGCGCATGTCGGTCGTCTCGACCGTCGCGCCCGCCCAGATGCGCAGGCCGGCCGGGGCATCGCGGTAGCCTGCGATGTCGTTGGCGACGCCTTCCTTGTCGAGAAGATCGGCGATCTTCTTGGCAAAGGCGACCTGCTCGTCGTCGCTGAGCGCGGTGACGCGCGGATCGACGATCTTGAGGCAGACGGAAGTGTTGGAGCGCGTCTCGACCTTGTCGGCGAGAAACTCCACCCAGGCCGTGCGACCGACCCATTCGGCGATGACGGCGGCATTCGCATCCGCACGGCCGATGAGCGACTTGAGGCCGCCGATCGACTCCGCCCAGCCGAGCGCATCGAGATAATCCTCGACACAGATCATGGAAGGCGTGTTGATCGTCTCGCCCTTGAAGATGCCATCGATGAGCTTGCCGCCCTTCGTCATGCGGAAGATTTTCGGCATCGGCCAGGCGGGCGTATAGCTTTCGAGGCGTTCGACGGCGCGGGGGCTGAGGATCAGCATGCCATGCGCGGCCTCGCCGCCCAGCACCTTCTGCCAGGAATAGGTGACGACATCGAGCTTCGACCACGACAGGTCCTGCGCGAAGGCGGCGGATGTCGCATCGCAGATCGTGAGGCCCTTGCGGTCGGCCGGTATCCAGTCGCCGTTCGGAACGCGGACGCCGGAGGTCGTGCCGTTCCATGTGAAGACGACGTCGTTGTCGAAATTGACTTCCGCAAGATCGGGCAGCTTGCCGTAATCGGCTTTGAGCGTGCGCGCATCTTTCAGCTTGAGCTGTTTCAGGACGTCGGAGACCCAGCCTTCGCCAAAGCTTTCCCAAGCGAGGAGGTCGACGCCGCGGGCGCCCAGAAGCGACCAGAGCGCCATTTCGACGGCACCCGTGTCGGAAGCGGGAACGATGCCGATCTTGTAGTCGGCGGGCACACCGAGGACGCTGCGCGTGCGCTCGATGGCATCGACGAGACGCGCCTTGCCCGGTTTGGACCGGTGGCTGCGCCCGACAAGGGCATGTTCGAGATTTTTGATGGACCAGCCGGGGCGCTTGGCGCAGGGGCCGGAAGAGAAGTGCGGATTAGCCGGACGCACGACCGGACGTTCGATAGTCATTTGCAACCTATCCTCTCAGATAGCTGCCCCTCGGTGGGGAGGGGTGTCCCGCCGACGCGTATATGCCCAGCCGTTCTCCAAGTCAAATGACGCCATCGCGACGGAAAAGCACATGCCGCTGGAACCCGCGGAGTTCTGCGGAATTGTTAGGAGGAAGGGCCGGGACCCCGAAAAGCTCCGCCCGAAGCGCAACCCGGGAATCGCCCTTGCCGTCTCGCTCCACCCTCAACTGGCTTATGCTGGGCGCCCTCGTCGTGCTCTGGGGCTCCGCCTTTGCCTTCGCCAAGCTCGCCGTGGAAACCGTGGCGCCGGAATGGACCATGGCCGGGCGGCTGGCGGCGGCGGCCCTGCTTCTGCTGCCAGTGGCGGCACTTGCCCGGGAACACTTCCCGAGAAGTGCACGGAGCTGGGGCTGGCTCGCGGCACTGGCGCTGGTCGGCAATATCGCGCCCTTCTTCACAATAAGCTGGGGCCAGCAACATATTTCCTCGGCGCTGGCCGGCATCCTGATCGGCTTCACGCCGCTCGCGACGCTTCTCATCGCGCGGATTTTCATTGCGGAGGAACGCATCACGCCGCTCCGGCTCGCGGGCTTCGTTACCGGATTTGCCGGTCTCGTCATCGTGATCGGACCGGGAGCGCTGATGGACCTGAATTTCGGCGACAAGCTTTTCGCTCAACTTGCGGTAGTGGCGGGCGCCCTCTTCTTCGCCTGCAACAATGTGCTGGCGCGGCTTGCGCCCGATATGCCGCTGCTGGCGAAATCCTCCGGGGTGATGCTCGCGGGCGCACTTGCCGGCACGGCCATTTCCGCGACGATGACGCCGCCGACAGAATTGCTGGAAGCCAGTACCGCATCGCTGCTCGGCCTTGCCGGGCTCGGCATCTTCGCCACCGGACTTGCCGCCGTCGTCTTCTTCAAGCTGATAGACCGCACCGGCCCGACCTTCGTGTCGCTGACGAACTACCTCGTGCCGGTCTTCGCGGCGGTGGCGGGCTATTTCATCTTCGGCGAGGAACTGCGGGCGAGCGTGCTGCTTGGCCTCATCCTCATTCTCGCGGGCATCGCGGTGAGTGAGTGGAAACGCTACGGCGGCTAGACTACCAATGCAACGCCGACGCTGACCACCATGAAAAGCGAGGCAAAAACCGCAATTGTCCGCATCACACATGGATCGCGGACAAAGAGCCGGATCGCATCGCCGCCCATGCCCCAAAGCGATGTCGCCATCATCATCAAAACCATGCTGATCGCGACAAGCGCAATTGCCTGCGGTGCATAGGGCACATCCGGCGCGACGAAGGCGGTGAACACCATGACCGTCTGCACATAGGCCTTGGGATTGACCGGATGAAGTGCGACGCCCGCCCAGAAGGACGGGGCGGTATCATGCGCGGGGCCGCCAAAGCCCGCGCGGGCGAGCCGCCATGCGAGCCAGCAGATATAGGCGAAGCCGAAAAGTTTCAGCGCGAAGAAAACCTCCGGCAGCGTAACCAGCAGCGCGCCCAGGCCAAGTGCGCCCGCGACGATGACGAAGAATCCGCCGAGCCACACACCGAAGAGATAAGGCAGCGCACGGCCGAGGCCGAGCGAGGTGCCAACCGAGAGAAGGCTGAGATTGGCGGGACCGGGCGTGAAGCTCATGGTGGCGACGAAGACCGCGCCGAGGGCCAGTGTTTCTAGGGGCATGATGTAACCGGAAAGGGAATGAACCCGGAGAGATCAGAAGGCAATCTCCGCCTTCATGTAATCGGCACAGCGGCCGCGAATGATGACGCGCTCGCCCGCATCGGTACACCAGAGCGTACCGCCGCGCTTCGATACCTGACGTGCGACGAGATCGCTCTTGCCGAGCTTCTTCGCCCAGTAGGGAACGCTGGTGCAATGCGCCGAACCCGTGACAGGGTCTTCGTCGATACCATGCGACGGGGCGAAAAAGCGCGAGACGAAATCGACGCCGTCGCTTCCCGGCGCGGTTGCGATGAGCCCGGCATTGAGCGGCGCGAGCAGGCGGCCGAGCGCCGGAAAGTCGGGCTTCAGGGCGGCGACCTCTTCCGCGCTGTCGAAGACGGCCATGAGGTTCGATGTCTTCAGCCACAGAAGCGGCTTCGCCCCGAGCGCCTCGGCGACGCCGTCCGGCGCGGGCAAGGGCTTCGGCTTCGCGGCGGGGCAATCCATCGCGAGCTTGCCGCCTTCACGCTTCACGACCAGCGTGCCGCTGCGCGTCTCGAAACGGATCTCAGGCTTGGCGTAGCCGAGATGCGAAAAAAGCACATGGGCGGAGGCGAGCGTCGCGTGGCCGCAGAGATCGACTTCGACCGTGGGCGTGAACCACCGCAGGCGATAGCCCTCTCCTTCCGGCGCGAAAAAGGCCGTCTCGGCGAGATTGTTCTCAGCCGCTATCGCCTGCATCAGATCGTCGGCGGGCCATGCGTCCAGCGGCACGATAGCCGCCGGGTTGCCTTCGAACACCCGATCCGCAAAGGCATCGACCTGATAGAGAACCGCTTTCATTCCCGTCTCCAAAGAATTGTATCGATACAATTTGAAGAGCCAGACGGAAAAACCGCCTGAATATCGATATTGTCACCGTTACAGGAACATGATTGAGTGCAGAGACAGGTTCAATGAGTTTATTGTTACCATGACAATTTCCATCTTCGACGCCGCTGACATCGCCGCCCGCCCCGGGCCCCGCTACCGCGCCATCGCGGATGCGCTCAGGGATGCCGTGAAGATGGGAGCGGTGGCGCCCGGCACCAAGCTGCCGCCACTGCGCGATCTCGCCTATGAACTCGGCGTGACGGTCGGCACCGTCTCCCGCGCCTATGCGCTGGCGGCGGCGCGCGGCGAAGTTTCCGGCGAAGTCGGACGCGGCACTTATGTGCTCGGCGGGCGCGCCGCGCGAGGCCAGGCCTCCGGCGTCGGCTCGGCGGCCTTCCTCACCATGCCGGAGACGACGCAGGTCGCCATGAAGGCGGCGCTGGCGCCGCCCGCCGGACAAACGGAAATCATCGGCGCTGCCCTTGCCGGGCTGATTTCGGACATGCCGACGCTGACAGGCCCGTCGCTTTTCAATACCTATCTCGAACCCGGAGGCTGCGCGCGCCATCGTGCGGCGGCGGCAAAATGGCTCACCCATAGCGATTTCGCTCCGCAGGCGGATGAGCTGATTATCTGTTCGGGAACGCAGCAAGCAATTCTTGCCGCGATGTTCGCGGCAACGGAACCGGGCGACATAATTCTCGCCGAGGCGCTCACCTATCAGGCAATGGTGAACCAGGCTGCATTGATGGGTCTGATGGGCCGGCGCGTGGCCCCTGTCGACATAGACGGTGAAGGGATCGAGCCTCAAGCGCTGGCGCGGGCGGCAGGCGAAATGAAACCGGCCGCGCTGTTCATCGTGCCGACGCTGCATAACCCGACCGGCGCCATCATGAGCGAGAAGCGGCGGCGCGAGATTGCTGAAATCGCGACGCGCCACGACTTCGCGATCATCGAGGACGACATCTATAGCGCGCTGGTAAAGGACCGCCCCCTGCCCGTAGCGCATTTTGCTCCGGACCACACTTACTACGCGACAAGCCTCTCGAAATCCGTCGGCTGCGGCATCCGCATCGGCTTCCTGAAACCGCCGCTCGCCATGCTCGAGCGGACGCGTGCGATACAGCATGGCTTCGGCCAGACGGTACCGCCTTTGATGGCGGAACTTGCCACAAGGCTGATCGAAAGCGGCGATGCAGCGGCGCTGACGGGAAAGCTCCGCGAGGAAATGCAGACGCGGCACGAGATGACGGCGGAAGCCTTGACCGGCCATGAACTCGCCGCGCACCCGGCGTCGCTCTATGTCTGGCTGGCGCTGCCCGACATCTGGCGGGCGCATGCTTTCGTGGACGCGGCCCGCGCGCGCGGCCTCGCCATCGCGGCGGGCGAGGATTTCATGGTGGGAAGAATGGACAGGGCCTCGCGCCATGTGCGGCTCGCCATCGGCCAGCCTCAGACAAGGGCGGAACTTGCCGCCGGTCTCGCAACCGTCGCCGAATTGCTGGCGACGGGCCCCATATCGAGCCCGCTAGTGGCGTGAAACGGGCTCGTCGTCTTCCTCGACGGCAATGCCATCGTCGAGGGCAGCAAGGAAGTTGAGCGGCCCGTGGCCCTTGCCGAAACCCGGCGCGGTACGGATCGCCTCATGCACATAATCGCGCGCCGCCTCGACCGCCGCCGTCAACTCCACGCCTTGCGCAAGAAGCGCGGCGATGGCGGAGGCAAGTGCGCAGCCGGTGCCGTGTGTGTGGCGCGTATCGATACGCGGCGAAGAAAAAATCTGAAGCGTCTCCTGCGTTGCCAGCACATCGAAAAGGATGTTGCCCGGCAAATGTCCGCCCTTGAGAAGGACGGCCTCGCAACCGAGCCCGAGCAGCGCGTCAGCGGCCGCCTTCTGACTTTCGATATCGACGATCTTGCGGCCGGTGAGCACTTCCGCTTCCGGCACATTGGGCGTGATGAGCGTGGCGAGCGGGATCAGCACTTGCTTGAGCGCGGAGACGGCGGACCCTTCGAGAAGCGACGCACCGCCCTTCGCGATCATGACAGGATCGACGACGAGCACGCCGGGCGCGTTTTCCTCGGAGAGCTGCGCGGCAACGGCTTCGACGATCTCGGCGCTGTGCAGCATGCCGGTCTTCACCGCGTCGGCGCCTATGTCTTCAAGAACGGCCTTCATTTGCGCCACGACGATATCCACCGGCACTTCATGGATGCCGTGAACGCCGAGCGTGTTCTGGACGGTGATCGCCGTGACGGCAGTCATCGCGAAGCCGCCCATGGCGGTGACGCTCTTGATGTCGGCCTGTATGCCCGCGCCGCCACCCGAATCCGAACCCGCAACGATGAGAACGCGGCCTTGAGGAAGAGAAATCATGAAAATGAACCCGAGCTAATGCGGCCGAAAATCAGGCTGCATTATGCTCGATCACGGCGGCAATGTCGTTGACGACGGAAGTAACGAGTTTTTCGTCGTCGCCCTCGCCCATCACCCGGATAAGGGGCTCGGTGCCGGATTTGCGGATGACGAGGCGGCCCGTTTTGCCGAGACGGGATTCGCCTTCGCGGATTGCCTCCTGCACGTCCTTGTCCTTCAAGGGCTCACCGCGCTTGAAACGGACATTCTTGAGAAGCTGCGGCAACGGATCGAAGAGGTGACAGATTTCGCTGATCGGCCGGTCGCCCGCCTTCAAAACCGCAAGAACCTGCAACGCCGCGATGAGACCGTCGCCTGTGGTCGAGAAATCCTTCAGCACGATATGGCCGGACTGCTCGCCGCCGACATTGTAGCCGTGCTCGCGCATATGCTCGACGACATAGCGGTCGCCGACCTGCGTGCGCACGAGATCGAGGCCGAGCGTGCCGAGATAGCGTTCGAGGCCCAGATTGGACATGACGGTCGCGACGACACCGGGCGCCGACAGCGTACCCATTTCCTTCCAGTGATGGGCGATAAGGCCCATGATCTGGTCGCCATCGACGATCTTGCCGCGTTCGTCCGCAATGATGACGCGGTCGGCATCGCCATCGAGGGCGATGCCGATGTCGGCACGACGCTCGCGCACGGCAGCGCACATGCGCTCCGGCGCCGTAGAGCCGCATTCCTCGTTGATGTTGAAGCCGTTCGGCTCGGTCCCGACGGTCACGACCTCCGCGCCAAGCTCCCAAAGCACTTCGGGCGCCACCTTGTAGGCGGCGCCATTGGCGCAGTCGATGACGATGCGCAAGCCTTCCAGCGTCTGCTGCTTGGGGAAGGTGTGCTTCACATGCTCGATATAGCGCGCCTGCGCATCCTCGATGCGCTTCGCGCGGCCGAGATCGCGGGGCCCGGCAAGATTGTCGGCAAGCCCGTTGTCCATGTGGTGCTCGATCGCGAGTTCCACTTCATCGGAAAGCTTGAAGCCGTCCGGTCCGAACAGCTTGATGCCGTTGTCCTGAAACGAATTATGGGAGGCGGAGATCATCACGCCGAGATCGGCGCGGAGCGAGCGCGTCAGCATGGCGACAGCGGGCGTGGGCAAGGGACCGAACAGGAAGACGTCCATGCCCATCGAGGTGAAACCGGCGGTGAGCGCGGGCTCGAGCATATAGCCCGACAGGCGCGTGTCCTTGCCGATCACCACTCGGTGGCGATGCTCGCCGCGACGAAATACGCGGCCAGCCGCCATCCCGACGCGAAGCGCCGTTTCCGCGGTCATGTGGCCGGTATTGGCAGTGCCCCGGATGCCATCGGTGCCGAAATACTTGCGCGGCATGAAGTGAACTGTCCTCGCGCCTTGTCTTGGTCTGTGTCTCACGCTGACCTGCCAATTGCCCCCACGGCCCCGGCACGCCTCCCCTAACGACACTCTTATCCGAACTATATGTGGCGAATATAGGATTCTATGCGCCTGTTGCAGTTAAAGTTTTCTTGCGAAATCTTTCATTGGCGTCCCGCCTCGACACATGCCGCGACAGAAAGGGCGTCCGCAAGCGGCCGAGGCTCATGGGTTCGGATGAAATCGGCACCCCGCAGGGCGGCCAGAAGCTCCGCCGCGAGCGTCGCCGCACCCGCTTCGCCGGCTGCCCGGCCCGTGACGGCCCGAAGGAAGGACTTGCGGGATACGGAGACGAAGAGCGGCAGGTCGAACCGCGCCTTGATCTCGCCGAGCCGGGCCAGAACCTCGAAAGAGGTTTCCGGGGTCGGCCCGAGAAAAAAGCCCATGCCCGGATCGAGTACGATACGGGAACGCTCAACCCCTGCCCGCTCCAGAGCGGCAATTCGCCCGGCAAAGAACCGGCAGATATGCTCGACAATATCGCCTTCGGGTGCCGAGCGGCGGTCCGCGTTGCCCATTTCCTGGATCGAATGCATCAGGACGAGCCGTGCTTTCGAAGCCGCGAGCGCGGGATAAAATCGCTCATCGGCAAATCCGTGAATGTCGTTCAGCCACGCCGCCCCATGCGCCAGCGCATAGGCCTGCGTCTCGGCGTGGAAGCTGTCGACGGAGAGAGGCACCTCGTTAGCGGAGAGCGCCTCGATGACCGGCCCAAGACGACGAATCTCCTCCGCCGGGGAGACCGGGACCGCATCCGGATTGGACGAAGCGGGGCCGAGATCGATCACATCCGCGCCGTCGCCGACCAGCTCTCGTGCATGGGCGATAGCGGCGGCTGGATCGAAATATTTTCCGCCGTCGGAAAAGGAGTCCGGCGTGATGTTGACGATGCCGAAGATGCGCGGGCGCTGGAACATGCGTGGTCTTCTAGCACAGGCCCCGCGAGGCGGCGAGACTGAGACCTAGAAATCCGAAGGGAGGACCGCGTCCGGGCCGACACCCATGACACCTCGCACGAGCTGTTCGATCAAAGCATCGAGCTCGCGGCGGCTCGCGCCCGCGAACTGCATCAGCGCCACCGTGTGGCCACCGCCGAGATAGATACGGGCAGCCGCCCGCGCGTTGAGCGTCGCCGGGAGCAGCCCCTCCCGCTTGCCGCGCGCAAAGACCTTCTGCGCAATGCCATGCAGGTTTTCAAGGACTTCCATATAGCGCGGCCAGACATCCGCGCGGACACCCGTGCTCCAGTCGAGCCAGACCTTGAGCATATCCGGCTTTTCGCGCGCATCGGCGGCGAAGCGAATCGGCAACATCACCAGCGCGTCGTGAACGGTTTTCGGTCCGCCGAGCGACGTCGATACGATATCGACGAGATAGGTCTCGACCTCGTCAAGGACGGCGGAAACAAGGTCTTCGCGCGTCCGGAAATAGGAATGGACGGCGGAAACGGAGACGCCTGCCCGCTCCGCGACATGGGAATGGGTGGCCCGCGCGACCCCGTGCTCGGCCAGCGCCCCAAGGGCACAATGCAGGAGCTGGGCCCGGCGGGCTTCCGGCTGGAGCCTTGTCCGGGGTACTGCGGCGGCTCTCGTCACATATCTCTCCTTCGGGAATCGGCGGCTTTCCGCGCCACAGTATAGCCGGAGCGGCAGAACCGTGGGAGCGGGATGAGTTGTTTCGACCCATATTGACTCTCGGCACCATAGCTATTGATAATATACTCAATAGTGAGACCCGAGAGACATCGAGTTCATTGCCGGGAGGAACCGCCATGACCGCTATTGCTTCCGCCGCTGCGCCGGCCGGGATCGAAGATCCCTATGCGCTATCCCTCGACCAGATCGACGTGAGCAGGCCCGAACTTTACGAGCGCAATATGGAGGGCGCGTATTTCGCGCGACTGAGACGCGAAGACCCTGTGCATTTCTGCGCCGACAGCGCCTACGGCCCTTATTGGTCGATCACAAAATACAAGGACATCATGGCGGTCGATACGAACCACCAGGTGTTCTCCTCGGAGGCCGGGCTCGGCGGCATCATCATTGAGGACGGCATCCAGAAAAGCAGCGGCGAAGGTTCGATCGATCTGCCCAACTTCATCGCCATGGACCCGCCGAAGCATGACGACCAACGGAAAGCCGTAAGCCCCATCGTCGCGCCCGCGAACCTTGCAAAGCTTGAAGGGACGATCCGCGAGCGCGTCGGTCGCGTGCTCGACAGTCTGCCCGTCGGCGAAGAATTCGACTGGGTGTCGGCCGTTTCCATCGAGCTGACGACGCAAATGCTGGCGACCCTGTTCGATTTTCCGTTCGAGGAACGCTCAAAGCTCACCCGCTGGTCGGACGTTGCAACGGCCGAACCGGGCAGCGGTATCGTCGACAGTTGGGAGCAGCGCACGAGCGAGCTCATGGAATGCGCCGAATGCTTCCAGGGTCTCTGGAACGAGCGCCTGGAGAAACCGGGCATGGACCTCGTTTCCATGCTGGCGCATTCCCCCGCGACCCACGACATGACCCCGCAGAATTACCTGGGCAATGTGCTGCTGCTCATCGTCGGCGGCAACGACACGACACGCAACTCCATGACGGGCGGCGTACTCGCGCTCGACAAGAACCCGAAGGAGCGCGAGAAGTTGTACGACAATCCCGCCCTCATCGACAGCATGGTGCCGGAGATCATCCGCTGGCAGACGCCGCTCGCGCATATGCGCCGCACCGCAATTTCCGACGCGGAACTCGGCGGCAAGACCATCCGCAAAGGCGACAAGGTGGTGATGTGGTACGTCTCGGGCAACCGCGACGAGGAAGCGATTGCCCAACCGGACGACTTCATCATCGATCGGGAACGCCCGCGCCAGCATCTCTCCTTCGGCTTCGGCGTTCACCGCTGTGTCGGCAATCGCCTCGCCGAAATGCAGTTGAAGATTCTCTGGGAAGAGATCCTGAACCGCTTCAGCCGCATCGAGGTCACGGGCGAGCCCGTCCGCACACGCTCCAACTTCGTACGCGGCTATGCAAGCATGCCGGTGCGGCTGCACGTCTGAGGAAACAACATATGCCTCTCATCAAATATATCGAAGCGAATGGAACGGAATATGCCGTGGAGGCCGAAAGCGGCATCTCGGCGATGGAAGCCGCGGTGAAGAACAACGTGCCCGGCATCGACGGCGATTGCGGCGGCGCGGCCGCCTGCGCCACCTGCCACGTCTATGTCGATCCGGATTGGATCGGGAAGACAGGCCCGGCGGCGGAGGGCCTGGAGAAGAGCATGCTCGAATTCGCCGAAGACGTGCATGAGAACAGCCGCCTCGCCTGCCAGATCACGCTTAACGACGCACTTAACGGACTGGTCCTGAAGCTGCCGGAGAAGCAGCACTAACGGCATCGGGAGACGCCAGACAAGGAAAAGGGAGGCCGCGAGGCCCAGCCGTTCGGGTAACTGGTGGTTTAATGGGGAACACTATGGCTACATAGTGTTTGTAGCCGTAAGGATCTCTACTGTTGGTTGTGTGAAGCCCTAGAAACTAGTGGTTGCTAAGGGGGTAAGGGGTTAAGGACGTTCAATTTGAGGCTCTGCCAAGGTTTTCTGGGTCACCGCCTCAAACCTTGATACCTTTATCGGTTCGACCTATATTTTTGCTTGAGACGCGACCCAAGAGATTGGGCTGCCTTCGTTCCGAGGCCCACGCGAAAGCGTGGGCTTTCGCGCTTCTTACATAATCCTTTTCCTGGTTCTATGTGGGTATGCGCCGCGCCTGTCTCTGACCATTCTTGATATTGCTGTTATTTACCAAGTGTTTAGATCTATTTTCCATGGCGGCCGTTACCGCGTTTCTCTTGACTTTTGCTCTTGCCACTGCCATGTTGTTTCTACCGGTGCAGATCGACTGAGGCTTTGTGGAGCCTATTTTAGGTAGCAAAGCTGATAGCACTGGGGTCGTTGAGCGCATGCGTTCAATCACTTGCCTAGAGCTGTGGGCCGAAAGGTTTGACATTAGTCGAGGAATTACTCGGGGGAGACGAAAGTCTCCCCCTTATTTTTTGGAGCAAGATCTCTCCTCTGGCCAACGGGACATTGGAAACTGTTTTTAGTCGCTCGGCTGAAGCATGCGACTCTAAAAATAACGCTCTCCATTCCATGTAAGCTCTGCGACCTTTCCAAATGGCATATTTTTAATGATGCCGACTCTCTCTCCTCGCGGATATGCGCTTTCTACATATAAGTCGAGAGGTAGGAGTTCGTCTCTCAAATTCTCATGCGGCTTCTTCAGGGTAAAGAAGCAGCAGTATCTTTGTTGCGCACCGTGCTCCGGCGATATGTAGATTTGGAATGTGTGCCAATTTCTCTTGGTAGTAGTGAGACCGACAGATGTTCCTGGCTTTTTGATTAGGCCGTCGATGATACCAACAAGCATTGATGTGCATGAGTGTCTCTCGGGACAGAAAACCCTCAGTGGATTTTCGCCGACCGTCACGTCGTCATCGGCTTTGATATCAGGTAATTTAATTTCACGCGAAATACAATGATCGCTGAAGCGAACCCTGACACTAAAAGTAACTGTAGTGTCTTCTCGGGTTCTCCAAGCGAAAGTCTTAAACGACTGCCTAAGATGGCCAAGCTCAAAAATTTCTCCACGATAGGAAATGTCCCGAATATCCATGAGCGCCCACAAAAAATAGAATGCTCAAAAGTATATACGACCAATCGTTCTCCATTTCACTCTCTCTTTGGTGTCCAGTAAATGATGTCCTCAAATCTAACGGGCCCCTTCGCCAGACCGAACTTCACCGCCGGCGTGCTCTTGCCGTCTTTCGTGCGGACGTAGTTCGTATAGACACGGAATATCTCAAGCATCTGTAGAACCCGCTTCGGGTCGTAGGCGTGATAGCCGCTCCAGAGACGGCTGGCATTCGAGCGCGTGGGGATGGGGCGCTCCAGATAATTGATTTTCCTCCGCAGGCGCATGAAATAGTTGTCCACCGGCGCAAGCGTCGCGCCTGCCAGCGTCCATCCGATACGCTCCGGAGTCTTGTTGCCGGTATTGGTCAGATAGAGAATACGGCGCATCGGCTCGTTTATCGTGCTGCGGGGGTGAGATATCCAGCGCTTGCGCCAGTCGGGTTCGCCTGAAACGGCCGCCGCATACTCATTCGCCATGAATTTCACGATTGCCGCCTGCTCCGTATCGCCGGAAGCGAGCGCGAGCGAGGCAACGACCTTGTTGGACTTGCGCATCAGGTCCTTCTTCTCATCGATGGTCATCTGCTTCTGGAACTGGACATAGGCCATTTCGGCTTCTTCCATCAGAATCTTCGGTGCGAAGGCGGAGATGAAGGCGGCGCGGAGGACTTCGTCCTGGTCGCAGTAGATGGTTGCGTATCTGGCGCCCGAGACGAAGCGGCGAACCAGCCTGGCATGCGCATAGGCCGTGTAATCGAGATGCGTCATCACACCATCGGGCGACAACTGATTTTTCCTGCCAGGCAAGTCCGGACGCTCCGGGTCAGGCAAGGCGTTCTCCCAACGGCTCTTCGCGGCAATCAGTTCGTCCACCGTCATTTCTTCGCCATCGAAATTCGGACGAATATCCGTTCTCGATTTTCCGGCCATCCGCTCGAATTCGGCATTGAGCCAATATTGCGATTGGGCCCGGAAGTAGCTTCGCCTGTCGGGTGCGAAATCGCCATTTACGGCCGCGGCGTCTTCGACCTCGGTCTGGTTTATATCGGGGTCGAAGTTGAGGTGATGACCGAGCACATATCCGCTATCGGCTTCCACCGTACAAATAGCGGTGAGCTGAATGTTTTTCCGGGCTGACTTGCTGCGCCAGTTTATCATGTAGTCCTGCCGGTCGACGCAGAGCCGCACGCGCTTTCTCTCGATGCGATGGGCACGGCTCTCGCGCTCGCCGGCGAACCCTCGGCACTGGCGATAGAGAAAGTCGAGCTTGTCATAAACGGCCGCCGCCGAAAGACCCGTTACTTCCATGATGCCGCGGAGCGGCTTCTTCGACACGACTTCGGCAAAGACAGTGCGATTGAAATGCGGCACCTTCTGCCGCACCGTCGACTTAATCGTTACCGAGAAGGTTCTCCGGCAGGCCTTACATCTGAACCGCTGGGCCCCGCCGCGGCTTCCCTGCGAGACATAGGCTTCCGGACGGGAATACACGCCGGCGCCGGCGTTCTCGCAGCCCGGCGCCTGGCACGATGGCTCTGGCCGCGGCTCCAGATAGGCGGAGATGCGAGACAGCTCCGCGGCGATTGCCGCATTGCTCTTGATTGAGTGTGTTCGAAGGCACCGCTTACATTTGAGGAAGCTGTCCGGCGCCAACTTCGCTTCACCGGTCAGAACATAGTCATCCCGTACTGCCGCCGTGCCCGACGATGGGCGACCTCTGGGAACGAATGGCCTTGCCGGATTGCCGAAATTCGAACAGGTGGGATTGCGGCAGGAATTGACCTGGATATCCCGGAAAGCGCCGGGAATCCGGGGCATACCAGATGTTGATTTCCGTCCCTGCCCGGCCATTCTGCCTCACGAAGATTTCTTCGCGATCCAATGAAAAGCGGGACAGCCGCCAAGTGGCTGTCCCGCCTGTCACTTTAGACAGAGTTTCAGGATTGTTCTACCTGAAACCACCAGTTACCCGAACGGCTGGGCCGCGAGGCCTCCCTTTTTTTCTTTGGACTTGGTCTGCCGGACCGACTCCCTAGGTGCCCTGCGGGGCCGGCGGAGCACCCAGCGGGCCGTCGCTGGGTTTGCTGCCGGTGACGGGTACGGACGAGGTCGGGCCTTCGACCGGCTTTGCGGGTTCGCCACGGTCACGCACGGGCGGCTCTCCCTTAAGCAGATTGATGATCTCGTCGCCCGAAAGCGTCTCATATTCGAGGAGACCTTTCGCAATCGTGTGAAGCTCATCGATATGGTCCGTCAGAACCTGCTTGGCGGTGTTGTAGCCGCCTTCGACGATCACCCGGACTTCGGAGTCGATCAGGCGTTGCGTCTCTTCCGACATGTTCTGCTGGCGCGCCACGGAGTGGCCGAGGAAAACTTCTTCCTCGTTTTCGCCATAGGCGAGAGGCCCGAGCTTGTCGCTCATGCCCCACCGCGTGACCATGGCCTTCGCCATCTTGGTCGCCATCGCGATGTCAGAGGATGCACCGGACGTCACCTTGCCGTGACCGAAGATCAACTCCTCGGCGATACGCCCGCCCATCGCAACCGCGAGGTCGGCCTGGAGTTTTTCGCGCGTGACCGAAATCTGGTCCCGTTCCGGCAGACGCATGACCATGCCAAGCGCACGGCCGCGCGGAATTATGGTCGCCTTGTGGATCGGATCGGAAGCCGGCATGTGCAGCGCGACAAGCGCGTGACCGCCTTCGTGATAGGCCGTCAGCTTCTTCTCTTCTTCCGTCATGACCATGGAGCGGCGTTCCGCACCCATCATGACCTTGTCCTTCGCGTCCTCGAACTCCGCCATGGTGACGAGGCGCTTGCCGCGGCGCGCAGCCATGAGCGCAGCCTCATTGACGAGGTTCGCGAGGTCGGCGCCCGAGAAGCCGGGGGTTCCGCGCGCAATCGTGCGCGGCTCGACATCCGGCGCCAGCGGCACCTTCTTCATGTGGACCTTGAGGATCTTTTCGCGGCCGACGACATCCGGGTTCGGCACGACGACCTGGCGGTCGAAACGGCCCGGACGCAACAGCGCGGGATCGAGCACGTCGGGGCGGTTGGTCGCCGCGATGAGAATGATGCCCTCATTCGGCTCGAAACCGTCCATCTCGACAAGCAACTGGTTTAGCGTCTGCTCGCGCTCATCATTGCCACCACCGAGACCGGCGCCACGATGACGGCCGACGGCGTCGATTTCGTCGATGAAGATGATGCAGGGCGCGTTCTTCTTCGCCTGCTCGAACATGTCGCGCACACGGGATGCACCAACGCCCACGAACATCTCGACGAAGTCGGAACCGGAAATCGTGAAGAAGGGAACATTCGCCTCGCCCGCGATGGCGCGTGCAAGAAGCGTCTTGCCCGTGCCGGGAGGACCAACGAGCAAAACGCCCTTGGGAATGCGCCCACCGAGGCGCTGGAACTTCGCCGGATCGCGCAGGAAGTCGACGATCTCGGTGAGGTCGTCCTTCGCTTCGTCGATACCCGCGACGTCATCGAACATCACGCGGCCATGCCGTTCGGTCAGCAGCTTCGCCTTGGACTTGCCGAAGCCCATGGCCTTGCCGCCCCCGCCCTGCATCTGGCGCATGAAGAAAATCCACACTGCGATGAGAAGCAGCATCGGAAACCAGGAGACGAGCACACCAAGAAGCGAGGGTACGTTTTCGTCCGTCGGCTTCGCGGTGATGGCGACGCCCTTGTTATAGAGCCGGTCGACTAGCGACGGGTCCGAAGGCGCATAGGTGGAGAACTTGCGGCCATCCGAGTAGGTGCCGGTAATCTTTTCGCCCTGAATGGTCACGTCGCTGACGCTGCCGGAGTCCACGTCGGACAAGAGGCGCGAGAACGTGATGTCAGTACCGGAGCCGTCCTGCGGCGCCGGGCTCTGGAACAGATTGAAAAGGGCGATCAGCAACAGCGCGCCCAGCACCCACACAGCAAAATTCTTGAAATTGGACAAGGTTCTTACCTTTTCTCACCTGAGGACAGGTATCGCTTTGCAGGGTGCGTGCCAGCTTGCCCCCGCTTCTCGACCGTTTCTAATCTAGAAGAACATAGTGAGCA
>NZ_JAUYUS010000065.1 GCF_030694575.1 Parvibaculum sp.
CTCAATGCACGACGCGCAGGCCCTTGTCGGCGTCGCCGTAATCCTCGCCGAAACTCGCGCCGCCGACTTCGTGGCCATCGATGATGAGGCCCGTGGCGCCGGCCGAGACCTGCACCGTTTCGCCGTCGGCGATCTTGCCGAGCAGCAGCAGTTCGGCGAGCGGGTCCTGCAGGTTGCGCTGGATGACGCGCTTCAAGGGGCGCGCACCATAGACCGGATCGTAGCCGGCATCCCCGAGCCAGGTCCGCGCCGCATCGTCGAGTTCGACGCGGATGTTGCGGTCCTTGAGGAGCTTCTGCAGCCGCCCGATCTGGATGTCGACGATCGTGTCCATCTGCTCGCGGCTGAGCCGGTGGAAGAGCAGGATCTCGTCGAGACGGTTGAGGAATTCGGGCCGGAAGCGCGAGCGCACGACATCCATCACCTGATCGCGCACGCCCTCGACATCCTCGCCCGGCTTCTGCTCGGCGAGATATTCGGCGCCGAGGTTGGACGTCATGATGATGAGCACGTTCTTGAAATCGACCGTGCGGCCCTGCCCGTCCGTCAGGCGCCCGTCGTCCAGCACCTGCAACAGCACGTTGAAGACATCCGGGTGCGCCTTCTCGATCTCGTCGAACAGCACGACCTGATAGGGCCGGCGGCGGACGGCCTCGGTAAGGGCGCCGCCCTCCTCATAGCCGACATAGCCGGGCGGCGCGCCGATCAGCCGCGCGACCGAGTGCTTCTCCATATATTCCGACATGTCGAGGCGGACGATCGCCTGATCGTCGTCGAACATGAATTCGGCGAGCGCCTTGGTGAGCTCCGTCTTGCCGACGCCGGTGGGCCCGAGGAAGAGGAACGAGCCGATGGGCCTGTTCGGATCCTGCAGGCCCGCACGCGCGCGGCGCACGGCACGCGACACGGCCGAGACCGCTTCCGCCTGGCCGACGACGCGGGCGCCGAGCGCCTTTTCCATGCCGATCAGCTTTTCACGCTCGCCTTCCAGCATCTTGTCGACGGGAATGCCCGTCCAGCGCGAGACGACCTGCGCGATATGCTGCTCGGTGACGGCCTCTTCGAGCATCGCGCCCTTCTCTTCGCGCTTCTCCGTTTCCGCGAGCTTCTTCTCGAGGCCCGGGATGATGCCATAGGCGAGTTCGGAGGCGCGCTCGAGCTTGCCCGCGCGCTGCGCCTGCACGAGTTCGTTGCGCGCATTGTCGAGCTCTTCCTTGATCTTCTGCGCGGAGGCGAGCTTCGACTTCTCGGCCGCCCATACGGCGGCGAGATCGGCGGATTTCTTTTCGAGCTCGCCGAGTTCCGTCTCGATCTTTTCGAGCCGGTCCTTGGATACCTGATCCTTTTCCTTCTTCAGCGCCTCGCGCTCGATCTTGAGCTGGATGACGCGGCGGTCGATCTCGTCGAGTTCTTCCGGTTTGGAATCGACCTGCATGCGGAGCCGCGAGGCGGCCTCGTCCATCAGGTCGATCGCCTTGTCCGGCAGGAAGCGGTCGGCGATGTAGCGGTCCGACATGGTGGCGGCGGCGACGAGCGCGGCATCCGAAATGCGGACGCCGTGGTGAAGCTCGTACTTCTCCTTGAGGCCGCGCAGGATCGAGATCGTGTCTTCCACCGTCGGCTCGTTGACGAAGACCGGCTGGAAGCGCCTGGCCAGCGCCGCATCCTTCTCGACATATTTGCGGTATTCGTCGAGCGTGGTCGCGCCGACGCAATGGAGATCGCCGCGCGCAAGGGCAGGCTTCAGGAGGTTCGAGGCGTCCATCGCGCCGTCCGTCTTGCCGGCGCCGACAAGCTGGTGCATCTCGTCGATGAAGAGGATGATGCCGCCATCGGCCGACGACACTTCGGCGAGCACGGCCTTCAGCCGCTCCTCGAATTCGCCGCGATATTTCGCGCCCGCGATGAGCGAGCCGAGATCGAGCGCCATGAGCGACTTGTTGCGGAGGCTTTCGGGCACGTCGCCATTGACGATGCGGAGCGCGAGGCCTTCCGCAATGGCGGTCTTGCCGACGCCCGGCTCGCCGATCAGCACCGGATTGGTCTTCGTGCGGCGGGACAGCACCGGGATGGTGCGGCGGCTTTCCTCGTCGCGGCCGATCACCGGGTCGAGCTTGCCCGACCGCGCATCGGCGGTGAGGTCGCGCGCGTATTTCTTCAGGGCGTCATAGGCATCCTCGGCGCTGGCGCTGTCGGCCGTGCGGCCCTTGCGGACGCTTTCGATGGCGGCATTGAGCGACTGCGCGGTGACGCCCGCGGTCTTGAGGATCTTTTCCGATTCGGTGCCCGGCGTGAGCAGCATGGCAAGCAGCAGCCGCTCGGCGGTGACATAGCTGTCGCCCGCCTTCTTCGCGAGGCTTTCGGCCTGATCGAAAACCTTGGCGATTTCGGGCGCGAGATAAAGCTGGCCGGCGCCGGAGCCCTCGACCTTCGGCATTTTGGAGAGCGCCGTCTCGACACCCTGCAACGCCTGGTCCGGGCGGCCGCCGGCCGCGCGAATGAGACCCGCCGCGAGGCCTTCCTCGTCGTCGAGCAGAACTTTCAGCAGATGTTCGGGTGTGAAGCGCTGATGCCCCGAGCGGACCGCGAGCCCTTGCGCGGACTGGATGAAGCCGCGGCTGCGATCCGTATATTTTTCCAGATCCATTTATCTTCCCTTTCAAGCACGCTTCCGAAACGGCCGGGAATACGCGCCCCGCGTCGTCTCATGCGCCTTATCCAACGGCACAACCCTCTTCGAGGCATTGAGCCCGATCAGATATTGGCGTTGCCCGGCGGCCACACAAGGGGCAAGCTCCCGGTCAGTTTGCCGCAGAAACCTGCCGGATTCGTTACCGGCGAGCGAGGACCCTCATGGGAGACAGCGCCACAATCGTCGGCCTCTACCGCTACCCGGTCAAGGGTCTCTCGCCCGAGCCGCTGGCCGAGGTAACGCTCAAGGCTGGAGAAACTTTCCCCTGGGACCGCGCCTTCGCGATCGAGAACGGCAAACACGATTTCGACCCGGCGAACCCGAAGCATTTTCCCAAGATCAAGTTCCTGATGCTGATGCGCGACGAGCGGCTGGCGGCGCTGAAGACGCATTTCGACGACGCGTCGACGACGCTGACGGTCGCGAAGGACGGGAGCGAGGTGCTGCGCGCGAACCTCATGACGGCGGAGGGGCGCGCGGCGCTGGAGGATTTCATGCGCGGCTATATGGAGAAGGAATTGCGCGGGCTCCCGCGCGTCGTCCATGCGCCGGGCTTCTCGCATTCGGACGCGCCGGCGAAGCTCGTCTCGATCATCAACATGGCGAGCGTGCGGGCGCTGGAGGAGAAGATCGGCGCGCATGTGAACCCGCTCCGCTTCCGCGCCAATGTCTATGTGGAGGGACTGGCGCCCTTCGCGGACCATGACTGGGTGGGACGGCGCTTCCGGATGGGAGATGCGGGGTTTCAGGGCATCCACAAGACGGTGCGCTGCGCGGCGACCAATGTCGACCCCGCGACGGCGGCGCGCGACATGGAAATTCCGGCGACCCTGATGAAGCATTGGGGCCATGCCGATCTCGGCCTCTACGCCGAAATAAAATCGCCGGGCACATTGAGGCCCGGCGATCGTCTCGTTCTCGAAGAGCAGGTTTAGTCGGCGCTGTCGACGACGGGCGCCGATTCGGCGCGCGGCGCGGCATCGCTGCGTTCACCGCCCGCCGCATCGCTGCGCGGACGGCGGCGGCGGTTCTGGCGGCGGCGCGGCTGGCCCTCGCCCTGCTCGCCACCCTGACCGGCCGGCTGACCTTCGCCCTGACCGCTCGCCTGCATGGCGGCGCTGTCCGCGGCTTCGTCGTCCATATCGCTCTCGGCATTTTCGGGCCGGTCGTCGCGGCGGCCGTTCATCTGGCCGCCATTGTTGTTCTGATGGTTCTGGCCGCCACCATTGTTGTTCTGGTTCGGGCCGCCGTTCTGGCGCGACTGGCCTTCCTGCTGATGCCAGGGCTGGCCGGGATGACGCGGCTGCGGACCGTCGGGCGTGTAATCGCCCTCGTTCTCGCTCTCCTCGTCTTCGTCGGGCCGGTAGCCGAGGCTGCTCTGCTGGCGCTGCTGGCCTTCCTGGCCCTGCTGCGTGGCCATGAGAAGCCGGTAATAGTGCTCAGCGTGCTGATAGTAGTTTTCCGCCGTTACGCGGTCACCCGCCGAGATCGCGTCGCGCGCGAGCTGCTGGTACTTCTCGCAGACAGTCGCCGCGGTACCGCGGACCTTCACGTCGGGACCGTTGCTGTCGTAAGCCCGGTTGGCCGAATGCTGCTGCGGCTTGCGGCCGCGTCCACGAGAGCGCTTGGAGTTGTTTTGCCCCTGCCTCATATCGTCTGATTTCTCGCTACTGGTTCAACTGTAATTCGGTGTGAACTCTGTCCTAGAGATAGATGCGAGCGCTTTCGTCCAAAGTCGATTGCGCTCTTCTTCGCGCGGTCGGCGTGTTACACACACAGCCGCCGATCCAGCTTCGCGGGAAGACATAGAGAGGTCTTTTCGCGAGATGGACTTCACCAGCACACAGATTCGCCGTCCATCAGGGACCGGTCATTCGGATGCTAAGAAGTTCCGATCCCATACCGCGCCCGACCAGCCCGGCGCTTCGATATGCGATCTAAAATGCGGGGCCGCCTTCAGCACCTTCCGAACCCGGCCCGGACGGCATCTGACTGCCCGGACTGTCGTCCCTGTTTTTCGGAGGACGGGGTTCGAGGAGCGAGGCGTATTCACCCGGCTCGTTTTCCCTAACCGAAACCTAGTACCTGACAGCCCGGATTCCAAACGATTTCTGCCTTCCGGAACCCGGAAAATCATCGTCGTGGCAGGCCTGCAACGAGCGCCCGGGGCGTGCCCGAAAGGTCCGGAACGATGCGCAACACGGGGCAACCCGCCGCTTCGAAGATATCGCGTACCGCCGCCGCCTGCCCCTGGCCGAGTTCGACGACGGCAACCCCCTCCTGCGTCAAAGTGTCCGGGAGCGCGGCCGCAATGGCGCGATAGGCATCGAGCCCGTCGGCGCCGCCATCGAGCGCGAGCAGCGGATCGTACTCGCGCACGTCCCGATCGAGCCCGGCAATCTCGCCGCTCGCGATATAGGGCGGGTTCGAGATGACGAGATCGAATTTTTCCGAAAGCCCCGCCGCCCACGAAGCCTGACGGAAGACGGCGCGGCCGGCGAGACCGAGCCGCGCGGCGTTCTCCCGTGCAACCTCAAGCGCCGCTTCGGAAATATCGACGCCGGTGCCGCTCGCATCCTGCCGCTCGTGGAGAAGCGTGAGCAGCAGGCAGCCCGTGCCGGTGCCGAGATCGAGCAGGCGCGGCTGCACGACGGATTCGAGAAGTTTCAGCGACGTCTCGATCAGCGTCTCGCTGTCCGGCCTCGGATCGAGCGTCGCCGCCGTGACGGCGAAGGCGAGGCCCCAGAATTCGCGGATGCCGAGAATGCGCGATACCGGCTCGCGGGCGAGCCGGCGGCGCTCGAACGCGGCGAGGCGCTCTTCCTCCTCCGCCGTCATCGGCGTGCCGGGCTCCCGGATCATCTCGATGCCGGAGGCGCCTGTGACGGCCTGCACGAGCAGACGCGCATCGAGCTCCGGCGTCGGCAGACCCGCCTGCTTCAGGCGCCAGCCGAGCATTCGCATCGCATGATCGCGGCTCGCCGTCACGCCTCGTCGCCCATTGCGGCCAGCCGTGCCGCCTGGTCCTCGGCAATGAGCGCGTCGATCAGCTCGCCCAGCGCCTCGCCTTCGAGCACCTGATCGAGCTTGTGGAGGGTGAGATTGATGCGGTGATCGGTGACACGGCTCTGCGGGAAATTATAGGTGCGGATGCGCTCCGACCGGTCGCCGGAGCCGACCTGCCCCTTGCGCGCGGCGGAGCGTTCGCGGTCGATCCGCTCGCGCTCGGCATCGAAAATTCGGGCACGAAGGATCTGCATCGCGCGCGCCTTGTTCTTGTGCTGCGACTTCTCGTCCTGCTGCGCGACCACGATGCCGGTCGGCAGATGGGTGATGCGCACCGCGCTTTCGGTCTTGTTGACGTGCTGGCCGCCGGCACCCGACGCGCGGTAGACGTCGATGCGGAGGTCCTTGTCCTCGATATCGACATCGACCTCTTCGGCCTCCGGCAGAACCGCGACGGTGGCCGCCGATGTGTGGATGCGTCCGCCGCCCTCCGTCACCGGCACGCGCTGGACACGGTGGACGCCGGACTCGAATTTCAGCTTCGCATAGACGCCGGCCCCGGAAATGCCCGCGATGATTTCCTTGTAACCGCCCATCTCGCCTTCGGAGGCAGCGATAAGCTCGACCTTCCAGCCCTGACCGGCGGCATAGCGCTCATACATGCGGAAGAGGTCGCCCGCGAAAAGCGCCGCCTCGTCACCGCCCGTGCCCGCGCGCACTTCGAGAATGACGTTGCGGTCGTCGGCGGCGTCCTTTGGCAGCAGCATGAGCTGAACGTCGTGTTCGAGCTTCGGCAGTTCCTCGTTGAGCCGCGCGATCTCCTCCTTCGCCATCTCCGCCATGTCGCGGACGCGCAGAAGCTGTTCGGCATCGGCATATTCGCGCCGCCGGGAGAGAAGCTTGCCGATCGCGGCGGCGACGGGCTCAAGCTCCGAAAATTCCTTCGATAGCGCGACGAACCTGTCGCGCGGCACATCGGAATTCATTTCGGATTGCACCGCTTCGAAGCGGGCGACGACGCTCTGGAGTCTTTCTTCGGGAATCATGTGACTTCGGTCTCGGGGAAAAGGATTGAACGCGGGCGGAAGGATTTCGATCCAGCCTCGCTAATCCCCGGCAAGCGCGCGCGGCTCGAGCGCCGCTTCCGCAGCTTCCTTCGCCGCTTCGATTTCCTTCGCCTTCTCCTCGACGAGCGAAACGAGATGCTCGACGATTTCCTCGTTCCTGATCTTGTGGTCGGTGAGACCCGCGAGATAGACCATGCCGGAACCGGCGCCGCCGCCGGTGAAACCGATATCCGTCTGCTCCGCCTCGCCCGGCCCGTTGACGACGCAGCCGATGACCGAGAGCGTGAGCGGCGTCGCGATATGCGCGAGGCGCTCTTCGAGAATCTTCACCGTCTCGATGACGTTGAAGCCCTGACGCGCGCAGGACGGGCAGGAAATGATGGTGACGCCGCGATGGCGCAGCCCGAGCGACTTCAATATGTCGAAGCCGACTTTCACTTCTTCCACCGGATCGGCGGAGAGCGAGACGCGGATCGTGTCGCCGATGCCGCCCCAGAGCAGCATGCCGAGGCCGATGGAGGATTTGATCGTGCCGGTCATCAGGCCGCCGGCTTCCGTCACGCCGATATGGAGCGGGCAATCGATGGCGTCGGCAAGTTGCTGATAGGCGGCGACCGTGAGGAAGGGGTCTGACGCCTTCACGCTGATCTTGAATTCGTGGAAATCGTGATCCTGCAGGATACGCGCGTGATCGAGCGCGCTTTCGACCATCGCCTCCGGGCAGGGCTCGCCGTATTTTTCCAGAAGGTCGCGTTCGAGCGACCCGGCATTGACGCCGATACGCATGGAGACGCCGTGATCCTTCGCGGCCTGCACGACTTCCTTCACCCGCGCCGCCGAGCCGATATTGCCCGGATTGATGCGGAGGCACGCGGCGCCCGCCTCCGCCGCCTCGATGGCGCGTCGGTAATGGAAATGGATGTCGGCGACGATCGGGATCTTCGTCTCGCGGACGATGTCCTTCAGCGCCTTCGTGGAATCTTCGTCCGGGCAGGAGACGCGGACGATGTCGCAGCCCGCCTCCTCGATGCGCCTGATCTGCTCGATGGTGGCTTTCGCATCCGAGGTGAGCGTGTTCGTCATCGTCTGGACGGAAATCGGCGCATCGCCGCCCACGGCCACGGACCCCACATGGATCTGCCGGCTCGGTCTGCGCATGATGTCGCGCCAGGGTCTGATGCTGCTGCTCATTTTCTCGGTCGGTTCTCACACGCGCCGCGCGGCATGTGGCTCACACGGGGGACGAGGCTTCCGGGCGCGGCTTCAATGAACCGCACCATCCTGCCTTCTCATAGCAGAAATATGGCGCCGACGCATATTTCCCACGTTTCGCGGGCGTGGACGGCTTCCGCTCTGCCACCCTCCCCCTGTGGGAGGGTCGAAAAATTCGAGCAAAGCGAAGAATTTTTCGGGGAGGGGTGACTCCTTGCCACACGGATTATCCGTCACCCGGGTCATGTGCGCTTACCCCTCCCCAAACGGTCTTCGACCGTTTGACCCTCCCATAGGGGGAGGGTGGAAGGAGAAAGATTATTCGACCGTGAGGATTTCACCCTGCACGGCGGCTTCCGCCGGCTTCGGCATGGAGGCCAGAAGATCGGCGTGATCCAGCGATTTGCCGGTCAGGACCAGCGTGGGCGGACCGGCGAGGCCGAGCGACTGGCCGTCGACCATGATTTCGAAGGCGCTGGCGTCGCGCGCGACCAGAATGACGCCCGGGCGAGACGGCGCGCGGTAGCTGTCGCCGGCATTGAAGGTCTGCTCGATGAGTACCTGCCCGGTGCCGTCCTCGACGCGCATCCAGGCGCCGGCCCGGCGGGCACGCACGACGACGCGGCCGTCGACATTTTCGGCGCCGTAGGGCGTGCCTTCGGGCAGCGGCGGCAATTCCGTCGTGGCGGCTTCCTCAAGCGCGGCCATGTCGACCTCGCCTGTGCCCTCAAGGGGGAGCCCTTCGGCGTCGACCGCCGCGGGCGCGGGGGCCGGCTCGTAGATCGATTGCGGCGCGAGGCCCGGGATGCGCACGACCGGCACGGCATCGGCGCTCGGGGTGGCGGCGGACGCACTGTCGCCGCGCGCGCCGGCGGGCGTCTGCGCTTCTTCGGCGGCGGGCGCCGGCGCGGGGGCCGCGACACGGGCGCTCATCATTTCATCGGTGGATTTCGTCAGCAGCCAGCCGCCATAGGCGCCCGCCGCGACGACGAGCGCGACGATGAGGGCCGTGCCCTTGGGCAGGCGGCGCTCCTCGGCGGCGTCCGGGAAGTTGAGTTCCGACGCCGCTGCTTCCAGGGCATCGAGTTCGGCCTTGTAGCGCGCCACGACGTGGCGGCTGTCGAGGCCGAGATATTCCGCATAGGAACGAACGAAGCCGACGGCATAGGCGCGGGCGGGCAGCGCGTCGTGGCGGCCTTCCTCAAGCGCTTCGAGCTGATCGCGGCGAATGCGCAAGGCCTGCGCGATGCTGCGAACATCCTCGCCCCGGCGCAGCCGCGCGGCGCGCAGATCCGCGCCGACGGACTCCGCCTCGACGGAAACTTCGTTTGTGATGTCGCGCAGATGCAGCCGCCGACGAGGCTCCGACCCATCGTTTCCGGTCGGCAGCATAGTGACTTTGTTCATTTCTCCGGGCTCTTCCCGAGCTGAGCCATCTCAATCCGCGTAGTTTTGATGCCTGTTCGGCCCCACGAATTGCCATGGACGTTTCAAAACGCGACAGCCGCACCCCCGCGAGCAGGCCTCCGCATATCGCCCAATGCATCTGAGAACCCAGAATAGAACAAAAGTCTTGACAAATCGCAACCGGAGATTGCTCCAAACCTATCATTATCAAGGTATTTTTAAGGTTCCATTCAGCGGGAACGGGAGCGGGGTCCCGCGCGGCGCTTCAGACGGCGACGCCATGCTCTTCGGCAAAGGCGGCGAGATGCGCGCGGACGCTTCTGTCCGGGAGCCCGTAAAGACCGGCCATGAAGGCTTCAAGGCGGCCCACATCGAGCGAGCGGACCATCATCTTGACCGGACCGACGGCGGCCGGCGACATGGAAACCCGCCGCAGCCCCAGCCCGACCAGCGCCATGGCCTCGAGCGGCCTGCCCGACATCTCGCCGCAGAGCGTGAGCGGCGTCTTGTGTTCGTCGCATTTGACGACGATGTGACGCAGGAAGCTGAGGACGGCGGGGCTGAGGAAATCGTAACGCGTGGCGACGCGGGGATTGCCCCGGTCGGACGCGAACAGGAACTGAAGAAGATCGTTCGAGCCGATCGACACGAAGTCGACCAGCGGCAGGAGCGCGTCGAGCTGCCAGGCGAGCGAGGGCACTTCGAGCATGGTGCCGATTTCGAGCGAGGCGGGCCTCTCCTTGCCGAACTTGTCGAGCCGGGCGAGTTCCTTGTCGACCAGGGCGCGGGCGCGGGAATATTCGGCGACCTCCGCCACCATCGGGAACATGATGCGCAGCGACCGGCCCGCCGCCGCTGTCAGCAGCGCGCGCACCTGGTGGCGCAGCAGCGCCGGACGGTCGAGGCTGATGCGGATCGCCCGCCAGCCGAGCGCCGGGTTCTCTTCCTTGAGCGCGGCGAGGTTCATGTAGGGCAGCATCTTGTCGCCGCCGATGTCGAGCGTGCGGAAGACGGCCGGCTTGTCGCCTGCCGCGTCGAGCACGGCGCGGTAGAGCTCGATCTGCTCGCGCAGCGACGGCAGCGTCGAGGCGATCATGAACTGCAGCTCGGTGCGGAAGAGGCCAATGCCGTGGGCGCCCGCCTCTTCGAGATGCGGCAGGTCGACCTGCAGGCCGGCATTCACGTAGAGCGCAACGTCGTGGCCGTCGAGCGTGACCGACGGCTCGCCCCGGATTTCCTTGTACTGTTCCTGCTTGCGGGCGCGGAAGCGGGCCTTCTCCGAATAGGAGGCGATGACTTCCTGCGACGGACGGATATAGATCTCGCCCGTGTCGCCGTCGACGATGATGGCGTCGCCCGGCTCGATATTCTCGAGAATGTCCTCGGCGCGGCCGACGGTGGCGATGCCGAAGGCGCGCGCGACGATGGAGACATGCGCGTTGGGCGCGCCGTCCTCGAGCACGAGACCCCGGAGCCGGCTCTTGTCGTAGTCGAGCAGTTCGGCCGGGCCCATGTTGCGGGCGATGATGATGGCATCGCTCGGCAGGTTCGCCGACAGCGAGGCGAGCGTGACGCCGGTGAGCTGGCGGAGCAGCCGGTTCGCGAGATCGTCGAAATCGTGCAGCCGGTCGCGGATATAGGGGTCGGCCGCGCGCTGGAGCCGGGCGCGCGTGTCGTTCTGCACGCGCTCGACGGCGGCTTCGGCGGTCAGACCCGTCTTCACCGCCTCGAGCATCCGCTGCAGCCAGCCGCGGTCATT
This sequence comes from Parvibaculum sp., assembly GCF_030694575.1. Classification (GTDB taxonomy): domain Bacteria; phylum Pseudomonadota; class Alphaproteobacteria; order Parvibaculales; family Parvibaculaceae; genus Parvibaculum. Next base: position 11,144 of record NZ_JAUYUS010000065.1, read on the forward strand.
GGCGAACATGCGATAGGCCTGCAGCACCTCCCGGTGCTCGCCCGCATGGGAGAGGTCTTCCGTCTCCAGCATGTCGTCGATGGAGCCCCGGAGCGCATAGACCGCCTGTTCGAGGCGCTTCAGTTCAAGCTCGGTATCCTCGGCGATCAGCTTCGTCACATGGACGCGCGGCTCGTGGAGCACGGCATGGCCGAGCGCGATGCCTTCCGAGAAGGAGGCGCCGACGATATGGACGGAGGTCGGCCGCCCGAGCAGGCGCTCTTCCTGCTGCTCGGTGACGAGATCGGCGGCGGCGACGACTTCGGCGAGCACCATCGCGACCGTCTGCAGCGCCTCGACTTCTTCTTCCGTGTAATGCCGCTTGGTGCGGTTCTGCACGACCAGCACGCCAACGACCTTGCCGCTCCGGAGGATCGGCACGCCCATCAGCGACTTGTAGATTTCTTCGCCCGTTTCCGGCCGGTAGGCGAAGCCGGGATGCGACTGCGCGTCGGCGAGGTTGAGGGGCCGCGCATGGGCGGCGATGTCGCCGACGAGACCTTCGCCGACCTTCAGCCGCGTCGCATGGACGGCCGTCGGCTTCAGGCCTTCGGTGGCCGACAGCTCAAGCTCGCGCGCGCCGTTCATGAGATAGGCCGAGCAGACTTCCGCGACCATGTTGGAGGCGATCAGCACGACGATCTTGTCGAGCCGCTTCTGCGCGCTCTCCGGCTCCGCCATGACCTCGCGCAGCCTCCGGAGCAGAATGCGCGGACCACCCACGGAGCCCGGCATCAGACAGGATCCCGTTTGCTGCGGATATGGAAAGAGGCGAGGTTCACGAGCCCTCCCCGCTACTCGGCGTCGAGACCGTAAGCCGTGTGCAGCGCGCGCACGGCAAGCTCGGTGTATTCCGAAGAGATCAGCACGCTGACCTTGATCTCGGATGTCGTGATCGCCTGGATGTTGATGCCCTTTTCCGCCAGCGTCTGGAACATGGTCTTGGCGACGCCGGCATGACTGCGCATGCCGATGCCGATGATCGAGACCTTGACCACGTTCGTATCGGTCTTGACTTCCTTGCAGCCGATTTCCTTCTGCGCCTTGCGGATAACATCTTCCGCGCGGTGCAGTTCCGCCTGCGGCACGGTGAAGGTCATGTCCGTGCTTTTGCCGTCGTCCGACACGTTCTGGATGATCATGTCGACATTGATCGAGTTGTCGGCGAGCGGCCCGAACACGCGCGCGGCAACGCCCGGCTTATCCTCAACCTTGACAAGCGTCACCTTGGCTTCGTCCTTCGAGTAGGCGATGCCGCTCACGACCTGCTGTTCCACGATTTCATCCTCGTCGCAAACTAGAGTACCGGGCCCGTTGGCCCCCGCGCCATACGCGCCGAACGGGGCATCGGGCGCATCGAAGCTCGAGCGGACCTGCAGGCGCACCCGGTGAACCATAGCGAGCTCGACGGAACGGGTCTGGAGCACCTTGGCGCCGAGCGACGCCATCTCCAGCATTTCTTCGTAGCTGATCTTATCAAGCTTTCGGGCCTTCGCAACGATGCGGGGGTCCGTCGTGTAGACGCCGTCGACATCGGTGTAGATGTCGCAGAGGTCGGCGCCGATCGCCGCCGCGATGGCGACCGCGCTCGTATCCGAGCCGCCGCGCCCGAGCGTCGTGATTCTGTTATCGGGGCCGAGGCCCTGAAAACCCGCGACGACCGCGACCTGGCCCTGGGAAAGGCGGCTTATGAGCTCGGTACCGTCGATCTCCTGGATCCGCGCCGCGCCATGCGCGCCGTCGGTGCGAATCGGTATCTGCCAGCCGAGCCATGAGCGCGCCGGTATGCCGATACGCTGGAGCTCGATGGACAGCAGCGAGACCGTGATCTGCTCACCGCTCGCGACAATGGTGTCGTATTCGCGTGCGTCATGGAGCGGCGCCGTTTCGCGCGCCCAGCTGACGAGCTGATTGGTCGTGCCGGCCATGGCCGAGACGACAACCGCCACTTCGTGGCCCGCATCCACTTCGCGCTTCACATGCTGCGCCACATTGCGGATCCGCTCGATGTCCGCCACCGAGGTACCGCCGAATTTCATGACCAGTCTGGCCATCGCCTCATCCACATCCCTGGGCGCATGGCCCCGTCAACAATTCCCGGCGCTCTGGACCGGACCGGGCGGAACGCCCTATATCATTCCCCAGATCGAAGATGGTGTTCGAAGATGGGAGCCGGGCCGCCGGGCGCGGCCATACATACAGGCCCCCGGGCGGAGCCGCAACCGGCGCAAAATGCGGCAAAAACCCACAAAGACGCAGGGGAAGGCTGGCAAAATGGCCGATACAACGCATAAAGCGGCGCGCTCGAGCATCGACCCCGGCGAGATCGCCCGATTTTCGGCCATGGCCGCCGAATGGTGGGACCCGGCGGGCAAATTCCGCCCGCTCCACAAGTTCAACCCGACCCGGCTCTCCTATATCCGCGAGCGAGCAACGGCGCATTTCGGCCGCGACCCGAAATCCACACGCCCCTTCGAGGGCCTGCGCTTCCTCGACATCGGCTGCGGCGGGGGCCTGCTCTCCGAACCGATGGCGCGGCTCGGAGCCACCATGGTGAGCGCCGACGCCTCGGAGAAGAACATAAAGACCGCGTCCGTCCATGCCGCCGAACAGGGCCTCGACATCGATTACCGCTGCACCACGGCCGAAGCACTGGCGCAAGGGGGCGAGAGCTTCGACGTCATCCTCAACATGGAGGTGATCGAACACGTCGCCGACCCCGTGAGCTTCCTGAAGGATTGCGCGGGCATGTTGCGGCCCGGCGGGCTCATGTTCGTGGCGACGCTCAACCGCACGCTGAAGGCGCATGCGCTGGCGATCGTGGGTGCGGAATATATTCTCGGCTGGGTCCCGCGCGGCACGCATGACTGGAAGAAATTCATCACGGTGAACGAGATGAAGGCCGGGATCGCGAGCACCGGGCTGACGCTGAAGGAACTGACCGGCGTGAGCTACAATCCGCTCACCGACAAATGGTCGCTCTCGGGCGACACGGACGTAAACTACATGGCGCTTGCGGAGCGGGCGCGGGACTAGACGGGGGACAGATGGGGCATCGGGGATGGCGCCGCGCCGTGCTGGCGGGGCTTGTGCTGGCGGGATTGGCGGGATGCGGCGAGGAGCAGGAAGCGGCTGCGCCCGTGGTGCTCGACGCGCGCGCGGCGGCGTTTTACGAACATAGTTGCAGCACATGCCACGAGGACCCAGCAACCGGCGCACCGCAAACGCATGACGAAGCGGCATGGGCGCCGCGCATCGCCAAGGGCGACGACCAATTGCTCGACAACATCGTGAACGGCTTCAACGGCATGCCGCCGCTCGGCCAGTGCATCGAATGCGACGCCGGCGACTTCATCGCGCTGACGCATTTCATGGCGTCGCCCGCCGCCGGCGAAAAGAACGGGGAGACGAAGGAATGAAAATCTCGCGCCGCCACCTGCTGCAATATGCGGCAAGCGCTTCGGCACTGGCCGCGACCGGCGCGATACCGGCCGCGCTGACCAGCGCCTTCGCCGACGAGCCGCGCCGCGTCATCCCGTGGAAGAACTGGTCGGGCGGACAGAGCTGCACGCCGGCCCTTCGCAGCGTGCCCGAAAGCGAAGCGGAACTGGCCGAACTCGTCGCAAGGAGCGCGACGCCGATCCGCGCGGTCGGGGCCGGGCATTCCTTCTCGCCGCTCGTGCCCACGGAAGGCACGCTCGTCTCCCTCGACCGCCTGAGCGGCTATGTCTCGCATAACGCGGCGACGCATCGCGCGACCTTCAAGGCCGGTACGCGGCTTGGCGCCATGGCCGCAATGCTGGCGGGAAACGGCCTCGCGCTCGACAACATGCCCGACATCAACAAGCAGACGATCGCGGGTGCGATCTCGACCGCGACTCACGGCACGGGCGCCGAACTGGGCTCGCTGTCGAGCTTCGTGACGGACCTGCGGCTCGTGACGGCGGCGGGCGAGACGCTTGACTGCAACGGAGGAAACGCGGACCTGCTCAACGCGGCGCGCGTGTCGCTCGGCGCGCTCGGTATCGTGACGGAGACGACGATGCAGGCGCGGCCGCTCTACAAGCTGAAGCGGCGCACATGGGTCGCGCCCGTGGAGGAGATGCTGGAGCAGGCGCCGGAACTGTGGGCGAAGCACCGCAATTTCGAATTCTACTATGTGCCCTATTCCGGCATGACCATCGGCATCATCAACGACGAAACGGACGACGCGGAGACGCCCGAGCCCGTCAACGAGGACGATGACGGCTTGCGGCAATTGCAGCAGTTGCAGGAATGGCTCGGCTGGGCGCCCTCGGCCCGGCGCTGGGTCATCCAGACGATCATGGACGGGATGGAGCCGGAGGAGCGCGTCGACTATTCGCACAAGACGCTTTCGGCGGAACGCAATGTGCGCTTCAACGAAATGGAATATCACCTGCCGCGGGAGGCAGGACCAGAGGCGCTGCGCGAGATCGTCGCGACGATAGAAGACAACAATATCGAGGTCTTCTTCCCGATCGAGTTCCGCACCACGGCACCGGACGACGCCTGGCTGAGCCCCTTCTACAAGCGCGAAAGCTGCTCGATCGCCGTGCACCGTTTCCACGAAGCGGACTACACGCCCTATTTCAGCGCCATTGAACCGATCTTCCACAAACATGACGGCCGCCCGCATTGGGGAAAGCTCAACACGCTGAAGGCGGCGGACTTCGCGGCGCTTTATCCGAAGTGGAACGATTTTCTTGAAGTGCGCGCCGAACTCGACCCGGAAGGGAAGTTTCTCAATCCGAATTTACGGGATGTGTTCGGGGTCTAGTAAGCTCTGAACAGTTTTGTGAGACGCCGCTTCGCGGCTTCTGGATTGCCGGCCTCCTTGATTACAAAGGAGGGCCCGGCAAAGACAGTAAATAGAGAGCCTCAATTCGCCTGACGCGGCGGCACGACCGGCAACGGCGCGACGTCGACGCCTTCCTCGACCAGCTCGCGGGCCTCGTCGAGCGTCGCCTCGCCGTAGATGTCGCGATGCTCCGTCTCGCCGTAGTGAATGCGTCGTGCTTCCTCGGCGAATTTGTCGCCGACATAATCGCAATTCTCCTCGACGTGTTTCTTCAGCGCGAGCATCTTCATGCTCATCTTCTGCGCCATCTCGGCCGGCGTCGAGGCATCCGGAATCTTCAAGCCGTTCTTCGTGCCCTTGCCGAGACTCGGCGCCATCAGCGCCTTGCGCACGTCGCCGCTGCCGCAATGCGGGCAGAGAATGTCGCGCGCCGCGACCTGCGCGTCGAAGGTTTCCGAGGAGGCGAACCAGCCATCGAATTCGTGATCCCGTTCGCAGACAAGCGCATAGCGGATCATGATGCCTGCCTCGCGGGGGCTTTTACCGGCAGGCTGAAACCGCGATCGTGCCCGAGACTCGGCACGCGCTGGCGCGCTTCGCCGATGCGGGTCGTATCGATCTCCGCGAGAACGATACCGGGTTCGTCGTGATCCGCCTCGGCGATGATTTCGCCCCAGGGCGCAATGACAAGACTGTGGCCGTAGGTTTCGCGGCCGCACTCATGGCGCCCGCCCTGTGCCGGCGCGAAGACGAAGCAGCCCGTTTCGATGGCGCGTGCCTTCAGCAGCGTGTGCCAATGCGCGGCACCGGTCTGGCGGGTGAAGGCGGCGGGCACCGTGAGGAAATCGGCACCGGCCTGGGCAAGCGTGCGATAGAGCTGCGGAAAGCGGAGATCGTAGCAAACGCTGAGACCGAGCCGCCCCCAAGGCAGGTCCGCGATCACAGCTTCGCGGCCCGGCTCGAAATTCTTGCTCTCGCGGTAGCTCTCGCCGCCCGCGAGATCGACATCGAACATATGGATCTTGTCGTAGCGCGCCGTGACGGCCCCTTCCGGCGAGATCAGGAAGGAGCGGTTGGCAAGCTTGCGCTCCGCAAGCTTGACCGGCAACGAACCGATCAGAAGCCAGATTTTCCTTTCCGCCGCGAGTGCGCGGAAGACGGGCAGCGCCTCGTCCTCTTCTTCCGGCCGCGTATGGGCGAAGAGGTCGTCGCTTTTCGTTTCGAGGAGCGAGGTCATCTCCGGCGTCAGCACAAAGTCCGCCCCCTGCGCCGCCGCTTCCGAGACGAGCGCAGCCGCCGCGGCGACATTCGCCGCCACGTCGCGCCCGGCGCGCATCTGCACGCAGGCGGCTGTGAAGGATTTGGGGGACGCCGTCATGCCGTTCAGGCGGCGAGCAGGGCGTCGAGCTTGCCTGTGCGGTCGAGCTCATAGAGATCGTCGCAGCCGCCGACATGCTTCTCGCCGATGAATATCTGGGGAACGGTGTGACCGCCATGCGCGCGGTTCATCATTTCCCGGCGTTTGTCCGCATCCATTCCGACATCGATCTCGGTGAAGGAGACGCCCTTCTTCTCGAGCAGGCCCTTTGCCCGGAAGCAATAGGGACACATCATCGTCGTGTAGATCGTCACATCCGCCATGGCGGCACTCCGGCAGGTTGAACAACGGGACAAATATTCCCGAAAACGGGCACTTGCATCATATAGATGCGCCGCCAGCCGGTACAACCCGGGCAAGGCAGAGCACGGAAACCTCCCGCGCACCGGCCCGGACGAGGACACGGGCGCAGGCTTCCGCCGTCGCGCCGGTGGTCATGACATCGTCGATGAGGACGATCCGCTTGTCCTTGACGAGGGCTGCCGCATCGCCCGCGAGACGGAAAGCCCCGGCGACGTTCCGCCGCCGCGCATCGCCCGAAAGCCCCACCTGGGGCCGCGTCGCCCGCACGCGGACAAGAAGCCCCGGCACGCAGGCTATGCCCGCAAGTTGGGCAACGGCGCGGGAAAGTTCCGCCGACTGATTGAAACGGCGGGAGAAGAGCCGCCGACTGTGAAGCGGCACCGGCGCGACGATATCGGCCTCCGCGAGAAGCTCGCCGCCCGCGCGCAGGAGCCAGCGGGCGAAGGCGGGCGCGGCTTCCATGCGGTCGCTGTATTTGAAGCGGTGGATGAGCGCGGTACAGCCTTCATTGTAACGCATGACCGCGCGGGCCTTCGCATAGGCCGGCGGGCTGGCGAGCGCGGCGGCACTGACCGCGCCCTGCCCCGCGTCGTAGGGAAACGGAACGCCCGTCATTTCGCAGTAGGGCCGCTCGATGAAATCGATGCGCGCCCAGCAGGCACCGCAAAGCGCGCCATGGACCTCCACCCCGCGCCCGCAGGAAAGGCAGAGCGGCGGCAGAGCGAGGTCGGCGAAGCGGGCGAAACCTGCCCTCGCCGCATCCACCCAACCCGCAAGCCCCGCCATCTGCCCCATGAAAAAATCCTAGCACAATGGCTGATGCCCGCGAGGGCCTTGCGGGCGGCGGGCGCGGCCATCATGATGCGCGCCATGCCGCCGCCCCCCGACAGCCAGATGCTTATCTTCGACCGCGCGACCCTGAGGCGCCGCCGCGACCGCGCGGCGCCGGGCTTCGCCGCGCATGATTTTCTGGTCGCCCGCGCGGCCGAGGACATCGCCGACCGGATCGCGGGCGTGAACCGCGACTTCGCGGTGGCCGCCGATCTCGGTTGCCATCAGGGCGCGCTGTCGCGGGCGCTCGGCGCGGGCGGACCGGCGGCGGGAAAGATCGGCATGCTGGTTTCCGCGGATATGTCGCTGCCGATGCTGCGCTCGGCGCCCGCCCCTCGCGTGGTCGCGGACGAGGAGGCGCTGCCCTTCGGCAATGCGAGCCTCAACCTCGCGACCAGCATTCTCTCGCTCCACTGGGCGAACGACCTGCCCGGCGCGCTGATCCAGATACGCCGCGCGCTGAAGCCGGACGGGCTGTTCGTGGCGGCGCTGTTCGGCGGCGAGACGCTGACCGAACTCCGGCAGTCGCTGACGGAGGCCGAAATCGAAATGGAAGGCGGGCTCTCGCCGCGCGTTTCGCCCTTTGCCGACCTGCGCGACGTGGGCGCGCTGCTGCAGCGGGCGGGCTTCGCGCTGCCGGTCGCCGATACCGACCGCGTGACGGTGCGCTATGCCGACCCATTCCGGCTGATGGCGGAGCTGCGCGGCATGGGCGAGACGAACGCGCTCGCCCAGCGCCGCCGGACGCCGCTTCGCCGCGCCACACTGATGCGCATGGCGGAAATCTACCGGGATAAATTCGGGCTGCCGGACGGCCGGATACCCGCGACCTTCGATATCGTGATTGCGACGGGCTGGGCGCCGCATGAGGACCAGCAGAAGCCGCTCAGGCCCGGAAGCGCGCAGACAAGGCTTGCCGACGCACTCGGCGCCAGCGAAATCAAGGCCGGCGAAAAGGCCGGACCGGGCGGCGAAAACTCTTAAAGCGCGAGGGCGTCGGAGATTTTTCCGTAAAGCGCATCACGAATCGTCTCGCCCACGGAGCCGACGGCGATGGCGATGACGATCGAAAGAGCACTGAGGATCAGTCCGTATTCGACCGCTGTGGCGCCGCTCTCGTCTGCCCAGAATTTCTTCATCATCGCGGTCGCCCCTGCCCTTGCTTCGCGCCCGCTAGAGCAGGTCGCGCAGTACCGCCACCAGCGGCTCATCCGCCGGGGGCATCGGATACTCCCGGAGCCTTGCCGGGCGCACCCATTCGAGCGCCTGTCCCTCGAGGGGCTGGACCCGGCCCTCCCAGCGCCGGCATACGTAAAGCGGCATCAGGAGGTGGAACCCCTCATATGCGTGGCTCGCGAAGGTGAGCGGCGCAAGGCACGCCTTCGCGACGTCGATCCCGAGTTCTTCCTTCAACTCACGGATCAAGGTCTCCTCGGGCACCTCGCCCGGTTCCACCTTGCCGCCAGGAAATTCCCACAGGCCCGCCAGAGGCTTGCCTTCGGGACGGCGGGCAAGCAGCACCCGCCCATCGGCATCGACAAGCGCGCAGGCCGCGACGAGCAGGAGCTTCCGTTGCTCACCCGTCAGGCTTTCGCGCTTATCGGCCATGCTGGAACTTTCCGGTTAACGCTTGGTAGCAAAATCGATCCGCGAGGGATTCGGAGGGATTTGCTTATGTTTTTAGTTAAAAACGGGTAACGCCCACTCAACTGCGATAATCGGCATTGATGCGGATGTAGTCGTAGGTGAGGTCGCAGGTCCAGACCGTGGCCGACGACTTGCCGACGCCGACATCGACCTCGATATCGATATCGGAACCCTTCATGTGGCGGGCGACCGGCGTTTCGTCGTAGCCGGGGACGGCCATGCCGTTCTTGGCGACATCGACGCCGCCGATGCGGATCGTGAGCCTGTCGCGGTCCGCGGCCTCGCCGGACTTTCCGACCGCCATGACGATGCGGCCCCAATTCGCGTCCTCGCCGGCGATCGCGGTTTTCACCAGCGGCGAGTTGGCGATGGTCATGGCGATCCGGCGCGCTGCCTGATGGCTCTCGGCGCCCGAGACCGCGATCTTCACGAACTTCGTCGCACCCTCGCCGTCCTTCACCACCTGATGCGCGAGGTCGAGCATGATCTCGTCGAGTGCAGCACGGAAACCACGGAGCCGCGCATCGCCCGCCCGCACGATCGGCGCCTCGTCCTTCATGGCCGCCCCCGTCGCGAAGACGAGTACGGTGTCGCTGGTCGATGTGTCGCTGTCGACGGTGATGGCGTTGAAACTGTCGCGCACGCCGAGCAACAGCAGCGTCTGCAGGATTTTCGCCGGGATCGCGGCATCGGTGAAGATGAAGACGAGCATGGTCGCGAGATCGGGCGCGATCATGCCCGACCCCTTGGCGATGCCGTTGATCGTGACCTCCGCGCCGCCGATCTTCACCTTGCGGGTGGCGGTTTTCGGATAGGTGTCGGTCGTCATGATGGCGCGGGCGGCTTCGTCCCACGCATCGTCCGAGGCGCCCGCGAGCGCCGCCTCGATGCCGGCAACGACGGGAGCCGGATCCATCGGCTGGCCGATGACGCCGGTGGAGGCGATGAAGACGTCCTTCTGGCGGCAATTGCCCGCTTGCGCGGCGGCGGCGGCCGTCGCCTTGACGGTCGCGACGCCGGCCTTGCCCGTGAAGGCGTTGGAATTGCCGGAATTGACGACGAGCATCCGGCCCTCGCCCCCCTCGGTCACATTGTTGCGGCACCACTCGACCGGGGCCGAGGCCGTCTTCGAGGTCGTGAAGACGCCCGCGACCTGCGTGCCTTCGATCATCTTCGCGACCAGAAGATCGGTCCGGCCTTTATATTTGATGCCGGCGGCGGTCGCGCCCAGCAGGACGCCGCCGACAGGCGAGAGCTTCGGCATCGATTTCGGCGCGAGTGGAGAAACCTTCGACGCCGCCTTCGCGGCTTTCGCGGCGGGCTTCACCTTTCGGACGGGCTTTTTCGGCTGCGCGGTCTTGCGTTGCGCCCGCGGCAGCTTCGCCTTGCTGTGCGGCTTCGCCTTGGCCTTCGGCCGCGCCTTGGCCTTGCCGCTTGTCTTGCGCTTGGGCTTCACCGAGGTCTTGGTGCCTGCCCGCGTGGTCTTCTTTACCGCCATCCGCCGCTCCGCCTGCTCGCGTCTCTATCCGTTTTGGACTTTCATTCCTGTGGCACGATCTGCGGGCGTCCGCCAGAGGGCGCCGCAGCCGATTCGGCACCGACGATCTCGATTTTTGCATCGGCACGCAATTTCTCCATGAGCTTTTGACCTTCCTCCCGCGCAAGCTGGCGGACGATCTCGTCATGCGCCTCCTCATAGGCGGGCTTCGGCAGATCGCGCAGCTCGACAAGCTGGATCACATGCCAGCCGAACTGGGTTTCGACCGGCTCGGAAAGCTCGCCCGGCGTCATCGAAAAGACCGCGTTGCCGAATTCCGGCACCATCTCCTCGCGGCGGAACCAGCCGAGATCGCCATCGGCGGAACCGGGGTCCTTCGAATATTCCTTTGCCGCTTCCTCGAAGCCCTTGCCGGCCTTTATCTCACCGGCGATCTTCTCCGCCTCCGCCTTGCTCTGCACCAGAATGTGGCGGGCATGGGCCTCCTGCTCCGCGGGGGCACCGGCAATGTTCTTGTCGTAATAGGACCGGACCGCCTCGTCCGTCACCTTGTCCTGCATGAGCTGGACCCAATAGACGTCGCGCAGCGCCTTTTCGTTGAAATAGTCCTGCCGCCGCTTCACCTGCGGATCGTCGTCGATATGCTTCTCCTTCGCCGCCAGCGCCACCACCCGGCGGTCGATCAACATGCCCAGGAGATACTGGAAGCGCATCTCCGGCTCGAGCCGCGCCAGCGCCGCGCCCATTTCCTCATCCGCCAGCGCAACGTCGGAATAGCTGATCGGCGAGCCGTTAACCGTGGCAATGGCCTCGTCCGGCGAGGGTTCGCCCTCCTGGGCAACCGCCGGCAGCGCCGCGAGCGACAGGATCAGCGCCATGGCGGCGGGGGCGTGACGGAAAAAGGTCATGGATGAACTTCCTGTAACAATGGCGGGAGACCCCTCTGCGGGGGCCTTTCGGGCAATCAGGCACAGATAACGAGGCCGAATTTTGGCGCGCCATAATGGGCCGCGCGCATCGGCCACACAAGCGCCGCACAAGGCTCCCCGTTGGCGCGGATTTCCCCACATTCGCGCCGCTTGCGGCGCCCGCCGGCAAAGCCCGTTCGATTGACAAGGGAGGGGCGCCCCCTTACATCGAAGGCGCACCGCAAGAGGAATTTCACCTGATGGCAAGCTTGGGCGCCTTCGCCAAGCGTCTTTTCGGTTCTTCAAACGACCGAAGGATCAAGGCTTACAAGGCCCGCGTCGAGGCGATCAACGCCCTCGAACCGGAAGTGACCGCACTCAGCGACGATGCGCTGCGGGGCAAGACGGCCGAATTCCGCGCGCGCCTCGCCGACGGCGCGACGCTGGACGAACTCCTGCCCGAAGCCTTCGCGGTCGTCCGCGAAACCGCGAAGCGCACGCTGGGCCAGCGCCATTACGATGTGCAGCTCATCGGCGGCATGGTGCTCCACGACGGCAACATCGCCGAAATGAAGACCGGCGAAGGCAAGACCCTCGTCTCGACGCTGGCCGCCTATCTGAACGCACTGGCGGGCAAGGGCGTCCATGTCGTCACCGTGAACGACTATCTCGCCAAACGCGACGCCGAATGGATGGGACAGGTCTTCCGCTTCCTCGGTCTCGAAGTCGGCGTTGTCCTGCACGGGCTCGACGACAACCAGCGCCGCGCGGCCTACGCCGCCGACATCACCTACGGCACCAACAACGAATACGGTTTCGACTATCTGCGCGACAACATGAAGTACCAGCTCGCCTCGATGGTGCAGCGCGGGCACGGCTTCGCGATCGTCGACGAAGTGGACTCGATCCTGATCGACGAAGCGCGGACGCCGCTGATCATTTCAGGCCCTCTCGACGACAAGTCGGACCTCTACCTTTCCATCGACGAAGTCATTCCCGAGATCGGCGAGGACGATTACGAACTCGATGAAAAGCAGCGGACCGTCAACCTCACCGAGGACGGTAACGAGCGCGTCGAGGAAGTTCTCAAAAGCCGCGGTATCCTGCTCGAAGGCAACCTCTACGATATCGAGAACATCTCGATCGTTCACCACGTGAACAATGCGTTGCGCGCGCACAAGCTTTTCCAGAAAGACAAGGACTACATCGTCAAGGCCGGCAAGGTCATCATCATCGACGAGTTCACCGGCCGCATGATGGAGGGCCGCCGCTACTCGGACGGGCTGCACCAGGCGCTCGAAGCCAAGGAACGCGTGCCGATCCAGCCGGAAAACCAGACGCTCGCCTCGATCACCTTCCAGAACTATTTCCGCATGTACGAAAAGCTGTCCGGCATGACCGGTACGGCGCTGACGGAAGCAAGCGAATTCGGCGACATCTACGGTCTCGACGTGCTGGAGATTCCGACCAACCGGCCCGTCGCCCGTATCGACGAGGACGACGAGGTCTATCGCACGGCGCGCGAGAAATACGAGGCGATGATCGTCGAGATCGAGGAATGCGCGGCGCGCGGACAGCCCGTGCTCGTCGGCACCACCTCGATCGAGAAGTCCGAGACGCTTTCCGAACTTCTGAAAAAGAAGAAGGTGAAGCACAAAGTTCTGAACGCACGCTACCACGAGCAGGAAGCGCACATCGTGGCGCAAGCGGGCGTGCCCGGCAGCGTGACGATTGCGACCAACATGGCCGGCCGCGGCACCGACATCCAGCTCGGCGGCAATCTCGACATGCGCCTGGCCGATGAAACGGCCGGCATCGAGAACGAAGCGGAGCACGCGCGCAAGGTCGCCGAAGTGAAGGCCGACATCGAGGCAAAGAAACAGCTCGCGCTCGAAGCGGGCGGCCTTTACGTGATCGGCACCGAACGCCACGAAAGCCGCCGCATCGACAACCAGTTGCGCGGCCGCTCCGGCCGTCAGGGCGACCCGGGCCGCTCGAAATTCTATCTGTCTCTCGAAGACGACCTGATGCGCATCTTCGGCACCGACCGCATGGACGGCATGCTGCAGAAGCTCGGTCTTGAGGAAGGCGAAGCGATCGTCCATCCCTGGATCAACAAGGCGCTTGAAAAGGCGCAGCAGAAGGTCGAGGCGCGCAACTTCGACATCCGCAAGAACCTCCTGAAGTTCGACAACGTGATGAACGATCAGCGCCGCGCGATCTTCGAGCAGCGCATCGAACTGATGCGGGCGGAAGACGTGTCGGAAACCGTGGACGACATGCGCCGTCAGGTGATCGACGACATGGTGGCCGCCCATGTGCCTGAAAAGGCCTATGCCGAGCAATGGAACATGGCGGGACTGAAGGAAGAGGTGAAGAAGAACCTCGACCTCGACCTGCCCGTGGAAAGCTGGGCCGAGGAAGAAGGGATTGCGGAAGAGGAAATCCGCGAACGCCTCTATTCCGCGTCCGACCGCCACATGGCCGCCAAGGCCGCGCAGGTGGGGCCGGACCTCATGCGTCAGGTCGAGAAAGCGGTGCTGCTGCAGACGCTCGACCAGCACTGGCGCGAACACCTGATGATGCTCGATCATCTGCGCCAGGCGGTGGGCCTGCGCGGCTATGCGCAGCGCGACCCGCTGAACGAATACAAGTCCGAAGCCTTCGAACTCTTCGAAAGCCTGCTGGCGCGCTTGCGTGAAAATGTGACCCGGCAGCTATCGGTTGCGCAGTTCATTTCAGAAGCGCCGCCCCGGATCGAGGAAGAGCCGCTGCCGGAAATGCACGCTCACCACACGAACCCCCTGACGGGCGAAGACGAGATGAGCGACGGCGATGTGGCGACGCTGCAGCGCCCGGTGCGAAACGATCCGGGCGTCGCCGCCAATCCGCTCGACCCGCGCACCTGGGGCAAGACCGCGCGCAATGCCCCCTGCCCCTGCGGCTCCGGCAAGAAATACAAGCACTGCCACGGCGCGCTTTGATCTGAAGCCGCCACCGCGAACGAAAAGAGCCGCGCCCTGAAGCGCGGCTCTTTCTTTTGGTGCGGAAGCGTCAGGCGCGATGGCCGCCCGACGCCGCCTTCTTCAGATGGTGGCCGGCGAGGAAATAATGCGCCGCCGCCCAGAGGTTCAGCATCGACGTGCCGAACAGCGCCCACCGGAGCGACTCCTTGCCGAAATCGAAGCTGTGGTTCAGCACGTCGGAGATGATGCCGACGAATTGCGGACCGAAGCCGAGGCCGATGATGTTGATGATGAAGAGCATTACGGCCGAGGCAAGCGCGCGTTTCGCGGGCGGCGTCAGCGTCTGGATCATCGCGAAGGACGGCCCGAGATAGAAGGCGCCGAGGAACGAGATCGGTATGTAGATGACCCAGAGGATCGAAACCGGATAGCCCCCGACATGAAACGCCGGCCAGTTGTCGGTGAGATAAAAGGCAACGATGAAGGGCACCACAAGTACCTTCGCCCAGGCGACGACCCATGTGTTCCAGCGCGTATCCTTGCGGGCGAGCCGGTCGGTCAGCCTGCCGCCGACATAGGCGCCGAGGCCGCCGACAAAGCCGACCAGCAGCGCGAGGAAGGTCGAGACCTCTCCGATCGACATGCCATGCGTGCGGATGAGGAAGGCGGGACCCCACATGACGCCGCCATAGCCGACGAAGGAGGTGATGGTGACGCCGATGACGACGTGGCGCGCCGCCGCCGTGCGCCACAGGTGATGGAAACCGTCCTTCACCACGGCGATTGCCGAGCGGAGATTGAGCGGCGCGCTCTTTTCGGGCGCCATGCCGTCCGCCCCGCCGCGCTCGGGCTCGACCAGCGTGAAGCGCACCAGCGCCGCGATGATGAGGCCCGGCAGGCCGACGACGAAGAAGGCCGCACGCCAGCCGTACCAGACCGCAACCCAGCCGCCGACGAGAAAGCCGATCATCACGCCGAAATAGACGCCGAGCGAATAGATCGCCATGGCGCTTGCGCGTTCGTTCGGCGGATACATGTCGGCGATCATGGAATGGGAAGGCGGGCTCGATCCCGCCTCGCCGATGCCGACGCCCACACGCGCCGCCGCAAGCTGGACGAAATTCGTCGCGAGCCCGCAAAGTGCGGTCATGCCGCTCCAGATGGCAATCGCCCATGCGATGATGTTGCGCCGGTTGCCGCGATCAGCCCAAAGCGCGATCGGAATGCCCAGCGTGGCATAGAAGACGGCGAAAGCGATGCCGGAGAGAAAGCCGAGCTGGGTGTCGGACAGGAGAAGGTCCGCCTTGATCGGCTCCATCAGGATGCCGACGATATTCCGGTCGACATGGCTCGATGTATAGCCGAGCACGAGTATCATGAGTGCGTAGCGCCGGTATCCCGGCGACAGCGTCGCGGGCGCGGCGTCTTTCATCACTGCGGCCTCGGCCATTCCCTGTCCCCTCGATTGTTTTGCATTTTTATGTACCAACTGTATCGGCGCCCGCCCAACGCCGCAATCGCCGCAGGCCCGAACCGCCGCGATTGCTTGCGGCGGCCCGTGCCGCTGCCATAATCCCCGGCAAAGAAAACAGACCGTGTCCAGGAGGCGCCAGATAATGACCGCAGCGAAACCCGTCCCTTTCACCATCGATATTCCGCAAGGGAAGCTCGACGCCATCATGGCAAAGGTGCGCGCCTATGAATGGCACGAAATGCCCGAGATCGCGCCCGGCGCCGACCGCTGGGCTTACGGCACGGACATGGAGTACATGCAGGCACTTTGCGCCTATTGGACCGGTACGTTCGACTGGCGCGCGGCGGAACGGAAACTCAATTCCTTTCCCCAGTTTCATGCCGATGTGGACGGCCACACGGTGCATTTCATCCATATGAAGGCATCGAATCCGAAGGCGGAGACGTTGCTGCTGACGCATGGCTGGCCGGGTTCGGTGTTCGAGTTTTACGACGTGATCGAGATGTTCCTCCATCCCGAGAAGTTCGGCGGCAAGGCGGAAGATGCGGTCAATCTCGTCGTGCCGTCGCTGCCGGGCTACGGCTTTTCGGGCAAACTGAAAAAGCCCATCGGGCCGCGGGGCACGGCTGCATTGTGGGACAAGCTCATGCGCGAGGTGCTCGGCTACGACACCTATATCGCGCAGGGTGGCGACTGGGGCGCGGTCGTGTCCGGCTGGCTCGCCTATGATCGCCCGGTAACGAAGGATGGCGGCTGCAAGGCCGTTCATCTCAACATGTACGGCGTCCGGCCGGCCGTTCTCCCCGAAACCGAGGAGGAACAGAAATGGGCGGCGGCGGCGGCGATGACATTCGAACTCGAGAGCGCCTATCTGCGGCTCCAGATGACCAAGCCGCAAACGCTCTCCTACGGCATGATGGACAGCCCCGTGGGTGCGGCAGCGTGGATCGTGGAGAAATTCAACACCTGGTCCGACCGCCGCGGACCCGATGGCCGCGAGCATATCGAGAACGCTTTCACCAAGGACCAGCTTCTCACCAACATCATGATCTATCTGGTGAGTGGAACCTTTAACACCGCCACGTGGTTCTACCGGGGCCTGTTCGAGGAAGGCGGCAACACCATGGCGCCCGGCACGAAGGTGGAAATACCGACGGGGATCGCGAACTATCCGAAGGAGTTCATCGCCTTCCCGCCGCGCAGCATGGTCGAAAAGGGCTACAACATTCTCCGCTGGACCGATTTCGAACATGGCGGCCATTTCGCGGCACTCGAGACGGGCAAGGTCTTTGCCGACGACGTCCTCGGTTTCGTGAAGCAGATAAAAGGCTGACCGCACAGATGTCCCACCGCATCATTCCCGCCGATCCCTTCTCGATCCATATTCCCGAGGAGGAGATCGCCGATCTGAAGCGCCGCCTGCAGCGCACGCGCTTTCCGAACGAACCGGAAGGCAACGAGCAGTGGGACTACGGCACGAGCCTTCCCTACATGGAGCGGCTGATCGAATACTGGCGCGACGATTTCGACTGGCCCCGAATGGAGGAAGGCCTCAACCGCTTTCCCCAATACCGCGCCACGCTGACCGACGACGACGGCGAAGACCACACCATCCATTTCATCTATGAGCGCGGCACCGGCGACAATACGGTGCCGCTCATTCTCACGCATGGCTGGCCCTCGACGTTCCGGGAATTTCTGGACGTCGTCGATCCGCTGGCGCATCCGGAAAAATATGGCCGCGAAGGCCCCGCCTTCGACGTCATCGTTCCCTCGCTGATCGGCTACGGCTTTTCGTCGCTGCCGCGCAAGCCCATCGGCCCCGCCGCCATGGCGGAGCTCTGGCACCGGTTGATGACTGAAGTGCTGGGCTACGACCGCTATGCGGCGCAGGCCGGCGACTGGGGAAGCTTCGTCACGTCGCGCCTCGCGCTTCAGCATCCCGACAGCCTGCTCGGCATTCACCTGACGATGCTGCCGCTGCGCCCGGTACTCAAGCATGCGAGCCAGGCACCGGTGAGCGAGGAAGAGGCGCACTGGATCGCCGCCATGCAGAAATGGTGGCGGCGCGAGGAAGGCTATCGCTCCATCCAGTCGACGAAGCCGATGGCGCTCGCATTCGGCCTGATGGACAGCCCCGCCGGCCTGGCGGGCTGGCTCGCCGACAAATATTACCGGCTTGGCGACACCGACAAGACCGACACGATGGAAGGCATGATCGCCCGCTTTCCTTTCGATCACATTCTCACCCAGTTTTCGATCTACTGGTTTACCGGCACGATCAATTCCGCAAACACGCTTTACAAGGCCGGCCCCGCCGAGGGCTCGGCGCAGTTGAAACCGGGGGTGAAGGTAACGGTGCCGACCGCCTATTCCGAATATCCGATCGATGTGCTGCCGGACACGCCGCGTTCATGGGCGGAGCGCAGCTACAACATCGTGCGCTGGCGGGCGATGAAACGCGGCGGGCACTTCGCTGCGATGGAAGAACCCGAACTTTTTGCCGACGATGTGCGCGACGCGTTCGGGGAAATGGGTCTCGGCCAGAGAGGCTCCGGATAAATGACATTCGAGCAGGGATTGTCGTTCGGCATCCTCGCGCTCGCGCTGGTGCTTTTCGCGTCGGGCAAGTTCCGCCACGACATCGTTGCGTTGATCGCACTCGTCGCGGTCTCGCTGGCGGGCCTTGTGGAGCGGGACCAGATCCTGTCGGGCTTCGGCCATCCCGCAGTCATCACCGTCGCCGCCGTACTTGTCGTTTCAGAAGCATTGCGCTCATCCGGCCTCGTTGACGTCATCGTGCAGCGGGTCGGCCCGCTGACTAAAACGACGGTCGGCCATATCGCCGTGCTGACCGGCATCGTCGCCCTCGCCTCGTCCTTCATGAACAATGTCGGCGCTCTCGCCGTCATGTTGCCTGTCGCGCTCGCGACGGCGGTTGAACGCGACCGCCCGCCCGCCATGCTTCTGATGCCGCTCGCCTTCGGATCGATGCTGGGCGGCATGATTACGCTGATCGGCACACCGCCCAACATCATCATCGCAAGCTTCCGCCGCTCCTACGCGGACGAAGCTTTCGGCATGTTCGACTTCGCCTGGGTGGGGTTGCCTGTCGCCGTTATCGGCATTCTCTTCATCGCCCTGGGCGGCTGGCGCCTGATCCCGCGCGAGCGAAAAGGCGGCGCCGCGGAAATGTTCAGCCTCGAGGAATACATCATCGAGGTTCGCGTGAAGGAGAAGAGCCCTCTCGTCGACAAACGGGTCGCCCATATGAAGAGCGCGATGCGGGAGGATGTGGCGATCGCCGCACGTGTGCGGGACGACGGCGAGCTCTACGAGCCCGAGAACTGGCAACCTATCGCGGCCGGCGATCTCTTCATCCTGCGCGCGGACCCCGCCGACCTGACGGAATTTTTCGACAAGCAGGGTCTGGAGCTGGTCGCGACGGATGGCTCCGGCGACGCTCACAAGCCCAACCTGAAGCTGGTCGAGGCGATCATCGGCCCGAACTCGCCCCTGATCGGCTTCGGTCCCCGGACACTGATGCGTCGCGCCCCGGACGACTTCAACCTTTTTGCCGTGGCGCGACAAGGCCAGCCCATCGGCGGCCGCCTTCACAACGTGCGCTTCCAGACGGGGGACGTGCTGCTGCTTCAGACGCATGACGGCGAGGAATCGAGTTTCCCCTCCGAACTTGGTCTTCTGCCGTTGCCGGAGCGCGGACTCCGGCTCGGCGGGCCGCGCCGTCTCGGCACCGCCTTTTCGATTTTCGCGGGCGCGATCCTGCTGTCCATGACGGGCATGCTGCCGCTCGCGGTCGCTTTCCTCGCGGCCATCGTTCTTTATGTAGTCATAGGTATCCTGCCGCTCCGCGATCTCTACCGGCACATCGACTGGCCGGTGATCGTTCTGCTCGGTGCGATGATCCCTGTCGGCCAGGCGCTGCAAAACACAGGCGCGGACGTTCTGATCGCCAAAAGCATCGTCGCCACCGCCGGCACGTTTCCGCCATGGGCGATTATCGCTCTCCTTCTCGTCGTCACGATGCTCATCACCGATGTCATCAACAATGCCGCCACGGCGCTCATCATGGCGCCGATCTCGATCGCAATCGGACAGGCCCTCGGCGCGAACCCGGACCCTTTCCTGATGGCAGTGGCCATCGGCGCGAGCTGCTCGTTCCTGACACCTATCGGGCACCAGTCGAACACACTCGTAATGGGGCCGGGCGGCTACAAATTTTCGGATTACTGGCGGCTGGGCCTTCCGCTCGAGATCGTGGTGACGCTCGTCGCCGTACCGCTGATCCTCTTTGCCTGGCCGCTTTAGCCGGGCCGGCTCATTCCGGAACGCCCGCGCCGATGTCGATCCACTTCGTATCCTCATAGCCGAGAATTGCGTAGGGACCGGGCTCGGATGCAACGGGCCGCAGCGTCGCGAAATAGGAAAGGATCATCCAACGGTCGGTCGGCCTGTACCGCAATGGCAGCGTCAGCACCTCTGCCTGGTCGATCATGCCTTCGCGGCGGCTGCGAATGATGTTCCAGCGGCCGCACGGAAATGAAAGCTGCGTGTGAATGAGTTTGATGTAGTCGGGACGCAGGTCAGGGGACATGAGGTCGAGGGCGTTCCTGCCCGTCGGGTCGAAACCCATCGCCCGGCAAACGCCCGTGCCAGTGAGACGCTGCGTGATCATGGTGTCGGAGAAGACTTCGAGGATCGTCACCGCGGGCATCAGCGCCGCGATCCGGACGGGATCGAAGGAACTCCGGTCCGGCACGACCCCTTCCTTGGGCAAGCTGTCCCAGTAGCCAAAAAAGCGCTTCGCGCCGGTTGTTTGCAGAACGTCTGGTTCGGCAAGCATGAGGAAACCCCTGCCTGAAAAGACGCAAGAATGCGCGCCCTTGCCAGTTCTAGGATGCCATGCTTAACGGGAAGTGAATCCGGCTGCGCCGGGATCAGGACAGGCCGATACGGCCCATCGCAAGGAATTTCTCCCGCCGCACCCGGCGGATGGAGGTGGCGTCGAGCTTCTCGAGGCCCTTGAGTTCCTCGGCGATGGCGTCGCCCGTTTCCTTGATCATCTGATGGCGCTCGCGATGCGCCCCGCCGATGGGCTCGGGCAGAACACGGTCGACCACGCCCAACTCGTGAAGATGCTGCGCCGTGATCTTCATGGCCGTCGCCGCCTCCTTCGCCTTGTCGGAGCTGCGCCACAAGATGGACGAAGCCCCTTCCGGAGAAATGACGCTGTAGATCGAATGCTCCAGCATCAGGACCCGGTTGCCGCAGGCAATGCCGATGGCACCGCCGGACATACCCTCGCCGATGATGACGGAAATGAGCGGCACTCCGAGCGACAGGCAGCGGTCCGTCGAACGCGCGATTGCCTCGGCGACGCTGCGCTCTTCGCTTTCCATGCCGGGATAGGCGCCCGACGTATCGGCGAGCGTGACCACGGGGATGCCGAAGCGCTCCGCGAGCGTCATCAGCCGGATCGCCTTGCGGTAACCCTCAGGCCGCGCCATGCCGAAATTATGCTTGATGCGGCTTTGCGTATCCGACCCCTTTTCGTGGCCGATAAACATGACCGAACGGCCGCGGAAGCGGCCAAGCCCGCCGACAATGGCCGAATCCTCGCCATAAAGCCGGTCGCCGGCGAGCGGCGTGAAGTCTTCCGCCAGCCTCTCGACATAGTCGAGGAAATGCGGCCGCGCCGGATGACGCGCCACCTGCACTTTTTGCCAGGGCGAGAGCGAGGCGTAGGTTTCCTGCAGAAGCTGAGCGGCTTTTTGCTCCAGCTTCGAAACTTCATCGCCGATGCTGACGGACGGGTCCTCCTGCGCAAGGAGCTTCAACTCCTGCACCTTGCCTTCCAGTTCCGCTATCGGCTTTTCGAAATCGAGATAGGTATGCATCGCGCTCCGGCAGCTCCCGCCCGGCCGCCTTCGCGGGAACCGGCCAGCGGTCCTCTCGCTGGGACCAGCTATTTTGCAAGTGCGCGGCACACTGGCCCGGCCCCGCCCGCTTGTCAACCGGGCGCGGTGGAGAGGGTAAATGGCGGAATCCTGCGCCTCTGCGGGGCGGTCACAAACGCCGCCCCTGCACCGTCTTTCTGGTGACAAAGCCCTTCGTTCCCGAGGAGAGACAAGATGACCATGACCACCGTTCCGGCCGCCGCGCGAACTCCCTTGAAAACGGGTGTCCTCGCTCTCTGGGGCCTTTTCTGGCTCGCCGTGGCGCTCTGGATGCTAGGCGACCCGGCGGGCTGGTATGCCGGCGTTGACGGCGTGCCGAATACCGGCCCCTACAATCCCCACTTCGTCCGCGACATCGGCATGGCCTATCTGACGCTGGCATTGCTTGTTTTTGCAGCCATTCGCTGGCCGGCGCAGGCCGTGCCGCTCGTCGGGGCGGGCGCGCTTTTCCTCGGTTTGCACGCCGTTCTGCACGTCTGGGACATCGCGGCGGGGCGCCTGCCGGCGGAACACATCCTGATGGATATGCCCGGCGTCTTCGTTCCCGTCCTCGTCTCGATCTTTCTCACCTGGTGGTGCGCGCCTGCGCGGGCCGCGTGATTCAAGGAGAAACGCTTATGCTGAAAGGCATTATTGAACGCATGATCCGCAAACAGGAAATCGCGACTGGCGAAAGCGCCGATTTTCTGCGGGATATGTACGGCGCGGCGCCGGGCGGTTTCTGGCGCTTTGCCTTGTTCGTGCCCATGAGCCGCTTCCGGCCGGCGCTGCCCCTCGACGCGGCCTGCGCGGTTCGGATTGCCGCCGTCCATGCCGAAGATTGCGGCCCCTGTCTTCAAACTGTCATAAATCTGTCACTCGCTGCCGGAGCCAGCCCGGAGGTGCTCCGCGCCGCCGTCGCGGAAGACCTCGCGGCGATGGACGAAAGGACCCGCACCGCGTTCGAATTCGCACGCGCGATCGCGGCACGCGACATCCATGCCGAAGACCTCAGGCCCGTCATCGAACGCTGGTGGGGCAAAGCGGGGATAACTGAAATCGCCCTCGCCATCGCGTCCACCCGCGTCTTCCCGACGGTCAAGCGCGCGATGGGTTATGCTCAGGCCTGCCAGCGCGTCGTGATCGAAGGCGAGGAAACGAATGCGCGGCTGAGAGAGGCGGCAGCAGCATGACCGCAACGGCGAAGCCAACCGATACGGACAGGATATTCGAGCGCCATCGCGGGCGCGCCTTCGCCGTCGCCTACCGCATTCTCGGTTCGGCGTCGGACGCGGAGGACGCGGTGCAGGAGGCCTGGCTTCGCTGGCGCGGCACCGACACGGCAGGTATCCGCAATCCCGAAGCCTGGCTCGTGACCACGGTGGCCCGGCTTGCCATCGACCAGCTCCGCACCGCCCGCGCGCGCCGGGAGACCTATATCGGACCCTGGCTGCCCGAACCCATCGTCTCGGCCGCGCGCGAAAGCGATCCGACGCCCGAAGACCGGCTCTCGCTCGCCGACGATATCTCGATGGCGCTGCTTCATGTTCTCGAGCGCCTTGCGCCGGAGGAACGCGCCGCATTCCTGCTGCACGACGCATTCGACTACGACTACGGCGAACTGGCCGCGCTGCTCGGCAAATCGGAAGCCGCCTGCCGCCAGACGGTGAGCCGCGCAAGACGGCGCGTGCAGGAGACGCATCCGCGCTTCGACACCAGCGCGCGCGAACATGCACGCCTCGCGGCTGCGTTCAGCGCCGCGATTTCATCCGCCGATCCGCAGGCGCTGATCGCGTGCTTTACCGAGGACGTCGTTTTCTATTCCGATGGCGGCGGCAAGGCGATCGCAGCGCTCAACCCCATCCATGGCGCCGACCACGTGATGCGTTTCTTCTTCGGCATACTGAAAAAGAGACCCGAGGCGCTCAACGCCCGGCCGGCTCTGGTCAACGGATTGCCGGGCTTCGTCATGACGGAGGGCGAGACGATACACTCGACGCTTGGTTTCGCCATCACCGGCGGAAAGATTTCCGCGCTCTACATGATGCGCAATCCCGACAAGCTCGGGCGCGTCGAACTCTAGAGCAGGGTCAGGACGCCTTGCCCTTCTTCGCGAGCGGGTGATGCGTCTGCACCAGCTCCTTAAGCCGCTCGTCCAGCACATGCGTGTAAATCTGCGTGGTCGAGATGTCGGCATGGCCGAGCATCTGCTGTACGGCGCGCAGATCGGCGCCGTTGGCGAGGAGATGGCTCGCAAATGCGTGGCGCAGCGTATGCGGCGACACGCGCGTCGCATCGAGACCTGCCGCCACGGCGAGATCCTTCAACAACTGCGCGAAACGGTGGCGCGTGAGATGCCCCTGCCGGCCGCGCGACGGAAAGAGCCAGGGCGACACCTGCTCGCCGAGGCGCATCGAGCGGAGCGGCAGATAGGCGTCGATCGCGGCGCGGGCGGTTTCGGAAAGCGGCACCAGCCGCTCGCGCCCGCCCTTGCCGCTGACGGCGAGAAAACGCTCCTGCCCCCGCACGGCCGAAAGCGGCAGCCCGACAAGCTCCGAGACGCGGAGGCCGGTGGCGTAGAGAACTTCCATGAGGCAGACGAGACGCGCGCGCTTGTAGGCGAGCACGGCTTCTTCCTGGGTGCGGCCGTCTTCCGCGCGCTGCGCGGCGGAGAGAAGCGCATCGACCTCTTCGACCGTCAGCGTCTTCGGCAAGGGCCGCGCGCGGCGCGGACCCTCGATGGAACCGCAGGGATCGTCGGGACGAATGCCCTCGGCGAACAGGAAACCGTGAAATTGGCGAATGGCGGAGAGACGCCGCGCCGCCGTCGAGGCGGACAGCCCCTGCTCGGAGAGGCTTTCCAGATAATTGCGCACATCGCTTGCTGAGGCTTGAACAAGACTGCGGCCATGCGAGGAGAGAAAGCCGGAAAAATCCTTCAGATCGCGTTCATAGGCGTCGAGCGTATTGCGGGCAGCGCCGCGCTCCGCGCTCAGCATTTCAAGAAAGGCTTCGAGATGATGCCCGCGCTCCTGAGACTCTTTCGACATGTAACTCACCCTTTACTCAACCGCGACCGGCAGTGCTCCGCGCCAACAGCGCTTCAAGCGCGAGGTGCCGTGCGTCGTTTTCCAGATTGACAGCTTTGAGCGCGGCAACGGCCTGCGCCGCCGCTCTCGGATGAACCGCCCCCGGACCGGCCTCGCCGATCGCATCGAGCGTCAGCATGACCGTTTCGCCGACCGCGCCGTTCCGCCC
Source organism: Parvibaculum sp. (assembly GCF_030694575.1). GTDB lineage: Bacteria > Pseudomonadota > Alphaproteobacteria > Parvibaculales > Parvibaculaceae > Parvibaculum. The sequence goes on from NZ_JAUYUS010000065.1 coordinate 36,222, forward strand.
GGCGGCCTGCAAATTGTTGAGAACCGCCTCGGAGGGCACCGCACCGCCGAGAGCTCCACGCGCATCGAGCAGCGCTTCCCACACCGCCGGCGTCAACTGGAACCCGAGAGCGTCGAGCAGCATCGACTCCGATGCCGCGTAGACCTGCGTCGCTTTCACACCCGATTTGAGGTCGGCGATGATCTCCGCCGACACGGCCTGGGTGTCGAATGCCTGCGGCGACCCGCCGGCCACCCGCATGAGACCGCTGAGTTCGCGTGCATCGCGGCCGATCGTCTGGCCGCCGGAAGTCATCAGCGAGAACCATGCCTGTGCCTTGGTGCGCTCGCCGATCGCAAGGAAGGCGCGCGTCGCGGCGGGTGCAAGCGGCCGCAGCGCATCGGACGGCGTCAGGCTCTCCAGTTCGGAATAAAGCGCCTCGACGGTCGGGTAATAGAGGCCCGCGGATTCGGCCGTCGCGAAGGCAAGCTTGAAAAGCTGGATACGCTCATCCGCCGCAACCGCCGCGCCGATGGCCTGATAGATCATCGCGCGCCGGAGCGGGGAGGCTTCGGGAATATCCGAGGTCAGAAGCCCCGCCATCTGTTCCGGCGTGAATTCCGGCTTGCTGTAATAGGCTGCCAGCTCCCTGCCCGGAATGAGGCCATAGGCCGCCGCGCGCTCGGCGGCGGCGACTTTCATCCGGTCGGGCACGGAGGGATCGGCGAGGAGACCCGGCAACAGGGCCGGCTCCGCAATCTCGACCGCATTGGCCGGCAAGTCGCGTTTGGCCAGCCTGTAGAAGGACGCATCGACAATGCCGAGCCTGTTCGGCTCGGGCGCGCGCAGCACGATACCGGCAGCAGCCTCCCCCGCAAGCGAATAGAAAAGCGGGTCGTCGAACCCTTCCTCGCGCGCGAGATCGACCGTGAGGCTCGCGATCTCGGGATTGCCCGCCGATATCTGGCAATAGGTACTGAGCTTCACCGTGAAGGCGGCCATCTCGTCATGGGCCGGATCGTTGCCGGGAGGAATATCTTTCAAGGCATCGCAGGCGAGCCTGTCGTCGCCTTCCGCAAGCGCCGCCCGCGCGATGCCGGCCGCGACGGCGGGCGGTCTTTCGTTGCCTGCCGCCTTGCCGAGTTCGAGCGCCGCTTCCGTTTGGCCGGCCGCAACCAGCCGGTTGAGCCGCGTCGCCATGAGCGAAGTCCCGCCGCCGGCTCCTTCAGGCGGCTGCGCGCCCGTGAGAAGGAGGCGCCGCGCGAGATCGTTCATGACCGGCGAGCGCGTCGCGACGGGCAGGCGTGCAAGATACTGGTCGATATCGGCACGCGACGCGCCCTGCCACATCGAGGGGCCGAAACCGCCCTCCTGCTGGCTGAGCATGCCCGTGCTCGCCGCATCGACGCCGGAGAGCGAACCGATCTCGATACCGGAATTGGCGCTGCCGGGAATGGCGCTCAGGGTGCGGACGGCCGGTTCCGTCGCGCGCTGCCCGGCAGGAAAGAACCGGGAGGGGCCGGAAGGTGCCTCTTCGGGCTGCGCGGATGAGGGATTGGCCGCGCCATAGCCGGGCGGCACGATGCTCTGGGGACCGCTCGCCGCGCCCTGGGCGCCGGCAGGGGACGGCTGCGCCAGCGACGCCGGCACGGGGCCGGCCGGGCGTGCGCCCTCGGGCGCCTGCAGCACATTTGCTTCCTGTGCGAAAGCGCCGCCGGCGGTCAGGGAAATCGAAGCGATAAGCGCGAAGCCGGCGGCAAGCGGCCGCCGCCCCGACTTAACGCGAGAACTGGTCATTCGGGAGAACCTTCTCCACAGTCTGCACCTCCGGCGCGACCGCCTGGTCCAGATAAAAAAGCCCGCCCGCGAACACCGCCACAAGGATGACGACAACGACGAGAAAGCTGGTAGCACGGCTCATGATTCTTCCTTCTTCTGGACCTGAGCGGCCCTTCGGGTTCATGCCGCCGGGACAGCCCTTCAGCCTTAGGACCCGGTTGCGGCGAAATTTGGGCGCGACGGACCCGCCGGAAAGCCTTATCTACTGCGCCAGCCGGGCTGCAACCGTGTTAACAATCGTCTAGGATGCGCGTTTCCGGGCAGACATACGGCCGGGAGATTACATCAGCAAGGTTAAGGCCGCCAAAACGCGGCCGAAAGAGGATGACGAGCGAGAACGGACAGTTCAGAAAGGCCGGCCCGGAGGCAGGCGAGTTGCTCGAGCCGGTGCCTCTGGCCGAACGCTCGGTCGTGCTGGTGGGACTCATGGGCGCCGGAAAGACGACCGTCGGCCGGCGCCTCGCGCGCCGTCTGGACCTTGCCTTCGTGGATGCCGATGCCGAAATAGAACAGGCGGCGGGCGAAACCATACCCGAGATTTTCGAGCGCCACGGCGAGCCGGCCTTCCGCGCGGGAGAGCGCCGGGTCATTGCCCGGCTGCTGGCCGGCGCGCCGCAGGTACTGGCGACGGGCGGCGGCGCCTTCATGGACCCGACGACGCGCGCGAATGTAAAAGCCCGCGGCATCTCGATCTGGCTGAAGGCGGATCTCGACGTGCTCGTCAGGCGCGTCGGCAAGCGCGGCGACCGGCCGCTGCTCCAGACGGGCGATATAAAGGCGACGATGAAACGGCTGATGGACGAGCGCTATCCGGTCTATGCCGAAGCCGACATCGTGATCGAAAGCCTCGAGGGGCCGCATGAGGCGGTCGTCGAGACCATTCTCGAAAAGCTGGAGGAGTTCCGCGCCGAACACGCGGAACATGCACATGCCGGACCCGCACATGACTGACGCCACCCGGAAAGTTACCGTCGCTCTCGGCGACCGCGCCTACGACATTCTGGTCGGTCCCGGCCTCATCGCGGGCGCCGGCGCGCATCTGAAGCCGTTGCTGCGGCGCATGCGCGTCGCCATCGTGACCGACGAGACGGTGGCAAAGCTTCACCTGCCCGCTCTCGAGAAAAGCCTCGATGCCGCGGGCATCCGGCACTCCTCGATCAAGCTGCCGGCGGGCGAAAGCACGAAATCCTTCGCGCAGCTCGAGAAGCTGACCGAATGGCTGCTCGGCGAGGGAATCGAGCGCGGCGACCTCGTGATCGCGCTGGGCGGCGGCGTCATCGGCGACCTCACGGGCTTCGCCGCATCGATCCTGCGGCGCGGCGTCGATTTCGCGCAGATCCCGACGACGCTTCTCTCGCAGGTCGACAGTTCCGTGGGCGGCAAGACCGGCATCAACACGAAGCACGGCAAGAACCTCGCGGGGGCCTTTCATCAACCGCGCCTCGTGCTCGCCGATACGGACGCGCTTGCGACGCTGCCGATGCGCGAATTCCTCGCCGGATACGCCGAAGTCGTCAAATACGGGCTTATCGGCGACCGGGATTTCTTCGACTGGCTCGAAGCCAGTATCGACCGGCTGAAGGAAGGCGACGTCGAAACGCGCATTCAGGCCATCGTCAAAAGCTGTCAGGCGAAGGCCGCGACCGTTGCCGCCGACGAGCGGGAAAGCGGCGTGCGTGCGCTTCTCAATCTCGGTCACACGTTCGGCCATGCGCTGGAAGCGGCGACCGGATTTTCGAACCGTCTCGTGCATGGCGAGGGGGTGTCGGTCGGCATGGCGCTCGCGTTCGAATTGTCGGCGCGGCTCGGCTTCTGTTCCGGGCAGGACGCGGCGCGCGTGCGCAGCCATCTCGCACGGGCGGGCCTGCCCTGCCGTCTCGCCGACGTGCCGGGGACGCTTCCCGATGCGGAGGGCTTGATCGCGCTGATGGGGCAGGACAAGAAAGTGGTCGACGGCAAGCTCACCTTCATTCTCGCCCGCGGTATCGGCGAGGCCTTCATCACGCGCGATGTCGACCCCGACAAGCTGCGCGCGCTGCTGCGGGAAAGGGAACCCGCCTGACATGGTGTCCCTGGGACTCGGCGCCATACTCGGCGCGATCATATTGCTGCTGCTTTTCTCCGCGTTCTTTTCCGGTTCGGAAACGGCGCTGACCGCGGCATCGCGCGCGCGCATGCACCGCCTTGCGGAAGAGGGAGACAAGCGCGCCCGCCTCGTGCTGCGGCTGACGGAAGACAGGGAACGCCTGATCGGCGCCGTTCTGCTCGGCAACAACCTCGTCAACATCATGGCGTCGGCCCTTGCGACGAGCCTCTTCCTCGCGCTCTTCGGCGACGCGGGCGTGGTCTATGCGACGCTGGTCATGACGGCGGTGGTGCTGGTTTTCTCCGAGGTCGCGCCGAAGACGTTCGCCATCACGAACACCGATCGCGTTGCGCTCGCCGTCGCTCCGATGTTGCGCGTGGTGACCGTTTTCTTCGGTCCGGTGACGGCCGCGGTTCAGTTCATCGTCCGCCATTCGTTCCGCCTCTTCGGTCTCAATGTCGACGACACGCAACAGGTTCTCTCCGCGCATGAGGAACTGCGCGGCGCGATCAACCTTCATCATCATGAAGGCAGCGTGGTGAAGATCGACAGGGACATGCTGGGCGGCATTCTCGATCTGCGCGACCTGGAAGTGAGCGACATCATGGTTCATCGCAAGAACATCGCGATGATCGACGCCGCGCAACCCAACAGCGCGATCATCTCCCAGGCCCTTGCCAGCCCGCATACGCGCATACCGCTCTGGCGCGACGAGCAGGAAAACATCATCGGCGTGCTTCATGCGCGAGACCTTTTGCGCGCCATTGCGGATGCCGGCTGGAAACCCGACGCGGTCGACATTCCGGAACTTGCATTCAAACCGTGGTTCGTGCCCGACACCACGACGCTGCAGGACCAGCTCAACGCCTTCCTCAAGCAGAAGTCCCACTTCGCACTCGTCGTCGACGAATATGGTGTGTTGATGGGCCTGATCACGCTGGAGGACATTCTCGAGGAGATCGTCGGCGACATTTCCGACGAACACGACATCGAAGTCGCCGGCCTGCGCGTGCAGCCGGACGGCTCGATCGTCGTGAGCGGTTCCGTGCCGATCCGCGACCTCAACCGCGCACTCGAATGGTCGCTGCCCGACGACGAGGCGACGACGATCGCGGGTCTCGTCATTCACGAGGCGCGCACCATTCCCGATGTTGGGCAAGCCTTTACTTTCCATGGCTTCCGTTTCGAGATCCTGCGCCGTCAGCGCAACCAGATCGCCCAGTTGCGGATCGCACCCGCCCGCAACCTGAAGACGGGGGCGGCGGACTGACCCGGCCGGCGGCGTCCGGTCAACGCTCCGCGACGGCGGCGGCTTCCTCCGGCGTCATGGTTTTCATCGAAAGCGCGTGGACGGGGTTGCCCATCTCGTCCTTGAGCGCGCCCGTAACCAGCCGCTGGCGCTCGACCCGCGACTTGCCCGCGAAGCCCGCGGCGACGACAGTGACCCGGAAATGGGTTTCGACGCCCGGCCGGTGGCCCGCATGCCCCTTGTGGAGATGCGACTCGTCCACAATCTCCAGCCGCTCCGGCATGAGCGCGGCCTCCAGCTTGCGACGTATGGTCTCCGCGACCGACATGAAACGCTCCACTACGCTAATCGTTAACTCCGCGCGCGCCATGCTTCCTTGTTTTGCAGGCGCCGCCAACCCATAATTTGACCGTGAAGCTGACCTCGAAATATTTCGATTCGATACGGATCGCCCCGCGCAAGCAGCGTGGCGTGGAACAGCCGCCGCATGTCCGCCGCATGCAGCGCGAGGAAGCGCCGAAAACCTGCGAATGGGCGGGCTGCCGGGAAACCGGCCTGTTTCGCGCGCCAAGGGAACGGGCGCCGTCGGCAAGCGCCCTCGAAGCGGGCACGGCCGACGCCCAGTATGTCTGGTTCTGCGAGAACCATATCCGCGAGTTCAACCGGAACTACGATTTCTTCAAGGGCATGAGCGACGCCGACGTGGCGAGCTTCCAGCGCGACGCCCTGACCGGCCACCGGCCGACCTGGAATCTGGGGGTCAATGCCGCCAATGCGGCCTTCGGCACCCCCTTCGCCTCGCGCCTGCGCCGGGAACAGCCTTTTCGCGACCCGTTTGGCTTTTTTGACGAACCGCCCGGTTCGGGCGCGCGGGAACAGGCGGAAACGCGACGGAAGCCGCGTGCGCTGGAGCAACAGGCGCTCGATACGCTGGACCTTCCCGCATCCGCGTCCTTGAATGAGATCAAGGCACGGTATAAGGAACTGGTAAAAAGGCACCACCCGGACGCGAATGGCGGGGACAGGTCTGCCGAGGAGCGTCTGCGCAAGGTCATCCAGGCCTACGATTACCTCCGAAAAAGCGGCTTCTGCTCCTAGGCGGCAGCCCGCACAGGCAGGCTAGAGAGACCGTCTGTCCGGACGGTACGCGGCCCGGAAGGCCGCGCGCCCCGTCCATTTTGAATAGCCGGCCATAAAACGCCGGTCCTGAACATCTAAAGTACGGAAGTAGGCCAAGGATGAGCTTCGAAGCGAGAAACGGCATGTCGGAGAATCTCCCGGACAAGAAAGTGTCCGTCCGCGAGACGTTCAAGATCGACCTTGATATGGAAGTACCGGCGTTTTCCGAGCCGAACGAGTATGTGCCGGATTTCGATCCGGACTACCTCTTCGACAAGGACACGACGCTCGCGCTGCTGGCCGGCTTCGCCTTCAACCGCCGCGTGATCGTTCAGGGCTATCACGGCACCGGCAAGTCGACCCATATCGAACAGGTCGCCGCGCGCCTCAACTGGCCCTGCATCCGCATCAACCTCGACAGCCATATCAGCCGCATCGACCTCGTCGGCAAGGACGCGATCGTGCTGAAGGAAGGCAAGCAGGTCACCGAATTCCGCGAAGGCATCCTGCCCTGGGCGCTGCAGCACCCCGTCGCGCTCGTCTTCGACGAATACGACGCCGGCCGCCCGGACGTGATGTTCGTGATCCAGCGCGTGCTCGAAGCCTCGGGCAAGCTGACGCTGCTCGACCAGAACCGCGTCATCCGCCCGCACCCCGCCTTCCGCCTGTTCGCGACGGCAAACACCGTCGGCCTCGGCGACACGTCGGGCCTCTATCACGGCACGCAGCAGATCAACCAGGGCCAGATGGACCGCTGGAACATCGTGACGACGCTGAACTACCTGCCGCACGCCGAAGAAGTGAACATCATGCTCTCCAAGCTGAAGAGCTATAACGAGACGGAAGAGGGCCGCAAGCAGATCGCCGCCATGGTCCGCGTCGCCGACCTCACCCGCTCCGCCTTCATCAACGGCGACATCTCGACCGTCATGAGCCCGCGCACCGTGCTCACCTGGGCCGAGAACACGAAGATTTTCGGCGGCGATGTCGGTTTCGCGTTCCGCGTTACCTTCCTCAACAAGTGCGATGAACTGGAACGCCCGACGGTTGCGGAGTTCTACCAGCGCTGCTTCGGTCAGGACCTCCCGGACTCGGCAGCAAACATCAAGGTCGCCTGATAAGGCAGCTTGCGGCCGCGAGCGATTGATTACGCCATGAAGTCGAAGGAAAGCCCCGTCGAACCGTTCAAGCGCGCGCTGACGATGACGATGCGCACGATTTCGGAACAGCCGGAGCTCAATGTCAGCTTTGGAACGGAAGCGCCGGGCCTGCGGGGCCTGCGCGCGCGGCTGCCCTTGCCGAGCCGCACGCTGCCGGCGGAAGAGGTCGCGCAGGTGCGCGGCGTTTCGGACGCCTATGCGCTCCGCCTCGCCCATCACGACGAGAAGCTGAACGCGAACTACCAGCCGGAAGGCGGCAACGCGCTTGCCGTGTTCGATGCCGTCGAGCAGGCGCGCTGCGAGGCGATCGGCGCGAACCAGATGGCGGGCGTATCGCAGAACCTGACCGCCGCCCTCGAACAGCGCTGCACCGCGCGCGGCTATGACCGCATCACCTCGCGCGAGGAAGCGCCGCTTTCCGAGGCGGTCGCACTGATGGTGCGCGAGAAGCTGACGGGCGAAGCCCCTCCCCTTTCGGCGCAGAAGCTGGTCGAGCAATGGCGCCCCTGGATCGAGGAAAAGGCTGGCCCCGACCTCGACCGCCTTCAGGACCTGATCGAAGACCAGGCGGCATTCGCGCGCGCGACACGCGACATCCTCGTCGATCTCGACATGGGCGACGAACTGGGCGAAGCGCCCGACCAGTCCTCGGAGGATTCCGAGGAGCAGGAAGGCGACAGCGACGACAGCTCCGACCAGAGCCAGTCGGGCGAAGCCGAACAGCCGGAAGGCGCCTCCGCCGAGCAGGTCGAATATTCGGAAGGCGAAGGCGAGGAAGGCGACGAGCAGACCGTCGAGGTCGACGCCGACGACATGCCGATGGACGGCGAGACGGACGAGACGAGCGAAGGCAACCAGCCCTGGCGGCCGAACCAGCAGGGCGACGACCGCAACCGGCAGTCCTACAAGATATTCACGCCGCAATTCGACGAAGTGATCGTGGCGGAAGACCTTTGCGACATCGAGGAGCTGTCCCGGCTGCGTCAATATCTCGACCAGCAGCTCCAGCAGATGCAGGGCGTCGTCTCCCGGCTCGCGAACCGGCTGCAGCGCCGTCTTCTCGCGCAGCAGAACCGCACATGGGAATTCGATCTCGAGGAAGGCATTCTTGACGCCGGACGCCTGACCCGCGCCGTCGTCGACCCGATGCAGCCGCTCGCCTTCAAGGTCGAGCACGACACGAATTTCCGCGACACCGTGGTGACGCTGCTGCTCGACAATTCAGGCTCGATGCGCGGACGCCCGATCACCGTTGCCGCCATGTGCGCCGACATCCTGGCGCGGACGCTCGAACGCTGCGGCGTGAAGGTGGAAATTCTCGGCTTCACGACCCGCGCCTGGAAAGGCGGGCAGTCGCGGGAACGCTGGCTGGCGGAAGGAAAGCCCGCGCAGCCGGGCCGCCTGAACGATCTCAGGCACATCATCTACAAGGCGGCGGACAGCCCGTGGCGTCGCGCCCGACGCAATCTCGGCCTGATGATGCGCGAAGGCCTGCTGAAAGAGAATATCGACGGCGAGGCGCTCATCTGGGCGCATAACCGGCTGCTCGCGCGGCCGGAGCAACGCCGCATCCTGATGGTAATTTCCGATGGCGCGCCGGTGGACGATTCCACGCTCTCGGTGAACGCGGGCAACTATCTGGAAAAGCACCTCAGAAGCGTCATCGAACAGATCGAGACGCGCTCGCCGGTGGAACTGATCGCCATCGGCATCGGCCACGATGTCACACGCTATTACCGGCGCGCGGTGACGATCGTCGATGCCGAACAACTCGGCGGTGCGATGACGGAAAAGCTCGCCGAACTCTTCGACGACGAGGCGACGTTGCGCAGAGGCCAGTTGAAGGCACGCGGGCAACAGGCACCGAAGAAGCAGAGCTCCGCTACCGTGCGCGCCGCACGTTCGGTCCGCTGATCTCCGCTCCTAAATCTTCGGCCTGATCCGGTAGCTGCAGCGGCGCCCGCCGTCGATCAGATAATCCGCGCGTTCCACGACGGCATCGGGACCGAGGACCATTCGGAAAATCGAAAGCTCCGAGCGGCAGAAGCCCTGGCACGCGGTTGCGGCGGCACAGATCGGGCAATGATCCTCGATCAGCAGGAAATCGCCGCCATCGCGCTCGACCCTCGCCATGTAGCCTTCGCTCGCGCGCAGCTCCGCCAGCGCCTGCACCCTGTCGGCAAGGGTGCCTTTGCCTTCCATCGCCTTTTCATAGCCGAGACGCATGTCGCGCTCCCGCTCGGCGATGAGGCGATCGAGCCCCTCCTCGCCAAACACACGGCGGATATCCCCGATCATCTTCACGGTGAGATCGGCATGTGCGTCAGGAAACTGCGCATGTCCCTTGCGGCTGAGCTGCCAGAATTTTCGCGGACGGCCCACGCCTTCGATCCGGTCGTAGCTTTCGACCAGTCCGGCGGCGAAGAGCGTGTCGAGATGGCGCCGCGCACCCACCGACGTCATCGCGAGCGCATCGCCGAGCATGTCGGCGGTTTGCGCACTGTGTCTTTTGAGCAGATGGAGGATGCGGTCGGCTGCAGGATTCATGGAACAATAATGCCACGGGTCGCTAATTTTTCAACGTTTTAATTTTTAAAAATACCAATGAGAATCAATGGATTACAAGAATATCGAAAAATATCTTCTTTTTATAAACAAAAAAGTTTATTTATTTTCGGTGCTTACAGGATCATGCCATGCCCGCCTCCCTGCCCATCCAGCCCCGTCACAAACGCAGCCTCGCGGCGGCCATCGTCTCCATGGGCATGGTCAACCTGTCGATGGGCATCGCCTTTCCGCTGACGGCACTCATCCTGGCACGGCAGGGCGTCGAACCCGGCATGATCGGCCTTTCCACCGCCGCACAGGCAGCACCCGTCTTTCTGATCTCGCCTTTCGCACCGCGCATCATGCGCCATTTCGGTCCCGCCAATGTGATGATCGCCGGCCTGTTGCTGGCCGGCGTCTCGTTCGCCTTGATGGGCCTCTACGCCAATCTTCTCGCCTGGTTTCCTCTCCGCTTCCTGCTGGGCTCCGCCGGAACGCTTCTCTGGGCGACCAGCGAGGCATGGATCAATTCGCTCGCCAGTGAAGAGCGCCGCGGCCGCATCATCGGCCTATACGGCGCGGCGGCGGCGGCGGGCTTTGCGCTCGGCCCGACGACGCTCGTGTTTGTCGGCACAGGTGTGGAGCCATTCTTTCTCGGCGCGGCGCTCATGATCGGAGCGGCGGCGATCGTGGCGACAGCCGACCGGAGCCGCAACCATTTCGAAGCGGGTGAAAGCTCCTCCGCCATGTGGCGGCTCGTGCTGATCGCGCCCGCGGCGCTGCTGGTCAATTTCTTCTTCGCAGCCGCGGAGGAATCGCTGGTGACGTTTTTCCCTCTCTATGCCATTCGCTCCGGCATAACGGAGAGCATGAGCCTTGCCCTGCTCACCGTCGCCTCGCTCGGCGCCATCGTGATGCAACCGCTCATCGGTGTGGTCGCCGACAAGGTCGACCGCCTCACTCTCCTGATATGCCTCGTGGTCGCGACGCTGGCCGGCTATCTCGCGCTCCCGTTCGCGCTGCCGGTATTCATCGCGACCGGCGTCGTTCTTTTTCTGGTGGTCGGCCTCGCCAACGGCATTTTCACACTGGGCATGGTGCTCGTCGGCGAACGGTTTCGCGGTTCGGAACTGGCAGGCGCGAGCGCCTTCACGACGGCAATGTGGGGCACGGGCGCATTGGTCGGCGCACCCCTTTCGGGTGCGGCGATGCAGCTTTGGGACCCGCACGGTCTCATCGCCGCCGTACTTTTGATTTTCCTCGCCTATCTGCCCTTTCCGGTCATCGCCCGCATGCGTGCACGAAAATATGCCGTGGACTGAAAATACTCCTTGAGCTTCCCGGTAAGAGTAATAATCTGCGCGGCTTTTCTTTTGCCAAATGAAGCTGCCGCACATGCATGCCGGGCTCGCCACATTCAGAACCGACAGACATCTCTGGACCGCCGAGATAAAGGCGACGCTTGCGCTTGCGTGGCCGCTCATCGCAACCAATCTCGCGCAAGTCGCGATCAATGCGACCGATGTCGTCATGATGGGATGGCTGGGCCCCAACGCGCTTGCGGCGGGCGCGCTCGGCTCCAACATGTATTTCGCGCTGATGATTTTCGGGATCGGCATCATGACGGCGGCCGCACCCATGATCGCTTCCGAACTCGGCCGGCGGAGCCATTCGGTGCGCGACGTCCGCCGCACGGTCCGGCAAGCCTTCTGGGCGGCGGCGACGATCAGCGTGCCGTTCTGGATCGTGCTTTCGCAGACGGAAAACATCCTCGTCGCACTTGGCCAGGAGCCCGCGCTCGCCCTGCAGGCGGCGTCCTATACAGGCGCGATGCAGTGGGCCTTGCTGCCGACTTTTCTTTTCGTCGTGTTGCGCATTTTCATCGCCACGCTCGACCGTCCCCGCTGGGCGCTTGTCATCGGCGGTCTCGCGATTCCCTTCAACGCCTTCGCCAACTGGTGCCTGATGTTCGGCAATCTCGGCATGCCGGCGCTCGGTCTTGTCGGCGCCGGCATCGGCAGCGTCATCACCAGCCTCTTCATGCTGGGCACGTTGAGTGTCGTCATTCTGTCCGACAGGCAGTTCCGCCGCTATCACCTGTTCGGCCGCTTCTGGCGCGCGGACTGGCCCCGCTATGGCGAATTGTGGCGGCTCGGCCTGCCGATCGGCATGACGCTCGCCTTCGAGGTTCTCGTCTTCAACGCAGCCGTGCTGCTGATGGGGCTGTTCGGCGCCACCGCGCTTGCGGCGCATACGATCGCGCTCCAGATCGCCGCCATCTCGTTCATGGTGCCGTTGGGCTTCTCGCAAGCGGTGACCGTGCGCGTCGGCCGGGCCTTCGGCGCGGGCGACCGCGACGCCATGACCCGCGCGGGCTGGACGCCCTTCGTGATGGGCGTGACGTTCATGGCCTGCATGGCGTTGCTGATGATCCTCTTCCCCCATGCGCTGATCGGCGTCTTCCTCGACCGCACCGATCCGGCAAACGCCGAAGTGATACGGCTTGCGGTTTCCTTCCTCGCCATAGCCGCGCTTTTTCAGGTGTTCGACGGCGCGCAGTCCATCGCGGCGGGAATGCTGCGCGGCCTCCACGACACGAAAGTTCCGATGATATATGCGGCCGTCGGCTATTGGCTGATCGGCCTCAGCCTCGGTGTCATTCTGGCGTTTCCCTTCGGCATGCAGGGGGTGGGTGTCTGGATCGGTCTCGCGACCGGCCTCGCCACTGTATCCGTGCTGATGCTCTATCGCTGGCTCCGCCGCGACAGGCTGCCGGCCGCCTTCTGAAACACCGCCTTCCTGCAAAATTCGAGAGGAGATTTCCTCCTTCTCTTGTGCCGCCAACACACCCCGATATGATGCCCGCACCGGACAGACCTCCGCCGCGTCACGAGCGGAGGCGCGAAATGTGCGGGAACAGAGGGGTAAGCCGAATTGCGTACACTGCGCCGCGCCACGCGGGTTCTTGTCGTTTGCACCGCAATTGTGGCCGCGGGCACAGGCTGGATGGCGACCGAGGCCGGCGCCGCTTCCGAGAATGTGGAACTTTCCACACGTACGCTGCTCTGGAATCCCGATGATCGCAGAGAGGTCGAAGCCGGCAAGCTCCGTTGGGCGGGCGGCATTGAAATCACATCGCCAAACAAGGAGTTCGGGGGCTGGTCCGGTCTCGCCATCAGCGGCGACGGCACGACGCTGCTCGCCGTTTCCGACGAGGGCCGCTGGTTTTCCGCAATGCCTCTCTATGACGAGCGCGGGCGGCTGTCGGGGCTGGCCGAGGGGCGCATGGCGCCGATGCTCGGACTTGAGGGCGAACCTCTCGCCGGCAAGGCCCTGGGCGACGCGGAAAGCCTCGTGGTCGATGTCGGGCCGGCCGAGCCCCTCGCCGGAAATGCCTATGTCGGTTTCGAACGCGCACACCGCATCTGGCGCTACGATCTCGCCAAGGACGGTTTCGCGGCCCGCCCCGAACAGTTGCTGACACAGCGGCATTTCGGCCGCCTCAATCCGAACGGCGGCATCGAAGCCCTCGAGCTTCTGCCGCCATCCACGCCGGGCGGAGAGCCGCGCATTCTCGCGATCACCGAAGACACGCTCGATCCGCGCGGCCACATAAAGGCGTTCGTCGCCGATGGCCGCCGGATTTCACGCTTCGCCGTGAAGCAGCGGGCACCCTACAAGCCGACCGACGCGGCGCTGCTTCCGAGCGGAGACCTGTTGCTGCTGGAGCGCCGCTTCTCGATGCTCGCCGGCGTCGGCATGCAGTTGCGGCTGATCGACGGGAACGACATCGAGGAGGGCGCCATTGTCGACGGCGAAGTGCTGCTCGATGTCGGGCAGCGCTATTCGATCGACAATATGGAAGGGCTGGCGGTCCGGGCAGACCGGAATGGCGACCTGCTGCTCTACGTGATTTCGGACGATAACTTCAATCCGCTGCAACGGACATTGCTGCTGATGTTCCGCATGCCGGCCGCCGTTTCGCCGGTGCTGGCACCGGCGGAGGGAACGCTTACGCTCCCCCGAACCCCGGCAGAGGCCGGATCGTCCGGCGAAGCATCAGCGTCGGAAGGAGCTGCGCCAGCGCCCAACTGAAATGAATGGCGCCTTCGACGGCGAGCCTGCCGCCGAGAGCCGCATCCCACACCAGGGCCGGGCGGGTGTTGAAGGCGACGGCGAAGACCATGCCGCCGGCAAAGGCCGCAAGGAATGGCGCCTTCCACCACGGAATGCCCCTGAGCCAGTCGAACAGCAGAATGTTCACGAGCTGCGCCACCGCCATGGCACCGACGAAGGAGGCCGCGACCGCATAGGGAGCTATTTCCTCTTGAAAGTCTCCGATCAGCCCTTCGCGAAGCGCCACCAGCACGGCGCCTCCCATGACCACCCAGGTGATGAATGACGCGGTGAGCGTGAGCGCCGCGCCGTAGCGCCGGCTCGTCAGATTGAGGATGAAGAAGACGACCGGGAGGACGAGGAAGCCCTGGTTCATCCAGTCCGACGGGTCGAGCAGGGGATCGATTTCGGCGAGGGCGGCCAGCCCCGGCACGGGCATATCGCGCAGGGCGAACGAGAGCGCGAAAGCGGCGCAGAGTGCCACGACCGGCGCAACCAGACGAATGACCGCCGTGACGAAGCGGGAAACGAATCCCGGCCGGCTGACCGGTACGCGGTCGACACCCCTATCAAGCATACTGCTGCGCCCCCGAAACTATCCCGGCGCAGTCTAACGGCGCCCGCGGAGCCCCGAAAGCCCGGCGCCGCACTTTCCGCAAACTCGGTAAAAATTCCCGGCGCCAAAGAAAAAGGCGGTCGTGGAGACCGCCTTTTTCAGTCAATTCGGAGGAAAGCCTCAGGCTGCGACGGCCTGGACCTTCTCGATCGCCCGCTTCAGCTTCAACGCGCGCGAGGAAAGCTGCGCATCCGCCGCCTTGAGCAGGAAGGGATCCAGACCGCCATTATGCTCGACCGAGCGAAGGGCATGGGCCGAGACCCGCAGGCTGACCTGACGGCCAAGGGCGTCGCTGATGAGCGTCACCTGGCAGAGATTCGGCAGGAACCGGCGGCGCGTCTTGCGGTTCGCGTGGCTCACATTGTTGCCGGACATCACGGCCTTGCCGGAGAGTTCACAACGGCGGGACATAGGGGACTTCCTTTTGCAAAATCGGTGGGGCCGCCGCAGTTTCCCGCGCAGCCCGGACAGGCGGGCACGTATAAAAGGCCCATGCGGGCGCGTCAAGGGCCGATAGCGGGCCTTCAGGCGTCTTTCTGCCCCTCCTCGCCCAGAACAAGGGCGAGAAGCCGCCGCGCCGCCGCCGTGGGCGTGGTCTGGCCCTCGGCCACGTCCCTCTCCAGCTCCGGGATGAGCCTGGCGGCCTTCGGATGGGCCTTGAGGGCGGCGAACAACCCCTCCCTGATCTCGGTCCACATCCAGGCGCGGGCCTGCGCGGCGCGGAGCCGGTCAAGCTCTCCAGCCCCCGCCAGGGCATCGTGGTGACTACGGGCCGTCTCCCATACTTCCGGCAGCCCCTCCCCCTTCAATGCCGAAGCGAGAAGCACATCCGGTTGCCAGGCGGCGCTTTTCGGCCGCATCAAATGCAGCGCGGTCTTGTATTCCACCTGGGCACGCCGTGCCGCCGGAAGGAGGTCGCCATCGGCCTTGTTGACCACGATAAGGTCCGCGAGCTCCATGATGCCGCGTTTGATCCCCTGCAACTCGTCGCCGCCGCCCGGCGACAGAAGCAGCACGAACATGTCCACCATGTCCGCCACCGCCGTTTCCGACTGGCCGACCCCGACGGTTTCGATAATGACGACGTCGTAGCCGGCGGCTTCCGTAAGGAGCATCGCCTCTCGCGTGCGGCGGGCAACGCCGCCCAGCGTGCCGCCGGAAGGCGACGGCCTGATAAAGGCGTTCGGATCGCGCGCGAGGAGCTCCATGCGGGTCTTGTCGCCGAGAATCGAGCCGCCCGTGCGCGCCGACGACGGATCGATCGCCAATACCGCGACCTTGTGCCCTTTACCGGTCAAAAACCGGCCAAAAGCCTCGGTGAACGTCGATTTGCCGACGCCGGGCGCCCCGGACAGGCCGAGCCGGACGGCCTTGCCGGTCTCCGGCAGCAGCTCCGCAAGCAGGGCCTGGGCTATTTTCTGATGATCCGCGCGCGAGGATTCCACCAGGGTAATGGCGCGCGCGAGCGCGGTCCTGCTTCCCGCGCGAATGCCCCGGGCAAGTTCCCCCGCATCGGGCGAGGCCCGATTGAAGGCGCGGCGCTGCGCGTGTTTTTTTTCTGTTCCGCTCATCGTCTCAGTTGCATACTTGGCCGGACCGGCCCCGTCCAGCCCTCGCGCCAGACCCGCCGCCAACCGTTCAGGTGCGGTTCAGGTTAAAGATGCGACGCTCGATGCCGTTGGCCCTGCGGAAAAGGAGAAAACATCCTTGGCCGTTACTGGAAGCATATTCGGACGAAGAAATGCCGTTCTTGGCCTGGCTCTGCTTCTCGCGGCCAGCATGAGTAACGTCGCGTCCGGCGCCGTCACGCCAGCGCCCGCCACGCCGACGGGCACAATCCCCGATATTCACGCCGATTACACGGTCTATATCGGCGGCTTCATGTTCGCCGAAGGTTCGATGAGCGCTACGTTGAACGGCGAGGCCTACCGGCTGCAAAACCAGCTTGGCTCCGCCGGTTTGCCGGGCAAGGTCTGGGATGCGAGATGGACGATGACGAGCGAGGGCCGCATCGCGGAAGACAAGCTGCGCCCCTCCCGGTTCGCCTTCGCCGCAACGGAAAAGAACGAAACCAAGAAGCGGCTGATCGTTTACGACGCCGGCGGCACGCCAAAACTCACCTTCGATCCGCCTTTGTCCCCCGAAGAAAGAAACGCCACGCAGCCCTACGAGCGCCGGAACACGCTCGATCCCGTCAGTGCATTTCTTGTACCCGTGATCGCGGATGGAAACCCTTGCGACCGCAAGATCCCGGTTTTTGACGGCAAGCGCCGTTACGACCTTCACCTTATCTTCGACCGGAACGATACCGTTGCGACACGTAACAACGGCTATAGCGGCGAGGCCGTGCGCTGCAAGGTGCGCATCGCGCCGGGCGCGGGCATGGAGCGAGGAAAACTCACGACGATGATGCAGCGGCGCGACGACACGTGGATCTGGCTCGCGCCGGTGGACGGCAAGAACCTCTACATTCCCGTCCGTGTCCAGATGAAGACGCCGATCGGCGGTGCCGTTCTCGATGTGGTGAAGCTGGAGCGCCATGCGGCCAATGAACAGCCAGGCGGAAAAACGGTCGAATGACCGTCGTTATTTCTCGGGACCTTCCGCGCTGCCGACGTGGCCTTTCACTTCCTTATGGAGTGCACGCAAGCGTTTGACGAGATCGTCCTCCGGTGAGGTGCCGGCGATTTCGATTTCCTGCAACAAGCCCTCGAGACGCGTTGCCAGCATCCCGTAATAGGCATTCTGCCGCTCGTCCTGGTTCACCCTTTTATCGACGGGTTCGACCAGCCGGCGCCGCTTCGGGCGCGCCATACCTTCTTCGGTGCTCATGGCACCTCCGCGGATCTCGCATATGTGAATCATATGTCGGCAGCCGCGTGTTCCCGGTGTTCCCGATCCGGAAGGGCACAGCTTGCCCGGTATCGCCCATGGGCGGCGGCTCGGAGATCGTTGAGCGCCGCGTGCGATGCCAACCCGGATCTGTGTCCGGGCAGTTGCGGGCTCAAATAATCTCGCGTGTAAGCGGTTGCAACAAAAAAGCGGCCCAAGTGCTTATTTGACGCACACAAAGCCGCTTTTTTAGGCAGATTTCCAGCCGCCGCTTTTTAAGCCGCCTGGCGTCTTTTTTCGCGGATAAGAGCCAGAATTTCGCGGGCTGCAACGGGAATATTCGTGCCTGGGCCGAAAATGGCCGAGGCACCCGCCTTCTTGAGGAACTCGTAATCCTGCTGGGGAATGACGCCACCGCAGATGATGAGGATGTCATCGGCACCCTCGTCCTTGAGCGCCTTGGCAAGCGCCGGAACAAGCGTCTTGTGACCCGCGGCAAGGCTCGAAATCCCGATGACGTGCACATCGTTTTCGATCGCATCCCGCGCCGCTTCCTCGGGCGTCTGGAAGAGCGGCCCGACATCAACGTCGAAGCCGAGATCGGCAAACGCCGTCGCAATCACCTTGGCGCCGCGATCATGCCCGTCCTGCCCCATCTTCACGACCAGCATGCGCGGCCGCCGGCCTTCCGCTTCCGCAAAAGCTTCGATCTCTCTGGAAATCTGCATGAAGCCCTCATCGCCTTCATAAGCTTGAGCATAGACACCCGAGATGGATTTGATCTCCGCCCGGTGCCGTCCGAAAACTTCTTCCATGGCGTCCGAAATCTCGCCGACCGTCGCCCGTGCCCGCGCCGCGTCGATGGCAAGAGCCAGCAGATTTGCATTGCCGCGCGCACCTTCGGTGAGAGCGGCAAGCGCCGCCTTGCATTTCGCTTCGTCGCGCGCCGCACGCACCTGCTTGAGCCGCGTCACCTGCGAAGCGAGCACCTTTGCATTGTCGATATCGAGGATCTCTATCGGATCGTCTTTCGACGGGCGGTACTTGTTGACGCCGACGATGACCTCATGGCCGCGATCGACCTTCGCCTGCCGCCGCGCCGCCGCTTCCTCGATCCTGAGCTTCGGCATGCCGGTTCCGACGGCCTTCGTCATGCCGCCCAATTCCTCGACTTCCTCGATGAGCTTCCACGCTTCCGTCGCGATCGAATGAGTCAGACTCTCGATGTAGTAGGAACCGCCCAGCGGGTCGATCACGTTGGTGATGCCCGTTTCATGTTGCAGAACGAGCTGCGTGTTGCGCGCTATGCGGGCGGAGAAGTCCGTCGGCAAGGCGATCGCTTCGTCGAGCGCGTTGGTGTGGAGGGACTGTGTTCCGCCGAGCACGGCCGCCATCGCCTCCACTGTCGTGCGGATGACGTTGTTGTAGGGATCCTGCTCCGTCAAAGAGACGCCCGACGTCTGGCAATGCGTTCGGAGCATCGACGATTTCGCATCCTTCGGATTGAACTCGGCCATGATCCGCGCCCACAGGAACCGCGCCGCCCGCAGCTTCGCAATCTCCATGAAGAAATTCATGCCGATGGCGAAGAAGAAGGAAAGGCGCGGCGCGAAATCATCGACGTCGAGGCCGGCGGCCAGCGCGGCTCGCACATACTCGCGTCCGTCGGCAAGCGTGAAGGCAAGCTCCTGCACCTGCGTCGCTCCCGCCTCCTGCATGTGATAGCCGGAAATCGAGATCGTGTTGAACTTCGGCATATGCTTCGAGCAGTAGCCGATGATGTCCGCAATGATCCGCATCGAAGGTTCGGGCGGATAGATGTAGGTGTTGCGGACCATGAACTCTTTCAGAATGTCGTTCTGAATGGTGCCCGACAGCTGCTCGGGCTTCACGCCCTGCTCTTCCGCCGCCACGACGTAATTTGCGAGAATCGGAATCACGGCACCGTTCATCGTCATGGAAACCGACATCTCGTCGAGCGGTATCCGGTCGAAGAGAATTTTCATGTCTTCAACGCTGTCGATCGCGACGCCCGCCTTGCCGACGTCGCCGATGACACGGGGATGATCGCTGTCGTAACCGCGATGCGTCGCCAGATCGAACGCAACCGAAAGACCTTTCTGGCCCGCTTCGAGATTGCGCCTGTAAAACGCATTCGATTCTTCCGCGGTCGAAAAGCCCGCATATTGCCGAATGGTCCAAGGCCTGCCCGCATACATCGTCGCCTGGGGCCCGCGCGTATAGGGCGCGAAGCCGGGCAGCGAGTTCGTATCGTAGCCTTCGGCGGCAATGCGCTCGAGATCTTCGGCGGTGTAGAGCGGCTTTACGTCGATACCTTCAGGCGTATGCCAGACGAGCGACTCCGCACCCGCACCCTTGGTCTGCTTCGCGACCACGGCCTCCCAATCCTTGAGCGTCTTCTTGTCGGTCATCTCGTCTCTACTCGCGGGGTTTTGCCTGAAATTCCGTTGGCGCCATCATAACATAGCGGTGCCTCCGGCCCAAAAACGGGCGGAGTATCCGGGAACAGCCCGGCAGGGTCAAACCGCCCCGAAGAAGGGCCGCGCAATCCGGTTTTCCGCTGCGTCAGGCGCTATCCGGTCTGGTCGGCACCGGGCCGATGCCTTAGGGTGAGGCCGCTTCGGCGTCTCGCGCCGAGGCGGGGGACCGACTATAGAATGATGGGAAGAAGATGCCTTTAGTCCGAGTTCGTCTCGCGTCGCCGGCCGGCGCCATCGTCGCACTATGTCTTGCTGCCTTTGCAATCACCGCATGCGGCGGTGGAGGTGCCCCCCGTAAGCGCGATGCCGACGGACGCGTAATGCCGACCCTCGCCGAGCAAGACCCGTCGGGCACCCTCTATGCCCAGTCGATCGGCAACGCTGCACGAGGCGATTGCGACGAGCACACGGTCGACGTGCTGACCTGCTTTGCCTATCGCGGGCATGGTTATGAGGGCGCCCAAACGGCGCTCGGCCAATGCCTGATTGCAACCGGCAGCAAATCCGAGGGCATCGAATGGGTGCGCCGCGCCGCCGACACCGGCTGGCCCGATGCCCAGAAGCTCATGACAATGCTGTTGATCAAGGGTGACACGGTCGATCAGGATGTCGTTCAGGCAGCGAAATGGAGCAAGCTCTACAGCCGGAATCCGTCGTTGCTTTCGCTCGGCGTCACCCCGGACCGCTCCGTGGCACAGGCCCTGGAAGGCCGGGTCGAACCGGAGCAGATGGCGCTCGCAGAGCGGCAAGCTCTGGCCTGGCGGCCGAGCTATTGGACACCCGACAGCGCAATCGACCAACGCATCAAGGAAAGCTGTCAGGTTGAAGGCCGGCGCCCTCCCCGGCGGCCGGATGTACCGATCATGACGGCGCCGCTCGTCGACTGATCTTTTACGGTCCATTCGAAAGAAGCCTCATTTCCGGCAGGAATGGGGCTTTTTTCATGCCTTTTTCCCGAAATTCGGCCGTTCAGGGAAACTTTACCTCCCTCGTTTAAACCCGGTAGGCAGGTGGGTTCTAACCTTGGGGAGGAGACCCCACAGAGATGCCCGGCACGAGCATCCAAAAAGATCAGGCTACGGAACATCTTCAAGAGCAGGCAGCGGATCTCCGGCGGCCTGCGGAAGCCGTCCCCGAGGATCGCAGGATCGCCATCCGGCTCGAGCTTTACCGCACGATCATGCGCGCCTACCGCACATTGCCGATATTCTTCCCAACCATCGCGGCAGCCATTGCCTTCACATTCGACTCCTCCTATTCGGAGCCGGTTGTTGCCGTATGGTGGCTCGCCCTCGTGGCTCTTCATGCCGAATATGCTTTTTTTCAGCGGCGGTTCTTTGCCGCGGATGAAACCTCCATCGATGTCGACGCATGGATAAGAGCGACCGCGGCCCGCTACTGGCTCATGAACATCGTCTGGCTGGGCTTGCTTCCGCTCTTCTGGCAACCGGGCGCAGACATTCAGAACCTCGCCATTCTGATGATCTTCGTCGTCCATGTCGTGATGTCCTCGCAGACGGCATTCCACCTCGTGCCGATTTTCATCGCCGTTACCTTGCCGATCATGACGGTGGTAATTGCGGCAAGCATTGCGACTTTCGAATCCGCTTATATGGCAATCGGCTTCGGCTGCATCCCGACCTATCTCTATCTTGCCCGGATCGCGCAGCAACAACGAGCCGCCGCCGTCGAGACATTCGACTTGCGTTTTCACAATGCGGATCTCATTCGCGATATCGGGCAGGCCCGGGATATTTCCGAACGCGCACGCCTGCACGCGGAGGAGGCGAACGCCCAACTCCAGCGCCGCGAGCATCATTTCCGCGCCCTTGTTGAAAACGCCTTCGATGTCGTTCTGGTCACGGATGAGAACGCGATCATTCAATACGCATCGCCGGCCGCGGAAAAGATCGGTCTCTCGCCCGACGCCCTGATCGGAATGAACAGCCTCAATTTTCTGACGGATGAACAAAAAGAGGAGATCGCCGCTTACGGCTCGTCGCCGGACGGCGCTCCGAGAACGCACACATATGAGCTTTCGGTACCCCATTATGGCGGCCGGGCGATCTGGATCGAAGCAACACTTACAAATCTCCTGAACGATGAAAACGTTCGTGGCTACGTCGTCAATCTGCGCGACATAACACAGAGGAAGCGCGCCGAAACCGAACAGCGCAGCCAGTTCCGGGTGCTGCAGGCCCTTGCGACCGGCGTGGCTCTCGATGACGTCATGACTTTGCTCGCGCTCGGTTCGGAAGACGCCAATCCCGGCGCGCGCGCGGCGGTCTTCCTGCTCAACGCGGAAGAAAACCTGATCACATGTGCCGCCCCGCATCTCCCCGGCGATTTCCCCGAATGGGTCAAGGGATTCTGGCAGGACCAGAAGGGCCGCGGCTTCGGGCGGATGGCGCTTGCCGGACAGAAAATCGTGACGCTCGACCTTCAGAACGAGCGGCATGGGGACTCGATCGCCGGGTACATGCGTCGGGCGGGGCTCCAGACTGTCTGGTTCCAGCCCATCTCCTCGCGCAACGGCAAGGTCGTCGGCGCCTTCGCCATGTACTTTCCCGACGCGCGCGAGCCCGGCGAATGGGAAGAAGATTATGTGATGGGCGCGGCGCATCTCGCCAGTATCGCCATCGAAAGGCGGCGCGCCGAGGAGAGCCTGCGGCACGCGACGGAGACCGCCGAAATGGCCAACCGCGCCAAAACCAAATTTCTCGCAAACATGAGCCACGAACTCCGCACGCCGCTGAACGCCATTATCGGATTTTCCGAGATCATGGCTCAGGAGATGTTCGGACCGCTGGGCAACGAACGCTATCGCGAATACACCGACGACATCCATGGCAGCGGCAGGCATCTGCTGAACGTCATCGACGACATTCTGGACATCTCGAAGATCGAGGCCGGACGCTATCTCCTGGAAGAGGAAGAGATAGACATGGCCTCCGTTCTGCGGTGGTCGATCGAAATGATGCGGGCACGCACCATGGACAAGCGCCAGATCATGGCTCTCCAACTGCCCGAGAAGATGCCCAATCTTCAGGCCGACCAGCGGGCGATGCGCCAGATCATGCTGAACCTTCTCTCGAATGCCTCGAAATTCACGCCCGAGGGCGGCCAGATCGATCTTGTCGTCGCGACAACGGAAACGGGCGATCTCCGCATTTCGGTAGTCGACAACGGCATCGGCATTCCCGACAACAAGCTTGGCGAAGTGATGGAGCCATTCAGCCAGGTCGATGACACGACCGCGCGGCAGCACGGCGGCACCGGCCTGGGCTTGCCCATCACGAAGTCTCTCATTGAAATGCATGGCGGAAGCTTCCGCCTGGAGAGTTCTCTCGGCAAGGGCACGACGGCGACAATGACCTTGCCGCAATGGCGGCTCATGGGGATCGAAGGAACGGACAAGGCCGCCGCGCATTGAACGCGACGGCCCTGTCTGCGATCTAGCCCGCAGCGTTATTCGGCGGCTTTTTTCTGCCGCTCGCTCGCTCCGATAAATCCGAAAAGATGCCCGCCGACCTTCCGCATCTGGATTTCCTCCGATCCTTCGGTGATCCGATAGCGGCGGTGATGGCGGTAGATATGCTCGAACGGCTTGTGCCGCGAATAGCCCATGCCGCCATGCACCTGTATCGCCAGGTCGGCCGCCTGGCAGACAAGCCGGTTCGCGCGGTAATTGCACATCGAGACCTTGTCGGAGAGATGACGGGCGACGTCCTTCTTCGACATCTGATCCATCTGCCACGCCGTCTTGTAGACGAGGTTTCGGATCATCTCGCATTCGGTATGCGCTTCGATCAGCGGGAACTGGATCGCCTGGTTGGCCGCAAGCGCCTTTCCGAACGGTTTGCGCTGCTTCGCGTATTTGACGCTCTCATTGATGCAGAACTGCGCCGCGCCAACGCCCGATGCCGCCTGCCGGATGCGGTTCTCATGCACAAAATGCTGCGCCAGTTCCAGGCCGCGTTCGGGATCGCCGAGGATCGCGTCTTCGGGTACCCAAACATTCGTGAAAGAAACGCGCGGATGATCGGTCGGCATATTGAAGGTCCAGAGATATTCCTCGATCTTCACGCCCGGCGTCGCCGTCGGCACGATGAAGCAGGTAATGCCGAGCGGGTCGCCGTCGCGTCCGCTGGTCCGGGCGAACACGAAATCATGCGTCGCCACATGCATGCCCGTGTTCCACATTTTCATGCCGTTGATGACCCAGCCGTCCTTGCCGTCGCGCTTTTCGCGGCGGCCCTTCGTTTCCATCCAGGTCGCGTCCGAACCGTGCTCCGGTTCGGTCAGGCCGAATGCGACGCGGACCGAGCCGTCCAGCGATCCCGGAATAAAGACCTTCTTCTGTTCCTCGGTGCCGAAGTCGCGAAACATGAGCACCGTCGGAAAATTCCCAACCACGGACGTCTCGTTCTGCAGATCGTTGAAGAGGCCCAATCCTTTGGCGGCGAGATGCTCCCGGATCACGGCCATGCCGAGATTGGTACCGTCCTTGCCGCCATATTCCTTCGGCAGCGCATAGCGCAGATGTCCGGCCTTGTCCGCGAGCTTGCGCATCTCGCCGAGCAGCACTTCCCAGTCGTGGCGCGGCAACCCCTGATTGTCCCAGTCCGTGCGGGCATGCTCGCGGCGGTGATCGAAAAAACGCTCATTGTCGTCGCGCGCCTGCAACGGCTTTATTTCCCTCTCGATAAAGTCATCGAGAACGGCGAGATAATCGGTAATTTCCTTGGGGATCGTGAAATCCATTTCCGGTTCCTCCCTCAAACGCCATGGGTCTTGTTGCCCGTCCGGCGCAATTCATGATGTCGATGCGGAACACTATAGACCCCGGTCCATTATCTTAAAGAGCAGAGGACCGACGCCGGGAAGCGAGGCTGGCCGGTACGTTGCGGAAGGGTGCGAAATAAATCCTGTTAATGATTTGTCTGCCTAACTCATTGTCGAACCACAAGATTTAGCCGTGAACGAAGCCGGAAGATGCTCAGGTCACCGATTCGGACCCGGTTCGTTCGCCCAATGTCCAATTGTTAATCGTCGACCGGTTAACCGCCCGGCCACCCTTGCATCCGGTTCTTTTTGCGCGGAAGGTGCGCTCTGAAAAGATGAGTACCGCGTCCAATCAGACCGCCATCGGCCGCACCCGCGACGGCCTTGCAGAGCGCCGCCGCGTAACCGCGGTGCTGGGCCCCACCAACACCGGAAAGACCCATCTCGCCATCGAACGGATGATGGCTCATCGCTCGGGCATGATCGGCCTGCCCCTGCGCCTGCTGGCGCGCGAGGTCTATGACCGTGTGGTGAAGGTAAAGGGCGCGCGTAACGTCGCGCTCATCACCGGAGAGGAGAAAATCCTTCCATCCACGGCGCGCTATTTCGTCTGCACGGTCGAAGCGATGCCGCTCGAGCTGGAAGTGGACTTCCTCGCTATCGACGAAATCCAGCTCGCGGCCGACCGCGAGCGTGGCCACACATTTACCGACCGCCTGCTCCGGGCACGCGGCCACTCTGAAACGATGATGCTGGGATCCGAGACGGTCAGGGGGCTTATCCAGAAGCTTCTGCCCGATACGCTGTTCGTAAGCCGTCCCCGCTTTTCCGAACTCTCATGGACCGGCTCGAAAAAGATAACGAGGCTGCCGCGGCGTTCGGCCATCGTCGCGTTCTCCGCCGACCAGGTCTATGCCATTGCCGAACTGATCCGCCGCCAGCGCGGCGGTGCCGCCGTCGTCATGGGCGCGTTGAGCCCGCGCACGCGCAACGCCCAGGTCGCCCTCTATCAATCGGGCGATGTCGACTTCCTTGTGGCCACCGACGCGATCGGCATGGGACTCAACATGGATGTCGATCACGTTGCGTTCGCAGCGACGCAGAAATTCGACGGCCGGCAGCACAGGCCGCTGCAGGTCTCCGAACTCGCCCAGATCGCGGGCAGGGCCGGCCGCTATATGAACAACGGCACTTTCGGCGTGACCGGCGATGCCGACCCCCTGCCCGACGAAACGATATCGCGTATCGAGAACCACCAGTTCGAGCCGGAGCGCGTGTTCCAGTGGCGAAACCCGCACCTCGAATTCTCCAGCATCGCCGCGCTGATGCGCAGCCTCGAGACACCGCCCGGACGCGCAGGCCTTGCGCGAGCGCCGGTCGCCGACGACATGGAAGCGCTCACGCGGATGAGCCGGGACGCGGAGATACAAGGACTTGCCCGCTCGCCTGCCGCCATCCGGCGCCTTTGGGAGGTCGCGCAGGTGCCTGATTTCCGCAAGACGCTCGCCAGCGAACATGCAGGCCTCCTGACGCGGCTCTATCTGTTCCTCATGGCGCCCGGCGGATCGGGTGGACGCATCCCGGATGACTGGCTCGACCGGCAAATGAAGACGCTCGACCGCCCCGATGGCGACATCGACATGCTCTCCGCCCGCCTCGCCCATATCCGGACCTGGACCTATGTGGCCAACCGCGCCGATTGGCTGCACAATCCTGCGCATTGGCAGGAGCGCGCGCGTGCGATAGAGGATAAGCTGTCTGATGCTCTCCACGAGCGATTGACGCAGCGGTTCATCGACCGGCGCACAAGCGTACTGATGAAACGGCTGCGCCAGAACGAGGACCTTATGGCGGCAGTGAACGGCGACGGCGAAGTATTGGTGGAGGGCGAGTATGTCGGCCGCCTCGAGGGATTTGTATTCGTGCCAGATCCGAGGGCCGAAGGGGAACAGGGACGCGTGCTGCGGGCAGCCGCAACCCAGGCGCTTGCCAGCGAGATCGCGGACCGGTCGCAAAGGCTGACGACAGCGCCGGATGCCGATATCTCCCTTTCGGAACACGGGCGCGTCCTGTGGGCGGGGCATCCGGTCGCCGAACTGAAAGCGGGCGAAACGGTACTCTCGCCCCGCCTCGTGCTCATAGCCGGCGAGGAACTGAACGGACCTGCACGCGAGAGCGTTCTGGCGCGTCTCGAGGCATGGCTGAAGATGCACATAACGAATGTGCTCGCGCCGCTCGTATCGCTGCGCGATGCGACCGATGTCGAAGGGCTCGCGCGCGGCATAGCGTTCCGCCTCGTGGAGAACCTGGGTTCCCTGAAGCGCGAGCATGTGGCGGAAGACGTCCGCCTGCTCGACCAGGCGGCACGCGGGCAATTGCGCAAGCATGGCGTCCGGTTCGGCGCCTATTCGGTATTCATGCCCGCCCTGCTGAAGCCTGCGCCGGCGCGGTTGCTGCTGACGCTCTGGGCACTCTCGCGCAAGGACATGGACGATCCCTTTGCCGGCTTGCCGCAGCCGCCTGCGCCGGGTCTCACCTCCGTACCCGCCGATACGACGGCACCTCAGGAATTCTATGAAGCGCTGGGTTTTCGCGTGTGCGGCACCCGCGCCGTTCGCCTGGACATGCTGGAACGTGTGGCGGACCTTATCCGCCCGGTCATAGTCGCCCGCAGCTACAATGGCGGCTTCGTGATTACCCCGGACATGATGTCACTGGTTGGCTGTTCGGGCGAGGAGTTCGCCGGTCTGTTGCGTGGGCTCGGCTATCGCTCGCAGCAGGAGAAAGTGACGCCGCCCAGACCTCAAGCTCAGCCACCGGAAGAAAAGCCGGACGCACGGGTCGAAGCAAAATCCGCGGAAAGTCCAGAGGATGCGCCCGCTGCGGCGGCGGATATGGCCGCATCGGAACCTGCGGAACCTCAGAGTGTGCCGGAGGAAGTTACCTTGCCCGTCGAAGCGGAGCAGACGGCCTTACTGGAGCCGGTCGACTCCACGGAAACTGCCCCGGCGGA
The DNA here is from genome assembly GCF_030694575.1 of Parvibaculum sp. Lineage (GTDB taxonomy): Bacteria > Pseudomonadota > Alphaproteobacteria > Parvibaculales > Parvibaculaceae > Parvibaculum. The sequence continues at coordinate 64,064 of NZ_JAUYUS010000065.1, forward strand.
AGCTGTATCCGACGGGACCGAAACAGTCGCAGGCGAAGAAGCCGCGCCTGAGCCGGTTGAAATGGAAATCTGGCGGCCTGCCCGCCGGAAGACTGGCCCTAGGCCGAAGGACGAACAGAAGAGGCCTCGCCGCGACAAGCGCAAACAGGAGGGCCAGAACGAGCATCGGAGTGGCAAGCCCCCCCGGCGCGAACCGCGACCCGAACAACGCGCCGAGCCGAACCGCAAGCCGCGTGAGCGCGAACCGGACCCGGACTCGCCTTTCGCCGCTCTCGCCGTGCTCAAAGAGCGCGTGCGCGGCAACTGAACCCTATGGACGACCCGGCCGGTCAGCCAGGACAACGCATCGACCGCTGGCTCTGGTACGCGCGCTTTCTGAAAAGCCGCTCGCTTGCGGCCGCCCTTGTGCAAACTGGGCGATTGCGGATCAACGGACAACGCATTTCCAAGGCGAGCCGCACGATACGGCCCGGAGATGTTCTTACTTTTCCGCTCGGTCCCCATATCCGGGTGGTGAAGGTACTGGAACCGGGGACGCGGCGAGGTCCGGCTCCGGAAGCAGCTCTTCTCTACGAGGATCTCGACCCGCCTCAGCAACCCGTTGCGAAGGCCGCCCGTAAAGCGGCGCCGGAAGTCCGGAACCCCGGCAGCGGCCGGCCGACGAAGAAGGAAGGCCGGCAGACGGTTGCCTGGAAGAATAGCGGCGAGGCGTAATTTACATTTCTTTCTGTAGTTGAATACGTCTCCCGCATCATGTAGGTGAAATAAGCATGCTTGGAACGCTCAAATCCTTTCTGCTCGGCGCGGCCGAGAGCAAACCGCAAGGGCCTGCAGATTTACAGGTTGCCGTTGTCGCGCTGCTGATCCGGGCTGCCACGTCGGATGCGGATTTCGGCGTGGAAGAGCGTGAGGCGATCCGGCGGATCGCTTCCGCCTCGTTCGGCCTGCCATCCAGTGAGGTGGCGGAACTGATCGCGGCGGCCGAAGGAGAAGAGGCCGAGACGCTCGATCTCCACCGGTGGACGCAGGCGATAAAGGCCGCATACAGCGAGGAAGAGCGCGTCGGCCTGATCGAAAAAATGTGGGAAGTCGTCTATGCGGACGGTGTGCTGGATGATTATGAAGCCAATTTGTTGCGGCGCGTCGCAGGGCTGATATACGTTCCCGACCGCGAATCCGGGCAAGCGCGGCAGCGCGTCATGGCCCGGCTCGGGGTGACGTCCCGAACCGATTGAAAATGAGGGGCCCAGCCCCGAACGGAGTGCCGGCGTTCAGTCCGCCGCGCTATTGGAGAGTGCGATGACCTATATCGTGACCGATGCCTGTATCCGCTGCAAATATATGGATTGCGTGGAGGTCTGCCCCGTGGACTGCTTCTACGAGGGCGAAAACATGCTGGTCATCCACCCGGATGAGTGCATCGATTGCGGCGTCTGCGAGCCCGAGTGCCCTGCCGAGGCCATCAAGCCGGATACGGAGCCGGGCCTCGAGAAATGGCTGGAACTCAACACGGAATACGCCAGCAAATGGCCGAACATCACCATTAAACGCGATCCGCCGGCCGATGCCGACGAGTGGCAAGGGGTGAGCGGCAAGTTCGAAGAGCATTTCAGCGCCGAACCGGGCGAAGGCGACTGATTTCAGGCCTGGAAATGCGCAGGAAACTGCGAAGAACGCGGCCTATCCCTCTGTGTTAACTGTCCTTTTCGCGCCCTGCCTTCCAAAGCGGGGTATTCTGTGCTATATATATCGCACAAATAATTCCTGCGAACGAACGCGAAGCCCCGATCTGTGTTGCTCATCTGAATGTACGAACGGTGTTGTCCAACTGCCGTTTCTTCCTTGATGGCAACTGGCGGACGGCTGTCACAACCGGCTGGACGGTCAATCGGGCCAAACGGGAACCTTGGTAGTCAAGGACTGAAGGTTAGGGGCGGAACGTGGTTCCGGCTCGGAATGTCCGACGCCCATGAGCCCGGCAGCGGGCAGTTCGCAGAACACTGAATACGGACCGGTGAGGAAGACAAGGCGTCTTCCGTCCGGTCTCCAGGAATGAGAAAGGCTGGGTAAAGGAAAGACGATGGCGAGCAAAACGACGAAGGCACCCAAGTCCAAATCCGCACCCGTGAAGACCAAAACGCCGGCGAAGCCCGGCAAGGTCAGCGCCAAGGCGGCGACCGCCAAAACCAAGGCAACGAAGTCGGCGCCCTCCAAGGCGAAGGCAGCGGCGAAACCTGCCGCCAAGGCCAAGACGGCCGCGAAACCGGCCAAGGCCAAGGAAGCGCCAAAGGCGGCCGCCAAGGCGGCGAAGCCAGCTGCGAAAGCCGCGAAGGCGAAGGCGGCACCGGCGAAGCCGGCTCCGAAAAAGAAGCCGGCGAAGAAGGTCGAGCTGAAAGCTCCGCCGCCCAAGGCCGCCGGCACCAAGCCGACCAACGCCGCGAGCAAGCTCATGGCGGCGGCAAAGAATCGTGCGGAGAAAGCCCGCAAGGCCGAAACGGCTGCCGCGAAGGAAGCCGCGGTGAAACAGGCGGCGGACGCCGCCGCAAAGGCGAAAGCCGAAACCGCGAAGCCGGCCGCACCGCGGGCGAACTTCAAGGCCAAGGAATTCGTCGTCTATCCCGCGCATGGCGTCGGCCAGATCCTCGACATCGAGGAGCAGGAAGTTGCCGGACACAGGCTGGAACTCTTTGTCATTAACTTCGACAAGGAGAAGATGACGCTGCGCGTGCCCACCAACAAGGCGGGCGCGGTCGGCATGCGCAAGCTTTCCGATGCTGGTGTCGTCGATTCCGCGATCGAAACGTTGCGCGGACGCGCGCGCATCAAACGCACCATGTGGAGCCGCCGCGCGCAGGAGTATGAAGCGAAAATCAACTCCGGCGATCTGATTTCGATCGCGGAGGTGGTGCGCGACCTCTACCGCTCCGAGCGTCAGCCGGAACAATCCTATTCGGAACGGCAGCTTTACGAAGCCGCGCTCGACCGGATGGCTCGCGAAGTGGCCGTCGTCGAACGCATCGGGGAGGACGCCGCGGTCCAACGCGTGGAACAGGCGCTGCAGGGTGCCTCCAGGAGCGAGAAGGCACCGAAGTCGGACGAGGCGAGCGAAGCAGCCTGATCTGAAGTTCCACCGACAACACCGATTGAAAGGCCCGGCTTTTTAGCCAGGCCTTTTTCGTTTCAGCCTGCGAAATCCCGGCGAAAACCTTCGAATATGGGAACCGTTTTGCGCTGTCTGGAGTTGATCTGGAAACCGCTGCGGGGCGTAGCTGAATAGGCTGGAGCGCAAGGCTGCGCACGCGCATGAGCCCGAGCAACAGGTGACAAAGATGGCCCATATGGACACGCCTGAAACACAGCGCGCAAACCGTCGCTACATGAAGCGGGCGATGACGGTTCCGCTTCTCGACGAGCAGAACGAGTTCGAACTGGCGCGCCGCTGGAAGGACAAGGGAGACGAACAGGCGCTTCATGAACTGACACGCGCCTATATGCGTCTGGTGATCTCGCTTGCGACCCGGTTCCGCAATTACGGTCTGCCCTATGGCGACCTCATTCAGGAGGGCAATGTCGGCCTGATGCAGGCTGCTGCGCGCTTCGAGCCGGAACGCGGGGTGCGCTTCTCGACCTACGCAAGCTGGTGGATTCGCGCCGCCATCCAGGATTACATCTTGCGCAACTGGTCGATCGTGCGGACCGGCACGACGGCAGCGCATAAATCGCTCTTCTTCAACCTTCGCCGCCTGCGCGCGCTCATCGATAATGGCACGCGCCAGAACCTGACGGAGGAAGATCGCATCTTCATCGCCAGGCGGCTCGGCGTCGGGGCATCCGACGTGGCCACCATCGATGCGCGGCTGATGACCGGGGATCGCTCTCTCAATGCCGCCGTCAGCGACAGCTCTTCCGAGAATCTTACGGAATGGCAGGATTTGTTGCCCTGCGACAGGCCGCTTCCGGATGAAGAAGTCATGGAGAGGCACGACAGCGAACAGCGTGCGCAGTGGATCGAGGGCGCGCTTGAAAGCCTCAATGCACGGGAGCTGACGATCATCCGCGAGCGCCGGTTGCGCGACGACGCCGCCACGCTCGAGACGCTCGGCACGCGTCTCGGCATATCCAAGGAACGCGTCCGGCAGATCGAACACACGGCGCTGAAGAAATTGCGCCTCGCCCTTCTGGACAAAGTGCCCGACCCGGAGGAAGCAGGCCTGCTGGTCTGACGGGTCTGTTTATTCGGCGATGATCTTGGCGCGGGTGCCCGGCCTCGGCTCTCCGTTACCCGCAAGCCCGTTCAGAACGCGGAACCGTTCGGCTTGGAAATCGGAATAGATCATGCGGCGGCCGAGCGACAGCGCAGTGTCGCCGGGACGGACGGTAACGATACGGATCCGCAACGGCTTCACGGCGCGCGCTTCAGCGGCCGAAATCTTCCGGAAGCTCATCACGAGTTCCTGCAGCGCCGCATCGTGACGCGTGCCGGCCTGCGGCACTGTACCCATCAGAAAGCGGTAGACGCGGCCGGGGCCGAACTCGATGGCAACCAGGCGCCCGTTGTAATTGCCGATCGTCGCGGTCGCGGTCGCCGCCTTCATTCCGTTCACGGTAAACCGCTCGAGACTGGCGAGCCTGACACCCTTCGCCCACTCGTTGGCGAGATACTGGCCAATCTCGACGCCGCCGGCGTTCTGCCCGGTGTCGAACTTTGCGATTGTACCGTCCGGCCCCTGAGCCACCACCGCCGTTGCCGAATTGGTGAGCGTAAAGCCGGGGGGCGCCTTGAACGAGAAACCGAGCTTTGGATGAATGAATTCGCGGTCCCGCACGATGCCTTCATCCGGATCGTCGCCATAGAGCATGCCATCTATCGCCGAGAGATAAGCATCGCGGTTTCGCTCCTGCTGCCCCGGCGCCGCCCCCGTCTCGCGCGCATGGGCGTTTGCGGCCGAAACGCGGGCGGGGGTCGCCGGGTGACTTGCGAGCCAATCGTTTCGCGACGCATCGTGCTCCGCATTCCGGACTTTTGCATTCAGCGCTTCCTGAGCGCCCATCGAATTGAGAAAGTCGGCCGCCGCATAGGGGTCGTAGCCGGCCTTGGCGAGATACTGGACCCCAAGCATGTCGGCTTCGTATTCCTGGTCGCGGGAGTAGCTTGCGAGAAAGCCCTGGCCGCCGAGCCCGAAGGCCTGATTGACCGCATTGCTGCCGACCACTGCCCCGAGTACCGCGCCGAGCAGCGACGTTCCGATGGCTGCGGTCTGCCGCTGAGCGGAATGCCGCGCCGCGACGTGTCCGATCTCGTGGCCGATAACGCTCGCGAGCTCGGCTTCATCGTTGACGAGAGCCATCAGGCCGCGCGTGACATAGACGTAGCCGCCCGGCAGCGCAAATGCGTTCACCACCGGGCTGTCCAGAACCGTGACCCTGTATGGTCCGTTCGGCTGGTTCGTCGCGCGGGCGATCCGTGTTGTTACCCCGGCTACGTATCCGCCGACCTTCGCGTCGTCATAGGCGCCACCATAGACTTCCAGAATTTTCGGATGCGCTTCCGCTCCCGCCCGGGCTTCCTGCTCGGGCGACATGAGGGGCGCGATCTGGCTTTTGCCGGTCGCAGGATTTGTGGTGCAGGCGCTGAGCGCCACGGCGCCCGCCGCCAGTAAAACAAGACCGAGATATCTGATTCCGCCGAAAGCGCCCGCTTTCAGGCTTTGCCGGATTTGTCTTACCGCTCGCGATTTCATTCCGGGTTGTCCAGTAATTCGATCTGCTCAGGATGCGTCACGCGTATTTCCGGACCGTTGTGACGCTCGACCCATCCCCGTACACGGAGTTTCCTTCCGGCGAGAGGAGAAGCGGCCCCCTCTCCTGCCGTGCCACTCAGCAACAGCCATGGTTCGGTTTCGAGAAAAAGCTTAGCGTCCCGCTCTCCGGCTGTCACGGTGAAGTCCTGCCGGTAGTCGTCGCCGAAATTGAGATAAAGGCGGCCGCGGACAAGCGCGGCCGACACGACCTCGCCCTCCACAAGCTCGAAGCGTCCCGTTTGGCGCTCCAGAGCCGATACGTCCGCGGCGTCGCGCACGGCGTAAAACGGGTTCGACCATATGCCGCGCCCTTCCGCCCGCGCCGTGCGCTCTGCGGACAGGAGTTCTTCGTCGCAGGCACGATTGTCGGAAAACGTATAGACGCGGGCCAGACCGCGCCTCAGCATCTCCTGCTGCAGCCAGTAGGTCTCGCCGCCGCTCGTGACGAACAACTGCGCGAGGATGCGGTTGTGCCGATCGATCCGCGCACCGCCATAGCGCAGGGTGACCGCTTTCTTCCCGGCAAGTTCGACGAGGACGTCCCGTGCTTCATCGGCAAGCGGCCATGCTTCGAAGCCCGCGCGCCCGAGGGGCAGCTTTGGCGCCTGAATGCCGGTCAGCCGCACCTCGCGCCCGTCGTCGAGCAGGACCGTGTCGCCGTCGATCACATCCGCGACCTGCAGCGTCTCGCCCGCCTCCAGCTCGCAAGGAGCCGCCCCCGCGGGCGGAACAAGTGAGGTTGCCGCCAGGAGCAGCACCGCCACGCCCTGTGCCACGTTGTGCCACGAGGATTTTGATGCCGTCCGTACAGGATAGTGCTTCAGGCGAGGTGCTCCTCGCGCGAGGCCTGGGCACGCAGCGCGATGATGGCTGCCTCGGTCCTGTTGCGTACGCCGAGAGCCTGGAGAATGGCATTTACATGGAGCTTGACGGTCGCGATCGAGATTCCGAGAACACGCGCGATTTCCTGATTGGAGCGTCCCTTGCCCAATTCATGGAGTACTTCGCGCTGACGCGGCGTCAGCTTCTCGTGATTGGTGCCCAGGAATGACGGTGACGTTTCGGCAAACCCCTCCGCCTGCGTCGTCAGCAGGATGTCCGGCACATACCGGCCGCCCAGATTGACGAGATGCAGCGCGCTCTCGACCAGATTGACGCCGAGACTCTTGGGAATGAAACCTGCCACGCCGAGATCCATGACGACGCGGATGAAACCCGGCGAACTGCGATCGCTGAAGACCACAATCCTGGCTTCGGTCCGCGAGACGAAGTCGCTCAACAGGTCGGCTTCGGCCGAAGACTGCGCCCCGTTTATATCGACAAGGACCAGATCGGCAGCACCGGCATCGAGCCCGGCAAGAGAACGGACGCCCGATACCACCCTGACCGTTGCGTCGGGATAAAGCCGGGTCGCAATGGATGAAAGTCCCTCGCAGAAAACAGGGTGGTCTCCGGTCACGAGTATGCGCATTCGGCCCTCCCCCTGCGAGGCTGCACGGCCGTCATCGGCAGCTTGATATCGCTCGAAATTCTGCAATCCACACGTGCCCCTGAAAGAGACATACAACCTACATCAACCTTTAAGAGTATAGCTAAATATGTAGGCGCTTTCCGGCATCGACGCAAAGGGGGAAGCAGCACTGAAGCGTTGAAGCCAGGCGCTCCCGATTGAGAAAATCGACGGCAAGGGACGGGAGAGACCAGCCCCGCGATTGCAGCCGGGCGGCCGCTGACGTAGGTTTCGCCCCGCAGGCCATCCTGTGAGGGCCGCGTCGTTGCCGCTGCCCTTTCGTGGCCCCGTAGCTCAGCTGGATAGAGCATCAGATTCCTAATCTGAGGGTCGTGCGTTCGAATCGCGCCGGGGTCACCAATTCGCTGGACGGCAAGCCGACGCTGCGGCTTGCATTCAAGTTGGAGCGAACTTCCTTGCACGCATACATCGGAAGGTTGGCGCGGCGCGGCTTCGCCTGATATATCTTTGTTGGTATCCATGCCCGCAAAAATACAAAGATATCTTTGTGTGTGTCAACAAGAAATCTTGGTCTTTCAGATTAAACCCAACGGCCGCCCTCCTGGGGGAGGGCCCGGAAGGTCCGGATAGTCTTGATATTTCTGCTGTTTCCTTTGGGATTTCCGAAAGTTTGTGTACCAATCTTTATCTGCGTGACCGGTCATGACGGTCGCCGCGCGCCTGAGTCAGATACGCAAATTCTTTGGTCTGTCGCAGAAAGACATGGGCAAACGATTCGGGGTGTCGGGCACCACCTGGCAGAATTACGAACTCGAAAACGCCGCGCCGAACGCGCATGTGCTGGCACGTCTTTCGGGCGAGGGCTTCAACATCAACTGGGTGCTGACGGGCGCGGGCGAGATGCGCGCGGGCGAGCGGAAGATGATGGCGAAGGCGACCGGCTTTGCCGAGATCGAACCACTGGAGCTCGAAGGCATTGCCGCGTCGGGAAAGCATGTGCTGATCCCGCGCTATGCGCTGCGAACGCTGCCGCGCGAGGGCGCCGACGCCGCGATGACGGTGGAAGACGTCTCGCTGCTCGACACGCTCGCCTTCCGTCGCGACTTCATCGAGCGGGAACTGAAGGCCGACCCGGCGAACCTGATCGCGATCGAGGCGCCCGACAATGCCATGCTGCCCGCCATCGCCGCCGGCGACATCCTGCTCGCCGACACCTCCGAGCCGCGCCTGCGCGGCGGCGGGGTCTATATATTCGCGAGCGGTGGCGCGCTGCTGGTGAAACGGCTGCGGCCGAAAATCGACGGCGGCTTCATCGTTTCGAGCGACAATGCCGAACTTCATCCGCCCGAAGAGATTGAGCGCGAGGCCCTCGACAGGGTAAAGATCGTCGGCCGCGTGATCTGGCGCGGCGGACGCCTGTAACGAAGCGAGCGCGCATGCCTCCCGACGCAAGACGTATCCTGGTCATCAAGCATGGCGCCTTCGGCGACGTGATCCAGGCGGAAGGCGCGCTGCGCGACATCCGCGAGAACCATCCCGATGCGCATATTGCGGTGCTGACCATGCGCGCCTACCGGGCGCTGATCGGGCGCTCGCCCTTCATCGACGAAGTGATCGTCGACGAGCGCGCGCCGCGCTGGCGGCTCGACCGGATGTGGCGGCTGCGGACAGAGCTGCGCGCGCACGACTTCGACATGGTCTACGACCTGCAGAACTCGTCGCGCACGGCATTCTATTTCAGATGGATGCTGCGCGATCGCCGCTGGTCCGGCACGGCGAAGGGATGCAGCCACCCCCACCGTGCGAAGGACCCGAAAAAGATCCGCACACTCGACCGGCTCGCCGGACAGCTCGAAGATGCAGGCCTGACGGTGCGCCATACGCGCAAGCCCGATGTCTCATGGCTTGCCGACGACGTGACGGCGCTGCTGGAGAAGGCACATGTGGCGGGCCCCTATATCGTGCTGGTGCCCGGCTGCTCGGCGCGGCATCCGCAAAAGCGCTGGCCGCATTACGACAGGCTGGCCGAAAAACTGATCGCCGCCGGACATACCGTCGTGATGGCGCCCGGACCGGACGAACTGGAACTTGCGAAATCCATTCCCGGCATCCGCCTCACCGACACGCATGGGCTGCTGAACTGGAACGAGCTTGCCGGCGTCTTCAAGGATGCGCGCTTCGTCGTCGGCAACGACACAGGCCCGAGCCACCTCGCCGCGCATATCGGCACCGAGGGGCTCGCGCTTTTCGGCAGCTATTCGCCGGCCGAGCGCACCGGCATCATCCGCGACAATTTCGGCGTGATCGAAGTGGAAGACCTCGAAGCCCTGCCGGTGGAACGCGTCTTCGACGAAGTGACGCGGCGACTCGAGGCTCACTCGAATTCGGTATAGGACTTTTCCTCGACGATGGCCGAGCCGGTGAGGAGATTGATCTCCTTCTTGAGCGCGGCGCGCTTGTCGTTCTGCTTGTAGACCGACCGCGCAAGCTCGACGAATTTCGCACCGAAATCCTTTTCCGCCTCGCATTGGCGGATGTCGTCCTCGATCACCCAGAGCGCTTCGTTGACGGCCTTGAGCTCGCCTTCGAGACGCCGCAGCGCGGCACTGTCCTGGAGATTGGCGCGGCGGCCGTCTTCGAGAACCTGAAGCTCATGGCGCACATTGGCGAGCTTCGCGGCATCGCTCATCCGCTCGGACTTGATGCGCAGAATGGTGATCTTGTCGATGAGCTCGCCCGGCCCGACTTCGATCAGGATGGGCTTTACTTTGTTCTGCTGGGACATCGAGGCTCCGGCGTGTCGCGTTGAGACAGCCTGCTATAGCGCAAGCCGCCCCGTCCTGTCATCCGGCACGCAATGGAAAGATAGCGCGGGAAAGGTTCATTCTTTGCTTGCAGGAGGGGAGGCGGACCCCGAAGATTGCCGCCTTGGCCGAAACAACCGCGGACGCCCGATGTCGCTGATATCGAGACTGCTTGACCATCTGCGCGGCGCCGACATGCCCGAGGAGCGCCAGGCGGCGCGCGCCTCGCGGCCCGTGCTGACCGTCGAGATCGGCGGCTATACGCATATCGCGCGCGACTGGTCGGCGGGCGGCGCCTGCATCGAGGGCTTCGCGGAAGCCGTCGCGATCGGCAACATATTGAGCGGGCGTTTGAGCTGGGCGGACGACAGGCGCAAGCTCGGGTTCACGGCGGAAGTGATGAGGCTCGATCCCGGTGGCGCGCTGGCGCTGCGCTGGCTCGACCTGCCGCTTGCCATCCAGCAGGAAATGGAAGCGCATATCGGATAGTGCGCCGCTGCGTCAGTTGCACGCGCATGCCGAGGCGCTAGGCTCTCTCCAACAATGAAACGCGAGGGAGAAGCCAATGACGCAATACCAGACGCTCATCGTGGAAAAGGACGGCGCCGTCGACCGGGTGACGATGAACCGGCCGGACGCATTGAATGCGATGAACGCGCAACTCGTGGACGAACTTCAGGATTACTTCGGAAGGCTCTACACGGATCATTCCGTGCGCGTCGTCGTGCTGAAAGGCGCGGGCCGCGCCTTCTGCGCCGGGCTCGACCTGAAGGAACGCCCGAACCGGCCGGAGAGCGGCGCAAGCGGCAGCCCGCAGGCAGGCCTTGTCTCGCAGCGCCGGATCAGCGAGATCGTGATGCGCATGCGCCGCTGCCCGCAGCCGATCATCTCTCTGGTGCATGGACCGGCCTGCGGCGGCGGCTTCGCGCTGGCGCTTGCTTCCGACATCCGCATCGCGGGTAAAAGCGCGCGCATGAACGCGGCCTTCATCCGCATCGGCCTCTCGGCCTGCGACATCGGCGTGAGTTATTTCCTGCCGCGCCTTGTCGGCGTGTCGGTGGCGAGCGAACTGATGCTGACGGGACGCTTCATAAACGCGGAACGCGCCGAGCGCGTCGGCCTCGTTTCGGAAGTGGTGGAGGACGGACAACTCGACGAGGCGGTGAAGCCCTATATCGAGGAGATGCTGACGACCTCGCCGCTCGGCCTGCGCCTCACCAAGGAATGCCTCAACATGTCGGTGGATGCAGGAAGCCTCGAAGCCGCGATCGCGATGGAAGACCGCAACCAGATCCTCTGCGCGCAGACGAACGACTTCCGCGAAGGCATAGGCGCCTTTCTGGAAAAGCGGAAGCCGGCTTACACGAACAGCTAGACCTGAAACCCTTCCTTCACCCTCCCCCTGTGGGAGGGTCGAAATTCGTGAGCGCAAGCGAAACAAATTTCGGGGAGGGGTGGAGGCGCCGTCGTTTCCCCTCCCCATAAAATTCTTCGCGTTGCTCGAATTTTCTGACCCTCCCACAGGGGGAGGGTGGAAGTAAGAGTGCTAGGGGCGAAGACAACCTTCAAAAACGAAAGCGGCCGCC
>NZ_JAUYUS010000067.1 GCF_030694575.1 Parvibaculum sp.
CCGGAATCTTTTACGGGTTTTCGAGTTTCATCATGGGGGCGCTCGGGAAGCTCGCGCCGCATGAGGGGATTGCGGCGATGCAATCCATCAATGTGGTGGTGATCAATCCGGCATTCTTCGCGGCGTTTTTCGGGACGGCGGTGCTGTCGCTGGTGCTTGGCGTTGTTGCGGTGCTGGACGGGAGCGTGGCGGGGGCGGCGCTGCTCGTTACGGGCGCCCTGCTCTATCTCGTTGGCTGCATCGGCGTGACGATGGTTTTCAACGTGCCACTGAACAACCGGCTGGCAGGGGTGAAGCCGGAGAGTGCCGAGGGGGCGGAGGTGTGGCGGCACTATCTGGTCGCGTGGACGCGGTGGAACAGTGTGCGGACGGCGGCTTCGGCGCTGGCTTCGGTGCTTTTTATCGTGGCGATGGTTTAGGGCGGGGGTTGACGGCGCTTCCATGTGACGCGCGGCCCATGGGCCCCGGCTGTTCCCGGCTTTCGCCGGGACAGGCGCCGGGGCGACACTTTTATTTTGGGCGCGCGCATGTCTTCCGTTTTGCGCTCACACATCTCGGCTCAGGCGCCCGCGTTTTCCTTGCGGTTATGCGTGGCGGGGGACGGGGCGTTGTCGCGGAGGAGTTTGTAGGTGATCGAGTCCGTGAGCGCCTGGAAGGAAGCGTCGACGATGTTGGGGGAGACGCCGACCGTGAACCAGCGTTCTCCCGCACGGTCCATGCTTTCGATCATGACGCGGGTGACGGCTTCGGTGCCGCTGGTGAGGATACGGACCTTGAAGTCCGCCAGGCGCAAATCCTCGATATAGGGCGAGTATTTGCCGAGGTCTTTTCTCAGCGCCTGGTCGAGCGCGTTGATCGGGCCGTTGCCCTCGCCCACCGAGATGAATTTCTCGCCGTCGACCACGACCTTCACCGTCGCTTCCGAAACGGTGACGAGATCGCCGAGCGCGTTGTAGCGGCGCTCGACGAGGACGCGGAAGGATTCGACGTCGAAGAATTCCGGCACGGCGCCGAGGATGCGGCGCGCAAGAAGCTCGAAGGAGGCTTCGGCGCCGTCATAGGAATAGCCGAGGAACTCGCGCTCCTTCACCTCGTCCAGCAATCGGGAGATGCGGCGGTCGTTCGGATCGACGGCGATGCCCGCTTCTTCGAGGCGGGCGAGGATGTTCGATTTTCCGGCCTGATCGGAAACGGCGATCCTGCGCTTGTTGCCGACGCTTTCGGGCGGCACATGCTCATAGGTCGCCGGATCCTTCAGGATCGCGGAGACGTGGATGCCCGCTTTCGACGCGAAGGCGCTTTCGCCGACATAGGGCGCATAACGGTTCGGCGCGCGGTTGAGGATTTCGTCGAGCGTGCGCGAGACATGGACGAGGCTTTTCAGGCGTTCCTGCGTGACGCCGATCTCGAAACGATCCGCATAGAGAGGTTTGAGCAGCAGCGTCGGGACGATCGACACGATGTTGGCGTTGCCGCACCGCTCGCCCAACCCGTTCAGCGTGCCCTGCACCTGGCGGACGCCGGCGCGGATGGCGGCCAGCGAATTCGCGACGGCGTTTTCCGTATCGTTATGGGCATGGATGCCGAGCTTTTCGCCGGGGACGCCCGACGCGATGACCTCGCCGACGATGCGCTCGACTTCATCGGGAAGCGTGCCGCCATTGGTGTCACAGAGGACGGCCCAGCGGGCGCCGCTGTCGAGCGCGGTGTGGACGCAGGCGAGCGCGTAATCCCGGTTGAGCTTGTAGCCGTCGAAGAAATGTTCGCAGTCGATCATCGGCTCGCGGCCGCGGGCGGCGACGGCCTTCACGCTTTCGGCGATGCCTTCGAGGTTTTCCTCTTCCGAGATGCCGAGCGCGACGGCGACCTGGAAGGAGGAGCTTTTGGCGACGAGGCAGACGGCATCCGTGTCGGCGTCGAGCGTGGCGGCGAGGCCGGGATCGTTGGAGGCGCTGCGGCCGGCGCGCTTGGTCATGCCGAAGGCGGTGAATTTCGCGTGGGCGAGTTTCGGACGGTCGCCGAAGAAGGCGGTGTCGGTCGGGTTCGCGCCCGGATAGCCGCCCTCGATGTAGTCGATGCCGAGCTCGTCCAGCAGCGTGGCGATGAGGCGCTTGTCCTCGACGCTGAAATCGACGCCGGTCGTCTGCGCGCCGTCGCGCAGCGTGGTGTCGAAGAGGTAGAGGCGTTCTTTCTTCTGGGCTTTAGTGGACTTGCTCATGGTTCCGTTCCGCATCGAGGGACGCATATACGCCCGCAAAAGGTGACTTCCGCCACCGGCCGGTCCGTTTTCCCACAATGATTTGCAAGCGTGCTTGTACGGCGGCGGCGGAGCTGTGTCAGCCGCTAATAATGAGACCCGTGATGATCGAGAGAGCCGGGCTCATGCCGGGGTTCCCTTGTCTCGCCGTTAAAACACCTAACCCGATCAACGGGTTAGCCCGCCAAGCCGGGCTTCCGCCCGGTCGCGTCCGATGAGAGGTAGCAGGTTTTTCAGCTCCGGTCCATGCGTGAGGCCGGTAAGGGCGAGGCGGAGCGGCATGAAGAGGGCCTTGCCCTTGGCGCCTGTCGCTTCCTTCACGGCGTTCGTCCAGAGGCCCCATGTGCCCTCGTCCCAGGGCTCGGGCGGGAGCACGGCGGCGGCGGCGGCGGCGAAGTCCGGGTTTTCGATGACGGGCTCGACCGGGCCCTCGACCACGCGGGCCCAATCGGCGGCATCGGAAAAGAGGACGAGGTTCGGCTTCACCGCCTCCCAGAAGGCCTCGCCCAGATCGCAGCCGAGGGCCGCGAGGCGGGGTTTCGCCTCCCCATAGGACATGAGGTGGAGGCAGGCGGTGTTGACCTTGGCGAGGTCGGCCGGGTCGAAGCGGATGTCGGCGCGGCCGAGGCGCGAGATGTCGAAGCGGGCGGCAAGCTCGTCGAGCGAGAGGCAGGGCTCGACCGGGTCCGGCGTGCCGAGGCGGGCGAGGAGCGCGTTCAGCGCCATCGGCTCGAAGCCGGCCTCGCGCAGCGCGCGGAGCGAGAAGCGGGCGGCATCGTCGCGCTTCGAAAGCGGCTTTCCTTCCGGGCCGTTCAGCAGCGAGTAATGCGCATAGACCGGCGGCTCGGCACCGAGGGCGCGGATGATCTGGATCTGGACGCCCGTGTTGGTGATGTGGTCGGAGCCGCGGATGACATGGGTGACGGCGAAGTCGATGTCGTCGACGACGCTCGGCAGGGTGTAGAGGAAGCGGCCGTCCTCGCGGATCAGGACCGGGTCGGACAAGGAGGCGCCGTCGACCTCGACATGGCCCTGCACGAGATCCTCGAAGGCGGTGTGGACGCGGTCGAGCCTGAAGCGCCAATGGGGCTTGCGGCCTTCTGCCTCGAGCTTCGCGCGGTCTTCATCGGTGAGGTCGAGGGCGGCGCGGTCGTAGACCGGCGGCAGGCCGCGCGCCATCTGGCGCTTGCGCTTGCGGTCGAGCTCGGCGGCGGTTTCGTAGGCGGGATAGAGGCGGCCGTCGGCTTTCAGCTTTTCGGCGGCGGCTTCGTAGGCCGGGAGGCGTTCGGACTGGCGGGCGAAGAGATCGTGGGCGAGGCCGAGCCAGGCGAGGTCCTGCTCGATGCCGGCGGCGAATTCGGGCGTGGAGCGTTCGTCGTCGGTGTCGTCCATGCGGAGCATGAACCGGCCGCCATTCTTCCGTGCAAAGAGGAAGTTGAAGAGCGCGGCGCGGGCATTGCCGACATGGAGGCTGCCGGTGGGGGATGGCGCGAAGCGAACGACGGGGGCGCCGCTCACAGGTCCTGGTCCCGGAAGCCGTTCACGATCGGGTAGCGGCGGTCGCGGCCGAAGTTGCGTTTCGTTACCTTCACGCCGGGGGCGGCCTGGCGGCGTTTGTATTCGGAGATGTAGAGGAGGTGTTCGACGCGCTTCACGAGGTCGCGGTCGTGGCCGCGCGCGACGATGTCGGCGACACCCATTTCCTCCTCGATGAGGCAATGGAGGATGTCGTCCAGCGCGTCGTAGGGGGGCAGCGAATCCTCGTCCTTCTGGTCGGGACGGAGTTCGGCGGAGGGCGGGCGCGTGATGATGCGTTCGGGGATCACGACGCCCTTCGGGCCGAGGCAGCCTTTCGGCATGTTCTCGTTGCGCCAGCGGGACATGCGGAAGACGCGGGTCTTGTAGAGGTCCTTGATCGGATTGAAGCCGCCATTCATGTCGCCATAGATGGTGGCGTAGCCGGCGGAGACTTCGGACTTGTTGCCAGTCGTCAGCAGCATGGAGCCGAACTTGTTGGAAATCGCCATGAGGATGACGCCGCGCGTGCGCGACTGGAGGTTTTCCTCCGTGGTGCCGGACTGCGTGCCCTCGAACATTTTCTCGAGCGCGGAGGTGAAGCCCGCGACAGGCTCCTCGATCGGCACGACGTCGTAGCGGACGCCGAGAAGCTTCGCGCAGGCTTCGGCGTCGGTGAGGCTTTCGGACGAGGTGTAGCGGTAGGGCAGCATGACGCAGTGGACGTTTTCCGGCCCCAGCGCATCGACCGCGATGGCGGCGACGAGCGCGCTATCGATGCCGCCGGAGAGGCCGAGCACGACGCCGGGGAAACGGTTCTTCTTCACATAGTCGCGCAGGCCCTGAACGACGGCGAGATAGAGCGCCTCGTCGCCCTCCTCCACCGGCACGCGCTCGCCGGTTTCACAGACCCAGCCCTTGTCCGTGCGCGTCCAGTCGGTGCAGGCGATCTTTTCTTCCCAGGCGGGCATCTGCAGCGCCAGCGAGAGATCGGCGTTGAGGACGAAGGAGGCGCCGTCGAAGACCAACTCGTCCTGGCCGCCGAGCTGGTTCACATAGGCGAGCGGCAGGCCACTTTCGCGGATGCGCGAGATGGCGAGCTGCATGCGCGCGTCGAACTTGTCGAAGTCGTAGGGCGAACCGTTCGGGATCAGGAGCATTTCGGCGCCGGATTCCTCGAGGCACTCGACCACGTCGGGATACCAGATGTCCTCGCAGATGGGGACGCCGATGCGGACGCCGCGAATGCTGAAGGGGCCCGGCATGGGGCCGCTCGCAAAGACGCGGGGCTCGTCGAAGACGGAATAATTCGGCAGGTGGACCTTGTAGCGGCGGCCCTTGATCTCGCCCCGGTCGAGATGGAAGACGGCATTGTAGAGCTTGTCCTCCTCCGCCCAGGGGGCGCCGATGAGGACGGCCGGGCCGCCATCCGCCGTCTGGCGGGCGAGGTCTTCCACGGCGGCCTTCGCCACGCGCTGGAAGGCAGGCTTCAGGACGAGGTCTTCCGGCGGATAGCCGGTGAGGAAGAGTTCGGTGAAGACAATGAGTTCCGCGCCCTCGACCGCCGCCGTCCGGCGGGCCTCGACGGCTTTCTGCAGGTTGCCCGCGATGTCACCGACGACGGGGTTCAACTGGGCGAGCGCGATGCGGAGCTTGTCTGTCATTTTGCCTGAAGATATGGGGATTCGGCCCCGCCGGTTTTAGCCGTTGAAAGCCATACTCACAATAGTTCAAGGATGAACGGCGACCAGGGGCTTTGCAGGGGTGCGCCGCGCGCGGCAGGGGGATAGGCTCGCGCAAACGCCAAAACCGGAGGAGGAAGCGCCATGACCGTCAACCGACAGATTCTGCTGACAGAGAACCCGAGCGGAAAGCTCGCGGAAAGCCATTTCAAGCTGTCGGAGGGGACGGTGCCGGCGGCGAAGGACGGCGAATTGCTGGTGAAGACGAAGCTCATTTCGCTCGACGCGGCGAACCGGGCCTGGATGCAGGGCGCGACCTACCGGGCGGCCGTGGACGCAGGCACGGTGATGGCGGGCGGCTCGGTCTCGGAGGTCGTCGAGGCGAAGGCGCCGGGCTTTGCCAAGGGCGACCTCGTGTTCGCCGATACGGGCTGGCAGGACTATGCCGCCGTTCCTGCGAAGACGGCACAGAAGCTGCCGAAGATGGAGCCGCTGTCTCATCTCCTCAGCGTCTACGGCATTGCGGGGCTCACCGCCTATTTCGGGCTGCTGGAAGTGGGCAAGCCCAAGGTGGGGGACACGGTGGTCGTATCGGCTGCGGCGGGATCGGTCGGCACGATCGTCGGGCAGATCGCGAAGATCAAGGGCTGCACGGTGATCGGCATCGCGGGCGGCGCGGCGAAGTGCAAGCTGCTGACCGACGAACTCGGCTTCGATGCGGCCATCGACTACAAGGCGGAGCCCGTGGGCAAGGCGCTCCGCAAGGCGGCGCCGAAGGGCATCGACGTCTATTTCGACAATGTGGGCGGCGACATTCTGGAGGCGGTCCTGTTCGGCATGAACAATTTCGGCCGGATCGCCTGTTGCGGGGCGGTGTCGCAATATGACGGCGCGGCGCCCGCGCATGGGCCGCGCGGCATTCCCGGCCTCGTGGTGGTGAAGCGGCTCACCATGCAAGGCTTCATCGTGATGGACTACATGGACCGCCACGACGCGGCGCTGAAGGAGCTTCAGGGCTGGGTCAATTCGGGCCAGATCAAGGTCAAAGAGGACATCATGAAGGGGCTCGAAAACACGCCGAAGGCGCTGATCGGGCTGCTTGCGGGCGATAATGTCGGAAAACGGATGATCGAGGTCTGAACCCTCCCGCCGCCCTGCCTCGCCGTTATTCAAGGTGCTGCGTCGATCGGTGCGACGGAACACCGGCCGTTCTCCGTTATACATATGGAGTTGGCACAGACAGGCAGAGCGGCTGATGGGTTACGACAGCGAGACGACGGCGAGAGGCATGGCGCAGGCAAAGGCCCTGCCCGGCTTGCTCATGGACAAATGGCGCGGCCTGTCCGCCCCCTTGCAGTGGGGCGGGATAGCCGTCATTGCGGCCGTCATGCTCTGGCTCGGCTATGGATTGCTGTTCGGCGGCGAAACCGTCAGCTATCGCACGGCAACGGCGACGCGCGGAAATATCGAGCAGACGGTGACGGCGCTTGGCTCGCTGCAACCGAAGGATTACGTGGATGTCGGTGCGCAGGTTTCCGGACAACTGAAAAGCGTC
Source organism: Parvibaculum sp. (assembly GCF_030694575.1). Taxonomy (GTDB): domain Bacteria; phylum Pseudomonadota; class Alphaproteobacteria; order Parvibaculales; family Parvibaculaceae; genus Parvibaculum. The sequence continues at coordinate 7,010 of NZ_JAUYUS010000067.1, forward strand.
TATGTGGAAATCGGTGATCACGTGATGGAGGGCGACCTTCTCGCCGAGATCGACGCGAAGACCTACCAGACGGAACTCGCCGCGGCGCAGGCGCGGCTTTCGCAACTCGAAGCGGAGCTCGCGGGCTCCCAAGCCGAACTCAAGCTCGCGCAACGGCAATACAAGCGGAACGCCGACCTTGCCAAGATCGACGCGGTGAGCCGCGACGACCTCGACACGAGCGAGACGGCCGTGCAAACGATCTCGGCGCAGATAGGCTCGCTCAAGGCGCAGATCGAACAACAGAAATCGACCGTCGAAGGCGCGGAAGTCAATCTCGGCTATACGAAAATCTATGCGCCGATGACCGGCACCGTGACGTCGCAGACGGCGCTGAAAGGCCAGACGCTGAACGCGAACCAGACGGCGCCGACCATCCTGACCATTTCGGACCTCAACACCATGACCGTGGAAGCGGAAGTGGCGGAAGCCGATGTGGGCCGCATCGTCAAGGACATGCCGGTTTACTTCACGACGCTTGGTGCGTCGGAGGAACGGTGGCGCTCCACCGTGCGGCAGGTTCTTCCGACACCGGAAATCGAGAACGACGTCGTTCTCTATACGGTGCTCGTCGACATCGCCAATCCCGACGGCAAGCTGATGAAGGACATGACCACGCAGGTGTTCTTCCTTCTCGGCGAGGCGAAGGATGTCGTCATCGTGCCCGTGGGCGCGGT
>NZ_JAUYUS010000074.1 GCF_030694575.1 Parvibaculum sp.
GTTCGGCGTCTCCTGGCAGATCGCCCCCTCGGTCCTCATCGACATGATAAACGACCCCGATGCTGAAAAAGCGCAGAGGGTCATGCAAACGATGATGCAGATGGTCAAGTTCGACATCGCGAAACTCGAAGCTGCTTACGCAGCTTGAAGCACGGGAACGAATCCATGAGCACGCCGAAGAATTTCCTCTGGTACGAACTGGTGACCTCGGATACCCGAGCCGCCGCCGATTTCTATTCGCATGTCGTCGGATGGAAGACCGGCGATGGAAGCACGTCGCGCAACCCCTACACATTGTTCCTCGTCGAGGGGCAGGGCGTTGGCGGCATGATGGAACTGCCGAAGGAAGCCTGCGACCGCGGCGCGACGCCTGGTTGGGTCGGCTACATCGCTGTCGAAGATGTGGACGCAGAAGTGAAGCGTATCCAGGCAGCGGGCGGACACCTCCTGCGCGAGCCGGATGACGTGCCGGGTATCCTTCGCTTTGCCGTCGTTGCGGATCCTGCCGGCGCACCTTTCGTCGTTTTTCGCGGCGAGGGTGGCCCTATGGCGCAACCGGCACCGGGCACGCAAGGCACCGTGGGTTGGCATGAACTGAATGGCGGCGATGTCGAGAGCACCTTCGCTTTCTATTCCCGCCTCTTCGGCTGGACGAAGGACCAGGCGATGGACATGGGCAATGGCGCCGTCTACCAGCTCTTCGCCGCGGGCGGCGAGGCAGTCGGCGCAATGATGAAGAAAGGCGACGACGATGGCGGTCCCCACTGGCTCTTCTATTTCTGCGTGGACGACATCGACGGCGCCATGGCGCGCATAGGCGAGAAGGGCGGCTCCGTCACTTCCGGTCCGCATCAGGTGCCCAGCGACGCATGGGTCATCCATGCGCTCGACCCCCAGGGAGCATCCTTCGCGCTCGTGGGCGCGCGCCACTGACGCTCGGAAAAGGAAACAGCATGACGGAAATGAAAACGCTGACCGGCGGTTGTCATTGCGGCGCCGTGCGCTACGAAGTCGAGGCCGATCCCGGCAATTCGATCGAATGCAACTGCTCTCATTGCCGGAAGAAGGGATTCATTCTGACATTCGCGCCGCGACGAAGTTTCCGGCTCCTGTCGGGAGAAGAAAATCTCGTCGAATACCGGTTCTATAAGCACCGGATCGACCACCGGTTCTGCCGCACATGCGGCACCCAGTCTTTTGCCTATGGAACGGCCCCGGACGGGAGCGAAGTAGCGGCGATCAATCTGCGTTGCGTGGACAGCATCGATCTCGCCGCGCTCCACCCGCAAAAGATCGACGGACGAAGTTTCTGAAAACCGCCGCGCGGGCAGTTTCAGGAGCGAGTGTCATTCCCCGCCCAGTTTGCGGACGCCGGCTGCGGCTCGTGCAGCAAGCCAGACCAATGCGACGCCGAGAGGAACATGGATCCACATGAGGCTGGCGCCGTTTGCGGAGAGCTTGCCTATTGAGGTCTGGAGAAAGACCGCCACCGCCAGAGACACCAGGATCAATCCGAATTTCCGTCCGTGCGGAATGTGGCGAAGGGTGACGAGTGAGACGAGGCCCGCCGTGATGGTCGAAGCGATCAGTATGACCGCGTTCACCGTGTGTGCAGTGTGGGCCCAGCCGGTACCCGACAACATCGCGCCCGCGAAGACCGCCTCGATGAAGAGGGCAGTCAGAAGAAAAATCGTGATGACGCTCCACCATCGACGCAAGTTGCGGTTCTGCTTGTCCGAATCCAGGGCTCGGCCCATGCGGACGGGCACGGCGTATTTGTCTGTGGTCATTTTTTTCCCCTCTCGATCAACGTGCCGGATTGTGGGCAGCGGGCTGGAAGAGTTCGACGACGTTCCCGGACGAATCCTGCAGCAGAATCTGCTTGCCGCCCGGTCCTTCGAGAATGTCGTTGCGAAATGAAGCACCGGCCTCGCGGAGGCGGGCGACTTCAGCATCGATGTCGTCGATGATGAGGTGGATGCGGTTCCAGCCGCCGGGCCCCGGCTTTGCGCCATCGGGCATCGGCCGCCCCGCGGAGCTTCCCGGTCCGCTGAGCAGCAACCGCAGGTTGCCGCGTGCAACATCGGCGAAAGCAGGAAAATTGTTGAGAACTTCAAAGCCGAGGAACGTCGTATAGAAGGCAACGGCTTCCTGAACGTCGTCCACCATGTAGCGGACGCTCACCATTTCGCGGGGGTCAGTCATGGCTGCTCCTTGGCTCTTCGGGAGCCGGTGTTTGATCTGCGAGTCTCGCAAGCAGGAAGTCGATGCGCGTCGCGAGCTCGGAGGCTGTTTGCTGGAATAGTGGATAGGTGACGTCGTCGGGCTCGCCGGTCGCCGGGTTGGGGATGCTCCAGTGAACCGCTTCGTGCTGGCCGGGAAAATGCGGGCACACCTCGCGCACCCGGTCGCACAGGCTCACCACCCAGTCGAAATGCTGGTCGGCGAACACATCCACATGTTTGGGCTCGTAGCCGGCCAGGTCGAGGCCGTATTCTTCTTTCATCGCCCGGACCGCATTCGGATGCAGCGGCTTGGGATGGCTGCCGGCGCTATATGCCTCAATGGCGCCGCCCGACCTGGCTTTGGCCAGCGCCTCGGCAATCTGCGAGCGTGCGCTATTGCCGGTACAGAGAAACAAAACTCTCACCGAACCGATCGAAGCATTGTCGCGCTCGGGTGCTGCGAGACGAAGGCCGGGGTGCAGTGCCCCGCCCGCAGCGGATAACAGGCAACCGATCCGCTCGAGCTCCAGCCCGTAATAGGTGTCGCGGCGATCGGCCGAACTGCGCCGTGCGGATACCAGCCCGCCGCGCCGCAGCTTGCTCAGATGATACGAGACCAGGTTTTGAGGTTCGCCGACCAGCTCGGTCAGCTCCAGTACGATGCGGTCGCTTCGGGACAGCTCACTCAGCAGGCGCCAGCGCAGGGGATGTCCTGCCAACTGCAGAAATTCGGGCGGTGCGGCGTGAAGTTGTTGTGCGTTCATACCTATATTATACATCAAATGAATTTGATGTATCAATAGAAATTGATGTATTTTAAAAATGTGGCCACGCGCGAACCTGCGGTTCGAGCCGACGATGGCGTCAGGATCGGTTCTCGATTGACCCGCTCAAGTGGCTTTTCTGTCGGGAATTCGGGGCGCGTTGAAACACTCCTCCCGCTTGAGAGAAGGAGAGCGTCTTTGCGTGCTGTGTCTCGCGCGGGCGCGCTCCCGCCTATTGTTTGACGAGAATCTCGCCGATCTGCACCGCGTTGAGCGCCGCGCCCTTGAGCAACTGGTCGCCCGCAACGAACATCGCGATCGAGCGGCCTGAGGGATCGGAAATATCCTGCCTGATGCGGCCGACGAGAATGTCGTCCTTCCCCGACGCATCCTTCGGCATCGGGAAATAATTCGCGGCCACATCGTCGACGATTTTCACACCCGGCGCCTTCGCAAGGATGTCCCGCACTTCCTTCGGCGTGATCGGGTTTTCGCATTCGAAGTCCAGTGCTTCGGAATGCGCGCGCAGAACCGGCACGCGCACGCAGGTAGCCGTTACGCGAATGTCGTTGTCCGCGAAAATCTTCTTCGTCTCCTTCACCATCTTCAGCTCTTCCTCGTTGTAGCCCGTTTCCGGGTCCACCTTGGAATTGTGGCTGAAGACGTTGAAGGGGTAGGGATGCGGGATGATCTTCTGCTCGAAGGGCTCGCCCGAGAGAAAGGCGCGCGTCGCCTGTTCGAGTTCGTCCATCGCCGCGGCGCCCGCGCCCGACGCCGCCTGATAGGTCGCCGCGACGAGCCGCTTCACGCGGTTCACCTTGTGGATCGGCCAGAGCGGCGTGATCGCGATGATGGTCGAGCAGTTCGGATTGGCGATGATGCCCTGATGCGTCTTCGCAGCTTCCGGATTGATCTCCGGAATGACGAGCGGCACGTTCGGGTCCATGCGGTAGGCCGACGAATTGTCGATCATCACCGCGCCTGCATCCTTCACCGCCTTGGCGAATTGCCGCGAGATGCCACCGCCCGCCGAGAAGAAGGCAATGTCGACGCCCTTGAAACTCGCTTCGGTCAGTTCCTCGACGACGATGTCCTTGCCCCGGAATTTCATCGTTTTGCCGGCCGAACGCGCGGAGGCGAGGAGCTTCAGCTCCTTCACCGGGAAGTTGCGCTCTTCGAGGCAGCGGATCATCTCGACGCCCACGGCGCCGGTCGCGCCCGCAATGGCGACGACGGGGTTCGGGTTCATGTCTCTCACTCCAGGCCGGGCCGGAAAAGGCCCACAAACAGCGCCGTGCCTATAACAGCGGCAAAGGGCGGGAGCAAGAGGTGGGGACGGGGCGCGAGGTCGCAACCCCCTCAGCGGAGCATTTCGACGATCTCCGAGACGCGCTTGAAGAAGTGCAATCCCCGCTCGATTTCCTCATCGCTCATATGGTCGATGATCCGCTGCACATAGGCCTCGCCGCCGGCGATCATCTTTTTCATGTGGGCCTCGCCCTTGGGCGTCAGCAGTACGATCTTCTCGCGGCCGGATTTCGGGTCCTCCACCAGCCGCACCAGCTCCAGCGGCGGCTGCGCCATGGCCCGAAGCGCCTTGGTAATGGCCGCGCCCGAGATCTCGAACCAGGTCTCGAGCGACCGTTCGATGGCCTTGCGGTTCATCTCCCGGCCGTTCGTCCCCTCCGAATGGATGAGCCACAGCATGGCCACCTGATGGCGGCTTAGTTGCCCGCCGCGCAACGCATCCTCGACGCCGATGCCCGCCTTGTAGTGGATCGGATAGTAATATTCGAGAAAGTGCAGCGCCGCCTCCGGCAGTCGGCCTGCTGCTTCCTTGCCCCTGTTTCCCGCCTTTTTCACCGCCACGTGGCCTCCTTCGATACACGCCTGGAGACGCGAATCCATCGCCCGCAGCTTACCGCGCCCGCCTCGGGAACTATCGGATTAAACTATTTACAAAAGAAACAGTTTATGAAATGAATAATTGAACGGCGCGGGGAGGCGTCGAGACAGGGGAGGGACTGAATGCAGGAAATCAGGAAGACTGACCTGGCCGGGGATATGGCCGCTCTGGTGGCGGCCCTGCCGTCGGGCGACACCATCGCCTCGCCCTATGCGCTGTACGACAGGCTCCGGCCCTATGGTCCGGTCTATGGCTACCGCGATTACCCGCCGGGCACGGTGCCGGACGCGGACGAGGCGGTCACGGCCTGGGTACTTCTGAACTACGACCACGTCTCCGCCGCCGCGCGCGATCACCGGACCTTTTCCTCGCGCGATCCGCTGCAGGAACAGTCCTCCGCGCCGACGCTGATGCTCGTGAACCACGACAACCCGGAGCACGACCGCTTGCGGGGCATCGTCAATCTCGTCTTCTCGCGTCCCCGTATCGAGGCGCTCGACCCTTGGGTGCGCGAAATCGTGGACGGCATGGTGGTGAGCCTTGGCGATGGCGACACGGAAGTGATGGAGGCGCTCGCCGCGCGCATTCCCGCCCGCATCATGGTCGGTCTGCTCGGCCTGCCTGGGGAAGTGGTGGACCGCTTCCGCCATTGGGCAACCGCCTTCATGCTCTCCGCCGATCTCGATCCGGCGGAGCGCGAGGCGAGCAACGCGGAACTGGTCCACTACTTCACCGAAACCGTCGACAGTCTCTACGGCGCGCTCGAAGCGGGCGGCCCCGTCCCGGACGGTCTCATCGCCGCGCTTCTGAAAGCGGAAGTGGATGGCGAACAACTGACCCTCGACGAGGTCATCCGCTTCTGTATCACGCTCGTCGTCGCAGGCTCGGAAACGACCACCTTTCTTCTCGGCAACCTGCTGCACAATCTCGCCGTCATGCCGGACATTCGAGCGCAGCTTGCCGCGAACCGCGCCCTCATCGGACCCTTCATCGACGAAAGCCTGCGCCACAGCGGCCCGCCGCAACGGCTCTTCCGCATCGCGACGCAGGACGTCGAGGTCGGCGGCGCCCGCATTGCGAAGGGCGATTGGGTCGCGCTCTTCTTCGCCGCCGCCAACCACGACCCCGCCATCTTCCCGAACCCGGATAAGTTCGACATCTCGCGGCCGAACCTCAACAAGCAGCTCACCTTCGGTGTCGGTATCCACCATTGCCTCGGCTCCGCCCTCGCGCGGATGGAGGGCAGGGCGCTGATCGAAGCGATTCTCGATCGCATGGATGACGTGGCCATCGGCGCCGAACCGCCGCAACCGCAGCGCGCCAGCCTTCTCAATCATGGCTTCGACAGCCTGACGCTCCGCTTCGCCCGAAAGGATGAAACGCAATGAACGTGACGCAGATCGATGAGACCGCCCGCAATATTGCGGTCACCAAAGCCCTCTTCCTCGCCTTCGGTGCGAAGGACATTCCGGCCATCATGGAGTTCCTTCACCCCGAAGCGATCATTGAGTTCTACGGTCCACCCGTCATTCCCTATGCCGGCATCTATCGCGGCACGGACAAGTGCGAGCGCTTCTTCGAGCGCGTACTCTCTTCCGTCGACGTCCACCGGTTCGATGCGGAGGAATTCATCGCCGCGGGGGACAAGGTCGTCGTGACCGGCCACCTGAACCTCACCGCCCGCTCGACCGGCCGTGTCATCGACTCGGATTTCGTCCACGTCATCACTCTGAAAGACCGGAAATGGCTCCGCTTCCGGGATTTCATGAACACGGCCGTGGCGGTAGCCGCTTTCTCCTGATCCCCGGAACGGCTAGGCTCTCCGTCAGGTCAATGACGGGGATGGAGAGATGCGGGTAAGAGAGTTCATGGCGGTCTCGCTGGGCGCGCTTGTGCTGGCGCTCCCGGCGCCTGCGTTCGCGGACGCCATCGGCGACAACAATCTCTGTTACGCGCAGTTCGTGACCGGCGACAACAAGGCCGCCATCGGCTATTGCACCAAGGCGATCGACTCCGGCGAGCTGTCGGAGCCCGACCTCATCGCAGCCCTCATCAACCGGGGCGTCGCCTACAAGAACACGGGCGACCTCGAAGCGGCCGTGGCCGATTACACCGCCGCCCTCCGGATCGCGCCGCGAGACTCACTGATCTATCGGAACCGCGCCAATGCCCGCCGTGAAATGGGCGACTACGACGCCGCGCTCGCCGATATCGGCCGGGCGATCGAGCTCGATCCGGAAAGCGCCGCCGCCTGGTATGTGCGCGGCGCCATCATGGAGGCGCGCAGCGATATGGTCTCCGCCCGCAAATTTTATATGACGGCCCTCGGGCTCGAGCCGGACAATCAGGCCTATAAAGACAAGATTCTGGGGCTCGACGCGCAATGACAGGAAAACTGGACGTCCTCGCCACCGCCCGGGAGGCCTACAAGGGCGCGTGGGAACATTTCGGCGAAATGCTCCGCCTCATCTGGCTGCCGGGCCTCCTCTATCTGGCGCTCTCGGTCGCCAGCGCCTTCATCGACCGCGAGACGCACCGTTTCCTCGCTATCGTCATCGACTTCGCCTCGCTCTTCCTCTGGCCGATCATCGCCGTCGCCTGGCACCGCTTCATCCTGATCGGCGACGCGCCCGCCGGAAATTTCAATCTGTCCTTCGGTCGCCGCGAGGCGCGGTTTCTTCTCTTCTCGATCTTCCTCGTCCTGCTCTTCATGCCGGGCGCCATCCTGATGGTCGTCGCCGTCGCCATGCCGCAGACCATGACGAGTTCGCTGCTGAGCTTCTTCGGCCTGCTGCTTCTTTTCGTCTCTCTCTATTTCTTCGTGCGCCTGTCGCTGCTTCTGCCGGCCGTCTCCGTGGACGACCCGATCAACCCGCGCCTGGTGCTGGAGCGCACGCGGGGAAACTTCTGGCGCCTCGCCGCCGTGCTGGTCCTCGCGGCTCTCCCGGTCCTCATTGTCGCCGGGTTGCTCGGTGGCCTGATCGTGCTCGGCCCGGTCGTGGCGCTCGCGGCGATGATCGCGATAGCGCTCGCCTCCATCTTCTTCGCCGTCGTCAACGTCGCCGTCCTCTCCATCGCCTACCGCGAACTGATCGGCCCGCCCGGCACCCAGGTGCCGGACAGCGACGATATGGACTTCTGAGCGCTTGATTGCGCTCTGGCCGCATTTTTTGTAGGGTCCGCCCATAAGGATCAGGAAAGGTGCCGGGAGGTACCTAAGGGCCTGTAATGTAAGCCCTTTTCGCCGCGGCATCCGGCCGCTGTCGCAATTCCCGGGCAAAACCCCATCTTGTGGGGTACCTGTCCGCGTCACCTGCAAGGGACGATCCGATGTCCGTACAGTCGAAGATCAAGCGCGTCACCGTGCCGGAAATCCGCGCCCGGAAGGGCGCCGAGCCCATCGTCTCGCTCACCGCCTATCACGCCCATACCGCGCGCTACATCGACCCCTATGTCGACTTCCTGCTCGTGGGCGACAGCCTCGGCATGGTCATGTACGGCATGGAAACGACGCTCGGCGTCACCCTCGACATGATGATCGCCCATGGCGCCGCCGTGGTTCGCGGTACCGAGCGCGCCCTGGTCGTGGTGGACATGCCCTTCGGCTCCTATGAGGAAAGCCCGGAAATCGCCTTCCGCAATGCCTGTCGCGTCATCAAGGAGACCGGCTGCACGGCGGTAAAGCTCGAAGGCGGCACCCGCATCGCCGAAACCATCCGCTATCTCACCCTGCGCGGCATCCCCGTCATGGCCCATATCGGCCTCACGCCGCAGAACATCCAGGTCATGGGCGGCTTCAAGACGCAAGGCCGCGAAGAGGGCGAATGGGCCGCCATCGAGGCGGACGCCAAGGCCGTCGCGGAGGCGGGTGCCTTTGCCGTCGTGCTCGAAGGCATGGCCGAGCCGCTTGCCGCCCGCATCACCGGCCAGATCGACATTCCGACCATCGGCATCGGCGCCTCGCCCAATTGCGACGGCCAGATTCTCGTCCTCGAGGACATGCTGGGTCTCTCGCCCCGCCCGGCGAAATTCGTCCGCGAATTCGCCACCCTCGGCGCCCAGATCGCGGGCGCGGCGGAGGCTTATGCCCGTGCCGTGCGCGAGCGCAGCTTCCCGGCCGCCGAGCACACCTACAGCATGAAAAAGGCAAAATAGCTCAAGCCGTTGCGGGCTTTTGCCGCGGTGCCGGACGGGTTTGCCTTGTGCCGGTTGCCGGGCTATTTTACGCGGCCTGCAGGGGGCAGGTACCGGGCGTGGGGTTCTTGTTCCCGCGCCCATTGAATTTTCTCCGCGGAGTAATGTTTTGACCGATCTCTTTCGCGAAGTCGAAGAAGACCTTCGCCGCGAGCAATTCAGCAAGCTTTGGGACAAGTACGGCGCTTACGTGATCGGCGCCGCCATCGCCATTGTTCTCATCGCGGCCATCATCGTCGGCTGGCGCGCCTGGTCCCATTCGCAGCGGGCGGAAGCTTCCGCCCGTTTCGACGAGGTGGTGAAGCAGACGGAAAACGCCGCCCCGGCGGAAGCCGCGGCCGCCTTCGCCGATCTGGCGGACAGCACGGGCGGCGGCTATGCCACCCTCGCGCGCCTGCACGAAGCGGACAGGCGCCTCGCCGCCGGCGAGCGCGACGCGGCGCTCGCCATCTACGAGCAAGTCGCCAATGACGGCGGCGTGCCCGGCATCGTGCGCGGCATGGCGACGATCAAGGAAGGTCTGCTCCGGGTCGATACCGCGAGCTATGACGACATGAAGGCGCGGATGGCGCCGCTCGTGGACGGCACCTCGCCCTGGCGTGGACAGGCGCTGGAGCTTCTCGCGCTTGCCGCCATGCGCGAAGGCGCGTGGCAGGATGCAAACCGCAACGCGGCGGAAATCATCGGCAACCAGGCGACGCCGCCCGGTCTCCGCGACCGCGCCCATGTGATCCAGGCGCTCGTTGCCCCCAATCTGCCGCGCGCGGACGAGGCTGACGAAGCTCCCGCCGCGCAGCCCGAAACACAAGAAGCCCCAGCCCCAGAGGCCCCGGCGGAGACGGAGTAATCCTTGATGACGACGGAATTCATGCCGGCGGCAAACCCGACATCGGGCCGGAAAGCGATCGGAGCGGCCCTGCGTATTGCGCTGCTTGGCCTCGCCGTGGCGGGCCTTGCCGGCTGCGACACGGTTGGCGACATGTTCAGTTCGGACGAAAAGGCGGTTCTTCCGGGTACCCGCCTTTCCGTCATGGAGCTCGGCGCCAATCTCGAGGTCGATCCGGCGATCGCCGACGAGACCGTCGAACTGCCCCAGCCTTACGAAAACGAAGACTGGCCGCAGCCTGGCGGAACGCCGGACAACGTCATGCACCATCTCGCGGCCCCCGGTCCCTTGAAGCGCATCTGGTCGGTGAACGCGGGCACGGGCTCCAGCCGCGCGGCGCAGCTTGTCGCCTCGCCGGTCATCGCCGCAGGCAAGATTTTCGTCCTCGACGCCGAGGCGAATGTGCGTGCTTTCGACCAGACGACCGGCAAGAAGCTCTGGACGGCCGATCTCGTCCCCGATGGTGAAGACGGCGAGGAAGGCCGCGGCGGCGGCGTCGCCTTCGACGGCGGCCGTGTCTTCGCGGTTACCGGCTTCGGCACCGCCTTCGCGCTCGACGCGGACAGTGGCGCCGTCATCTGGACACAGAAGGTCGGCGAGCCGTTCCGCGCCGCCCCCACGGCAAATGGCGGCCGCGTTTTCGCCATCACCTCCGACAATCAGATGATCTGCCTCGCGCAGGAAACGGGCGACGTGCTCTGGCGTCATCGCGGCATCGTCGAAAGCGCGGGCATCCTCAGCTCCACCAGCGCTGCCGTCGCCGGCGCCGTGGCGATCGCGCCCTATTCGTCGGGCGAACTCGTCGCGCTCCGCGTCGAGAACGGAAACCCCGTGTGGAGCGACTCGCTTACCCGCACCGGCAACATCACCTCGCTCGGCGAACTGAACGACATCGCCGGCCGCCCGGTCATCGATCGCGGCCGCGTCTTCGCCGTCAGCCATTCGGGCCGCATGGTCTCGATCGACCTGCGCACCGGCGAGCGCGTCTGGACGCGCGACATCGGCGGCGTGCAGACACCTTGGGTCGCCGGCGAATTCGTCTTCCTTGTCACGACCTCGCAGGAGGTGCTGGCGATCTCCCGCCGCGACGGCCGTATCCGCTGGATCACGCCGCTGCCGCGCTACGAAAAGCCGAAAGACAGGACGAAGCCCATCGAATGGTCGGGTCCGGTTCTGGTAAGCGACCGTCTGGTGCTGGTCTCGTCCATTGGCGATGCCGTCTCCGTTTCGCCTTATACGGGCGAAATACTGGGCCGCATCGATCTGCCGGACGGTGCGCTGATCGCGCCGGTCGTTGCTCGTGAAACGCTCTATATCCTGACGAACGATGCGGAACTCGTCGCGCTGAAATAGAGCACACAAAGGCCATACAGAAGTGTCATTCAAGGTCGCCATTGTCGGTCGGCCCAATGTCGGCAAGTCCACGCTGTTCAACAGGCTGGTGGGCAAGAAGCTTGCATTGGTGGACGATACGCCGGGCGTTACGCGCGACCGGCGCGAGGGAGAAGCGCGTCTCGGCGATCTCTCCTTCACCGTCATCGATACCGCCGGTCTCGAGGAAGCAGCGACCGGCAGTCTTGAGGCGCGCATGCGTCTCGGTACCGAGCGGGCCATCGCCGACGCGGACCTCTGCCTCCTGCTGATCGATGCGCGCGCGGGCGTGACCCCTCTCGACAAGAGCTTCTCGCAAATTCTTCGCAAGTCGCCGACACCGGTCATTCTTGCCGCGAACAAATGCGAAGGCGGTGCCGGCAAGGCGGGCCGCATGGAGGCTTACGAACTTGGCCTCGGTGCACCGCTCCCGCTTTCCGCCGAGCATGGCGAAGGTCTCGGCGACCTCTACGACGCACTTGCCGAATTCGCCAAGGGTCTGGAGGCCGATGACGCGGAGCAGGCCGTGGAAGATGCGCTGGCCGACGAGGAAGAGGCGGAGGGCGGCTTCGATCCTGACGCGCCCTACGAGCCCGACCTCGAAGCGCCGCTCCGTGTTGCGATTATCGGCCGTCCCAATGTCGGCAAGTCCACCCTCGTCAATCAGCTCCTCGGCGAGGACCGCATGTTGACCGGCCCCGAAGCCGGCATCACGCGCGACAGCATCGGCATCGAATGGGAATGGCGCGGCCGCCGCGTCAAGCTCTGGGACACCGCGGGTATGCGCCGCCGCGCCCGCGTTACCGAAAAGCTCGAAAAGCTCTCTGTCGCCGACACGCTCCGCGCCGTTCGCTTCGCCGAGGTCGTCGTCATCCTGCTCGATGCCACCCAGCCCTTCGAACGGCAGGACCTTCACATCGCCGATCTCGTCGAACAGGAGGGCCGCGGTCTGCTGATCGTCGTCAACAAATGGGACATGGTCGCGGAGCCGCAGGAAGTGCTTCGTGTGCTGAAGGAGGAGCTGGAGCGTCTGCTGCCGCAAATCCGTGGCGTGCCCATCGTGACGCTTTCCGCGTTGACGGGCAGGGGCACCGATAAGCTCATGCCCGCCATCGAGCGTGTGCACACCTTCTGGAATGCGCGCGTCCCAACCGCGCGGCTCAACCGCTGGCTGCAGGAAGCTGTCTCGCGCCACCAGCCGCCCGCCGCCAAGGGCCGCCCGGTCAATCTGAAATACATCTCGCAGGTAAAGTCGCGCCCGCCCACCTTCGCCGTCTTTTCCAGCCGCGCCGACGAGGTGCCGACATCCTACCGCCGCTACCTGGTGAACGGCCTGCGCGAAATCTTCGACCTGCCCGGCGTGCCCATCCGCCTCTTCATGCGCAAGCCGAACAATCCCTATGTGGGAAGGAAGAGAAACTAGGTCCGCGCTCAGGACCTTTCTGCAGCCTCGACCAGCGCTCGTATGGCCCAGCGTCTGACTTTTTCCGCATCTGCATTGCTGAGCTGCAGCACGTCGCGCGTGACGATAGTCGCTTCCGTTCCGATCACAAGCGCCAGCGCCCGCGCCAGCATCCTGCGGACACTGGGCTTGATCTTGCGATGCGCGGGCTCGAGCGCCGCCTCGATGAGCGGCGTGCGGCGGTTCTGGCGCGACGGAACATCGGACTGACTGTCGCCGCTCACGCTTCGCTCGAGTGACTTTGCAAGCATCATGCGGAGTTGCGGTTCGTTTTCGTCGATCATCCGCTGCAACGCCGCATCGACGCAAAACACCCGGTCCGTCGAATTGCCCGAGCTTTCCCCCGCAAAAATGTCGGCAGCTTCCGGAGTCGCCACGTCGAGCGCCGCTTCGAGCAGCAGCGCGTCTGCCGTGGGAAAATAGCGATAGGCCGTTGCGCGGGAAACCATCGCTTCCTGCGCAATCTCTTCCAGGTTGGGCTTCCCGCCCCGCATCATCAGTCGCGAGGCGGCCTGCAGCAGATCCTTGCGTGTCCGCTGCCTCTGGTTCGGCCGTCCCGCCTTTGCCGCCGTCATGTGTCGCTCTGTGGCAATTGTTGAATGATGCTCGCCAGATCGATCCACACATTTTCGCGCCCGATATCGCCGTTTTCGGCAAATTCGATCACATGCAGCAGGCGGAACTCGAGAGGCCGGTTCCTCCCTTCGAGGCCGAAGGGGCGGCCCGGCGCGCGGCCGCGCCAGAGCGATTCATCGATGAGGAATTGATCTCCATAGAGGCGCTTGCGGCACTCGACCTTTCCGTCCGCGAGATCGGAGAAGAGCGTCTCGTAAAAGCCGCGGGCGCCTTCGCGGCCGCTGGTCGGGCCGGAGGGCCAACCGACAATGTCGTGTTCGACATCGGAAGTGAGTGTGGCGAGAACGCCCTCCACATCGTCGGCTGCCTCAAATGCGAAATGTTCGTCGATCTTCCGGTCCATATCGTCGCGTGCAAGCGCCATTGCGACCTCCCTCGCTGGTTGCCGCTGGATATTTAATGAGACAATTGTCTCATGTCAATATTTTTATATCAAAAGCCAGTCAACCATTTCGCCCGTGGAGCCTGCCTGAAGCGACAAGCGCCTCGATCTGGCGCTTTATCTGGGCGATATCGTAGGGCTTCGGTACGACCGCACAGAAAGGCATGGCGTCCGCGCCGGGCACATCGTTGTGTCCGGTTGCGAAAATGACGGGGAGAGTCGGAAAGCTTTCCCGCAATTTGACCGCGAGATCGACGCCGGACATGTCGGGCAGGCCGACATCGGCGATGAGGATGTGAGTGGTGCCGGACTTCATGGCCTCCAGCGCTTCCTGCGCGGTGCCCGTCTCGATCACGATCATCCCCTCGCTTTCCAGCATCTCCGCCGTGTTCATGCGGATCAGTACGTCGTCCTCGCAGAGAAGCACGGTCAGCGTCCCCTCCGGTGCGCTTTCCCGCGTTGTGGTTCCGCCATCGGGCGCATTCCGCTGTCCCGCGAGGGTGAGAACATGGCGCACCTTCCGCGCCAGCGCCTCCCGCGTGTAAGGCTTCGACAGCAGCTCGACTCCCGTGTCGAGCCGCCCGCCATGCACGATCGAATTCTCCGTATAGCCCGACGTGAAAAGCACGCCGATGCCCGGCAGCCTCTCTCGGGCCTTCCGTGCGAGGTCGGTGCTTTTCAGCGGACCCGGCATTACCACATCGGTAAAGAGCAGGTCCACGGGCACGCCGCTTTCCAGCACTGTCAGCGCGCTCGCGGCATCGCGCGCCGTCAGCACCCGGTAGCCGAGATCGTTCAGCATCTCGACCACGGTTGCGCGCACGGCGTCGTCGTCTTCGGCGACGAGAATGGTCTCGGTTCCGCCGGTCGGCGGCCCGGCGCCGGGAAGCGCCATCACATCCTCGTTCTCCATCGCGCGCGGCAGGTAAAGCTTCACCGTCGTTCCGTGCTCCACCTCGCTATAGACCTTGATGTGCCCGCCCGATTGCTTGACGAAGCCGTAAACCATCGAAAGCCCGAGCCCCGTGCCCTTGCCCTGCGGCTTCGTCGAGAAGAACGGCTCGAAAACATGCGGCAGCACATCGGCCGGAATGCCGCTCCCCGTATCCGTCACCGCCAGCACGACATACTGGCCGCGCGTAATCTCCGGATGGTCGAGCACATAGGCATCGTCGAGATAGGCATTGCCGGCCTCTATCGTCATCCGCCCGCTGTCGTTCATGGCGTCGCGCGCGTTGATCGCTAGATTGAGAAGTGCGTTCTCCAGCTGCGCCGGATCGACGAATGTGTTCCACAGCCCGCCCGAGACCACGGTCTCGACCTCGACGCCCTCGCCGATCGTCCGCCGCAGCATGTCGCCCATGCCGGCAACCAGCCGGCCGATATTGATGACCTTCGGCTCGAGCGGCTGGCGGCGGCCGAAGGCGAGAAGCTGGCTGGCGAGTTTCGCACCGCGATCGACGCCGGCCAGTGCATTTGCCACCCGCCGCTCCGCGCGCTCGTTGCCCGCGATGTCCTTCGACAGCAACTGCAGATTTCCCGATACGACCTGCAGCAGATTGTTGAAATCATGTGCGACGCCGCCGGTCAGCTTGCCGATGGCTTCCATCTTCTGCGCCTGCCGCAGCGCCTCTTCCGCCCTGGAGCGTTCGGCAACTTCCCGCGCAACGCGCTGCTCCAGGTTCTGGTTGGCCGCCTGCAGCGCCTCTTCCGCGCGCCTCATCTCGGTCACGTCGACATTGACGCCGATCATGCCGGCGAATTGTCCCTGCGGTCCGAAGCGCGGCTGCGCGTTCGTCCGCACTGCCCGGTATTCGCCGTCGGCGCGGCGAAAACGCACCTCCACTGAAAAAGCCGTATGCGCTTCCATGGCGGCGCTGAACGGCGCATGGAGCGCCTCCCGGTCGTCGGGATGAACGGTGCGGGACCAGTCGAAATCCGGAATGTCTTCCATCTTCACATTCCAGAACTTCCGCTGGGCGTCGTTCAGATAGATGCACTTGCCGGTCTCGTCGCCCATCCACAGCATCACCGGCGAACTTTCGGCGACGAGCCGGAACCGCTCTTCGCTTTCCTTCAGCGCGATCTCGGCGAGCCGCCGCTCGGTCACGTCGTGCCCCTGCACGAAAATGCCGCGCGTGTCGCTGCGGGCGGCGGTTACCGGATGGAACACGAAATCGAGATAGCGCTCCACCGCCGGCAACCCCGGCTCGCGCTTCAGCATCACGCGGATGTTTCGCCCGATATAAGGTTCCTCCGTCTCCCGCACACGGTCGAGAAGAGAGAGGAAACCCTGATCCACCATCTCCGGCAGCGCATCGCGCATCGGCTTTCCGAGCGCGTCGCGATAGCCGACGAGCTGCATATAGGCGTTGTTGACCATGACGAAGGTGTGTTCCGGCCCCGCCAGGATCGCGATGAAGCCCGGCGCCTGCTCGAACATCCGCCGCAGCGTCTCGAAGCCGCGTTCGAGCTGCTGTTCCGCTTCCACGCGCCGCGTCGTTTCCACCACGATGGCGATCACGCCCACCGGCTTTCCCGTCTCGTCGGGAATGGGCGAATAGTCGAGGTTCATCCACACTTGTTCCGGCTGGCCGTTCCGGTGGAGCGTCAGCTCCTGGTCGCGATAGGCAAGCGTCCCACCCGCGAGCCCGACCTTCATCACATTGTCGTTGAAGTCGGCGACCTCCGGCCAGCCTTCCCGCACTTTCGAACCGAAAAGCTCGGGATGCCGTCCGCCCGCGAAAACCGAATAGGCATCGTTGTAGATCATGATGCCGTCCTCGCCCCACAGCGTCACGATGGGAACCGGCGACCGCAGGATGAGTCCGAGCGTGGATTTCATGCTGGCCGGCCACGACGAAACCGGCCCGAGCGGCGTTGCGCTCCAGTCGAACGACGCGATGATTTCGCTCGCTTCGCTCCCCGTCAGGAGAAACGGTTTTTCCCCGCCCTGCATTCCGGCCCGATCCTCACCGCCGCTCGCAATCGCCCCGCGCTGTCTGCGACACCAGCCAGTCTATACTCAAGAACCGGCGGCGTCCGGTCAACTCGGTTGGAACCGGCGCGCGGCTTGTGCCGCCGCTCACCCGGCGGTATCTTCTCTCCATGAACAGTCTCAACGCATATTTCGCCTCCGGCCTTCTCTCCGCCCGTTTGCGCACGCGCCGCAACGCGGCGTCCCGCCGCTGAGGCCTGCCAAACTCCCATCTTGTCGATAGGTGTTCGCCTCGGTCGCGTGCCTGAAGCCTTAATCGTGCTCGCAAGGTCGATTGCCTGCGGGACGCGCCGCGTCATCCCTCCGTGTCTGCGAGCCGGAGACTATGGATGAGGCAATCCTCATGGAACGGAAGACAAACCGCGCACGCGCGTCCAGCAAAAGCTGGGACGCAGTCGCGAACTGGTATCTCGGTTGGGCGGGCACGGAAGGAAGCCGCCACCACCGCGAACTGGCGATCCCCGCATTGATGGCTCTGCTCGCGCCGGGGCGGGATGAAAACATCCTCGACATCGGCTGCGGCGCCGGTGCGCTTGCCCCGGCGATCCTTGCCGCGCAGGCGCGCTACACCGGCCTCGACAAGAGCCGCAAGCTCATCGCCCATGCGCGGCGGCATCATGCGGGCCATGCCCGTTTCCTCGTCGGCGACGCCACGACACTTCATCCCGTTGCGGATGCGAGCTTCGATGCCGCCGCCTTCCTGCTCAGCATCCAGGACATCGATCCGCTGGATGCGGCGCTTCGATCGGCGGCGCGTGTGCTGAAGCCGGGCGGCAGGCTCGTCATGCTGATGACGCACCCTTGCTTCCGTATCCCCCGTCAGAGCGGCTGGGGCCGGGATGAGGGCAGGGCGCTGCAATACCGCCGCATAGACCATTACCTCACGCCGCTCGACATACCGATGCAGGAATATGGTGGTTCGCGGGCGGGCGTCACGCGCAGCTATCATCGTCCGCTTGAGGTCTACGTTTCGGCGCTTGCGGCAAGCGGCTTTGTCGTGGAGGCGATGAAGGAAATTCCGGCGGCATATTTCGGCCCGCCGGAAAAGGAGGCGAGGGCGCTCCGCCTCGCACGGCAGGAGATCCCCCTCTTCCTCGCCCTCCGCGCGCGCCGCGAATAAAGCGAATAGAGCAAGGCGTGGGGCCTAAAGTCCCACGCCTTGTTTGTTCTCCGCCCATTGAAGCAACGCGTCGAGCGCAGGGCAGAGCGATTGCCCCCATTCCGTCAATCGGTAATCCACCTTCGGAGGCACCTCGGGATAGACGGTGCGCAGTAAGATGCCGTCCGCCTCCATCTGGCGTAGCTGCTGCGCGAGCATCTTCTGCGACACGGCGGGAATGGCGGTCTCCAGCTCCGAAAAACGCTTCACCTGCCCACCGAAAAGGTGAAACAGGATGATGAGTTTCCACCGGCCCCCGAGCATGTCGAATGCAGCGTCGATCCCCGCCGCCGCGCTCTCCGGCGTGTGCGCCTCCGCCTTACCCGCGGGTAAGTCACCCACTTTTTCGTGCGTTCTTGTCATCGCGGAAGCATGCCGCCATTTCTGGTGTCAGGCAATTGGACGATCCCCAACCGAAAGGAAACACCATGACTGACAACCTCCCGGCTCCGCTCTCGGCCTATTTCGCCGCTAAAAACCGCCACGAACTCGATGCCATGCTCGCGCCCTTCGCGGAAGATGCGGTGGTGAAGGATGAAGGCGCGACGATGACGGGTCACGCGGCCATTCGGGACTGGATGGTGGAAACGACGCGGAAATACGCCGTCACCGTCGATGTCCGCGAGGTTGCCATCGCGGGCGAAAATGTGAAAGTGAAGGCGCTCGTCTCCGGCAATTTCCCCGGCAGTCCGGCTACGCTCGGCTACGACTTCAAGCTCGCCGGCGGTCGCATCGCCCGCCTTGCAATAGGCTGACGCCTCACGCCTTCGCCTTCTGATATTCCACGATCTCGCCATGCCGCGTGCAGTCGGGCATCGCAAGTTCGATGAACAGCGGAACGAGGTCGGCGGGCTTCGTCAGCGTCGTCGGGTCTTCGCCCGGCATTGCCTTCTTGCGCATCGCGGTCCGCGTCGGCCCGGGGCTCACCGAGTTGACGCGGATGGCCGATGCCTCGACCTCCGCCGCCCATGTCTTCATCATTGCGTCGAGCGCCGCCTTGGTCACCGAATAGCTGCCCCAGTAGGGCTTGCACTTGTGCGCCGCGCCGGAGGTCACGAAGATCGCGCGCCCCGCATCGGAGCGCTTCAGCAGCGGTTCGAGCGAGCGGATGAGGCGGTAATTCGCGGTGACGTTCACGGCCAGTGTCTTGTCCCAGTCCTTGGGTTCGAGATGCGCCATCGGCGTCAGCGTGCCGAGCAGTCCCGCATTGCCGACGAGGATGTCGAGCTTCCCCCAGCGTTCGAAGATCGTCGCGCCCAGCCGGTCGATGCCCGGCATGTCGGTGAGGTCGAGCGGCACCAGCGTCGCCTTGCCGCCCACCTTGCGGATTTCATCGTCCACTTCCTCGAGCCCGCCCACGGTGCGCGCGACGAGGATCACATGCGCCCCTTCCGCCGCCATGCCGAGCGCCACCGCCCGGCCGATGCCCCGCGAGGCGCCTGTGATAACCGCCAGGCGGTCCTGCAATCGTCCTGTCATTGTCGGAAATCCAAACTCTTCAAATGGCTCAGGCGATTTCCGCCAGCAGCGACAATTGCCGCGTCCGCTGTTCGCCGTCGCGGTCGGTGAGCGGCGTCGGATAGTCGCCGGTAAAGCAGTGATCGGTGAGTTGCGGGCATTGCTGGTCGCGATGCGTGAAGCCCATCGCGCGATAGAGCCCGTCGACCGAAATGAAGGCGAGGCTGTCGACGCCGATATAGGCGCGCATTCCTTCGAGGTCGTAGTTGGAGGCGAGAAGCTGGTCGCGTTCCGGCGTATCGATGCCGTAGAAATCCGAATGCGTGATCGGCGGGCTGGCGACGCGCAGGTGCACTTCCTTCGCGCCGGCTTCGTACATCATCTTCACGATCTTGATGGATGTCGTGCCGCGCACCACGCTGTCGTCCACCAGCACGATGCGTTTGCCCTGCACGATGGCGCGGTTGGCGTTGTGTTTGAGCTTCACGCCGAGCTGGCGGATATGCTGCGTCGGCTCGATGAAGGTGCGCCCCACATAGTGGTTGCGGATGATGCCGAGTTCGAAGGGAATGCCGCTCTCCGCCGCATAGCCGATGGCGGCGGGCACGCCCGAATCCGGCACCGGGATCACGACGTCGGCATCCACCGCGGACTCCAGCGCCAGTTCCTGCCCGAGCCGCTTGCGCACATTGTAGACGCTCTTGCCGCCGACAATGCTGTCCGGCCGCGCGAAATAGATGTACTCGAATACGCAGGGCCGCACTTTCTGCGGCGGGAACGGCCGGATGGATTCGATCCCTTCCTTCGTGCAGACCACGATCTCGCCGGGCTCGATCTCGCGCACGAATTCCGCGCCGATGATGTCGAGCGCCACCGTCTCCGAAGCGAGGATCGGCGCTCCCGCAAGCTTGCCCAGCACCAGCGGCCGGATGCCGAGAGGGTCGCGCGCGCCGATCAGCTTCTTGTTGGTCAGCGCCACCAGCGCATAGGCGCCCTGGATCTGCGAGAGCGCATCCACGAAGCGCTCCATCACGCGCGGCTTCCGGCTCCGCGCCACGAGCTGCAAAATGGTTTCTGTGTCGGAGGTCGACTGGAAGATCGCGCCGTCGCGCACCAGCTCGTTGCGGAGGGTGATCGCGTTGGTCAGGTTGCCGTTATGGGCGACCGCGAAGCCGCCGCCCCAGAGATCCGCGAACAGCGGCTGCACGTTGCGCAGGATCGTCTCGCCCGTTGTCGAATAGCGCACATGGCCGATAGCCGCGTCGCCGATCAGCCGGTCGATCACCTTGGCGGACGAGAAGTGGTCGCCCACGAGCCCGAGCCGCCGCTCCGAATGAAAATGCTCGCCGTCATAGGCGACGATGCCCGCCGCTTCCTGCCCGCGATGCTGCAGGGCGTGAAGGCCGAGCGCCGTCAGGGCCGCCGCGTCGTTATGGCCGAACACGCCGAACACGCCGCATTCCTCGCGCAGCTTGTCGTCGTCCATCCCGTCATCCCGGAAATTGTCCGGCCTGGGGGCCGGAGCGGGGAGCGGGAAGGAGAGCTGCATCTGGTCGGACATCGCTGGGACTCCAAAAGAAACGGGCACTAATCCCCGGTCGTGTTCTCGAACAAGCGGTCGAGTCCCCTCCGTTCGGACGGGTTATACCCCGGGCCATTTCCCGTGTCAGCGCCCGAATCGCGGGGCGTCTGGCGGGGTTCGGCGGGCGCCGGCGCGGCCTCTTGACGCGGCGGCGCGCTATAGGCCGGCGCCGGGGTCGTCGTCTCCCGCGCTGCCGGTTCCCGGCTACCGGGCGTCGGCGCCAGCGAGAACAGCAGGGCGGCCGTGTCTTCGACCATCGGCCGCGTCTTTGCGTGTCTGATCCAGTCCGGCTGGTCGTCCGGATTCGGCACCAGCCAAGCGAAGAAGAGATAGGCGACCGTGACGATCAGCAGCCCGCGCGCAACGCCGAAAATGAAGCCGAGCGTCCGGTCGAGAAGGGCTGCCCGCTCATGCAGGTCCATCAGCCCGCCGGACCAGCGCGCGGTCAGCGCCGCGCAGATGGCATAGGCGACGACGAAGATGCCGATGGCGGCCACCACGGCCGCGAGCCAAGGCGGCGAGATCGCGTCCCGCAATACTGGCGTTACATAGGGAAACAGCCACAGCGCTGCAAGGGCGCCCACGATCCAGGCAAGGATCGACAGGACCTCGTTGGTGAACCCGCGCAGCAGCGCAAGCACACTCGAAACCAGCAGCACACCTATGACGAGGAGGTCGAAAAGCGTCAAAACTCTCTCCCGGAAACCCGTCTCACTTTATCACACTTCGCGGGCCCGGCGGTCGCCCGTCGCCTTGCTGCCGCCTGCGGTCAGATGGGCAATAAGCCCGGCAAGGTCCGAAATTTCCGTAAATTTGAGCGCCGTCGAAGGTCTCGTCCGGGCCGCGCTGGCGGGCAGTATTGCCCGCGCAAAGCCCAGTTTTTCGGCCTCTTTCAGCCGCGCATCCATCTGGTTCACGGGCCGAACGGCGCCCGATAGGCTGATCTCGCCGAAAATGACGCAATCGGCCGGCAGCGGCATTCCCGAGACGGATGAAACCAGCGCCGCCGCCACCGCGAGGTCCGCCGCCGGCTCGTTGATTCGCAATCCGCCCGCCACATTGAGGTAAACGTCCTGCCCGGCGAGCGAGAGCCCGCACCGCGCTTCCAGCACCGCGAGGATCATCGAAAGCCGGCCGCCATCCCAGCCGACCACCGCCCGGCGCGGCGTCCCCAGCGAGCTTTGCGCCACCAGCGCCTGGATTTCGACCAGCACCGGCCGCGTCCCCTCGATCCCGGCAAAGACCGCCGAGCCGCTGGTCTCGCCGTCGCGTTCGCCGAGAAAGAGCGCGGAAGGGTTCGGCACTTCGGCAAGCCCCATTTCGCCCATCTCGAACACGCCGATCTCGTTCGCCGGGCCGAAGCGGTTCTTCACCGCGCGCAGGATGCGGAACTGGTGCCCCCGCTCGCCCTCGAAATAGATCACCGCATCGACCATGTGCTCCACGACGCGCGGCCCCGCGATCTGGCCTTCCTTGGTCACATGCCCGACCAGGATGACCGCCGAGCCCCGCTTCTTCGCGAACCGCACCAGCTCCTGTGCCGAGGCCCGCACCTGCGCCACCGTGCCGGGCGCGGATTCGAGCGCGTCCGTCCACATGGTCTGGATCGAGTCGATCACCACGGCGTCCGGCGCCTGTCCGTTTTCCAGCGTCCCGATGATGTCCTTGAGGTTCGTCTCCGCGCCGAGCTGCACATCGGCGTCCGCGAGCCCGAGCCTGCGCGCCCGCATTCTCACCTGCGCGATCGCCTCTTCGCCCGAGATATAGACGACCGACTTTCCCTTCCGCGCCAGGGCCGCCATCACCTGCAGCAGCAGCGTCGACTTGCCGATGCCGGGGTCGCCGCCGATCAGCAGCGCCGAGCCGGGCACCAGCCCGCCGCCCGTCACCCGGTCGAACTCGTTGACGCCGGTCACATGGCGCGGCGGGTCCGCCGTCTCGCCGCTCATCGCGACGAGTTCGATCTTCCGCCCTTTCGCCCGCGCGCCCGCCAGCGACTTCTGCGGCCCCCCGCCGACACCCGCGCTCTCCGGCGCCTCCTCGACGATGGTGTTCCACTCCCCGCAACTCTCGCACCGCCCCGCCCAGCG
>NZ_JAUYUS010000080.1 GCF_030694575.1 Parvibaculum sp.
CTCCATGCCGCCCCCCGCGCCGAGCACAAGCACGTTCGCGTCGGCGGGCGCCCGCTCGCCGAGCAGGATCGCCGTCATCCGGTGAAGCTCCGCATAGGCCGGCACGAAGCGCAGCGGCCCCTCCGTATACTGAGCAACGGCCGCCGGGTCGTTGAAATTCGCGATCATCTGTCTCGTCATCTCAGCCTGCATGGGCTTTCTCCATTTCGTGCGGTCCGCCCCGCGCGGCGAGGCGCTTTTTGAAATCCTTCGCAAGCGCGGCCAGCGTCACCCCGCCCAGCCGTTCGAGCAGCAGCGCCTCCGCCTCGTCGAAGGCCTGCGTCAGCGCCGCGTTCACCGCCTGCTCGACGAGACAGCCCGGCGCCTCTGTCCGGTTGCCGATGGCAAGAAGGGAAGGGCCGCCCAGCGCCTCATGAATGTCGCGCAGCGTCACCGCCTTCAGGTCGCAGGCGATGGACCAGCCGCCGCCATGCCCTTTCTCCGAGCGCACATACCCCGCCTCGCGCAGCCCCGCCATGATCCGCCGGATGACAACCGGGTTCGTCTGCATCGCCCTCGCGAGCACCTCGGAAGTCATCGGCGCGTCATGGGCATCCATATGCAACAGCACATGCAGCACGCCCGACAATTGGCTGTTCCGTTTCATGTAACTTTATATGTTACGAGTCGTGCGCGGAGTCAAGCGGGTGCTTATTCCCACCCTCCCCCTGAGGGAGGGTCAAAATTCGCCTGGCGAATTTTGGGGAGGGGTAGGCCCCACCCGAAGTCCAGAACGCATCGCCCCTCCCCCTCTCCCCTCGGGGTGAGGGAGGGAACGGCCGCAACGCGGCCGTGGAAGGGTGAGGGGGAGCCGCAACCACCCGCGTTCAATGACGCGCTACCCACAACCAGCACCGTCATTGCGAGCAAAGCGAAGCAATCCAGAAACCGCTAACGGGGATCGCACTCGCGATGTTTAATCCGCTCAATGACGAGTTATGTACAGATTGTGGGATGACAAATGGTCGCTAAGTGAGGAATGCTGTTGTCTGCATTCAAGATTAATTCATGGGGGGATTCATTGTCGAACGCAGATCACGTTACCTGGCTTCGGGGCGGAAAAGACACGTGGAACGAGCGGCGGCGATTGGTCAAGTTCTCGCCTGACTTATCAAATGTAAATTTCAGCGAAGTCGCGTCGCTTGCTTCGCAGCCAGAGTATAATTTTCGGGGCTTTGACTTCTCGGGAGCAGATTTGACGTTTGCCGACTTGAAGGGGCTCGATTTCGAGCGAGCTAAATTCACTGGGGCCGATCTGTCCGGCGCTAATCTATCGGAGTCGAATTTCTTCCATGCACGTTTTGATCGAGCCGTTTTCCACGGCGTAGTTGCCAAGCAAGCCAAGTTCGATCAGGCAAGCTTCAAAGACGTTGACCTTCGACAATCTGTTCTTGAGGGCGCAAGCTTTAAGAACGCGCTTGTCGATTCAAACGCAATGACCACTCTTCAGGCAGATATAATTTCCCTGACGCCCAAACGCTCACGCGTTTTCGTTCGCGAACCATACAAAATTGGCACACATGACAGAAGCTTAGATAATTTGAGCTCTGAGCCACCGCAGAAGGAACAAACCTATCTCGTTCTCTATGCGACAAACCGTAAGCGAACCTCGACTGAAAGCGATTGGACTTTCGGCAACCTGAGAGACAATAAGCTGAACTTTGGCGCGGCTCAGGTCTTCGTGCCGAAGTCCCACAAGATTGGGTCAGTAGGATCGCCTTTCTGGAAACGGCGCTTGATTGGCGATGATCGACTCAAAATTCGAAAGCTCACGCCATTGAATGGCGACCTGCATTGGGAAATGGTCACGGAAAATTTCTCTGCGGGTAGGGATTCATCTCCGGCAACGGTTTTAATTCACGGCTTCAACACTAGCTTCGAATCCGCAGTACTCTGGGCCGCACAGATCGGCACTGACTTGGGATTGAGGCGTGGTATCAGTCTCTTCAGTTGGCCGTCACAAGGCGCGATGACGGCATACTCTGTCGACGAAGGGGCAGTCGAAGCGAGCAAGCATCACCTCGCTCAGTACTTGATCGAGTACATGGATAACGCCCCTGAAGGGGTCAACATCATCGCGCATAGTATGGGATGCCGTTGCCTTGCCGGAGCACTGGAGATTATCGGGCTTAGTAATCCCGCCAAACTCCGAAATCTCAAACACATAGTGTTTGCTGCCGCCGATGTGGATCAGGATGTAATGCGCAATGTCGGGGCGCATGTAGTCGGCAATTCGGGGCTAACGACATCGTACGTTTGTGGCAATGACCTTCCGCTATCAACCTCAGGGTGGCTGCATGACTATGCCAGGGTGGGACTGCTGCCGCCGGTGTTCCTGTTGTCTGAGGTCGATACGGTCGAGGTAGGAAAAGCCCGCTTACTTGAGCTAGGGCATGGTTACGTGTCGTCAGCCAAAGAAATTTTGAATGACTTGTTCCAAATCCTCATTCATTCGAAAGCACCGGCGGAGCGTTTCGCACTGGAGGAAGTTGCACACGGGTCTGGGCACTGGAGGATCAAAGAATAAAGAATCGCGAGTGCTGAGTGCTGAGGTTGAGGATCATCCCATACAGCGACCGTGCCATCAATCGGGTGTGCGGAAATACACTGACGCGGTGACCCGGTGAGTGCCACCGTTTCGGAGCTAGTACCGCTTGTCCGACGTGGGGCGACCAACCCGGCAACAACGCTAGAGGGCGACCAACTCGGCGAGCTTAGCCGCGACGTTGGCCATCGGCTCTTCTATAGTACTCAGGCCGCTTCGCGAGGCTAGCATGGGGCTGACTTCGCGGAGAGCTTCATACGTCGTGTCGTGCACGATAGGAATGAGCCGCTCACCCGCGAGGAGTGCCGAAAGCTCTCTATCGGCGATGCTCTCCTGTGGTAGCCGCCGCAGTAGCGCAGGGGTCACGAGCACAACCCCAATCCGAGAATTCGCCAAGCCTTTGTCGATGGTGCGGAGCAACGGCACGCCGAGACCGACGTCCTTCTCGCTGAACCAGACCTTGACATCAAGTGACACAAGCAGATCGTGCAAATCCTTGGCGGCACCCTGCCTGTCGTCCCACGCATGACAGAGAAAGACGTCCCGAAGGTCAAGGGACGCTTGTTTCTCAACGCGCTCGCGGACCGGCGTGAGTGCCAGCACTTCTGCAGGCGTATACAACACGGACGAAGTTGGTCGCGACCATCTCGGCTTTACGCTGCGGCCGGACCCGCCGCCGCCGCTCCTGCCGACGGCGCTACTCCCAGACGAAGAGTAGGACGGGGACGGGGGCGAGTACGACCCGTAGCTGCTGTAGCCGCCGTAGCGGCCACGACATGCGGGGCAGGCCGCTGCCCCGCTCGCTGTACGATGTCCTTCTACGGGTGCTGTACATCTCGCCATGTGTCCGATGATACTCGTTACCATCGCTGCTCTCAATCGCTATCGCAATGCAAGCCTTCTAAATGTCAGTATAGAGACGTCACCTCCCAAACCTCCACCCCCGCCCTTTAAATAAAAACCGCCGCCACCTTCTCGACTGAACTCAACCCCACCGGAGCCTCACCCTCATGAACATGACAACGCGCATTGCCGCCGTGCTCGGTCCCGTGCTCATGGCCGTGACCGTCTCCGAGACCGTCAATCTGAACATCTGGCACGATGTCCATCCGACGGTCGTCTATCTCAACGGCCTCCTGTTTCTGGTTGGCGGTCTGGTGATCGTGACGGCGCATAATCGCTGGCGGCTCGATTTCGGCTTGCTGGTCACGCTCTCCGGCTGGCTTCTTGTGGCCGCGGGCGCCTTCCGGATGTTCTTCCCCGCCGCGCAGCAATTGGGCCCCGGCCCGGGCACATACATTCTGATTGCATCGCTCTTTGCCCTTGGCGCGGCCTTGACGCTCTACGCCTTCCTTGTACGGACGAAGTGAGCTCCGATTCGCGCCGCAAACATAAACAGTCTCCCCCTCACTCCCTCATCGCCCCGATCACAGCCTCCCGCACAGCCTCATCCTGCCGTGCCACGGCCGCCGTCAGCGCCATGAGCTGCTGCCGCGTGTCGTAAAGCTGGTCGAGCAGCGACAGGATGACGGGAAGCGCCCCCGCCTCGATCTCGAGTTCGTAGCGGAGCGTGCAGATAAGCCGCACCCGCGCGCACTCCATCTCCGAAAAGACAAGCGCGCCCGCTTCCTCGCGCGGCGCCACAAGCTCTTCGGCGATCCATGCCTCGAGATCGCGCCGCTGCAGGGCCTCGATCCCTTCCACGAGTTCCTCAATGTTTGTCATGCGAGCATCTCCTTGCGCGGGTCCTGCGGCGTGCGCGGTTCCCAGCTTTCGAGAAACTCGGCCAGCGCCGGCTCCTCGCCCTCGGGCAGAACCACTTTCAGCGTCACCATCTGGTGCCCGCGCTCGCCGCTCTTCCGGTTTTTCACGCCCTTGTCGCGCAGCCGCAAAACCTTGCCCGTGTTCGATCCCTTCGGGATCGTCATGGCGACGGGCCCCGCGATCGTCGGCACCTCGATGCGCGCGCCCAGCACCGCCTCTTTCAGCGTCACGGGAATATCGACATGGATATTGTCGTCCTTGCGGCGGAAAAAAGGATGCGGCACCACATGCAGTTCCACATAGGCGTCGCCCGCCGGCCCGCCGCCGAAGCCCGGCATGCCCTGGCCCTTCAGCCGCAGCATCTGCCGGTCCTCCGCGCCTTCGGGAATGGTCACGTTCAGCGTCTTGCCGTCCGGCATCGTCAGTGTACGGACAGCGCCGTTCGCCGCGTCGAGAAAGGAAACGGGGAGCGTATAGCTCACATCCTGCCCCCGCGCCTTGAAGTCCGCGCCGCCGCGCCGCCCGCCGCCCATCCCGCCGCCGCCAAAGGCGCGGGCGAAGAAGTCGTTCAGGTCCTCGTTGCTCGCAAAGCCGTCGCCCGCCGCGTGCGCGCCGGGCCCGCCGGCAAAGCCCGCATCGGCGAAGTCGCGGTAATAGCGCTCCTGCGGCCGCTCCGCGCCGCCCGCGTCGATCTCGCCCGCGTCGAAGCGCCGCCGCTTCTCGCTGTCCTTGAGGAGGTCATAGGCCGCCGAAACCGACTTGAACCGCGCCTCGGCTGCCTTGTCGCCGGGGTGCAGGTCGGGGTGAAGCTTCCGCGCCAGTTTCTTGAAGGCCGCCTTGATCTCCGCCTCGCTCGCCGTCCGCGCCACACCAAGCGTCTCGTAAGGATCGTCCATACCACTCATCCCGCTGCCGCCGCCCCGGTAGCTAGGTTGGCATCCCGCCAAAACCGGGGACAAGTTTTTTTCCCTCTCCCCGACGCTGCATGAAAGTCACGGGGACAAGTTTTTTCCCTCTCCCCTGCGGGGAGAGGGAAGGGGCCCACCGAAGGTGGGAAGGGTGAGGGGGGCCACACGGAAAAGTCTCTCGTTTGCCCACCCTGCCAAACCGGGGACAACATCAAAAACATCCGTACACAGATGATAGAAAACCCGCTTTGTGACAGATCGATAACAGTTCGATGACAGTCAAACCCGCCCACCGGAAAACCGCCGAAATCCGCCCTTTCGAATTGTGACAGCCGCGGCCCGGAAGGGACCCGCACGTCCGCCCGGCGCGCTGTGTGATCCGTGCTAAACTGCCGTTCCATGGGCGATCGGGGCGCGGCGGCGTTGCGGAAAAACATCGACGGAACAATGGCTTGGCTGCGGCGCGCCGGGGCGGCCCTGCGCGCCCGCGCGCGGCTGCCCGCCGGCCGCA
>NZ_JAUYUS010000091.1 GCF_030694575.1 Parvibaculum sp.
CGGCAATTTCGTGGAATTCTGCCTGACGACCGGCAGCTTTACCGAGGCCGACCGCGAAGCGGCGCTCGCCGCGCTGAAAGCGGAAAAACCCGCCTTCTCCAAACCGCCCGCGCACATCCAGTTCCACAAACCGGCCGCGTAAGGCGAACTCCTCTTCCCACCCTCCCCCGGTGGGAGGGTCGACAATTGGTGAGCGCAAGCGACAAAAATTTCGGGGCGGGGTCGCTGCCTCGAACGCAAGCTCAGAACGAAAACTTCACCCGCCCCGTCACCATATAGTTCATCGCCCCCGTCTCGCCGATATCCTCGACGCCCGTCGCAAGCCGCGCGTCGATCAGATTGTCCAGCGCCTTCAGCAGCAGGCCGCTCTCGATGTCGCCGCTGAATTCGCTCTTCAGCGGAACATTGGCATAGCCCGCCTCGCGGTCGATCCGGTCGAAGGTCCAGTGCGTCTCGACAGTCGCGAAAGGTTCGATCCGCGAAAAGAAGCGCGTTTCGGGCAGGCGGTAGGTGAAGCCGTTCTTGTAGGTCGCGCGGCCGCGGGACCGCGCCTCGCCCGACGCGTCGTCCGACGTCACCTGCAGCCGTGTCAGGCTCAGATGCCCGGCGGGCTTGAAGCGCAGCGCACCGAACTGCCACGCGCCCTCGATGCTCGCGCCGGAAAAGAGGCTGCTGCCGCTGTAGTCGAGCCCCTGGCTCGCGAGGTCGACATGATCCGAGCGGTAGCCGGCGCCGCCATAGGCGCGCAGATGCACATGGTCGCTCATCGCATGGGAGACGAAGGGCGAGACGAGCAGGGTTTCGCTGCCCCAGGGTTTCGCGTTGTCGCGCCAGCCGCGCCCCCAGGTCGCCGTCGCGCCGATCTTCGTCGCCTCGTCGAGCGGCCAGGCCATGCCGCCGCTCACCGCAACGCGCTGCTTCGCCGCGTCGAGCGTCCACTGGCCGCCCGTCCGGCTCCATACCTGCACATCGGCGGGCAGGAAGGCGCGGGCGCCGCCGAGCAGCACGTCGTCCGCATAGCCGGTCGCGATCCGCGCGAAGGGAATGATGTTGCTGTTGCCCTCGATGCCCTCGTTTTCGGCCTTCGGCTCTTCGGTCGGCTGGGTGAAGCGTTCCGCGATCCGTTTGGCGTCCTTGTCGGCGAGGCGCTTCTTCGGCTGCCGCGCCGTGCCCGCGCGGCGGTCGAGCCAGTCCATCTCCTTGTCGGACACCCAGCCCGTCCGCATCCGCTGTGGCGCGTCGGGCCTCGCGCCCGAAGGCGGCATGGTCCGGCGCAGCACGGCGAGGTAGCGTTCGGCGTCTGCCTCCGTCACGCGCCCCTTCGCCTGCAGCGTATGGACCACCGCCACCTGCCAGCCATGCACGATGCGGCGGATGTAGCGCAGATAGTAGGCCTCACGCGCTTCCGGTTCGTCGAGATGCGGCGGCGCGGCGCGCGGGGCGGCGGCGCGCATTTCGTCGTAGCCGGCGCGCCAGCCCTGTTCGGCCGCGAGGCGCAATGCGTTTTCGAAGACGCCGACGGGAACGCCCGTGGCCGCAGCCGCGGCGCCGGGCGTGCAGTAGAGGCATTCCGATTTCTCGAGCAGGACGCGCGGCTCGATGCCCTTCACCTCGTGAATGTCCGGCAGCGGCGGCAGCGATTTCACGGGCGGCGCCAGCACGAAGGTCGAGATCGACGGCGGCTTCGGCCGTCCCGCGGGCGCGCCTTCGAGCGCGCGCTCGTGATCTTCGAGCACGGCGAAGTGATCGGCGAAAATCGCCGCGTCGGGAACGCCGTCGAATGCGGCATGGGCGGGCATTGTAACGAGCCCGGACAAGACCCCGCAGACGAGCGCATAGCCGATAGCGGCGCAGCGGCGCCGCTCAGGTATCGCCATGACGCGATCCTTCGCATCGTCAGGTTGTATGGTGGTCCGGCTGTGCGCAGAAGTTCCCGCCCCTGTGCCCCGGCACCGGTATCAATCTAGGGGCGGGCGTGGTTAACGGAAAACTAAAATCTCTTCGCGGGGAGCCGCGCGGGCGCATTTTCCGGGTCGATGAGGTCACGCGCGCGGGTTAGGTTCCATAAGTTTCAGTCTGTCCGTGTACGGATATATTTTCGCGCGCCGTCCGGCGTCGCGGCGGTGGATCGGACGGCGGGCCGGTTTATCCCCGGTGTTATGGGAGCGAATGGGTCGGCCTGTCGAAAATAATAGGCGCGAGCCGCTCTCCGGCCTTATTCCCGCCCCCGCCGGCATCTCTCTTTCGCGGTGCCCGAAACGCCTTATGACACATTCATGACAGTTCGATGACAGCGGGCGCAAAAACGGGGACAAGTCGCCTTGTCCCCGCCCGCAAAACGACCCGTTATCCGTCAGGAAACCTTGTCCAGAACGCGCCCGAACTTCTCGAAAATCTCGTCGAGATGCTTCTCCTCCGCGATCAGCGGCGGCGACACGGCGATGGTGTCGCCGGAGACGCGGACCATCATGTTTTCCTCGTGAAACGCCACTCTCATCGCATCGAAACCGCGCTTGCCGGGCAGTCCCTCGACAGGTGCGAGATCGAACGCGGCGACGAAGCCGATGGTGCGGATGTCCTGCAGCAGCGCGTGTCCCTTAAGGCTCATCGCGGCTTGCGCGATGTAGGGTTCGAGCTTGCGCGAGCGTTCGAACAATCCCTCGTCGCGATAGAGATCGAGCGTCGCGAGCGCGGCGGCGGCGGCAAGCGGATGTCCCGAATAGGTGTAGCCATGAAAGAGATCGATCACATGATCGGGGCCCGTCTGGAAGGCGTCGTAGACATGCTTCCTGACGACGCAACCGCCCATCGGCACTGTGCCGGACGTGATGCCTTTCGCAAACGTCATGATGTCCGGCGTAACGCCGAAGCGTTCCGATGCCGTCGCATGGCCGAGCCGTCCGAAGGCGGTGATGACCTCGTCGAAAATCAAAAGGATGCCGTGTTTATCGCACAATTCGCGCAGCCGCTTCAGATAGCCGACGGGCGGCGGCAGCACACCGGTCGAGCCCGCCATCGGCTCGACGATGACGGCGGCGATGGTCGATGCGTCGTGCAATTCGACCATG
>NZ_JAUYUS010000071.1 GCF_030694575.1 Parvibaculum sp.
ATACGTTTGCCCCGCAAACCGGGCTTTTGACCGAATTGCGGGGCAAAGCTTCTTGTATCAAGGCGTTAGCTCGAAAAACCGGCCTAGCCGATTGATTTGACGTTCGAATTGTCAGTATCAACATTTACCGTAGTGGCTGGCTCCTGCCCGACGTCTTTCTTTGTCCGGCGCAGGAATGCGTATTGCTCGCGGAGGAACATCCCAAGCGCGTCGGGGTTCTTCACCACACGCCCCGCCAGCCACTCGACCGTGAATTCAAACCACGTCCCGAGCAGCCCCGGCCGCAGGAATTCAACGATATGCCAGATTTCGTTGCCGTAATTGTAGATCGGCGTCGCGGTCAGCCCGAGCTTGAAGTCGGCGTATTCGCACAGCGCCCAAGCCGCAGCGCCCTTGGCCGTCGACCGGCCGGTTCGCAACTCCTGAATCTCATCGAACGCGACCAGCTTGAATTGCATCTCCCGGTATGTATCGACCCAACCGGCAATCTGGCTGTACCGGAAGATGTAGACGTCGGCCGGCGGCAGTTTGTAGGGCCGCGTGCCCCTGATTTCGTGGACGCGCAACGTCGTGAATTCGGTCAGAACATCAAACCACTGCCGTTGGAGATGCGTCTTGCAGACGATTGCCGCCGGCAGCGTGCCTGGCGCCAGACAGGCGGCCGCCGTGATGAACGTCTTGCCAAGGCCGACCTCATCGCCGACAAGAAGCCCCTTCGCGCGCATGAGCACTTCGACGGCTTGCGCCTGATAGTGCCGCACCGCCTTACCGGGACGAAGCCCGACATAGGCCGGCATCTCATGCGACGGCTGCAGGATGCGCTCCATTTCCGCCTGATTGCCCTCAAACGCGAGGCGGCCGCCGTGCAGCGCCTCCCGATCGGCATCGGAGACGGCCAGCGGATAGCGCGCCGTAAACCATTCAATGTCGGCCGCGTGCGCGAGATCGTTCGGCAGGAGAAACGCGCCCGATTGATGCTTCGGGATCCGCGCGAAGATTTGCTTCAGCCGAATTGCCACGTGGGATTCGAGGTTCGAGACCTCCCATTGGTTTTCAGCCGTCAGACGAAGAGAGCCGTAGGTGCGGGTCACTCGTAAGCCCACGCATGCCAGAGCTTGATCGGCCCCAAAGAGGCACATGTCCCCCATTTGTTGGACAGATGAAGACGCCAATAGAGGACATTGATCCGGACCTTCAATTCGATTCCGACGATCCTCTTCCCGTTATGTCGCCCCCGCGGCCACCTCACAGCCACGCCCTCCCGAGCGAAACGTAATAGGCCGGCTTCCCGGCAATCTCGGCAGGCATCCCCATACTCAGGTTCGTCACAAGCACAATCGCCTGCACAGCGTCGTGTTCCGCGTACCGCTTGAGTTGCCTGAAGATCGACCGCTTGGCCGCGCCCTTCAGCTTCACCTCGACGGCGATCGCCCCATAGGCGAGGAAGTCGACAATATCGCCGGCGGCCAGCCTGAATTCGCGCTCGAATGGAATTCCAGCGGCCGTCAGCGCCTCGGCAATGTCCGCCTGCGTCCGCTTCTCATCGGACAGGTCGCAGCGGGCGGCGCGGATAGCGGTCACAACGGCAGTGGAGTCGGCACGCTCTTTCGCGCGCTCAGCCATCACGGAGGCCTTCTGTGCCAGCAATTCCATCATGCGACTCATCGATCAAGTGCTCCGCTGCTCGTAAGCCAGCTTCAGGAGCGCCGTGAGACCCGCCATTTCGGCGCTCATCTCCACAATCTCTTCCAGCGCGGCGGCGCGGACGGTCACCAGCGGCCACAACGAAACGCCTTCGGCATCCAGATATGTCAGCGCCTCGGTCCCGGTGAATGTGCCGGCCTCGCCCAATTTCCGCGTGTAGCCGTGCGCGCCAGGCCGAAACCAGCCGCCATGCCGCTTGATAAGGTAGAGGCCATCCGGCCTCACCTTCCGGCGCGCCTTCTGAAGGGACTCGAGTCGCTTCTTGCCCTTCATCTTGTCGGATGCGGCTATCGGTTTCTGTGTCATGCGGCGGTGTCCCCATAAGCAACCGCCTTCTCGCCGTGGAGCAGAAATTTGAGCACCCTCAGGCTCGACACGGCAGACAGATGCAGAATCCCCGTACCGCCAGCGGCAATCCAGTCCGTCACGTTCGACGCGCGGTCATCGACCAGGACTTGCTTCGAACCCGGCAGGTGCCCGACGTAATTCCGCTTCTTCGACGAATTCGTGCAGATGAAGCGCTCATCCGGAATTGGCCCGAAGTGCTCTTCGATCCACTCCCGCTTCTCGCGCGCGGCCTTCTCGAAACCCGACTCCCGGCTTGGCGCCGCCGTCAGAATGACCGGCTCGAACGGCGCGCAGAAATCCCAGAGCACTTGGGCATCGTGCATGAGCGGCAGGGTGTTGAAGAACGGTTGCGCCAGAATGGCGTCGTAAACCTTGTCCTTCAGGACGATTTCATCCGGCGTCATATGCGAGCGGGATTTATTCGTCGTCTGGTTCGGCTCGATGCCGAGCGCCCGGAGGCCGGCGTCGAAATCGGCGAGAACGCCGTCCATGTCGAGATAGATACGGGGCAAATTACTTCGTCCTTCCGATGCATGGTCATTCACAATGACTGGCCGTGAGCGGCACGAAGCCGCAGAAACCTTTGCTTTCTATTCGTCGACGTCCGCCGTGCTGGCGGTACTGCCAGCGGTTTCAGGCGCCGGAGACCACGTGCGGACAGCCTTGATGTGCCGCTGCAGGTCCACATGAAGTCCAACGGTAGCGTCACGAAATTCCTCGGCCGCTATCGAAAGCGCCTTGAACGGGAGCCCCACATAGAGGAGATGCAGACACAGAACGGCGAGACGGCGCTTGCCGACCGTCCCGAGACGGCTGGCGGCAGACCGCAGGATCCAACTCGTGAATCTCCCGATCATGAGGTTTCACCAAGCGCGACCACGTGAGCGGCGTTCAGTTCCGCCATCGACGCTTCCGATCCACCAGGCTTGTCGGGGTGACGCTCTTTCGCAAGGCGTCGATAAGCGGCGTCGATATCGGCCCGCGTAACCCGACCATCCTGCCCGACGCCGAGAACCTCTTTCCATGTCCGCTTCGCCGGCGCGGGCAGTGCCACGAACCCCTGAAACGTCGCGCGCACGAGCGCCAACGTCCCGTGACGCAATTCCGTCCGGCGCGCCTCGATAATGTGGTGGATCGCCTGCAGGTTCGCCTCGACCTTGGAATAGCGGTCGACCGCAAAGCACACAGACATCCCGTCCCACGTAAACCAGACCGCGACGCCGGGGTCATCCGGCCGCTGGGCGCCGAGCGTCACGTTCGAGGAAATCACCATGCCCTCGATCTTTTTGCCGCTATCGGCCGCGAAGAGCCGGATGCTGCGTTGGACGTTTTCGAGCGCCGACGCCAGCGAGGTTTTGAACTGCCCCGCCTCGCGAACCGGGCGCCGCGGGAACGTCTCCGGCCATTGGAGCGGATAGGCTTGAGCGATCATGCTGACCTCTTGAGAAAAACGAGACGCTTGCTCGCGCGGGTGAGGCCGGTGTACGACCACTTGTGGCGATCCTCGCGAAACGCGCCGCTATCGTCGATCAGGGTGACGTCGTCATATTCCGAACCCTGCGCGGAATGGCACGTGAGCACGTTGCCCCAATCGAATTCATTGCAGCCCTTCAGATACGGCGGCTTCTCCGCAGGGCCCTTGAAATGCTCCTCGAACCGATACGGGTTGGTCCAAAGCTTCAGAGATTTATGCTTGAGATGGTCCATTTGGACGGACAGGTTTACGAACCCGTCAGGCGTTTCAGAGACAGGTTCGATCAATTCGCACATGCCGCCATTGAAGATCGCGTGCGCCTTGTTGTTGCGCCGGCAAATCAGGCGCTCGCCAACTTGCGGAAGCGGATCATCGAACCCGCGAATTCGGCGAATGCGTTGCGTGTAACCCCATCGGACACGGTGAATGCCGCAGATCGCCTGCGTCTCCTCCCGGTAAATCGCCACCTGGGAATCGGGATTCAGTATTTCGACGCGGACACCATCGCCATAGTCGCCGACCGGAATAGGCTTCCCCTCGCGCGCCAGCGTGGCGAGATGGATGATCGGGCTATCCTCAGCTTGCCGCCAGATTTCCGTCAGAAACACATCCGGCGTCCGGTTGGTGAACGCACCCTGCCCATTGACGGGCGGGAGCTGGCCTGGATCCCCCATGACGAGAATCTTCTTGCCGAAGAGGCGCAAATCGTTCGCGTCGGCTTCCGAGATGAACGACACCTCATCGAGCACGATCAGATCGGCGGACGCGGCCGGCCCGCCCCATGCCAGCGTGTACTTCACCCCGCCGTTCCCGTCTTCTGACGGAATGTAGGTGGCAGAGTGGAACGTCATCGCGTCATCAATGCCCTTGTCGCGCATGACCTGGGCGGCCTTGCCGGTATAGGCGGCCGAGCAGATCGTCTTGACCTTGCATTTCTCCTGCAGCTCCTCGATCGCCATGCGCGCGACCTCGGATTTGCCGACGCCGGCGTAGCCCGCCAGATAGAACACCTGCGAAGTCGACTTGCCGCCCTTGTACCAAGCGACGATTTGGCGAATTGCGGCGGCCTGGGTATCTGTGGGCTTCTTCATGCGGCGGCCTCTTCCGAGACCAAGCACCGCGCCCGCGTGGCAAGCCCCTCAATGCGCGCATCGAATTTGTCGTCCTCGCGCCAGCGCTCTACGGATTTGACAGCATGGGCGATCGACGTCCGGTCCATCCGGAACAGGACGCCAATGCTCGAAAGACTGCGGCCAATGGCAGTGTGCAGCAGATAGAACGCCTGAAACCGCTTGTGGGAAATCAGCGGCTTTCGCGTCTCCGCAGTCAGCTCTTCGGTCGAAAGGTCGACCAAAGCGGCAAGTCCGGAGATCAGCGCCAATTCCGCCGGCGTATGAGCTTCGACAACCGCCGCGACCTTCGCCGGCGCTATCCGCCTTACCATCTCCGCCTTGAGGAGATCGCGATAGATCAAGGTTTGCGGTCGACGGTCGACCAGCCGTTCGGCTTCCGCCTGCATGATCAGGGAGTCGTGCCGGATCGAGCCGAGAGCGTCGATGAATGGCCCCTCCTCCCGAGAAAGGCTGGGGTTTGACACCGCGACTTCGACCGCCCCACGAATGACGGGGGCCGTAATGAGCCCGCCGAAGTCCGCCTTTTTCAATCCGGTCAATGCGAGCCGCACGGCGCGCGCGCCATGCAATCCGATAAGGCGCCCGATCAGGGCGGCGCACATCGTTTCGCCAGGCTTCCGGTCATTTTGTTGTTTCGGATATTTGAGAATCGTAATGCCGGCGGCCGTCACCACTTGGTCAATCTTGAGCGCGTCAGGGTCTCGCGCCGAGATGCCGGCATGGTAAATCTGCATCGGCGTAACCTTAGTCACCGATCCGTTGATATGGATAAAGGCGCGAGCCTGCATCGCGCAGTCCGCATCGACCTCTATGCAGGGAACTTCAGGGATACCGCCATGTGTCAGCACGCCGGTCGACCGATGCTGGCCGTCGATGATCGCGTAATACCATCCGTCGATCGGCGCGACGACTACCGGGGTAAAGCGGCCCCAATCGAAATTTTCCACGATGTTGCGGATGTTCTTTCGGCCGCGGTCTCCGATTTCGCGCTGATACCGCATATCCACAAGCAGGCGCGCCGGCGGCAACCACAAGAACTTCGGCGGCGTGCCGAGATTGCTCGAAGGCTCCTCGTCTGGCAAAAGTGGCACGGGCACAAGCGGACGGTAGATCGACGCGTCAAAGCTCATATCGCGGCCCCGACGTCCGCAGGCGCGGGCCATCGCCAGTCCAGTATGTGGCGCCCGCGCGGAATTCCGTCACCACCTCATTCTCCGGATTGAAATCGGAAAGACTGAGCGCTTCAACGAACGTCACCCCCTCGATATGCGCGCCGGCGCCCCACACAATATCGACGGCTTCGCGATGGAACCCCATGATCGTCCGAAGATCAGCATCGGAGATGCGACCAGGTTCGACCTCAAACCGAACCGTGCGGTCACGTTCGATAATCGCCGCGTCGGCCGCCGCGAGAAGGGCGGCCCGCAATGTCACGGTGCAGTCATGGAAGCCGGGCCAGACTTCGCGTTCATTACCGCTCCACAACGCGCTCCCGATCGCTTCAGCAACTCGAACTCGAAGATCATCGTCCATTTTGTTCCGTCCCCTTCGTCCACTGACAAGCTTCACTGACAACCTATGGTCACGACCCATTCACATGTCAGTGAATGGCCGTTTACCGTCAAAAATCGGCGGAAATGCTGGAGTTTTCCGCACTGACACTGACTGTCACCGCTGGCGGAAAACTGACGTGCTTGTAGGTCACGCCGCGCTTGATTATGTGTATCGCCACCTTGGACACACCGAATTCATGCGCAATTGCCTTGAGCGACCGTGTATCATTCCTGATACGGATGATTTGATCGTCTCTGAAAAGTCTCTTCGCCATACGGCTCTCCTGTGGGCGCTGGAGCACGCTCGCGTGTCCGGGCCTCTATGTGAGGGAAATTTTCTCCATGCCCCTCCAGCAACGCGCTGTGAGGCTTCTGCGAGGGATTCACCGCGTCGAGGAAACTCTGCACATCGCCCTTCCATGCGCCGTAGCGCGAGACGACTGCGTTGAACTCCTCCAGATCGTGCGGAACGATGCATGTGATCGGGCGCCCGGTCTCACGATGGAAGCGGGGCGAGCCGAATTGATCCTTGGCATGGCCGGCATGCTTGGCCTCGTGGAATAGCAATGCCTCGCGCGTGATAGGGTTTGCCTCTTCCCAGAAATCCGCATTGAGGGTGATCAGGAAATCCGGGAAATAGCCGATCCAGTCCTCAAGCATGTGCTCGAACAGCGGGCGGAGTTTTCCGCTTACGGTTGGGATGCTGCAGGTGCCGAGAATTCCGCGCCCGCCCTCGTTCCATTCACCGGTGCGGATGAGGATTGCGAGGGTGACGTCGGAATCGAGCAATTCCTTCAGCTCGACCATCTCCGGGTATGCGAGAATTCGCCGAAGGATTTCCCAGGGCCCGGCATCGTCTTCGATTTCAGCAATGGTGAACATCAGTCGACCTCGCGCGCGATGATTTGGGCGGGCACTTCTGGCGTTGGGTTGGGGTTAACCACGCATCGGATTCCCGCATCGCGGAAGTCGTGCCGTCCCATGCCTGGAACCTGTAGTCCGCAGCAGCAGATGGACCGAACGATTCGCATTCCACTGATGCCGCAATTCGAGCAGACGAATTCACGTTGTCCGTCGACGCTGCTCATGAGGACGCGGCCGAGACAAACCCTGCAGACGTGATCGGTAATTGCGAATTGACCGGTATCTCGGGCGGGGGTGCTGGGTTTGGCTTGCGTATCGGTCAAAACAGCCGTCCTTGCCGAAGCTGATACGAGCCGAGGAACGCGAAGGCGATGTTGCCGCGGGTGGCGCGAAGGATGGAGACCATCGGTTCCATGAGATCGCGCGCAAGATTTGTGCTGTAGCGTTGGGCTCTTCCATCGATCATGTAGCTGACGCTGATGGGATAGAGCGGGCCGAGTTTGACGGGAGCTGTGCCCTTGGCATTCTTGCCGGCCATGAATTCGCGCTCCCGATTGTAGCAGGAGACGCATCGCGTTCCGTTGATCATGCGGGTGGTGCCGCGCCGGCAACGAGGGCAGATCATTGATCCGAAGAGGCGGGAGGTTGCGGTTACGACCTCGCCTGCGTGAGCGGCTCCGATCGGGCAGAGGCGGCAGACTTCCAGCCGTTCGGCTTTCAATCCTTCGGCAGTCTGCGCTTCGCGCCACATATGGGCGCATGCTGGAGAGGAGATGGTTGCCTTCCGGACGGAGCACCTGAAATAGGGCTTGTCGCTTCCCGGCATGTCGAAGTAGTCGACGCCTATGGCAGTGGGCTGGGCTTGTACTGAGTCTGGATTATTCATTTCGCCCCGCCTTCGTCCCTTGGGAAAAACTCGCGGCAGGCCAGCGGGACGAACGCCAGGCTTTTCGGGTGCCCCCTAGCCGCGAGCCCACATAAGGACACAACCAGTAATCGCAAAGCAATACGACAACGCGGGAACTTCCGGGAACATGCGGGAACTTAAATGATTTAACGAATACTTGCGGGACTGTTGATGAACAATCGGGATAGTAAGTATTTTCAGGAGGTGGCGATGAAATCCCGACCGTTACCGCGCGGGCCGTTGAAATCATTGGGGAATTTGGAAGGAGTGACGGTCACAAAAAAAGCGTTACCCCGACCGTTACCGCCTAAGTCATTGATTTTGTTGTCTTATATAATATAAGTAACGGAGTAACGGTAATATATATATAGACGTTACACATGCGCGCGCTCATGTGCGCGCTCATGCGCATGCGCACGCAATAGGGTGGTGTGTTCCGGAAAACCGTTACTTCCGTTACCAATTACGAATAGCTTAATAGTTTGAATGACTTACGCAGTAACGGACCCCGTTACCGAGGCCGTTACCGCGTAACTCTTCCGAAATGTACCAAGTACATCATGGGCTTGCGATATTCAGTCAACGGATTAACAGTCGATTGTTACCGTTGATTTTCTTCGCCGTTACCGTTTTTGCTCCAAATCTGAAGCACTTCATGGTTCGCGCCTGCCCGCGGGAAGCGCCGCCTGGCCGCGCGCGAGGTGGAACGGGGCGGGGCTTGGGTTGGACGCCGTACAAGCCGGCGGTGTGGCGGCAGAGACACTAAATGCCAATATATCGAGAAAGTATCGCTTCGGAGACGTTTTCCGATTGCGGACTTGTACCGAGTACAATACAGTTTGATTCAAGGGCGGACGAACGGTAGCCCCCAGATGCCCGGCGGGGACGCTCCCCCACCCATCCCAGAGCCCCGCCGGGCACATTCCTTGGAGGAGGAATTCAAATGAAAATCTGCCACATCATCATCGAACGGCACACGCTGGTTAAGGGAGCCAAGGTTCCCAACACCCTGATCGGAGCCATACCCGAAAACGAGGTCGACGCCGAGATCAAGGCGTTCATCAAGAATGCCTGCTGCGAGACCGTCCCCTTCAAGCGGGCGCGGGTTTTCGACACAGCGGCTTTTGAGGCCGATCACAACACCGAGCCCTTTCTGATCGTCACGCCTGAGACAATCAAGCAGGTGGCGAAGATCAGGGCCGAAGTCGAAGCCGGCAAGGCGCTCGCCAAGAAGGGTTTCGAAACGAACCACGGTGAAGGCTCTTGGGACCGGTTGACGGAATACCGGAAGGCCAACAACGCCAAGGCGCTGGACAGCATCTGCGTCGCGCTCGCCGCCGACGCCGCGAAGGCCGCCACACAACTGGTTCTGGAGGGCATCGAATGAGCGCCCTCAGCGAGGCCGTCGCACCTCTCTTGAAGAGGATGCCCGAAGACACGAGGCGCAAACTCATTGGTGCCGCCTATTCCGAAATTGTCGGCTACGACCCCCTCGCGGACGACGTCACCATGTCCCTTGAAGAAGGCGAAGAAAGCCTTCTGGGGATAATCGAGGAATACGTTGCCCAAGGGGCGAAAGACGAGGTTTTCCGTGGGGTCGCCAGAGCTGTGACGGTGGTCGACGAAAGCCCCAACCGCAACATTGCCGGCATGGCGCTCGCTTCCGCCCTCGTCAATCGGGAACTCGCAGACGTCAAGACGAGCGTCTACCAGAGGATCATGCGCGACCTCGTGAGGGCCGGCATCGACATCACCAAGATCACCGTCATGAAAATCGCCAATGACGACACCATCGAATACAGCCTCTCCGACCTGGTCGACGTTATGACCGACTAACCCCGAATTCCGGGAGGGTTCCTCCTCCCCCTTCCCGGATGCCTGCCCCGGCGACACACCCCCCTCCTCCCCCGTGTCGCCGGGGCTCATTTAACCGAAGGATGCAAGCCGTGTTTGACAGCAATCCGCTCGACAGACCTCAGATGACGGAGACCCAGGCGCGGACCAAGCGTTTCGCGGCGCTCCGGTCACGAGCGAAGGCATGCTTCATGGTCGACCACCGTTCCAAGGCACATCCCGAGAGTCACACGCAATTCAGCTCATATGGCGACTTCCGAGACAGTTACGTCGCCGAACTTATGGAGGCCCGCCGCGTGCTCTATCCGACGCGCCGCGAGGAACTTCAGAACCAGAAGCGGATCATGGAGATGTCGGACGCGCCGATCATGAACAACCCGCAGTATGCCAGAATCCTGAAGGAGCTTGGTGAATGAGCCGTCTCACAGAACACAATCAGATGCCAGAGCCGGAGAAATTCGGCGTCCGCCGCGCGCGCATCGCCGCCGCAAGGACAGCAGCCGAGCTGCGCGTTCTCGCCAGGGAATTTGGCTACGATGAATCGTGGATTCGCAATCTGATGCTCGCCCGCGAGAGGAAGAAGCGCAGCAGCGGAAAGAACCCGACCCCGCGATCCTTTCGCCTGGGGCCAGGCGACGTGAACCAGATCATCCGCAGTCACTTCCGGATCAAGCATCGGCTCCCGATGAAGGACTTCCACGTTCACGTCCAGCGGACGGGGATCGGAAATGCCTATGTCGAGATCAAGCGCCGTCCGATGAAGAAGAACGGGATAGTCAAATGAGCATGTCCGAAACGAGAGACGGTGTTGGTGGGCAGGAAGTGATGGAATATCGCATCCCCCTCACCGAGAGGGAATCCATCTTCGAGGTGGACACATTCCGCTGGGCAATCGGTCGAGACCAGCATAATTGGCTGACACCGACACAGCCGCGCCAGCGCCCGCGCCGCCGCTTCATAGACGTCGTCGGCGCCTTCGAGCAGAGGATATTCCGCCTGGTGCTCGCGCCTCTCCTTTTCGCCGGCGCGCTCGCCGTTCGATGGTTCGGCCGCAGCGCTCGCCAGAAGCGCCGCGTCGAGCGCGAGCGCACGCACATCTTCTACAATTCCATCGCGCTTCAGGCTTCGTTCGGCGGGTATACGACCCAGCCGGAGCCGCCGACGACGAAGGGGGGATATGCGGCCGTGACACAGGCGCATGACGCGGCTCTCCTGTGCAAGACTCTTCGGTCCACGATGGCGATTGGGGACAAGCCGACGAAAAAGAGCTGGTGGAGAAACTGATGCCGGACATCACCCTTTGCACCAACTTCATGTGCCTGAAGCGTCACGATTGCCTGAGGTTCCGCGCCAAAGCAGCGGAGCACCAGTCCTATCAGACCTTCTATCCGGAAGACGACGGCACGTGCGAGTCGTTCCTCTCCATTCCGGAAGGCGCCAACCTTGCGTTGGAGACCACATCATGACCCGCCGTATGACGCCGGCGGAGCGTGGGGAATACCAGCAGGTCAGGGGCGCCGCCACCGAGCGCGCGAAGAAAGCGTTGAAGCCTGGCGACCGCATCTCGCGCCGCATGTGCGGAGGTGCGAGTGGCACGTTCAGGTTTACCCATTGGGAGGGTGGTTGGGCTTGCGGAAAGACAGTCTCCGACTGCAGCGCCATGAACATCTACCGCGTGAACGGCAAGGACGTCGATTTCTCAAACGGCGGCGTCGACCACATCATCAAGGCGGTTAACGCATGACCCTGACGACGCACGCCCTCTCTATCCGCCAGCCTTGGGCATGGGCGATCATCCACGCCGGCAAGGACGTCGAGAACCGCGACTGGCGGCCGTCGAATCCCGGATTGAAGTTCCGCGGGCCGGTGATGATCCACGCGTCGAAGGGCATGACGCGAGATGAATATGAAGGCTGCCTTCACGCATGCCACCAAATTAGCTACACGCACCCATTCCCGCCCGGACTCGCCATGCCGGCTTTCGACGATCTTCTCCGGGGCGGCATCGTCGGCACGGCAAAAATCGTCGACGTGGTGACGAAATCAGACTCGCCTTGGTTCTTTGGCCCCTGCGGTCTCATCCTCGAAGACGTCCGTCCCATCCCCTTCATCCCCTGCAAAGGAGCCTTGGGCTTCTTCAAACCGGAACTCCCCGCATGACCGATGCCCCACATCCC
This sequence comes from Parvibaculum sp., assembly GCF_030694575.1. GTDB lineage: Bacteria > Pseudomonadota > Alphaproteobacteria > Parvibaculales > Parvibaculaceae > Parvibaculum. The sequence continues at coordinate 12,015 of NZ_JAUYUS010000071.1, forward strand.
GAAGCCATAAAGGCGGCCGCGTCGATCATGGCGCGGCTACGCACCCGGCTCGAACTGCACAAGATCCTCGGGCCTGAGAAGCTGGAGGATGGAACACCGTGGATTGCGCCGGACGTTCAGGTGGTCATCGAGCACGACATGGCGATCACGATCGACGCCGCTATGAGGGAGGCAGAACATGAATCCGCCCCTTAAGCTGAACACTCACGGGGGATCGTCCGTTATCGCGCACGGAACCGACGTCGTTTTCGAGTTCTGGATTGAGGGGCGAGAGCCGGCTGGAGACACGATCAGAATCTCCATGACGCCGGGCGCCGCACTCGGCATCATCGCGCTCGCAGCCCGCGCGACGGTGGCAGCTTGAAACAGGCAGTTCAGCCATGACCGGCGACCTCGGCATGGGCGGCCACCAGTCAGCCAACGCCTACACCGACGAATGGCTTACGCCACCCGAGATCGTCACGGCGCTGGGCCACTTCGACCTTGACCCATGCTCGCCGATCGTCCGGCCCTGGCCGACCGTCGGCCGGCATTACACGGTCGAGGACAACGGCCTGATGCTTCCGTGGTTCGGCCGCGTCTGGTTGAACCCGCCCTATGGCAGCCAGACCGGCCGCTGGCTCGCGCGGCTCGTCACGCATGGCACTGGCACGGCGATGATCTTCGCGCGCACCGATACGGCGTTCTTCTTCAAGCACGTCTTCGAGGAAGCCTCAGCCCTCCTGTTCCTTCGCGGCCGCGTCCATTTCCACCATGTCGACGGACGGCTAGCGAAGGACAATTGCGGCGCCCCCTCCGTCCTAGTGGCCTATGGCGCCGGCGACGCTGAACGCCTGGCCTGCAGTGGCATGGACGGCAAATTCGTTCCCCTCCGCCTACCCCGTTTCTTCGCCATCACGGCCGCCGCCGCGGACCAGTCATGGTGCCAGGCGATCCTTGAAGTGCTCAACGGCCGCCCCGGCCCGGTGGCACTCGACGAACTGTACAGCGCCATGTCCACCCACCCGAAGTCGGCCAAAAATCGTCACTGGCGCGAGAAGATACGCCAGACCCTTCAGCAGGGCCCCTTCCGTCGCGTCCGTAACGGAGTCTGGGAGGCAGCCGCGTAAATTGTCTGGACGCTGAGCGTAGGACTTTGCTAGGACTGTGCCGCTGTTGCTGGGATGCAGCCACTAGAGGGGCCGAAATGTTGAAATATCAGCGTCCGGATTCGTCTCAGTATTGTTGCATAGCGAGTAATTAATGTCAGATGCCAAGAAGTTGCGCCGGTTTCGGGAACACCTGGGCCTGAAGCAGGATCAGGCCGCCGAGTTTCTGGGCGTTTCCGTCTATACCATCTCCTCCATAGAGGCCGACCGACGGCCTCTATCACCACCACAAGACGCCTATATTGACGCCATCCTCAACGATGAACTGTCAACCCACGACACGCCCTACATCATGCTCGGGAAGGCGATCACCGCCCTTGAGCTGGGAGACAGGGAAACTGCCATAAAAATGTGCCAGTGCGCGCTCATCGTTCTCAACAGATAGTCAGAACGGAAGATCCTCGTCATCCTCGCCCGGCTGGCGCTCTTCGACACCGTCGAGTATCAGCGGAAGCGGAATCGCGAGCGCGCGAGACTTCGTGCCGTTGAAGCTTTGCGGCTCGACCTTGTACGCGCCATCGACGCGAGCGAGCTGGCCGAGGATGTCCGAGGCGTAAGACGTCCCCTCCAGAAGCTTCGGAAGCTCCGTCGACGTGTTGGCGAGGAGGAGCGCGGCATTCTGCACACCCTTCCCGAAGAACTTCACCTGCATACCGTGCCGGCGAAGGACCGCGTCGGCATTCCTCATCGACACGTCGCACGTCTCCACAGCATGGCCGGCGGCAGCGGCGATCAGCTCGAATGTCGAGACCTGTATCCCGTTCTGCATCCGGATCAGCGAATTCAGGAGAGCGGCAAGCGCCTTCGTCGACTCCTCAGTCTTCGAATTCTCGATATAATCCGACCAGTCATACCGGCCGATCATCGCCGTCGCGTCTTCGAGCGTCGCAACGCGAGTCGAGACCAGCGACCACGCGCCTGCGAGCATCGTGCCGAACTGGTCGCCATCGCGCTGCGAACCGAACTTCTGCGCCGCCGCCATCGTAAACACTTCGATGTTCTGGAGCGTGATCGGCAGCAGGTTCAGAGATCGCCGCATGAGACGCGCCGGCATGTCGGTATCAGCCTTCAGCTTGAAGAGCGGCCCCTTGATGGACTCCCATGCAGCCGAGGCGTCCTCGTCATCGCGTTTCGGCCGCAGCGCCAGGATGCACAACCGCTCATAGTCCGCCTGATGCTTCATGCCGACCATGATGGACGAGAGGCAGAACATCGAGCGAATGATGAATTCCATCGAATTGCCGAAGGTGGTGCCCTTCATCGTGCGGGCATCGGACTCGGTGCTCGACTGGCGGATCAGCGCGATTACCGCCTGGATGCGGTTTCGTTCACGCTCGTCATTCTGCTCGCTTTCATCGAACAGAACCGGTAGCGCGTCCGCCTTCAGCGTTTGCCGGATGCCGGCCTCGGTCGAGTTGCCTTGCGCGTAGATCGAGGCGCCATTCATCAGGAATTGCACGAACTCTGTCAGGATGGTGCTCTTGCCGGACCCGGCACCGCCGGTGATCCAGACATGCGGCCGCCATTTGAGCGAGCCACAAAGCGTCGCCAGTGCGACCCAGCCGCAGAGAAGAATGGCGGATGCCGGCCGGTTCCAGCGAAACAGCTTCGCGACCTCGACGATGCGACGCCCGTCTTCATCCGTCATCGCCGTCTCTGAAGGACGCCGGAGGCGGCGCGCCTGCTCATAGACGTAGGCCGAGTCGACCTTGGAGACGTCCATCTCCTTTCCGTCGACCATGAGGCAATCGCCAAAGTGGTAGACAATGCGGCCGTCATCCCGCCAGGCGCCACGCCCGCGGCGCGTGGACGGATCGAAGAACCCGCGCGAGAACGCCGTGCGCTGGAGCCAGTTCACGGCCATCTTCTTGTTCATGCCCTTCTCGCCGGAGAAATTCATCTCCCACCATTGCAGTGGCGCGATCGCGGTCAGTGCGGAATCGCTCCAGTCCGCCATGCCGCGCTCCATCACCATCTTGGTTTCGTGCTGGTAGATGAAAATCTTTTCGCGATCGTGGCCGAGTATCGTGAAGAAGCCACCCGTGTCCTTTTTTTCAACCGGCACGTCGGGTGGCATCTCCTCATAGGGCTTTGCCGCCTCAGACGTGTCGGCATGGTCCGGAACGGCCTCATGCGCCGGCGGCTCCTCATCGGGAGCGGCGGCGGATGGCTCAGGCGGCGGCGGGCAGATCACATTCATGATTTGCCGCTTCACTTCATCCGCGCCCTCAGCAAGATGCAGATCGTTGAAGTCGGTAGGCTTGCCGTCGAGTGAGCGGAATACCGGGAACGCAACCATCCCGCCAACCGCTTCGGCCGTGTCGCGCGCCTTCGTCAGTCCGGGATTTTCGACCGGCTTCAAGGTGAACTGGTCATTGTCGGCGGTTATGACAATGCGCACATCCGGCATGAGGCGCCGGACGGTTTGCGCGACCGGCATGAGATTGCCCATATCGAATGCCACCACCACCGCCATACCGGTAGCGACATGAACGGACGCGCCGGTGGCGTATCCTTCGCATATGCAGACTGTGATCTTGCCGTCGACCTCAGTCGGGCGGCCGATCGTGAACCATGCGCCGCGCTTGCGGCCGCCATAGACGAAGTCGCGCGTGCGCTGCTCGCCGCCGACCTTGCTTTCCTTCGCGAAAATGCCCTGAAGCGAGACGATGTTCTTCATCTCGTCACGCAGCGGCACGAGGAGAGTGTCCTTCACCGTGTAGGTGCGGACTTCTCTGGTCACGGCGTCGGGCGGCGATTCCTTAACCCAATCGCCGACGCGCAGTCCGAACCCAGGCACGCCCTTACGTTTCAGGTAGGGATGGTCATTCCCCGCATCTTTTGCGGCGTTCCACATGCTATTCGCCGCGATGGCCGCGCTCGCGTTACGCTGAGCCTCCTCCCGCAGCTTTTTCTCTCGCTCCTCCCGCATCTTCTCGGCAAATGCCCGGCGTTCCTCTTTCGTCAGAGGCTTCGAGCCCTTCGCCGACCACTTTCTGACCTCTTCCCCATACAGGCTCAGAGAGCCATAAGCACCCGCCGGGCGCCCGTCGAGATACAGCACATACCATGTGTTGCGCCTCCCCTTCTTGTCGGCATCGCCATGAACGCGATGGAACTTCCCGTCGGCTATCAGCGTGCCGGCGAACGTGATTCCGTCCTTCTGCATCGCATCGCGAAACGCAGTCACATGATCGTCGGCAGTGGGCTCGGTACTCGACATTTATCCCCTTCCGGCCGAAGCCAGAAATCTCGCCTTACGGCTTGTATTTTTCCAGAAGCGCGAGGGCTTCCGCATCACTCCGGGCCACGCCGGCGATGCCGCCGGCCTGGATCACCTGTTCAGAGAAATTATTCTGCTCTTCACTGGTCGATCCAGTTTCGGACTTCACTTCAATCGAGCTGAATACGGGGAGCGTCATCCCGACATGCTCAGCGAGAATAACGACAGGCGTCCATCCGATCAGATCACCGGAACCCTCGCAGAGACCAGCATGGAGGGGCCGAGCCTGCCGAATGACGACATCGCCGGGCTTGACCAGTATCTGCGTCGGCTCCGAAAAGCGCTTCGACTTCCCGACCCACCCCATGCCGACATTGTTGCGGAAGAAGCGAGCCCCCCCCTTCGAGACGGCGATCATGATTCCGCGCATGATGTTGTGCTCGCTCATGCCGCGCTTCCTGAAAAGAGGTCGCGGTTCAAGAAAGCTGCGGCGGCGGGATTAATCCAGAGAACTTCCACCCGCTTTCGCGCGCCGTCAGCCAGGGCAGCGCGCTCGACGCGCACCCATCCTTCGAGCATTGATTCATACATATCGTTCGGATACCCAGAGAGAACGACCATGCCATCGACGCCGCCGAGAAATTCGAGAAGCGCCACATGATCGGCAGACGTCATTTCATGCCGGTAGGCATGGTATTTTTCGCCAGTCCGTCGTGATTTTTCCGAGCGCGTCTCCGGCATATATGGAGGATCGACATAGTGGAGAGTTGTTGGACAGTCATGCGCCCTCATCACTTCGATCGCGTCCTTGTTCTCGACCACGACACCGCGTAAGCGCTTCACGACTTCGAGGAGAGATTCCGGATAGTTGCACCAGTCGTGCGCCGGCGTCGTCCCGGAGCGATTGCTTTGAGCCCTGAAGCCAGTTCTGACATCTCTATTGAATCCGTCACTTCCAAACCCCATGAAGCTCCGAATGCAAAGTTGTCGTGCCGACTCGACTGGATCGTCTACCACCTCATAGGCATTTTCGAATTCAAGGCGCGCGAACGGCGTCAACCTGAGGCCGGCAATCAGCCGTGCGGACAAATCAGGGTTGCGCAGCACCTGAAACAGGCCGACGACGTCGCTATCGAGATCGTTGTAAATCTCGGCATACGAGCGCGGCTTACGCATTAGGACGCTCGCAGCGCCGCCGAAGGGCTCTACATAAATCCGGTGAGGCGGGAAATGCGCAATAATCCAAGGCGCAAGTATCCACTTCCCACCATGCCAGCGCAGAACCGGGCGAGGGGGGGGTATCTCGCTGGCGGTTGAATTAGTCGCGGCCCTCACGATGTCGCCTCTCTTTGCTTCTTCCGCCAGTCCCACTCTGCCGTCACGGCGCCGGACAGCGCGTCGAAAACAATCTTCTGCTCCTCATCCGTCCTTCCGCGCCGCCGTGCGATCGACTGCATGAACTCCGGCCGCTCCTCCCGTGGCTTCTCCAGAATGACGCGCGCCTCGCAGGCAGCGCGGTACTCCTCGCTCCAGGCAGGCACCATCCGGCCGTAGAGTGCGACCACCTCGCAGAATTCGTGACCGCTCCTGGTGCGCCGGATCATGGCAGCCTCAGGAATGATTGGGCCTGATTGTCGATGCGCTTCTGTGCCGCGCGCTCGCGGGCATTGAAAACGTGCTCCGCCCAAGTCGGCGAGTACCCCTTGTTCTCCGCATAGTTCTGAAGTTCGGTCAGTGTGCGCGCCGCGTTAACCTGGCGCCGCTCTTTTTTCTTCTGGAGCGCGATCGCCGCCGCCTCTTCAGGCGTGATTTTCCGCAGCTTTCCCTCAACCTGCTCAACCTTGCGGGAGGCGACGGACTGTTCATGTCCGCAGATCGAGCAAATCGGGCCTGCCGGGTAGACCGCGTAGCATTTTTCGCACTGCTTGATCGGCAGTGCGGACTCTTCGGCCTTCCTCTGCTTTCGGGTTATCCCGGCGAGGGACCATTCCCGCGGCGTCTCCGGCAGGCCGTGGACGAGCGAATTCCCGACATGATCGAGGATGAAGGCGTTGGTCTTGCCGGCGGCGGCAAGGGCGCCAAACCGGCCTTCCATCGTTTCGACATCGAAGCCGTCCGCATATATCGGCCGCAGAGGGCGGCCCATTTGCTGGACATGCAGGCCGGTCGAGTGCGTCGGCCGAAGCATGATCGCGCAACCGATCGCCGGTATGTCCACCCCTTCGCCGATCAAGTCGCAGGAAACGAGACCGTCAATGCCCTTGCCCAGACCGGCGATCAAGTCCTTGCGCCGGTCCTTGTCCATATCCCCGTCGATCACCTCGAAACGGTGGCCGGCGGAGCGGAATTCCTCGGATATGTGCTGGCAGTGTTCAATCGACACCCCGAAGGCGACGGAGGTCAGCCCGCGGCAAATCTCCTGATAATGGTCAACGGCGTGACCCGTGATGCGTGGCTTGTCGACACGATCCGCCAGTTCCGACTTTTCATAGTCGCCGCCGCGCGACCTTATGCCGGTGAGGTCGAGGCGTTCGGCCGGCGCATAGACGATCGGCTTGGCGAGATACCCCTGATCGATCAATTCGCCGGTCGAGATCACTTCGATGATGTCGTCGAAAATCCCGCCGCACTCGACGCCGAGGCCCTTGCCATCGCTCCGGATGGGCGACGCCGTGACGCCGAGCGTGGGCGGCGCGCCGAGGGCGGCATAGATGCGGCCCCAGGAATTCGATTGCTGGACGTGGTGCGCCTCATCGACGATCAACAAATCAGTCGGAATCGTGAAGCTGGACCTCTTCAGGCGGCTGGCAAGCGCCTGCACGCTGGCAACCTGCACGAGCGCGCGCGGATCCGGCGTGATGCCGGGCGCGATTATCCCGTGATGAATGCCGAACCTGCCAAGGGCAAGGCTGATTTGAGCCAGCAGCTCGAAACGATGCGCGACGATCGTGACGCGATTGCCCTTGGCGGAGGCCGCCGCCGCGATATAGCTGAAAAGCACGGTCTTTCCGGCGCCGGTAGGAGCGACGAACAGCGGCGCCTGATGCGTCTGGAGAGACGCCCGGATGCGCGTGACGCCGTGTTCCTGATAGTCGCGGAGGATCACCGGCATTATTCAGGCGCCCCGACGGAGACGGATTTGACGCCGGCGCCGAACAACGCATGCTGGCAATTCATGCAGGCGTAGGTATGCCCCTCGATATAGGCGCGCGATCCACGGGCCCTCTCCCCCGCCCGCATGACAGCGACCACTTCGGCATGGCCAAGTTGCCGGCAGATTGATTGACACTTCTCATAGCCTTCGCCCGGCGCGCGCGGACATGCCGCTTGTGGATTGGCGCACTCATTGGTGCCGACGATGCGCTCGCCTGAAGGTGTGACCAGAGTGCAACGCACGGTGGTCTTGGCACAGGGCCCGTTCATGACAGGGCCTCGACCATCTCAATTCGGCGGCCGAGCCAGCGCATCGTGTTGATGCTCATGCTGTTGCCGATGGCCTTGTACCTAGGGCCGTCCGCAGCAACGCGAATCCATTTTCCATCCGGATTCTGGTCATAGAGATCGGGATACCGCATGGCATGGAGACCGAACGGCTTGCCCTTAAGCAGCTTCATCGGTATCCGCGTGTACCCGTCCGGGAAGCCCTGAAGGCGCTCGCATTCGAGAGGGGTAGGGCGGCGGACGGCCCAAGACGTCGCCACCGCGACCTGCCCGCCGCCGTTTGCGTGTGAGTCCGAATGGTTCATCGCGCGCAGCGTCGGCGAGACCCCTTCGGAGGCGTCAGCACCGGAATCCTTGGACGAAAACGCTATTGCCGCGTGCCCGCCGCCGTGACCATCGCCCCGCAGCGCTCCGGGGACATCGCCAATGGCGAATCCGGTTTCCCCTCCTGCCTTGCAGTCGAAGGCGATGGCTGGAACGTGCGATGTACTCAAACTAGGCGACGGGTCTCCGGGCTCGCCAATGCCAGTACCTGGTGCGCCGCCAGATGAACCGGCTTGACGGTTGTTGGTCATTGTCGCCCCACGCGAGGCTTGGCGCATATCAATTGGGGTAACAACCGGCACAATCGGTGTGCCCCTGCCCATGCCGTCCTCACTCGCGTCGAATCCCTCCCCGCGAAGCGCGTGCGCGACGTAGGTGTCCATATCGGCCGCGAGACTGTCATTCCGCTTGCCGAGCAGCGTATGCGCGACAATTGGCGCTTCATGATTGCAGGTGAGCGTCGGCCCGTAGCCCTCGGCTATCTCGGCGCCGGCCTGGCCGTGGGCCATCACAATGGGCTCGACCTCGACGGAGGATTGAATCAATCCTCCGTCGAGGTCGAAGTCGGTCCCAAGCCCGCCGCCGCCCTTAGTGCGAGCGCTAATTGTCGGGGCAACGCCTTTCCCCGCTTCGCGGCGCGGCGGAGAATTCCCAAGCAGGCTTTCGCGGTCAAATAGAACCGCGGCGGCACGGCGCCAGTCTCCAATATATCCGACAACGATGACACGCCGTCGTCTCTGAGGGACAGCCCGGCCAAACCCGTCCACTCGCACGTATTGAGAGTCAATGACACGGTAGGCCCACCCGTACCCGAGTTCCGCCATCGCCCCGATGATGGAACCAAAATCCCGTCCTCTGTTGCTTGACAGGACGCCGGGGACGTTCTCCCAAACCAGCCACCGGGGCCGTGCTCGGTCAGCAAGTCCAAGAAACGAGAGGGCCAGGTTGCCACGAGGGTCATCCAGCCCCCCTCGGAGTCCTGCAATGCTGAATGACTGGCAGGGGGTTCCGCCGACAAGAAGGTCAATTGGTTCATGTTGCCACTCGCGATATTTCGTCAGGTCGCCGAGATTCGGCACGGACGGGTAATGGTGAGCGAGCACGGCGGATGGGAAATCCGGCCCGTTCTTGTATTTGTGGTCAGGATCGTGTTGCGCGAAGAACGCAGGCTTCCAGCCGAGCGGGTGCCACGCAACCGTAGCCGCCTCTATTCCGCTGCACACGCTCCCGTAAATCATCGGCGCGGCCTATTCGGCCGGCGCGCGATGCTTGTCGACTGCCGCCTGAAGGCGCTCGACGGTATCGACCGTGGTCGGCCTGACCTTCAGGTATCGGTGCGGCGTCGCCCGAGAAACCCCGGCCTCCTCGCATATCTGGCTTATGGAAACGCCGAGCGCCTTGGCATCCGCGTGCAGTGCAGCAATGGCATCATCGAAGGCGATGCCGAAACTCTTACTCGTCATTTTTGATTGGTCCCGTTTCGTGACTTGTACACTGTACATGTCACGTCTCAGCAATGTCTCAAGGAGACGCGGGAATATCCGGGAACTTCAGTGAACAAGAATGATCGTCTCAATCTCAAAAAGCATTGGCGTTAAAACGACGGATTAAAGAATCATTTCGATTTCCAATGGATCAAATTGAGCGCATCTTTAATGCACGCGACACGCCAAAACCATCTGACACCTGCGCGAGTACAAATGGACCATCAGAGCATCGCCCCCGGCTTCTATCCGGAAATGACGAATGACGAGTACCATGCAGCGCCGGGCATTTCGAAATCCCACCTCGACCAGATCGACATCACACCGGCCCACTACTTCGCGCGCTACCTCGATCCGAGCCGCGAGGAAGAGGAGAAGACGCCAGCCCTTATTCTTGGGGATGCAATCCACAAGGCGGTTCTCGAACCAGACCTCTTCGAATCGCGTTTCGTCGCTCGCCCGAAGGGAATTGATGGTCGAACAAACGCCGGAAAAGCCCAATTGGCAGCACTCTTTGCCGACGCCGGCGACCGCACAGTGCTCGGCACTGACGATTATAAAACGGCCATTGCAGTCAGGGATTCCGTCCATCGGCATCCACTCGCATCGGGCCTGTTTCGGGATGGACTTGCCGAAGCGACGTTCTTTGCGAAGGACGCCAGGACGGGCGCACTGGTGAAATGCAAGCCGGATTTCTACCGGTCTCAGTTCTCGATGATCGTCGATTTGAAGACGACGGAGAGCGCGTCACTGGAAAACTTCGCGCGATCCGCAGGTAGGTACTTGTACGACGTACAAGCCGCGTGGTATCCTGACGTCATCGAGTCGCTTTACGGCGAAGTCATCGAAACCTTCGTTTTTGTGGCCGTCGAGAAATCCCCGCCCTACGCCGTCGGCGTCTACTATCTGGAACCCGAAGACGTGCAGATCGGAAGAGAAATCGCGCACCGCAACCTCGACAAGATTCTCAAGTGCCGTGAGGCAAACGTCTGGCCGGACTATGCCGGCATGGCAGGTGCGCAACCGCTTCGAATTCCTGGCTACATGAGACGCACTACGTAACCGGGCGGCGAAGCCCGAACAGGACGACTGAGAATGCATATCAACAAGATCAGGGTTTCCCAGATACTCGGAATCGAACACCTCGAATTCGACGCTGGCAAATTCAACGAGATTTCTGGCGAGAACGGAGTCGGCAAGACATCGTTTCTGGAGGCGATCAAGAGCGCCGTTCGCGGCGGCGACGATGCGACATTGCTGCGCCGCGGTGCCGAGCGCGGCGAAATCGTTCTGGTACTCGACGACAACACCGAGATACGCCGCCGCATCACGCAGAAGGCGACCACCACCACGGTCGAGCGAAATGGTGTGAAGGTCCAACGGCCGGCGGAGGTCATAAAGGGCCTCACCGACATGTTGAGCGTCAATCCCGTCGACTTCCTTCGCGCGCCCAAGAAGCTTCGGGTGAATGCGTTGCTCGAAAGCCTGCCAATGACCGCCGATGCCGAGCGCATCGCCAAGATCGTCGGCTATGAAGTGAAACTTGAAGACGGCGTACACGCGCTCGAACAGATTTCCGCACTGCACAAATCCATCTTCGATGATCGAACCGGCACAAACCGGGCGGTTCGCGAGAAGGAATCGACGATCAACCAGCTCTCCGCCACCCTTCCAGACGGCGAGACCGTTGACACACCCGCTGACAAAAGCGGGCTCCTCGCCGCGCTCAATGTGATCGACGGGAAAAAGGACGCCGAACTGGAGCGTATCGCGACCAAGCTTGACACGTTCAGGAAGGGCCGCGACGACGGTATCGCCGCGCTCAAGGCCGTTTCCGACAAGAAGGTCGACGACTGGCAGGCGGAGATAGCCGCCCTTCAGCAGAAAATCGCGGACGAGAAGATCGCCCATGCCGCCGCCGTCGCGGCCGAGAACGAAAAATTCGCCGATATAGAGCGCAAGGCCGGCCAGCAGCGGGAAATAACGCTGAAGGACCATGCCGAGGAGCGCGAGGACACGGCCGCCAAGATCAAGTCGATCGAAGAGCAGGCGGCGCAGGCAACCAAACATCAACAGACACGCGATACCATCAAGTCCATGCGCGCGGCCTCGGATTTGCTTCGAGAAGATGCGGAGCGCCAGACGGCGGCCCTCGAATCCTTGGAGGCGTACAAGTCCGAGTTGCTTTCCGCCCTGCCGATCGACGGCCTTTCCGTTGTGGATGGTGAGATTTTCCGCCACGAAATCCCGTTCGACCGCCTCAATTCGGGTCAGCAGGTGGAGATAGCGGTGGAGATCGCAAAGCTTCGCGCCGGCCCGCTCGGGATTATCTGCGTCGACGGCATCGAACTTCTCGATGCGAAACACTTCGAGAGCTTCAAGGAACAAGCCCTCGCATCCGACCTCCAGCTTTTCGTGGCGCGGGTTGGCGATAGCGATATGGAACTCATCGCGGAGGCCTGAGCCGCCGCCAATCACGGGATAGGGAAATGTCCGAAGAAACAGCAGTTGCCATCCGCGCCAGCACGGCGATGGCGAACACGGTGCCGGCAGACCAGTACGGCGGAGCACCCATGTTCTCCCGCATGCCGTCCGGCGATATGACCGCCGTGAACCAGGGCGCGGTCCAGATCGAGATGGAACGCGCCATCGCCGAGGCACAGGGGAAGTTGATCCTGGCAAAGAAATTCCCGCGCAATATGCACCAGTGCCGGGCTGAATTTCTCGAAGCCTGTGCCAATCTGGAATTCGCGGAAGAGGCCTTCTACACGGTGCCAAATCGCGGCAGCGGGCCCTCGATCCGTTTTGCGGAAGAGGTGGCCCGCTGTTACGGGAACTTCGAGTACGGCCATCGCGAGCTTTCGCGAAGCGCAGGCAAGTCCGAGGTCGAGGTGTTTGCCTGGGACATGGAAAACAACAACCACAGCAAACGCCAGATCACCGTGCTCCACGTTCTGGACACGAAGAACGGCCCGAGAAAGCTGGTCGATCAGGCGGACATCGACAACCGCATCGCCAACGTCGCCTCGAAGCAGATGCGCGGTCGCATTCTGGCGCTGGTGCCAAAGGCCCTCGTTGCCGAAGGAAAGGCGATCGCCAAGAAGACGCTCGCCAATGGCGGCGCGGAAAAGACCATCGGCCAGCGGGTTGCGCTGATGGTCACCGCCTTCGGCAAGTTCGGCGTCACCGTCGATCACATCGAGGCGTATTTCAAAGGGACGCCGCTCGACCAAATGACGGCGGACGATTTGGCGGAGATGACCGGCGTCCATGCGGCCTTGAAGGAGGGCGCCAAGGTCAAAGACTATTTCGGCGATGACGCCGTCGAGGAGAAGAAGGATCCCGTCGCCGCAGCGATCGAAAAGTCGGCCGAGGGCGCGCCGACGGAGAACGCGGCAACCGCGAAGCCGGCTGCCAAGGCAGAAACGAAGCCCGCTGCGAAACCTGCCGCAAAACCAGCAGCGAAGCCCGAGCCGAAGCCTGCAACGGCTGCGCCCGCCGCGGCTCCCGAGGAGCCTGAAGCCGAGGAGAACCTTGAGCCCGAGCCCGCCGCGCCGGTCAATGCGGAAGCCGCTCCCGCCAAAGAAGCCATATTCTGATGGCAGTCATTTCTGTGTCGGACACCACGTCCGAGGGGGAGCATCGGAATGACGAGAGGCTAACGCCTGACGAATTGGTCGCGAGATGGAAGCATCGCGTGAACACGAAAACGCTCGCGAACTGGCGCTCCTTGGGGTCGGGGCCACGGTTCACGCGCATCGGAAACCGTATCCTTTATTCGCTTTCGGCCGTGATGGACTACGAGGAGCGGCGCGATTACGGCTCGACAAAGGACTACGGGAAAGAGAAGAATTAGAGGGTATTGTTCATCGGAGGACGGAGATGACCTTTTCCACCATAGCCGATCTAGAATCCGTCGTCGTCGGCGCGGTTTGCGTCGAGTTGCCGACGGCGACGGTCCACATTGTCCTCCCGTGTCGGGATAACGACTCCTACCGCGCGGCTTGCGCCGACGTTGAATATGGGCGGCCAGTTGGGATTCTCGTCAAGACGTTTCCGGGCCACCGAGAGATTGTCGCGGACTTGGACAAGCGTATCGCCGACGCTCGGGCGAGGCTCGCAGCATGAGATTTCCCAAGACACCAGTAATCGTCGACGTCGACGTAGCCCCCAGGCTGCCTCCGGTAACGGACGCACAGTTCGCCGAGGCGCTCAAGTTCCTGACCGACGGCTTTGTCGGAATGATGTACACCGATGACACAATGCGCCTCATCGAGCGAAGAATTGATGCGCTCGTCTCATCTTTCGACCGCTCAAGGGAATCTGATATGGCCTTCGCCACCAGGCAGAGCCTTGATGATGAATTTGGTCTCGACATATGGGTTGGCAGACGCGACGATCCGGAAATGCCGCATTGGGCGAATGCTAAGATCACCCCGCCGCCGGATGGACCCATCACCATACGAGGTGATCAGGAATGAGCCGTCGCAGAATCATAAAACGCGCGAAGATCAGGCGCAGCCGAAGGCTGAGATTATGGGCGTTGTTTCGTAAGTTCGAAGGCCTGCATTCGTATCAGCAGATGGAGATTCGGTGGGCGATTTATCCGTCCACCATCTCGTTCGAGGCGAGCGGTCCAATGACGCCGGAATTGACCGCCTTTGTGACAAAAATGCAGCTCGGTCACCAGGGGAGGATCGACACCCTCACCCAGCCGCCGCCGGCAGCTTGACGACGTCGGTATCAATCTCGCCGGCGATGATCTTGTCCATATAGGCAGCCCACACGTCCATCGCGGCGCGCTTCTCCGGCAGGTAGTCGTACCGGTCATAGTGCCGGCTTGAAATGTCGCCCTTGGCGGCATGGTTCTGCAGCCGATCGCGCATGTCCTTCGGAATACCAGCCTGCCCGGCCAGTGTCTTCCATGTGCGGCGGATGTCGCGCGGCGTGAACTTCTCAGCCCCCGTCGCCTCGACATATGCCTTGGTGCGCTGGTGCAACAGCGTCGCGGGAGCCGCTTCCGATAGTCTTTCGACCGCGGGAAAGTACAGCCCCTTCTTGTTTGGCGTCATCGAGTCGAGGAGGTTGAACGCCAGGTCGGTAAGCGGAACGGCGTGCGGCGCTCCGTTTTTGGTTTCGGTCCAGAACAACATCCGTTGCCGGCGATCGAACACGTCCGCCGAGATGCGCAGAATCTCCTCGCCTCGCTGACCGAGCGCGAGCTGGAGCATCAAAGGCTCGTTAGCCCGGCTATTCGCCCTCGTGTGATTCAGCCATTCCCAGAAATCACGGAACTGGCGAGGGCTCAGGAACCGGTTGCTGGTCCGTTTCGCGGCCGGGTCCGATGCGATAGGCAAAACCGGGTTCGCCTTGATGCCCCAGCGCGTCCCCACATGCTCGCCGGTGTAGCTGTGCTCGGATTTCATTCCCCACGCGAAGGCGGCCGAGACCCATGAGCGGATGATCGACGCCATGACCACGCTCCCTCGGCCGTGAACCTCGGCGAGATGACCAACGATGTCCTGAGGCCCGATTTCGGACGCCGGCCGCTGCCTTCCGATGGTATCTGCCACCGGCGTTGCTTTGGGCGACGTCAGCAATATCCGATCGGCGATCCCCGCCGAACGCTTTCCTTCCGAGCGCAGGCTGGCGACGTAAGCCGTGAACAGATCCTCAACGGTTCCATAGGCGTGCTTGTGGCTTGCCCGTGAGAGCCGTCCATCCGGCGACGCGCCAATGGATATGGCCGGCGCGAAATCCTCCCTGAAGGCCTTTCTGGCCTCGGCCAGACCCATCGTCGGGTAAGAGCCGATCTTTGTCATGCGGCGCTTGCCGATCCGGTAGTAGACGGCATACCACTCGGCAACGACCTTGTTCTTGAGCGCCCGAACCTGGAGCGAGAGTCGGCCCGAGCCGCGGTCTCCATCGTCCTTCAGTTCTATCGTCTTGCCGGTGTGTGGCGCCGACCGAACTGCCGCCTTGATTTGGGATTCAGTAATCATTGGGCATGCCCCACCGGAAGAACGACCTGCACCGAACCTGAGAACTCAGTGCCAGCGCGCCCGAGACCAATCAACCTCCCCCGCATTGAGATGACTTGGACGGGGTCCGATTCCGACACCCACATTCCAAGAAGGCGATGAATTTCGGCCTCGTCTTCTTTTATTTTTTCCTCGGTGGCGGCGTCGAGCCCACTGAGAAGAATTCCGGTGTCGCACAAAACTTTTGTTGGAAGCCGTTTGAATCGACCGTAAACCTGCATCGTTTCGTCCTCGTGCTGGCGGTAACGCTGGTGGTTTCCGCGTGGAAACGTCAGCCGTTTGTTCTCCCGATAATACCAAGACGCCTCAGAAAAGATGCATATAACGCAAGCACTTAACTGATTTTCCGGGAACTATCGGGAACAAGCGGGAACAACGTACAGATCATGGCCTATTACCATGTGCTGTTCGATGAATCGCTGGATGTGGCGTTCACCGGGCTCGGCATCGGCTGGGACTATACGAAGCAGGGCGAAGGCTCATGCTTCACGGCGGAGGTGCATGTCTGCTACCTGGACGAGCTGAAGGAAGGCGATCCCGTTCGCGTCACCTATCAACTGCTCGACGCGGACGCAAAACGCATCCATGTCTTCGGCCATATGTATCACGCGGAGAAGGGCTATCTCGCCGCGACGAGCGAGCAGATGTGCATTCACGTCGACATGAAGTCGCGCCGCGCTTCGCCCTTTCCCGACATGCAGATGGGAAGGATTGCGGACCTGATGAAGGCGCATGAGGGAATGCCGCGGCCGGAACAGGCAGGGCGGGTTATCGGGATCAAGCGGAAGTAGGAATTTCGCGCGACCGCTAAATATAAATGTCATCCCGGCGAAAGCCGGGATCCATGTGCTTTCAATTGCAGATGCGCCCTCGCCGTAAGGCCCATGGGCCCCGGCTTTCGCCGGGGTGACGCTGTTGGTTTGGGCTTTTGCAGAAGCTCTCTCTTCTACCCGATCTACCCCTCACCCGATCTGCGTTTCGATGAGGGCATCCGCGATTTGCGGTTTGCCGATCACGCCGAGGACGCCGGCTTCTTTTCCTTGATATTCCAACACGTTAGGTATTATGACCAGCGTAGCGCACGAGGCCCTCCGGCGCCGGGGCCGCATGGCAAAGCCCGGCCCCGCTCCCCATGTTATGCTGGCAGCGGGGATTCGCCACGGGCTCCCCGATTTCACACCGGATTTGTAATGACGAGTGACCCCTTCGATCTGGGGAATATCCCCGAGGAAACGACAGCCCGCTCCACCAGCCAGCAGGCCGTGGCCGGCATGCGCGCGCCCTATCTGGAGGGCTTGAACGCGGAGCAGCGCGAGGCCGTGGAGGCGCTGGATGGCCCTGTGCTGGTGCTCGCAGGCGCCGGCACCGGCAAGACGCGCGTGCTGACGACGCGGCTGGCGCATCTGCTGGCGACGCGAAAGGCCTGGCCCGGGCAGATCCTTGCCGTCACCTTCACCAACAAGGCGGCGCGCGAAATGCGCGACCGGATCGGCGCGCTGATCGGCGGCGTGGTGGAGGGCATGCAGTGGCTCGGCACCTTCCATGCGCTGGGCGCGAAGATATTGCGGCGGCACGCGGAACTGGCGGGGCTGCGCTCGGACTTCACCATTCTCGATGCCGACGACCAGATGCGGCTGATGAAGCAGATCATCGTGGCGGAAGGCATCGACGAGAAACGCTGGCCCGCGCGCCAGCTCGCCGCCCATATCGACGGCTGGAAGAACCGTGGCCTGACGCCGGACAAGGTGCCGGCGGGCGAAGCCCATGCCTTCGCGAACGGCAAGGGCGGCGAACTCTACGCGGCCTATCAGGCGCGATTGAAGGTGCTGAACGCGGCCGACTTCGGTGACCTGCTGCTGGAGGTGTTGCGCCTCTTCCAGGAGCACCCGGAAGTGCTGGCCGAGTATCAGGACCGCTTCAAATACATGCTGGTGGACGAGTATCAGGACACCAACGTGGCGCAATATCTGTGGCTCCGCCTGCTGGCGCAGAAGCACAGGAACATCTGCTGCGTCGGCGACGACGATCAGTCGATCTATGGCTGGCGCGGCGCGGAGGTGGACAACATTCTCCGTTTCGAAAAGGATTTTCCGGGTGCGAAGGTGATCCGCCTCGAACGCAACTACCGCTCGACCTCGAATATTCTGGGCGCGGCTTCCGGCCTCATCGCGGCGAACGAACAGCGGCTCGGCAAGACGCTCTGGACCGAAGCCAACGACAATGAGGGCGACCCGATCAAGATCGCTTCCTATTGGGACGGCGAGGAGGAAGCCCGCGCCATTGCCGAGGAAGTGGAACAGTTGCAGCGCAACGGGCACCTGCTGCGCGACATGGCGATCCTTGTGCGCGCCTCGTTCCAGATGCGCGAATTCGAAGACCGCTTCATCAATCTCGGTATCCCCTACCGCGTCGTCGGCGGCCCGCGCTTCTATGAGCGCGCCGAAATCCGCGATGCCAACGCCTATCTGCGCCTGATCGCTCAGGGCGACGACGACCTTGCCTTCGAGCGGATCGTGAACAAGCCGCGCCGGGGCCTCGGCGACGTGGCGCTGCAGACGATCCACCGGCTGGCGCGGGCGGAGGGCATATCGCTGTTCCGCGCCTCGAAGATGCTGATCGGCAGCGAGGAACTGAAGCCCGCCGCGCGGCGGGCGCTGGTCTCCTTCATCGAGCAGGTGGACCGCTGGCGCGCGCTGGTGCCCGGCATGCCGCATACGGAACTCGCGGAAATCGTTCTCGACGAGTCCGGCTATACCGAGATGTGGCAGAACGACAAATCGGCGGACGCGCCCGGCAAACTCGAAAACCTGAAGGAACTGATCCGCTCGATGGAGCATCACGAGACGCTGGCCGGCTATCTCGAACATATCTCGCTGGTAATGGAGATCGAGCAGAACGACACCGCCGACAAGATCAATCTGATGACGCTGCACAGCGCCAAGGGGCTTGAGTTCGAGACCGTGTTCCTGCCCGGCTGGGAAGAAGGGTTGTTCCCGCATCAGCGCTCGCTGGACGAGAACGGCCTTGCGGGACTCGAGGAGGAACGCCGCCTCGCCTATGTCGGCATCACGCGGGCGAAGCAACGCGCCTATATTTCCTTCGCCGCCAACCGGCGCATCCATGCGCTGTGGCAAAGTTCGATCCCGTCGCGCTTCGTGGACGAACTGCCGAAACATCATGTGCAGGTGACGGAAAGCGCGATGGCGGGCGCGAGCTACCAGAATTACGGCCAGAGCCGCTTCGCGCAGGACTTCGCGCAGAACAGCAATTATTCGAGCCCCGGCTGGCGGCGCGCGCAGGCGAATGCCGACATCCGCACCAAGCCGCCCGCCTATGAGGTCCATGCCGATCTCGTGGCGACGAGCGACCCCGCCGCCGAAAGCTACGGCAAGGGCGAGCGCGTCTTCCACGTGAAGTTCGGCTATGGCCATGTCACGGAAATCGACGGCAACAAGCTGACGGTGGACTTCGACAAGGCGGGGCGGAAGAAGGTGATCGACAGTTTTCTGGAGCGGGCGTGAGCGTGAGTGCCGCAAGCATGGCCTTCTCGCCAACCCAACCAGAAATTGTCATCCCGGCGAAAGCCGGGATCCATGAGCGGTTCGGCATACTCCCGTTGGTGGAGAGGCCCATGGACCCCGGCTTCCGCCGGGGTGACACATGTGTTTTGAGGGGCGCAAGAAATTGACCCCCCTCTGGAAAGCCGCCTTCATCGTGCCCTACGAAGCGGCGGAGACGTTCTCCGATGCGCTGGAAGCCGCAATCTGGCCCGAGGCGCTGGCCGTTTCGACGACCGAGGCCGAGCCCGGTTCCTCGCCGCTGGTGAAGACGGCGTCGGACTGGAACGAGGTCGAGGCGCACGGACTCTGGCGGGTCGAAGCTCTTTATGCGGAGGAACCGGAGAAGGAAACGCTGCGCGCGGCGATTGCCCATGCGGCGGAGGAAACCGGCATCGCCGTGCCGGATATCGCGATCGAGCCCATGCCGGAAGTGGACTGGGTGACGCGCTCGCTCGAAGGGCTGGACCCGGTGCGCGCCGGGCGCTTCTTCATCCATGGCAGCCACGACGCGGATAAAATTCCGGCAGGCGCGATCCCGATCCTTGTCGATGCGGCGCAGGCCTTCGGCACCGGCCATCACGAGACGACGGCGGGCTGCCTCGAATTCATTTCCGAACTGGTGCGGCCGGGCCGCCCGGTCAACGCGCTCGACATCGGCACCGGAACCGGCGTGCTCGCCATCGCCATCGCCAAGCTCGCCCGGGTGAACGTGCTCGCCTCCGACATCGATCCCGTTTCGGTGAAGGTCGCGCGAGAGAACGCGCGCAAGAACGGCGTCGGTCCCTTCGTCACGGCGGTGACGGCAAAAGGCTTCGGCCACCCTGCCCTCCACGCCCGCGCGCCTTACGGCCTCATCGTCGCGAACATCCTGGCGCGCCCCCTCGTCTCGCTGGCGCCCGCCTTCGCCGCGCATCTGAAGCCCGGCGGCACGCTGATCCTGTCGGGCCTTCTCGCCACGCAGGAGGCGATGGTGACGAGCGCGATGCGGATGCAGGGCCTGCGGCTGGTGGCACGCAAGCCGAAGGGCGATTGGGTGACGCTGCGAATGGCGCGGTAGTCGCACTTCCACCCTCCCCCTGTGGGAGGGTCAAAATTTGTGAGCGCAGCGAAGCAAATTTTGGGGAGGGGTCGCGGCGGAAATCGCAACTCCAATCAAAGACCATCTTCCGGGACAGCGCTGCATCCCCTCCCCAAACCGCTTGCAGCGGTTTGACCCTCCCACAGGGGGAGGGTGGCAGAGGTGTTCCCCTCTCTCACCCCATTGCCGCCTTCCCTGCCTGCCCTTACATTCAAGCCATGTTCCAGACTTTTGAAGACAAGGCCAATCCGGCTCTCGGGATCGAACGTGCGGCGAAGCTCCGCGAGGAGCTGAAGCGGCGCGGGCTCGACGGTTTCCTCATTCCCCGTGCCGACGAGCATCAGGGCGAATATGTGCCGCCCCATGCGGAACGGCTTCTCTGGCTGACCGGCTTCAACGGCTCGGCCGGCATGGCGATCGTGCTGATGGACCATGCCGCGATCTTCGTCGACGGGCGTTACACGCTGCAGGTGCGCAGCCAGGTGGACATGGACACCTTCGAGCCGAAGCACCTGATCGAGGAACCGCCCGCGCGCTGGATCGAGGAAAACCTGCCGAAAGGCGCAAAGCTCGCTTATGACCCGTGGCTGCACACCATCGATGCGGCGGCGCGCTACAGGAAGGCGGCGGAGAAGGCGGGCGGCCAATTGGTGGCAGTGGACACGAACCCGCTCGACGCCGTCTGGGCCGACCAGCCCGAGCCGCCGGTGGCGAAAGTCGTGCCCCACCCGCTCGACGTCGCGGGCGAGGCGGCGAGCGACAAGATCAAACGCATCGCGACGGCGCTGATGAGCGAGGACGCCGACGCCGTGGTGCTGACCATGCCGGATTCGATTGCATGGCTTTTCAACATTCGCGGCGCCGACGTGCCGCATACGCCGCTGCCGCTCTCCTTCGCGCTGCTGCATGAGGACGGCCATGCCGACCTCTTCATCGACGAGCGCAAGCTCGATGGCGAGGCGCGCGCGCATCTCGCCGGCATCGCGACGCTGCGCGGGCGGGACGAACTCGGCGACGCGCTCAACGCGCTCGGCCACGCGAAGAAGACTGTGCTGGTGGACCCTGCAACCTGCGCCGCATGGATCGACGCGCGGCTGAAGGCGGCGGGCGCCGAGGTGAAGCGGGGCACCGACCCGTGCGAATTGCCGAAAGCCTGCAAGAACGAAGCGGAAGTGAACGGCACCCGCGCCGCGCATCTGCGCGACGGACGCGCGCTGACGAAGTTCCTCGCCTGGCTTGGGCGCGAGGCGCCGAAGGGCGGCGTCGACGAGATCGCGGCGGCGAAGAAGCTCGAAGCCTTCCGCGCGGAGACGAACGAACTCCGCGACCTGAGCTTCGACACGATTTCCGGCGCTGGCGCGAACGGCGCCATCGTCCATTACCGCGTCACCGAGGGCACCAACATGCCCCTGAAGCCGGGCGAACTCTTCCTCGTCGATTCCGGCGCGCAATACCGGGACGGCACCACGGATGTGACGCGCACGGTCGCCATCGGCGCGGCGGGCGCGGAAGAGCGCGACCGCTTCACCCGCGTGCTGAAAGGCCATATCGGCATCGCCACCGCGCGCTTCCCCGAAGGCACGTCCGGCGCGCAGCTCGACGCCTTCGCGCGCATGGCGCTGTGGAAGTCGGGGCTCGACTACGACCACGGCACGGGCCATGGCGTCGGCTCCTATCTCTCGGTGCATGAGGGCCCGCAACGCATCTCCAGGATGGGCCACCAGCCGCTGAAGGCCGGCATGATCGTTTCCAACGAACCCGGCTACTACAAACCCGGCGGCTACGGCATCCGCATCGAAAACCTCTGCGTCGTGACGCCCCCCGCGCCCGTCGAGGGCGGCGAGCGCATGATGATGGGCTTCGAAACGCTGACGCTGGCGCCCATCGATCTCGCGCTGGTGGAGAAAGACCTGCTGACGGCGGAGGAAGTCGCCTGGCTCAACGCCTACCACGCCCGCGTCCGCGCGGCGCTGTCGCCGGGGCTGGATGCAGAGACGAAAGCCTGGCTGGAGACGGCGACGCGGGCGATTTGATTTTCTCTCTTCTCCACCCTCCCCCTGTGGGAGGGTCAAAATTTGCGAGCGTCAGCGAACAAATTTTGGGGAGGGGTTGCGGTAGAAATTGTTACTACAATCGGGGAACACTCTTCCGCAGCGACGCTGCATCCCCTCCCCAAACCGCTTGCAGCGGTTTGACCCTCCCACAGGGGGAGGGTGGAAAGATGAATGCGCTTATTTAACGCTGGAAAGCCGCAAGCCCTGCCTCACCTTCAGCGGCAGGCGCGCATAGATCGCCTTGGCGGCGGGGCGCGCCAGGGCGAAGGCGCAGGCCGTGTAGCCCCTCCATGACAACACCACGCCGTAGTCGCGCACCGCGACGCGGCGGTTCGACCAGGCGAGCTTGTAGTCGTCGGCGGGCGGCAGCGGATCGTATTCGCCGAGGCCGTCCTCGATGCAGGCGCGGATGGTGAGTTCCGTCGCAACGAAGCCGGGGCTCTGCTTCGCGAAGGCGGGCGAGAAGGCGCCCATATAGGCGTAGTGGCAGCCGCGCTGGCGGAAACCGACCTCGATGGCCGCCGTTTCGCCGCCGACCGAAAGATGCGTGACGACGAGGCCGGAGCCACCGCCATCCGCGGCGAGTTCCATCAGGCAGTTCTCGACGCGCCCATCGATGAAGGCGCGGCCGTAATGCCCGCGCCTTTCGAGCCACTGACGCTTGAAGGAGAATGCCGTCCGCATCAGCTCGACGGCACGCGGGCCGGGCTGGACGATCTCGAAGCCGACTTTGCCCTGCGCGCGGAGCTTCTTCATCCGCTTCGCATTGCGCTTCGCTTCCGGCCAGCCGGCCTCGATGAAATCGGCCGCCGTCTCATAGGCGGAATGATCGAGCGCGGGCGCTTCCGCCGCCGGGCCGAGCACGCGGCCCCGCCACGCCGCCCAGCGCGCAATGGCGCCGTCGGCGCGCACGCCGCGCAAATTCAGGAAATCGACATCGCCCCAGCCGGCGATTTCGAGAAACGCCGCCTCGATCCAGTCGTCCCGGCCGGGCGCATCCTCGGCAACCACATCGCCATATTGCCCGACGGGATCGCCCGCCCATGAGGCGACGCGGCCGAACGGCGTCGCGGATATGGCGAGCGGCCAGAGCAACACGAGCCTGCCCTGCCGGCGCACGGTGACGAGGCGAAGCTCCGTCCGCTCGTCGCAGAAATGCCGCGCCCAGACGAGATGAAAATCGCACGCCTGAAAGGCCGTCGCCGCGCCGCAGGCACGGGCCTCGAGCGCACGCCATTCATCCGTGAGCGCCCGCACCTCGCCGAAGCGCCGATGCGTATCGACATCGACGCCTTCGGCCGCATTTTTCCTCCTGCCACGGGACAGCAGCGCGCCAGCCGCATAGAGCAACTGGTCGAGAACGAGCGTCTCCTGAAGGAAAAGCGCGGCTTCCATCACACCCCCGATAGACCGGCGACCCGGCGGCGCCGGCGTTAACGGGTCATTATCCCGGGGAGATCGTTAAAATCGGCTAACCGTGAGGGCGAAAAGCGTCACGCGCCGGCCATTTCCATCCAGGCATCCTCGTCGATGACCTCGATGCCGAGTTCCGCCGCCTTGGCGAGCTTCGAGCCCGCGCCGGGCCCCGCCACGATGAGATCGGTCTTCGCCGAAACGCTGCCCGCCACCTTGGCGCCCATCTGCTCCGCCCGCGCCTTCGCCTCGGACCGCGTCATCCGTTCCAGCGAGCCGGTGAAGACGACCGTCTTGCCGGCGATGGGCGAACTCTTTTCCTGCTCGGGCAGCGGCACCGCCTTCACGCCCGCCTTCCGCAAGCCTTCGACAACCTCGCGGTTATGCGCTTCCGCGAAGAAATCGACGATCGATTCCGCCAGAACCTCGCCGACGCCGTCGATGGAGAGAAGCTCGCTCCACGCATCGCTCTCGCGGTCCGCCGCCGCGCGCATCTGCTCCTCGAAATGATCGAGCG
The DNA here is from genome assembly GCF_030694575.1 of Parvibaculum sp. GTDB lineage: Bacteria > Pseudomonadota > Alphaproteobacteria > Parvibaculales > Parvibaculaceae > Parvibaculum. Next base: position 36,298 of record NZ_JAUYUS010000071.1, read on the forward strand.
TGCCGTAGCTCCGCGCCAACAGCCTCGCATTGGTCTCGCCGACATGGCGGATGCCGAGGGCGAAGATGAAACGGTCGAGCTCCACCTCGCGGCGCGTGTCGATGGCGTCGAAAAGTTTCCGCGCGGAAGTCGAGCCCCAGCCTTCGCGGTCCTTGAGCTTCTTGAGGCTTTTCGCGTCGCGCGCCTCCAGCGTGAAAATATCGTCGGGCCGCCTGATGAGCTCGTCCTCGTAGAAAGCCGCGATCTGCTTCTCGCCCAGTCCCTCGATGTCGAAGGCATTGCGCGATACGAAGTGACGCAGCCGCTCCACCGCCTGCGCCGGGCAGACGAGGCCGCCCGTGCAACGCGCCACCGCGTCGAGTTTGCCCGTCTTCGGGTTCGTCTCGCGCACCGCATGGCTGCCGCATTCCGGGCAAGTGTCGGGAAACACGAACTTCTTTTTCCCGCGCGGGCGATCCTCCACCACGCGCACGATCTGCGGGATGACGTCGCCGGCGCGCTGCACCACCACCGTGTCGCCGGGGCGGACGCCGAGCCGCTCGATCTCGTCGGCATTGTGGAGCGTCGCGTTCGAGACCACGACGCCGCCGACCGTCACCGGCGTCAGCCGCGCCACAGGCGTCAGCGCGCCGGTGCGGCCGACCTGGATCTCGATCTTTTCCAGCACGGTCATCGCCTGCTCGGCGGGAAACTTGTGCGCCAGCGCCCAGCGGGGCGAACGCGACACGAAGCCGAGGCGGTTCTGCCAGTCGAGCCGGTCCACCTTGTAGACGACACCGTCGATGTCGTAGCCGAGCGTCGCGCGGCGTTCCTCGATGTCGTGATAGAAATCGATCAGCGCTTCCACGCTGTCGCAGCGGCCGAACAACGGATTGACCGTGAAGCCCCATTTGCGGAAGGCCTCCATGACGCCCGACTGCGTCTCCGCCGGCATCTCCGACATTTCGCCCCATGTATAGGCGAAGAAACGGAGCGGCCTGCTCGCGGTGATCTTCGCGTCGAGCTGGCGGAGCGACCCCGCCGCCGCGTTGCGCGGGTTGGCGAAGACGGGCTTGCCCGCCTCGCGCTGCCGCTCGTTCAGCGCCGCGAAATCCTCGTGAGACATGTAGACTTCGCCACGCACCTCGACGACATCGGGAATGTCCTTCCCCTTCAGCGTCGCCGGAATATCGCCGATGGTCTTGAGGTTCGCCGTGACGTTCTCGCCCTCGCGGCCATCGCCGCGCGTGGCGCCCAGCACGAATTCGCCCTTCTCGTAGCGCAGCGCCGCCGACAGCCCGTCGATCTTCGGCTCCGCCGTGATGGGCAGGATGTCGTCTTCCTTCAGGTTGAGGAAGCGCCTGATGCGCAAGGCGAAGTCGCGCACGTCGTCATCGTCGAAGGCATTCGACAGCGACAGCATCGGCACGCGGTGCACGACCTTGCCGAAGCCGTCCGCCGGCTGTGCGCCGACGCGGTGGCTCGGACTGTCCTCGCGCACGAGTTCGGGATAGCGCGCCTCGATGGCATCGTTGCGGCGGCGCAGCGCGTCGTATTCCGCATCCGAAATGCGCGGCGCGTCCTTCTGGTAATAAAGCTTGTCGTGCTTTTCGATTTCGCCGGCGAGACGCGCGAGTTCCTCCGCCGCTTCCTCGAGCGTCAGATGTTCCGCTTCCTTCTGCGCCAGCGCCTCATCCGCGCTTTTCCGTTTCGCATTCATATCGTCTCACTCACGGATGACTACCGATCAGCCGGTCCGCGGCGGCGCGCGCCTCGTCCGTCACCGTCGCGCCTGCCAGCATACGCGCGATTTCCTCGCGCCGCGCGGGGGCATCGAGCGTTTCGACGCGCGTCGCGATCTTCGCGGCCTTCGCCTCGCCGCCCTTGGAAATGCGGAAGTGATGCTGCGCCCGCGCCGCCACCTGCGGCGAATGCGTGACGACGATCACCTGCGCGGCCTTCGCCAGTTCCGCGAGCCGCAGGCCGACGGCTTCCGCCACCGCGCCGCCGACGCCGGAATCCACTTCGTCGAAAATCAGCGTCGGCGCGCTGCCGCGCGAGGCGAGCGCCACTTTCAGCGCCAGCACGAAACGCGACAGCTCGCCGCCCGACGCGATCTTGATGAGCGGTCCGAGCGGCGCGCCCGGATTGGTCGAGATGAGGAAGGAGACGCGGTCGATGCCGTCCGGTCCGCCCTGCCCTCCGTTCTGGTTTTCCGGCAGCACATCGATCTGGGTCTTGAAGGTCGCCTTGTCGAGCTTCAGCGGCTTCAATTCCTTCATCACTTCCCGGTCGAGCTTCGCCGCCGCCTTCGCGCGCGAGGCGGACAGCGCCTTCGCGTGGAGGAGATAGGCCGCCGCCGCGTCGTCAGCCTCCTTGCGCAGCCTCGCCTGCGTCGCCTCGCCGCCTTCGATTTCTGCAAGCTGCCCGCGCAGCTTGTCCGCAAGCTCGGCGAGACTGTCGACCGCGACATTATGCTTTCGGCCCGCGGCCCGGAGCGCGAAGAGCCGCGTCTCCGCCTGTTCCAGACGGCGCGGATCGAACTCCAGAGCCCGCATCGCCAGCGCCACCTGGTCGCGCGCTTCCGCCGCCTCGTTCAGCGTGCGGTCGAGCGCGGCAATGGCGCCGTCGAGCCGTCCCGCCGCCTGCTCCGCCACGCGGGCGAGACGGCGCAGCGCCACGGTGAGCCGCGCGTCGAGCCCGCCATCGCCGGACAATGCCTCTTCCGCCTCGGCGAGATCGGCCGCGATCTTTTCCGAATGCATCATCAGCGTGCGCTCTTCGGCGAGCGCGGTTTCCTCGCCGGGCTCCGGCGCGAGCTCGTCCAGTTCGGCGACCACGTGGGTGAGATAGTCCTGCTCCGCCTTTGCCCGCGCGAGCATCGCTTCATGCGCGGCAAGCGCCTCCCGCGCCGCCGCCGCCGCCGCCCAGAGCCGCCGCGCCTTCGCGACATCCGCCTCGAGCCCGCCAAAGGCATCGAGGATCGCGCGGTGGCCGGAGGCGTCGAGCAGCCCGCGCTCGTCGTGCTGGCCATGCACTTCCACCAGCACATCGCCCAACTGCCGCAGCAGGCCGATGCTCACGGGCTGGTCGTTGACGAAGGCGCGCGAGCGGCCGTCGCGCGTCTGCACGCGGCGGAGAATGAGGTCGCCCTCGGCTTCGAGTTCGTTTTCGGTGAGAAGCGCCCGGGCCGGGTGCGCGGACGCAATGTCGAAGACGGCCGTGACGCTGCCCTGCTCCGCGCCCTGCCGCACAAGCCCGGCATCGGCGCGCGCGCCAAGCGCGAGGCCGAGCGCGTCGAGAAGGATCGACTTGCCCGCGCCCGTTTCGCCCGTGAGGGTGCACAGCCCCCTGTCGAGCGCCAGTTCAAGCCTGTCAATGAGAACGATATCGCGGATCGACAGCGCGGCGAGCATGAAACACGCCTTCTATGAAGAAGACCGAACGATCAGAAAACGGAATTCCATGCCTTGCTGATCCAGGAATCCTTGCTCTCCACCGGCTCCAGGCCCTGGCCGGCCAGCAACGCATAGCTGTCCTCGTACCAGTCGCTGCCGGGGAAATTGTAACCGAGGATCGCCGCCGCCGTCTGCGCTTCCGTCTTGATGCCGAGCGCGAGATAGGCTTCGGTCAGCCGCTCCAGCGCTTCCGGCGTATGCGTCGTCGTCTGATACTTTTCGATGACGATGCGGAAGCGGTTGATCGCGGCGATGTAGTCGTGGCGGTTGAGGTAGTAGCGGCCGATTTCCATTTCCTTGCCCGCAAGATGATCGAGCGTGAGATCGATCTTCAGGCGCGCATCGCGCGAATATTCGCTGGCGGGGAAACGCCGCGTCAGCTCATAGAACGAGTTGAGCGCATTCTCCGTCATCTTCTGGTCGCGGCCGACGTCGGAAATCCGCTCGTAGTAGCTGAGCCCGATCAGGTAATAGGCGTAAGGCACATCCTTGTTGCTCGGATGCAGCGAAATGAAGCGCTGCGCACCGAGGATCGCCTCGTCGTACTCGTTGATCTTGTAATGGGCATAGGCGCCCATCAGCATCGACCGCCGCGCCCATTCCGAATAGGGATGCTGGCGCTCCACCTCGTCGAACTCTTTCGCGGCAGGGTTGTATTTCCCCTCCTGCATGTAGTCCATGGCTCTGTTGTAGATCTGCTCGACCGGCCGTTCTTCGTAAGGCAGTTCGTCGTCCGACGAACAGCCCGCAAGCCCCGTAACGGCAAGCGCCAGCGCGCCCGCAAGGGCAGCGCGAATGAACGAAAACGAAGAAGCGTGACCACGTGAAGCGTGACGACGTCTTGTAGGCAGCCTGGCCTCACTCATGCGGGCAAAGTCCATTTCATGCGATGACCCGGCGGATTCCCGACCGAAAACGGTCCGAAACGTCGCCGACTCGCCGGCAAAGGGCCGACGGGAGCCTTTTTCTATCTCAATAAGCGGCGCGAAACCATAGCGGCCACGCCCCTCGCGCCGCAAGGCTCCACGGGAGCCCCGGACATGAAAAAGGCGCGGGCCCGAAAGCACGCGCCTTCCCCGGTGGGTAAGGACAGTAAACCCTTAATCGGCCGGAATGGCCACGAGTTCGGGACCGGAAGAAGCCGCCTCGGGCGCTTCCATGAAATCGACGACTTCCCAGGCCGAACGGTCGGCCATGAGCGCCCGCAGCACGCGGTTGTTCATGGCGTGCCCGGCGCGCGAGCCTTCGTAGCGGCCGATCAGCGGCCGGCCGGACAGGGCCAGGTCGCCCACGGCGTCCAGCACCTTGTGGCGCACGAATTCATCCTCGTAGCGCAGGCCCTCCTCGTTGAGGATACGGTCCTGGTCCACGACCACGGCATTTTCGAGCGAGCCGCCCTTGGCAAGCCCCGCCGCCCACATCGCCTCGATGTCGCGGCGCAGGCAGAAGGTGCGGGCATGCATGATGTCTTCGATGAAGAAGTCGTCATGCAGGTCGGCTTCGATCGCCTGGCGGCCGATCAGCGGATTGTCGAAATCGATCTCGAAGGAAACGCGGAAACCGTCGCCCGGCAGCAGCGCCGCGCGCTTCGCGCCGTCCTCGACGATGATGGGCTTCAGGATGCGGATCGCCTTGCGGGGCGCGTCCAGCTTCTCGATGCCCACGGCTTCGATCGCGTCGATGAAGACTTCTGAGCTGCCGTCCAGCACCGGCACTTCCGGGCCGTCGATCTCCACCAGCGCATTGTCGATGCCGAGCGCGGAGAAGGCGGACATGAGGTGTTCGACGGTGCTGACGGTGGTGCCCGCCGCGTTGCCGATGGCGGTGGAGAGCGTGGTGTCGACGACATGGTCGAAACGCGCCGGGATGTCGGAAACGTCCCGGCCCTGCGTCACGAGATCGGTGCGCCGGAAGATGATGCCCCGGTCCGCTTCGGCCGGATGCAGAACCATGTGGATCGCCGCGCCGCTGTGCAGGCCGACACCGTCGATCACGACGGGGCGCACGAGCGTCTTCTGCGGAAAGGCGATCGCGCGGATACGCCGTTCCCGCCGGACATTCTCCAGCATGATGGTTTCAAATTCTGATTTCTGCACTCTGAACACCCACGTACCCCCGAAACGAGACCGCCCCCTCTGGTCCGCCTCTTATGTAGCAGTGCCGTGAATCGGTCACAAATAACAGATTTTTACTGAATGTTACCGTTGGAAACAAATCGCAAGCTATTGATTTAAAAGAGAAACCCGCCCTTTCCGGATTGCTGTCCGGCAAGGGCGGGTTAATCGTGTTTTCAGGCCCCGGAAGGGGTCTCAGTTGGCCTGGCGGCGCAGGAAAGTCGGAATCTCGAGCTGCTCTTCCTCATAGGAGGGCTGCACGAGGCGGCTCTCGGTCGAGGAGGACAGGCTTTCCGGCGTCCGGGCCTCGGACTGGATCCGCGGCTCCGGCTTCGCGACACGCGTGGCGACCGTCGGTTCGCGGCGCTGCGGCTGCGGCGCGGGCGCCGGCTCCTCGTTCTCCTTGCGGCGGTTGCCGGTCAGGCGTTCGAAGAAGGTCGGACCCTTTTTCGGTGCGCGGGACTGCTGGACCGTCGCGGCCTTCTGACCGAGAAAGCCGGGGATGTCGGCCTTCTGCACCCGGTCGAGATCGCCCGGAATGCGCGGTGCCCTCGGCTCGGCGCGAACCGCATCGGCCCGCACCACCGGCGCTTCCACTTCCGCCCGCGCTGGCTGACGCCGGGGCTCGGGCTTGTGGATGATGACTTCAGCCTCATAGTCGTTCGGGTCGAACTGGCCGTTCGAGCGGGCCGCCGGAGCGGCCTCTGCCGTCTCGATGCCGAGTTCTGCCTGCTCCGTCGCCGGGGCAAGGCGTTCCTCGATCCGTTCCACCTGCGCCTGCACCGGATTGAGGGTGCGAACCGCCGGGAAGGTTGCCGCCGCGCTGCGGGCGGCGGGCGCACGGTCCTGCACCGCCCGTACCTGGGCGGGCTGGGTTTCGGGCCGCTGCATCTGGCCGGCTTCCGCTTCGATACCCGTCGCCACGACCGAGACGCGCATGCGGCCGTCGAGCGAGTTGTCGAAGGTGGAACCGACGATGATGTTGGCGTCCGGATCGACTTCGGAGCGGATACGGTTCGCCGCCTCGTCCACCTCATAAAGAGTGAGGTCCATGCCGCCCGTGATGTTGATGAGTACGCCCTTGGCGCCCTTCATCGACACTTCGTCGAGCAGCGGGTTGGAGATCGCGGCCTCGGCGGCCTCGATGGCGCGGTTTTCGCCGCTCGCCTCGCCCGTGCCCATCATGGCCTTGCCCATCTCGTTCATCACGGTACGAACGTCCGCGAAGTCGAGATTGATGAGGCCGGGCTTCATCATGAGGTCGGTGATGCCCGCCACGCCCGAATGCAGCACCTGATCGGCCATACCGAAAGCATCGGCGAAGGTCGTGTTCTCGTTCGCGACCCGGAACAGGTTTTGATTCGGGATGATGATGAGCGTGTCGACATATTGCTGCAGGTCGCGGATGCCCTCTTCCGCCAGCCGCATCCGGCGCGAGCCTTCGAACTGGAACGGCTTCGTCACCACGCCGACGGTGAGGATGCCGTTTTCGCGGGCCGCGCGGGCGATGACGGGCGCAGCGCCCGTGCCCGTGCCGCCGCCCATGCCGGCGGTGATGAAGACCATGTGAGCGCCCTGCAGGTGCTCCGCGATCTCATGCAGCGCCTCTTCGGCCGCCGCGCAACCGACTTCGGGGCGCGAACCGGCGCCGAGCCCCTCGGTGATCGACGCGCCGAGCTGGATGCGCCGGTCGGCGGAGGAAAGCGCGAGCGCCTGCGCGTCGGTATTCGCCACCACGAACTCGACGCCTTCGAGGCCCGCTTCGATCATGTTGTTGACCGCATTGCCGCCGGCGCCGCCAACGCCGAACACCGTGATGCGGGGCTTGAGTTCCTGTGCCTGCGGAACCGAAAGTTTGATGCTCATGTCTGCCTCCTGGGAGCGAATTGGAATAACGGGGTCGGTGTTGCCGCTTTTCGCGGCGGGGGTTCGGTGCCCCGTCTGCCGGGGGGGGCCTGCGAGCCGGCCTGATTTCCACCGGCTTCGTGCCCGTTCCGGCTGACCGCCCCTGCGTCTGCCTCGGATTGCGCGTTGCATCAGAAGTTCTCCTTCAGCCAGCGGCCGAACCGGCGGATCTGTCCGCGCGGCATGGCCGCCTCGTCGCCGTCGTCGCTGCCGGCGGCGTCGAGGGGAGAGATTTGCGAATAGGCGAGAAGTCCGGCGCAGGTCGAGAAGGCGGGCCCGCCCGTTGCTTCGGCAAGGCCCGTCAGGCGGACCGGCTGGCCCACCCTCACCTGCTTGTCGAGCATGCGGGCCGCGAGTTCGCGCGCACCGTTGAGCTGCGCCGCGCCGCCCGTCAGCACCACGCGCCGGCCGGCGAGCCGGCCATAGCCGCTCGCCTCCATCCTGTCCCGCACGAGTTCGAACGTTTCCTCCAGCCGCGGCTGGATGATGCCGGTCAGCATCGACCTCGGAATATGGTTGGCCGAATCGGCATCGCTTTCGCCCACCTGAGGCACGTCGATCATCTCTCTCTCATCCGAGGGGCTCGCAAGTGCGCTCCCGTATAGCGTCTTCATCCGCTCTGCATGTGAGAGCGGTGTGGAGAGCCCCCGCGCAATATCATTAGTAATGTGATTCCCGCCAATTGACACGGAATCGCAGTAAACCATCGCCCCTTCGAAGAAGATGGACAGTGAAGTGGTGCCGCCGCCCATGTCGATCATTGCGACGCCGAGGTCCATCTCGTCCTCGACCAGGCAGGCAAGCCCGCTCGCGTAAGGCGACACGGCGATCCCCGCCACGCTCAGATGGCAGCGCTCGATGCAAAGCTCGAGGTTCCGGAGCGGCCCGCGCAGCACGCTCACCATATGCACCTCGACGCCGAGCTTTTCGCCGAACATGCCGCGCGGATCGCGCACCCCCCGGCTGCCGTCAACGCTGTAATTCGTGGGGATCGCGTGGAGAACGTCGCGCCCCTCCGGCTGAAAATTCGCCTGCGCATGATGGATGAGCCGCGACACATCCGCGTCGCCGACCTCGCCGCCCGTGATCGAGGCGCGCACGCCGACCGTCTGGCTCTTCGGCTCGGCGCCGGAAAAGCCGACCACCACATCGCGGATCGTGACGCCCGCCATCCGCTCCGCCGCATCGACCGCGACGCGGATCGCTTCTTCCGCCGCATCCATGTCGACCACCGCGCCCGCGCGGATACCGCGCGACACCTGGTGCCCGATGCCGATCACGCGTATCGGCGCATGGCCATTCGCGAGCCGCCCCGGCTCGATCTTCGCGATGAAGCACGAAATCTTGCTCGACCCCACATCGAGCGCGGCGATCGTGCCGGACCGCCCCGCCGCGACGGGCCTGCCCTGAAAACTTCTCGACCCGAGACTGACCATATTCATGTATTGCCTCCACGACCGGCCTGCCCCGGCCGGACCCCGTTCTTCTTCAATGTTGCGTCGGTCGCGATACCCGTGCCGTTCGCCGCGTTCTCGGTCAGCTCCACCGAAACACGGTCGGGAAGCCGGAGATCGACGGCGACGATGTCGCGCGACAGAACCCTGTATTTCGTGTCGTAAGCCGCAAGATCGGCGAGCGCCTTCGCAACACCCGTTTCCGGCAGCTTCACGTCGACGCCGTTCTCAAGCCGCAAGTTCCAGCGCCTGTCGCTCACCCGCACGAAGGCGCGCACGCGCTGCAGCAGTTCGGGCCGCTCCTTCTGCATCAGCGTCAGCAGTTCCGGCGCCGCGCGCGGCGCGCCGAAGCCGACGATGAAAGGCAGATGCGCGAAGTCCTGAACGCCTTCATCCGTGATCGGACGCCCTTCCGCATCGACGATGGAAAGCTCGCCGCCGCGTTGCCACAGCGCGAAAGGCTGGCGTTCGCTCACCTCGATGCGGATCGTGTCCGGCAGAAGCCGCGTCACCGTCGCCGAGCGCACCCAGTCGAGCCGCTCGATCCGCTGCCGCGCCGCTTCCGTGTCGAAGCCGAAAATCGGATCGCCGCGCTTCGTGCCGACGGCGGCAAGGAGATCGTCTTTCCGCGTCTGCGCGCGGCCCGTCACCGTCACGTCCTGAATGCTGAAGCCGGAAAGCGCGAGCAGCCGGTTCGCCTGATGCGTAACGGCATTGACGCCGTTCTCCGCATGGCCGCCGATCACCACGCCATAGACGGCGACGCAGGCGATCAGCACCAGCGCGCCATAAGCGAAAGGCTGCATCCCGAAATTGCCCTCGCGCATCCGCTCGATCCACGCACCGATGGGCCCGGCGGGCCGCTCCGTGCGGCGGCCGAACGTCCGGTTCGCTGCGCCGTTGCGGCGCTTGCCCGGCGCGATCTTGGAGCCCTTCTTGCGCGGCGCCGCGCGGACGCCCGTGCGCGAAACTTTCTTCACCTGTCGCATGACGCCTCCTCCACCATCCAGCTCACCAGCTCGCCGTAGGAATAGCCGGCGAGATTGGCAAGTTCGGGCACCAGCGACGTCGGCGTCATGCCGGGCTGCGTGTTCACTTCGAGAAGAATGAGTTCGGGCTTGCCCGGCCGCGTGTCGTCGAAACGGAAATCGGCGCGGCTCACACCCCGGCAGCCGAGCGCCTTGTGCGCGGCCAGCGTCACACGCTGCACCTCGGCATAGACATCGGCATCGACCGGCGCGGGAATGATGTGCCGCGACCCGCCCGTCTGATATTTCGCCTCATAGTCGTAGAAGGTCGTGTTGGCGATGATCTCGGTCACGCCCAGCACTTCCGTGCCCATCACGGCGCAGGTGAGTTCGCGGCCCGCGATGTAGCGTTCCGCCATCACCTCGTCGCCGAGGTTCCATTCCGCCGAGGTGAGTTCGGCCGGCGGCCGGTTGTCGCCCGCGCGCACGATGAAGACGCCGACGGACGAGCCCTCGCTCACCGGCTTGATGACGTAGGGCGGCTCCATCACATGGCCATGCGCCGCCTGCTCGCGCGGCACGACGACGCTCTCGGCGACCGGAAGCCCCGCCGCGCGGAAAATGAACTTCGCCCGCTCCTTGTGCATAGCAAGCGCGGAGGCCAGCACGCCCGAATGCGTGTAGGGCACGCGGAGAATTTCGAGCAGCCCCTGCACGCAGCCATCCTCGCCCCAGCGGCCATGCAGCGCGTTGAAGGCGACGTCCGGCTTCACTTTCAGAATCTGGTCGGCAAGATCGCGCCCCGCGTCGATCTCGGTCACGCGGTAGCCATGCTTGCGCAGCGCCTCGGCGCAGCCCTTGCCGGAGACGAGGCTCACCTCGCGCTCGGCGCTCCATCCGCCCTTCAGCACGGCGACATGCTTTGCTTCGCTCATGCGCCGCTCCTCTTTTCACGAACGCCGATGCGGCGGATTTCCCATTCCAGCGTCACGCCGCTCGTCGCCTTCACGCGCGCGCGCACTTCCTCGCCGAGGTCTTCGATGTCGCTGGCGCTTGCATCGCCCGTATTGATGAGGAAGTTGCAATGCAGTTCCGACACCTGCGCCCCGCCCTTGCGAAGCCCGCGGCAGCCCGCCGCGTCGATCAACTGCCAGGACTTGTGGCCTTCGGGGTTCTTGAAGGTCGAGCCGCCCGTGCGCGTGCGGATCGGCTGCGTCGCCTCGCGCGAGGACGTGATTTCGTTCATGCGCCGCAGGATTTCCTCGGCATTGCCCGGCGTGCCCTGGAACAGCGCCTCGACGAAAATGAGATCGTCCGGCGCGCCGCAATGGCGATAGGTGTAGTGCATGTCGGCATTGGAAAGCACATGCCGCTTGCCCACCCGGTCGATGGCGACGGCTTCCACCAGCACATCCTTCGTCTCGCGGCCATAGGCGCCGCCATTCATGCGCAGCGCGCCGCCGATGGAGCCCGGAATGCCGCGATAGAATTCGAGGCCGGCGAGCCCTGCTTCCTGCGCCGCGCGGGAAACCGCAACGTCGAGCGCCGCGGTTCCCGCGCGAACACAGGTCCCCTCGATCTCGATATTCATGAACCCCCGCCCGAGCCGGATGACGATGCCCGGTACGCCGCCCTCGCGCACCAGCAGGTTGGAGCCGACGCCGATCACCGTGACGGGTACGTCGGCGGGCACGCCCGCGAGGAAATTGCCAAGATCTTCCGCATCCGCCGGGCGGAACAGGACTTCCGCATTGCCGCCCGCGCGGAACCAGGTGAGCGGCGCGAGGGGTGCGTCGGCCACGATTTCACCGCGAACCTTCGGCAGCCGGTCGATGAGAGCGGCGGTGGCTTCTGCAGCCATCATCTCCCCCTCCCCTTTTTCGGCTTCGCCTTTGCCTTCGGTGCGGCTTTCGGCGCAGGCTTCTTCTTCCCGCCGAGCTTCGCCAGATCGTCCGGCAGCGCATTCGCCCAATAAGTGATGCTGCCCGCGCCGAGACAGACGACGAGATCACCCGGCTGCGCCACTTGCGCGATCAGGCCCGGCAGCGCTTCCGGCCCCGGCAGCGGCATCACGTTGCGGTGGCCGCGCGCGCGCAGGCCTTCCACAAGTGCGTCGCGGTTCGCGCCCTCGATGGGCTTCTCGCCCGCCTCGTAGACATCGGCCACGATCACCGTGTCGGCGTCGTTGAAGCAGGAACAGAATTCGTCGAAGAGATTGTGGAGACGCGTATAGCGGTGCGGCTGCACCACGGCGATGGTGCGCCCCTGCGTCGCCGAGCGCGCTGCCTGCAGCACCGCCGCGATCTCGACCGGATGATGGCCGTAATCGTCGTAGATGTTGACGCCGTTCCAGTTTCCCACAAACGTGAAGCGCCGCTTCACGCCGCCGAAGCCTTCCAGTGCCGCACGGATCTTGTCGTCGGCGATGCCCATCTGCGTCGCGACGCCGATGGCGGCGAGGCTGTTCAGCATGTTGTGCGTGCCGTGCATGGCGAGCCGCACGTCCTTCAGCTCGCGCGTGGCACCCGTCTTGCGGTCGGTGATGGCGACGTCGAACACGTTGAAGCCGCCTTCGACGCGCGCATTCGTCGCGCGGATATCGGCCTGCGGATTGGTGCCGTAGGTGACGATGCGCCGGTCGCGCACGCGGCCGATCAGCGCCTGCACTTCCGGATGGTCGATGCACATCACGGCGGCGCCGTAGAACGGTACGTTTTCCACGAAGGCGAGGAAGGCGTCCTTCGCGGCTTCGAAACTGCCGTAATAGTCGAGATGCTCGGGGTCGATATTGGTGACGATGGCGATGGTCGCCGGCAGCTTCACGAAAGTGCCGTCGGATTCATCCGCCTCCACCACCATCCATTCGCCGCCGCCGAGCCGCGCATTGGTGCCATAGGCATTGATGATGCCGCCATTGATGACGGTCGGATCGATGCCCGCCTTGTCCAGAATGGCCGCGACGAGCGAGGTTGTCGTCGTCTTGCCATGTGTGCCGCCAATGGCGACGCAGCTCTTGAGGCGCATCAGCTCGGCCAGCATTTCCGCGCGGCGCACCACCGGCAGGAAGCGCGTCCGGGCTTCCATGAGTTCGGGATTGTCCGCCTTGATTGCCGACGAAACCACGATCACCTGCGCGTCAGCGACGTTCTCCGCCTTCTGGCCGATGAACACCTTGATGCCGAGGCCCTTGAGCCGCTTCACATTGGCGCTGTCGGCAAGATCGCTGCCCTGCACCGTGTAGCCGAGATTGTGCATGACTTCGGCAATGCCGCTCATGCCGATGCCGCCGATGCCGACGAAATGGATGTTGCCGATGTCGAGAGGTGCCGGGCGCATCATGCACCTCCAGTCGCGAATTTGAGGAGCTTGTCGTCGCCGCCATTGCCGTTGCCGCCGTTGCGGCGGCTGCGCAGCGCGCGGTATTCGCCGCGCCCCAGCGCCTCCACCAGGTCGGCGAGGTCGCGCACGGCGTTCGGCTGGCCCTGACGGCGGGCAGCAGCGGCGGCGGCTTCGAGGTCGGAAGGATTGCCGAACAATTGTTCGAGCTGACGGCGGAGCGCGTCGGCGGTGAAATATTTCTGTTCGATCATCCAGGCCGCACCCGCCTGCGCGAGCTTCTCGGCATTCGCCTTCTGGTCGTTGTCGAGCGAATGCGGCAGCGGCACCAGGATCGAGGGCCGGCCGATGACGGCCAGTTCGCTCACCGTCGAGGCGCCGGAGCGGCCGATCACGAGATGGCACGCCGCGATGCGCTCCGGCATGTCGTCGAAGAAGTCGCTGAGTTCGGCGTCGATCCCCGCCTCTTTGTATATGTCGCCGACGCGCTCGATGTCTTCCGCGCGGCACTGCTGCACCACGGCGAGACGCCGGCGCAGATGTTCCGGCAGTTGCGCCAGCGCCACCGGCACGATGTCGCTCATCACGCGCGCGCCCTGGCTGCCGCCGAATACGAGGAGCTTTATCCGGTCTTCTCCCCGCGGCGTTTCGTATGGCGCGCCCGCCTGCGCGATCACGGCGTCGCGCACGGGATTACCGGTCAGGACGAGCTTGCCCGCATCGCGCGCCTTCAGGAATTTCGGTGCGTCGAAGGTGGAGGCAATCGCCTCGACATGCGGCCCGACCAGCCGGTTCACGCGGCCGAGCACCGCGTTCTGCTCATGCACGCAGGCCGGCACGCCGCGCAGGATCGCGGCAAGGACGGGCGGCAGCGTCGGGTAGCCGCCGAAGCCGATCAGCGCGGCGGGCTTCACCCGCTGCAGGATCGAGAAGGAACGCGCGACACCCGCGAGTATGGCGGGCGCCGCGCGCAGCAGGCCGACGATGCCTTTGCCTGAAGGAGTCGCCGACGGAACGGCATAGATATCCGCATCCGGGAAAAGCTTGTCGAAGCGCTGCACGCGCTCGTCCGTCATCAGCACGATGCGGCGGCCGCGGCGGCGCAGCTCCTGCGCCAGCGCCTGGCCGGGGAAGAGATGCCCGCCCGTGCCGCCTGCGGCGATGACGATGGGACCGTTCGGATAATGAGTCATGCGTTCGCCCTCCGTCCGCTCGGAGGCGCGACATGGCTGCCGGCGCGGCGGCGCGTCAGCGCGAGCAGCATGCCCATCGCAAAGGCAAGCGCCAGCAGCGAGGAGCCGCCATAGGAAATGAACGGCAGCGTCATGCCCTTGGCCGGCATCAGGTTCACGTTCACCGCCATGTTGATGAGCGCCTGCAATCCGAACAGCGCCACCAGGCCGCAGGTCGCGAATTGCAGGAAGAGGTCCTGTTCCTCCATCGCATGGCGAAGCGCCCGCACCACGATGAAGGCAAAGAGACCTATGATGATGAGCCCGGCAAGCACGCCATATTCCTCCGCCGCGACGGCGAAGATGAAATCCGTATGCGCATCGGGAAGGATGCGCTTCACTTCGCCCTCGCCCGGCCCGCGCCCGAAAAATCCGCCGGTTTGGAAGGCGTCGAGCGCGCGGTCGATCTGGTAGGTATCGCCCGATTCCGGATCGAGGAAGCGGTTCACGCGGCTCGCCACATGCGGCATCAGCGTATAGGCCGTGATCGCGCCGGAAGCGGCGAGCGCGCCGAGCGATCCGATCCAGCCCCAGGACAGCCCGGCCATGAAGAACATCGCGCCGAAGACGGCCGTGACCAGCATGAGCTGGCCGAAATCCGGCTGCAGCGCCAGCACCGAAACCACCATCGCATAAAGCCCGAGGCCGAGCGTCGTGCCCGGAATGCCCGGCGTCCGCTGCGCCTCCGCGAAGAGCCAGGCGACCAGCACGATGAAGGCGGGCTTCACGAATTCGGACGGCTGGATGGCGAGCGGCCCGATCTGCAGCCAGCGATGCGCGCCCTTCACTTCCGGCCCGATGACGAGCGTCAGCGCCATCAGCACGAAGCCGACGGCGAACACGATCGCCGCGAGGCGGCGCACCTGCCGCACATTGAGCAGCGACACGCCGATCATCACGCCGATGGCGGGCAGGAAGAAGATCATCTGGCGGTAGACGAAATGGAATGGCGGCAGGTGAATGCGCATGGCGACCGCCGGGCTCGCCGCGAGCGCCAGCACGCCGCCGAGCAGCATCAGGCAAAGGAGCCCGAGCAGCGTCCACTTGTCGACGGTCCACCACCATTCGGCGATCACGCTGCGGTTTGTGCGGGCGAGACGGATCATGCTGCCGCGCCCCCCTTGCTTGCCAGCCGCTCCTGCACGGCCGCGCGGAACGCATCGCCGCGTTCCTCGAAATTCGCGAACTGGTCGAACGACGCGCAGGCCGGCGACAGCAGCACCACCTTGAGGTCGCTCTCGTCGGCCGAGGCGTCGCGCGTCGCCGCTTCGACGGCCCGGTCGAGCGTGCCGCACTGAATGAATTCGACCTTGCCCTTCAGTGTCTCGGCGAAGCTCTTCGCCGCGTCGCCGATCAGATAGGCGCGCCGGATGCGGTCGAACCAGGGCTCCAGGCTCTCGATGCCGCCCTCCTTCGCCTTGCCGCCGATGATCCAGTAGATGTTGTCGTAAGTCGCGAGCGCCTTCGACGCCGCGTCCGCATTGGTCGCCTTGCTGTCGTTGACGAAGCGCACACCGTCCACCTCGCCCACGATCTCCATCCGGTGCGCAAGACCCGGGAAACTCTCGAACGCCGCGAAAATCCGTTCGCGCTGATAGCCGAGCGCGCGGCCCACGGCATAGGCCGCCGCCGCGTTCTGCCAATTATGCGCGCCCGCCAGCGTCTTGATCACCCGGAGGTCGCCCGCCTTCACCGTCTGCGTCCCCGTACTGTCGTAAAGCACGCCGTCCAGCGCATAGACGCCGCGCGACAGCGCCTTGCCAACCGAGATCGGCACGACCTTCTGCATCCGCCTGGCGCTTTCGCGCGTGCAGATGTCGGTCGAGCGCGGCTCGTCGATGCCGATGACCGCCGTATCCTTCTCCGTCTGCAGCGCGAAGATGCGCGCCTTCACTTCCGCGTAATGCTCCACCGTGCCGTGCCGGTCGATATGGTCCGGCGTGATGTTGAGCAGCACCGCGATATTGGGCGCGAGCCCCGGCGCGAGATCGATCTGGTAGGAGGACACCTCCACCACGTAAATGCTCGTCGCGGAGGGCGCATCGAGTTCCAGCACCGCCTTGCCGATATTGCCGCCCACCTGCGCGTCGCCGCCGCAGCGCCGCACCATGTGCCCGATCAGCGCCGTCGTGGTCGACTTGCCGTTGGTGCCCGTGATCGCGACGATCTTCGCACCCGTACCCTTCACCGCGCGCTGGAAAAGCTCGATGTCGCCGATCACCTCGACGCCCGCCGCCCGCGCCTTGCCGACGGCGGCATGCGGCACGGGATGCGTCAGCGGAATGCCGGGGCTGAGAATGAGTGCCGCGAAATTCTTCCAGTCCCACCCGCTCGCATCCGTCAGCGTGAAGCCTTCCTTCGCCGCCTCCGCGCGCTTCTCCGCCGCGTCGTCCCACGCGAACACCCTGGCACCGCCGGCCTCGAGCGCGCGCACGGTCGCGAGGCCCGACTTGCCGAGCCCCAGCACCGCCACGTTACGCTTCTCGAAACCGGTTGCCGCGATCATTCCCTATCTCAGTTTCAGCGTTGCAAGTCCCGCCATGGCGAGCACGACGGATATGATCCAGAAGCGCACGACGACGGTCGGCTCCGCCCAGCCCTTCTGTTCGAAATGATGATGCAGCGGCGCCATCCGGAAGACGCGCTTGCCCGTGAGCTTGAACGACGCCACCTGCACGATGACCGA